>NZ_BCQV01000012.1 GCF_001552255.1 Alicyclobacillus shizuokensis NBRC 103103
CCCCCCCGCCGCTATCGGCTCGGCCTGTCGGTGCTCACACTGGGCGGCATCCTGATGTCCAACCTGGAAATCTACCGCGAGGGCCAGCACCTGTTGGAAAGTTTCGTAAACCGCTTTGACGAAACCGTCCACCTGGCTGTGTTGGAAGGCCTGTCCACCGTCTACGTAAGTAAGATAGAGTCCAAACACCCGGTGCCCATGCTGACCCACCTGGGCCGCAAAAACCCTTTGCACTGCACCAGCTCCGGCAAGGCCATCCTGGCCTTTCAAGAGGATGAGTTGATCCAGGAGGTCATCCGGCGCGGCCTCACCCGCTACACACGCACCACCATCACCGACCCGGAGCAGCTTTTGCTCCGCCTGGAGGACATCCGCCGCCAGGGCTTTGCCACCAGTGAAGGAGAGTTGCGGGACGGGATATCGTCGGTGGCCGTGCCGGTGCGCGACTACACGCGCAAGGTGATGGGCGCGGTCACGGTGGTCGGGCCGACCTACCGTTTCACGCCCGACAAGGTGAAAACATTGGCCCGCCAGTTGTTGGACGTGGGACGAGAGATCTCCACCCGATTGGGCTATTATGTGCGCCGCAGCCCCTGACGCGTGGACTGACCGACTCAAGCCGCCTGCAAGCGGACAGACACACGCCGTGGAGCCGGACGGACCTCCGTCAAAAAGGTCAAGAGCGCGGACAGCGGCGCACAGGCTCCGGTAGCTGGAAAACCGCCCAGGTTGTCTCTATCATGGGGAGATGTAAGCGCCGGCCCGTTTGCCGCGACTTCTGCCGGTGCCGCAGCGCACTCGGGATGAGGTGTCACATGAAAGAACACATGCTCGCTTTTTTGATTGCGCTCGTCATTGTCCTCTCGATGGTATTGCCCCTTTTCTCCCACAATGGCGGCGGACCCATGGGATCAGCCTATCCATCGCGCTCAC
This sequence comes from Alicyclobacillus shizuokensis NBRC 103103, assembly GCF_001552255.1. Lineage (GTDB taxonomy): Bacteria > Bacillota > Bacilli > Alicyclobacillales > Alicyclobacillaceae > Alicyclobacillus_G > Alicyclobacillus_G shizuokensis. The sequence continues at coordinate 934 of NZ_BCQV01000012.1, forward strand.
GGGTCTTTGTCTCCCCCCACGTCGGCGGAATGGGAGGAATGGGCATGCGCGGAGGACGCGGCAGCCGCAGGTAACCGCTACGGTTCCCGCGCAGTCACGGAAGAATCTACAGCTGCCAGGCCCAAAGCGTGGGCCAGCTGTTGAAACCGATCCAGGCGCTCCTCCCATAGAGTATGCCGGTGAAGGTCAGGCTGGTGCAACTCCTCGGACGCTGGCGGCGCCACTTCGCTCCAGGTCCGCCATCCCGCACAGATCTCCGCCCACAGGACTGCCCCCAGGGTGGATGCGTCCGCGGCTTCGGCCGTCCGCACCGGTACGCCGAACATATCCGCCACCAGCTGCCGCGTCCACGGCAGATCAAACAGCTTGCCGCAGGCCATCACACGCGCTGGCTGCCCCACACCCTGCATCAGCCGCTCCGCCATCCAGCGGGCGTTGAGCAGCATCCCTTCGACAGCCGCGCGCACCACGTGTTCAGCGCGGTGCTGCGTGGTGAATCCGATTAACGCTCCCGTAGCTGCGGCATTCCACAAGGGCGCCCGTTCGCCCGCTACGTAGGGAAGATAGACAAGAGACCCGCTCTCCACTGATCCCGCCCGAGCCAACAGCTCCGGCAGCGGCGGCGCACCAGCCGCGTTGAACAGACTTCGATGCAGGTGGTCCAGGACTACCCCACCACTGTTGCTGGGCGCACCCACCACGTACCGGCCCGTGGTTAAGATGTAGGAAAACGGGCGTGTCTCCGGATCGGCCACGGGCCGGGCGCTGCCCACACGGACCGCGCAACTGGTCCCGATGGTCAACACCATCGCCCTATGGTCCACGACGCCCGCGCCCAGGTTGGCCAAGACTCCATCGGACGCGCCGATGTTCACGCTGACCGACGTGTTCAGACCGCGCCCGGCCAATTCGCTCCCGGGTTCCGGGTGACGGCAGTGCGACGTAGGCACCGGCTGACTCAGACGTGTGGCGTCCACGCCGGCCAGCTGTAGCGCCTGCTCATCCCATACCTGCCGACGAATGTCGAACATCCCCGTCGCGCTGGCCATCGAGTGGTCAATCACCCACTCCCCAAACCAACGGTGCCAGATCCACTCCTTGATGGAGACAAACCGGGCGGCCTGGTTGAACACCTCCGGCCGCTCCTCGCGCAGCCAGACCAATTTCGGCAGCGGCGACATCGGATGGATGGGCGTGCCCGTCCGTTCGTACAACCCGGGCCCAAAGGGAGCGGTCCATATGGCGTCCGCTTGGCGCTTTGCGCGCGTGTCCAGCCACGTGAGCGCGCCGATCAGAGGCTCCCCTGCAGCATCCACCGCGAGCAGGCTGTGCATGGCCGCGCTGAAGCCGACGCAGCGGACACGACCGCCCACGAGCTGCGCCGTCACCTCACCCAGTGCCTCCATCACCGCCCCATACACTGCGCGCACGTCCTGCTCGCGCGCTCCTTGTACGTCCGCTGGCAGCATCGCCACGCGGCGGCTGGTGCGCACCGACGGCACGCCGTCCACAAAGGCTATCACCTTGACGGAGGTGGTCCCGATGTCAATCCCGAGGCTGTACTCTGCCAGTCCCATATCTTATACCCCTCCGTATCCGTTCTCGATGGCATAATCCGGATCCATCCCCGCCCGTCCTACTGTCCAGATCATGCACCGCCGCCAGCGCAGGCAGCCCGGACGGCCAGGGCCGCTCGGGCTGCTTGTGGTGTTTTCTCCGGTCGGCAGGCGCGGGTGTGCTACCCGATGCGCACCGCTTCTCCAGTCTCTGCCGATTGATAGATGGCGTTGATGATTTTTTGCAGGGTCACACCCTGCTCCGCTGTCGCCAACGGTTTCGGACCGCCCAGGCAAGCGGCCACAAACGCCTCGATCTCGGCCTCATGGCCGCCTTTTTTCGGCAGATACACAGGAGTCACATCAATCAGGGTGTCTTGCTTCTCCTGGTAGATCTTCAATGGGAAGACGTCGGCCCCACCGTCCACGCCCATCAGTTGCACCTGCATCACGTCCGCCTTTTCGACGTTCGCCGCAAACGCGGCCTCCAGCACCAGCGTGGCCCCGTTTTTGAAGCGAATGAAACCTCGGGCCATGTCTTCTACGGTGAAGTTCTGCCAGTCCCATTGTCCAAGCAAACCGACGCCTTTGCGGGTGCCGAGTCGCTGATAGGTGCTGCCCACCACCAACTCGGGCTTCGGATACCCCATCAGGTGCAGGGCCGTATCCAACATGTGCACACCGATGTCAATCAAGGCGCCGCCACCCTGCAGCTCCTTGTTCGTGAACACTCCCCAACCGGGAATGCCGCGGCGGCGCACCGCATGGGAGCGAGCGGCGTAAACCTCGCCCAATTCGCCCGCGTCGATGAACCGTTTAAGCGCCAGCACCTCCGGCGTATAGCGATAGTGCAGGCCATAGGTCAATATCTTGCCAGAGCGCGCCGCCGCCTCCGCCATCGCCTCGGCTTCCGCCACCGTCATCGCCGGCGGTTTCTCGCACAGGACATGACAACCCGCCTGCAGCGCCGCGATAGCGGCCGGTGCGTGGAACTTGTTGGGTGTGCAGATGCTGACCGCGTCCAGCTCCACCTCACGCAGCATCTGTTCATAATCGGCAAAGTGGTGCCGAATGCCGAACTGCTCGGCCGCCTGCTGGGCCCGTTCGTGGGCCACGTCGGCAATGGCCACCAATTCCACCTTGTCGGCCTGCTTCTGATAATTGGGCAGATGAATCGACTGGGCTATTCCGCCCGCACCTATGACGCCTACTCGCAACTTGTCCGCCATCTGTAGTTGACCTCCTGTCTCGACTCACGCTCAGCGGGCGGCCACGATTCCGTTGTCGCGCAGCCACTGCATACTCTTGGCCACATCGGACAGCGGATCCGACTCGGAGTAATCCTGCTCGACAATCAACCACTCCACGCCGGCCGCGTCCGCCGCCTCGACGACCGCGCGCAATTGTATGTCACCATCGCCCAGCGGCACGGTCTGGACTTCCCCGCCGGCTGCGCGGCGGGTGTCCTTGAGATGGATGAGCGGTACACGGCCCGCGTAGCGTGCCAAATAAGCGATCGCGCTCTGCCCAGCCCGCTCGGCCCAGCACGTGTCCAGCTCCACACACACCAAGTCAGCGTCCGTGGCCGCAAACAGCGCGTCAAACAACCACTGATTGCCCACTTTCTCCTCAAACTCGAACCAGTGGTTGTGGTAGCCAAACTGAATGCCGGCGTCCCGAAACGCCCGACCGGCCCGCTCCAGCACCGCCAGAGTGTGTTGCCACGCCTCTGGCTGACTCGGATTGTAGCGACAGGCGGGATCGAGATACGGACAGACCGCGTAGCGGCTGCCCAGAGCCTCCTGATACGCTACCTCTTCCGCCAACCGGGTGTCCAGCGCATCGAAGCTGATGTGGCTTCCCACCGCAGTCAGGCCCAACTCATCCAGCGCCGCCCGCAGCTCCGCAGCGGATAAACCGCCGTGCCCGGCAAACTCGACGCCTTGATAACCCATCTCAGCAACCCGCCGCAGTGTGCCGACAAAATCCTCTGCCGCCGGCTCGCGAACGGAATACAATTGCAAAGCCACTTGTCTCGACATAATCCGCCATCCTTTCCGGTCCATGCTGTGGAAAGCGCAACCATCTTGCAGCGAACGCTGCGCCCAGACGCACGCACCTGTGATTAAATCACAAGCCGCCGTGGATGAGAATGACGTATCTGGTCAAGTCCTTACGCATCTGGCTGCAAAGCGGGAACGCGAGCGCTGACTCCATCCCTTTACAACGATTCAATGGGCTTGTGATTGCCGTACGTGGGCGCCACGCCGCCATTGTCCGCCGCCCAACGGACCGCATTGCGAATGACCGTCTGCACGTTCGCGTCATAATACGTCGGATGGGTCTCGTGTCCAGGCCGGAAATAGAACACCTTGCCCCGGCCGCGGCGATAGGTCAGACCACTGCGGAACACCTCTCCGCCTGGGAACCAGCTGATGAACACCACCTCGTCCGGCGTCGGCACGTCAAAGTGCTCTCCGTACATCTCCTCATGCGGAAGCTCGAAGTATTCACCCAAACCGCGGACAATCGGGTGGCTCGGATTGACCACCCACAACCGTTCATGCTCACCGGCTTCGCGCCACTTTAGGTCGCACGAGGTTCCCATCAGCGCCTTGAACACCTTGGAGAAGTGCCCCGAGTGCAGCACAATCAGGCCCATGCCCTGCCACACACGCCGGACCACACGCTCGACGACAGCGTCCGCCACCTCCTGGTGAGCCATGTGCCCCCACCACACCAACACATCGGTTTGGTCCAGGGTCTCCTCCGTCAGCCCATGCTCGGGCTCATCCAGCGTGGCCGTGCGCACCTGGTGGCCGTCCGCAGCCAAGAACTGAGCGATGGTATGGTGAATCCCGTCTGGATACACCTCCCGCACTTTCGCATCCGTCTTTTCGTGGCGGAACTCATTCCACACGGTGACGCGGATTGACTGACTCATGCGCTTTCCCCCGCTCTCGCAGACTGTGTCGGTATAACGCTCTCTATTCTAGCATGTCGAGCATGCGCGGAGAGCCGGCGTTCCACCCAAGCCCAGGAAGCGGACAGACGACATCGTTTCGATCCGGCCGTATTTGTGGAAAAACTATGCGAGGGCGCTTTCATGATTTGCCAGCTGCGGCAGCGAGGTGTAAGGTGAGAAATTGAAGCTTTGAGTCACTGCCAAGACGTGCCGACCACAAAGAGGTGGATTCCCATATGTATTGCGAAGTCATGGGGGAACGCATTTTCTACGACCGCGCCGGCGACCGGACGGCGACACACAAGCTGCTGTTTGTCCACGGCGCCAGCAGCTACGCGTCGTTCTGGCTGCCGGTGATGGCGCGCCTGGGGCAGATGGGCGGGGTAGAGGGCATTTTGCTCGACCTGCCCGGCCACTACCGGTCCTCCGGCGAGGCGCGCACGTCCATTTCCGACTACGCCCAGTTCCTGCACGAGTTTATCCAGGTGATCACCCGCCTGCACCCGGACCTGGGCGGTCGCATCACCTACGTGGGCCACTCGATGGGCGGAGCCATCGGCCAGGAGTTGGCCATCTCGCGGCCAGACTGGCTGGACAAGCTCATCCTGCTCAACACGGCGGCCAAGCTGTCCGTCCCCGAGGAATTCTTGCAGCGCCTGGCCAAAGGGGACTACGACGCTGAGTACTTCCTTGGCCGTGGGTTCGCCAGCGGAGCTCCACAGCGGCTGCGCCAGTCGCTGTTCAAGCATCAGGCTGTTTCCATCACGGCCAGCTATCACGATTTTCTCGCCGCCGCCCGCTTCGATAGGACGCGCGACGTGCATCAAATTGACGCCCGCACGCTCATCCTCTGCGGGGCGGAGGACCACATCGTTCCACACGACGGTCCTTCTCACCTGCACGAGGAAATCGCCGATTCCGTGCTGATGACCGTCCCCGGCACAGGGCACTTTCTGCCTTTGGAAGACCCGCGCATGGTCGCGCGGGCCATCCACGACGTCGTCATCTCCGGGATGGTCGAGTCCGAACAGCTGCTGCGGATTCAATGAATCAGGCGAGACCGTCGGTCTGGACGTCTACACGCGTCCAGACCCCATGCCCCCCGCCCCAGTGCTACTTTGCCCGCAACCCCTGATGCCCTTAGGCCTTCACTCGTGTTTCATTCGTAGTCATACCACCCCTTGTTCACCTTTTTCCCCAGCCTTCCGGCCCGAATCAGCGCCCGCAGCGACTGCGGCGCCGCGTAGCGTGGGTCCTTGGTCTCCTGGAAAAACACGTCCATCACGTGCAGGCCAATATCGACGCCGGCAAAATCCTGCAATTCAAAGGGACCCATCGGGTAATTGAGCCCCAACTTGACGGCGGTATCCACGTCCTCCTTGCTCGCCACCCCTTCTTCGACCAGCCGGATGGCCTCAATGAACTGCGGCACCAGGATGCGGTTTACGATGAAACCGGGAGTGTCCCGCTTCACTTCCACGGTTGTCTTGCCCATCCGCTTGGCCAAATCCGTGGTCAGGGCCACCGTGGCGTCATCCGTTTCGTACCCACGGACCACCTCAACCAGACGCATCACCTGGGGCGGATTGAAAAAGTGCATCCCCACCACCTGTTTCGCGCGCGTCGTGGCCGCCGCGATGCTGGTGATGGGGATGGAAGAGGTATTGGTCGCCAGCACCACCTCCGGCCGGCACAGCCCATCCAACTGCCGAAACAACGCCTGCTTGGCGCCCTCATCTTCGATGATGGCCTCAATGACAAAGTCTGCCGAGCGCACATCTTCCAGACGGGGAGTCACCGTCAACCTCGCCAGCGTCTCCTCCGCTTCCGCCGGTGTCAGCTTCCCCTTCCCGACTGCCTTTTCCTGCAGCTGCCGAATCCGCTCCAGGGACCGCTCCAACGCCGGCTCCAAGGTGTCCGTCAGGACCACCGAAAAGCCGCTTTGCGCCGCCAGGTGGGCAATCCCTCCTCCCATACTCCCGGCGCCCACCACGGCAATCGTCCGAATCTGGGTCATGTCCTGTCCCCTCCTGTCTATTCCTACTCGCTCCCATGATAGTCCCGGCCAGCTCACACAGAAATTCGTACATTCAATCAATCAGATTGATATAATTCCTCTAAAATGAGGATAAGGTCGATCCGCCTGAAAGGAGAGGTCCTCTGTGATGCGCGAGATCCCTGCCGCCGAGCACCCGTTTCCGCTGCGCGGACGGGATCGGCTGCATCTCAACCTGCGCCAGATTGTGCATGACCTGGCGGATGCCCCTTCGCAGGCCCAACTCCTCCGCACTCTGCTGAAAACGGTACACCAGGTGTTTCACAGCGACGTGACCCTCGTCTATCTGACCGAGGTGAGCGGCCAGACGGTGGTTCCGCATGCGGAAGACGCTTCGGAGATCGCAGACTGCGGCCCGCTTCCGCTGTCCGCACTCAGCCAGCGTGTCATGGAGGCGCCGTACCACTGGCCCTCGGCCGAGATCGACCCGATTGTCGGCGCCTGCGCCTTGTGCCGCCAGCTGTCCGAACTGGGGCTGAAGACCTGGTTCTCCCTGCCCATCCGGCGTCGTGGTGTGCTGCTCGGCATCATGGTCGTCGGCTACTACCACCACGAGTACTTGGTCGAGGACGTGGTGCAGGTGCTCTGGGAGTTCGCGCACGACGTGGCCGATCTGATGGCGCGCCATCTCCCTGACCCCTTGCGCCGGCGCGTCGAGACGGCTCCTGATCAGCCAGAGGTGCCAACACTGTACCAACAGCGACGCATGCGCCGGCTGCTCATGAGCCATTTCCAGTTGACCAACACCCTGTGGACCGATGACAATTTGGCGGCGATTGCCCGCACCCTGTCTGGCCTGCTGCGCCAGCCGGTGATGGTCATGGATGAATACCTGGGAGTTCTGTGTGTGGCGCCGGAGGACGGACATTGGGCGAGACCACTCCGCAGACTGCGCCGGTGGGTGGAACAGCACCCGGTGCTCCGCCAGCATCATCCGTTCCCGGTTCGCACCGATAAGCTGGGTGACTCCTCCTTCGTGCTGGCGCCTGTCCAGATGGGCACAACGCCGCTGGGATGGCTGGTCGTCTGGGAGCAGGTGGGAAAACTCGACGACCTGGACATCGTCTCCCTGCAGCAGGCCAGCACGCTGCTGGCGGTCCACTTTTACCGCCGCGGCCTGGGGATTGAGCGGCGCGCCGAGCGGTTTCAGGAATTGTTCAACCTGCTCATCGACGCGCCGGAGGCGTTTGGCCCGGCTCAGGAGCACGAGGCGCGGCTGCTGTCGTTCAATCCAAACGCGCCCCAGTATGTCATGGTTGTCCATCTGCAGCAGCCGGAGCCAGCCTCGCTGGTCGATGCCCTGCGGCTGCGGCTGGCCGCGGAGTACCCGGAGGTGCTGATGGCCCGGCGCCAGTCAGACCTGATCTTGCTTCTGCCCTGCAACCGTTTTCTGAACGAGGAAGACACCCAGCGGTTTGCCCGGTGGCTGACGCACACGCTGCATACCGTGGCCTCCCTCACCCCGCATCCATCCACCATCAACAGGACAGAGGAGAAGACGGCTGACCAGGCGGAAGAACAACCCGCTAGCCGGCAGACCCCGTCCCCTCCACCCGCGCTCGGGATAGGCATCAGCGGCCGATGCTCATCCCGCGCGGAGCTGATGGAGGGTTTTGCCGCCGCCCACCTCGCCTGCCGCCTCGCACCGGTCTACTCGCCACCCGATGCGCTTCTGCACGCCGAGGAGGTGCTCACCGAGCGGGTGTTGCAGCCGATTGCCGCCAGCGATACAGCGCAGCAGTTCATCCGCGAGCGATTGGATCCGCTGCGACGATACGACGCCGACCACGAGTCGGACCTTCTCCATACCCTCTGTGCCTATCTGGAGCATAACGGGAACGTATCGGAGACCGCGCAGACGCTGTACATCCACCGCACCACGCTGCAGTACCGGCTGCGGCGGATTGAGCAGCTGCTGGGTTGTTCCCTGGATTCGGGCCGCATGCGCTTCGAACTGCAGCTGGCGCTCACCCTCGACCAACTGCGCGGCTGCACGTAGACCGACCAGCCCCCGTCCCGCCTTCAATACTTGCTAGCCAGGCTGGGCCCCGTTTTGGGCCCATAAGGCCCCTCGTCCAACCAGCGGCCGGCCTTGGGAAACAACGGGGCTATCGCGGCGGCCAGACGCCGCTGGATGTTGATGGGAAAGGCTCGGCCCTGGATGTGGTGCAGCGCCGTGCCCGCCGCATCCCGGTTGTACTCCGCTGCCGCCCGGCGCTCCTGTTCAAACGACCGAACGGCCGCCTTCGCCGCGTCTCCGCCGCTGGCGAGTGCCTGCCGGATCGCTTGGGCGGCGGCGACCGCGTCGGCAATCCCCGAATTCATCCCCCGCGCCCCGAAGGGCGCAAACAGGTGTGCCGCCTCGCCAACCAGCAGCACGCGGGCGTGCGCGTCACAGAACGATTCCGCCACCACCTGCAGGAACTGGTACGCGGACACCCAGGTGATACGCTCTGCGTACTTTTTGTCCATCACGCGCGGAAGCCAACGCCGCACACCCTCCTCCCCGTTGTAGTCGTCGGCGTTGTCCGTCTCAAACAGCTGCAAGTCCACCCGCCACCCGCCGGCGAACGGAACAAACAGGACGTTGCGCCCGTCCATCGCCGGGTGCTGATAATGAAACACCCGTTCCAGAGGCAACGGATTTGCCTCGTCCTCTTGTATATCCACCACGATGAACGTGTTCGCGGACCGGGTACCCTTCATCTGCACGCCTATCTGTTTGCGCACCACCGAGTGGGCCCCGTCGGCGCCGATGACGTAAGGAGCATGCCAGACCTTGCCCGATTGTGTTGTCACCGCGACCCCCTCGGGGCTTGACTCTACCTTTGTCGCCCCATCCTCCCAGACAAACTGCACGCCCGCAGCCTCACAGGCAGCGAACAGGTGGGCCTCGGCGCGCACCTGCGGCAGGCTGGTGAATGGAGGCAGGGCGTTCGGTTGGGGGGCGGGATAGCGCCGCACATAGACCTCCTTCCCGCGCCAAAACGTGCGTTTTACCGGCCAGACGATGCCATCCGCAGCGAAAGTGCCCGCCAACCCCGGGAAAATCTCATCCAAATGCTTTAACGACGCCTTGTGAATGAAGATGGCGCGGCTGCCCGGGCGAACACGTTGTTTGGGTTCCGCCTCCAGCACCGTGACCGGCAGACCCTGGTGGCGCAGCGCCAGCGCGGCCGTCATGCCGACCGGCCCGGCGCCGATAACGAGGATATGGGACAAGGAAGCTTCGGACATGCTGACCGCCCCTTTCTGCTCATAACGCGTAAAAAGAAATGTCACACATCCAACCAAATCCTAATTCTTACGCTACTTTTATTATACGGATTTTAATTCCGCAATGGCACGACTACGCTTCGACAACCTCGACCTCAGGCACCTCGTAGACAATCCCTTTTTTCTTCAGCTTCAGTGGCGCGGTCTCCTTCAGCCCGAAGGAGACCAGAAATACGAGGAACGAGCCTCCAGCCGCCATCCAGAACGGAGCTGCCGGACTGACCGTATCGGCCAATGTCCCGGCTATCGTGGGCACCAATGTGCCACCAAACAGCTCGCCGACCAGCACGATCGACGACATGGCGGTCGCAACAAAGGCCCGGGGAATGGATTCTGCAGGAATGATGGACATGAACACCGGCGCATACCCTTGCGCAACCGCCAGAAAGAAAGCTAGGATCATGAAGGTGCCCACCCCGACGTGCAACGTGGCTACCAGCGCCGGTGAAATCGCTGCAATGAATCCGAAGATGATCATGATCGGCTTGCGACCAACGTGGTCAGACAAGTAAGGAAGCACCAATCCCCAGATGAAACTGCCTATCCCCATCGCACTCATGATCAGCGATACCTGCGACGGTGTGAACTTATCGACCGTCGTGAAGAAGGTCGGGGCAAACGTGGTAAAGGCAAACAACCAGCTCATAAACCCGATCGATATGATCATGCCCAGCCAGATGTTACGGTGCCGAAACGCCAGTTTATAATCGGAAAGCTTCGGACGCACGTGCACATGACTCCCCGCCTCGCCGATGAGAGCTGGCTCTTTCATGTATTTCATCAAGATCAGCGCGACGACAATACCCGGGACCGCCAGGATGTAGAAGGCGTACTGCCAACCCATGCTCTCGGCGATACGGACAACAAGCAGCGGCGCCACCACGCTGCCCAACAGCGCGGTCGAACTTTGCACCAGCCCCATGTTGAAACCGCGGCGTTGCGGCGTGGAGTCGGCAATCACCGCCGCCTGCGCCAGTGTCACCACCGGTCCTTCGGCTGCCCCCATCAAGCCCCGCGCCAGCAGCAGGATCGACAAGGATGTGGCCAGCCCGGTCGAGAACGAAGCGATGGAGAACACAATGACGATGGCAATGAAGAATTTTTTCTTTGAATTCATCAGATCGGACAAGCTGGAAAACAACCAGCTGGAGATGGCCCAACAAATCGACAGAATCGACACAGACAACCCCATTTGCGCCTCACTCAGCTTGAGCGCCGGTGCCATGAACGGAAACAGGAACGTGATGCTGAGTCTGTCCATCATCACAAAACCGTAAGTAAAGAACATAGCGGTGACGATGAAGTTCTCGTAGCGCCAAAAGCCAGCCCTGGCTTCACGCATCAGGAATACCTCCTTATCACGTCGCAGAGTGGTGGACGGGCGGAGGCTCTTCCCAGTGTTTCCCTATCTCCCATATGTGACGCTGCATACGCAACCCTCCATCCCGTCTTTTCCTCATAAAATCAACACTTCCTCAGCTCAGTCGACCGATCATCCTACCGACGCCCGCACCCAGGCGGCCAGCTTCGCCTTTTGAACCTTTCCCGACGCAGTGGTTGGCAACTCCGGGCGGATTTCCAACCGTTCGGGCAGTTTGTACTTGGCAACCCCTTTCGCCAACAGATAATCGGTTACATCGTTTAGTGTCAGGACATTCCCCCCTTCGTGCGCAGACGATTCGGTGAGCGCCACAAAGGCGCACGACCGCTCGCCCAAGCGTTCGTCCGGCATTGCGACCACCGCCGCCTGGCGGATCTTGGGGTGCTCCAGCAGCAGGTCTTCGATCTCCAGGGCGTAGATCTTCAACCCGCCGCGGTTGATGATGTCCTTGGTACGGCCGACGAAGTGGATGAACCCCTGCTCATCCAGGTACACCAGGTCGCCAGTGCGGAAAAAACCATCCTGAGTCATGACTGCGGCTGTGGCTTGCGGATTCCCTAGGTATTCAACAAACAGGGACGGACCACGAAACGCCAGTTCGCCGATTTCGCCGACAGGGAGTTCCTGGTCACCGGCCGGATCGAGCACACGCACCTCGGCACGCGGACAAACACGGCCCACCGTCTGCCACGAGGCTTCCGGGGGATCCCCGGGCCGGGTGTACGCGCCTGCGCACACCTCGGTCATCCCCCACTGGGCCGCCACGGTGCAGCCAAACTGATCTCGCAGCTGATGCACCATGTGCGGGGGTATTTTCGATCCGCCCGTAATCACCAGCCGCATCTTCAGTGGGATGCCCTCGTCGCGGGCGGCGCGCAGGATGTCCAGCCACTGGGTCGGCACCCCGGTGGCCACCGTCACGCCTTCCCGCCGGGCCGCCGCCAGAAACGCCTGCGGGCTGTACTCGGGCAGGAGCACGTGGCGCATGCCGCAGCGCAGCGTGGTGGAAATCATGGGAATGGAAAACATGTGCCCAAAGGAACCCAGACTGAGGAACACATCCTCGGACGAGAACTGGTATTCGACGGACTGGTCGATATGCCCGGGCACAAACGTGCGATAAGTGTGCAGGGTGGCCTTGGGATTGGATTGGGTGCCCGAGGTGAACAGGATGGCAAACGCGTCGTCGGCTCCCGGCCGGTGCTTGGCCAAATCGGCGTCCGAGACCACAGCGTCCCGCTTGAGCAGGTCGTCGACCACAATCGCCGATTTATCATCGGTCGCGCGACTGACCAGCACGTGTTCGACACACCCCACCTCCGGCAAGACGTCCAACAGCACCGAGAGCAGGTCCGTCCCTTGCCAATCGGGTGTAAGAACCACCATCCGCACCTGATTGTGCGTCAACATATACCTCAGTTCCTGCTGCCGATAGGCGAGGTTGAGCGGGGTCAAGACGGCCCCCACCCGGCACAGCGCCAAGTGCGTCAGGACATGCCACCTATCATTGGGCAGCATCACCGCCACCCGGTCTCCCTTCCCGATACCCAATGCCAAAAAGTGTTTGGCGAGCCGGATGGAGAGATCCCGCACCTCGACGAAAGTCAAGCGTGTTTCCCCCTCCACAAACGCGGTCCGGCCGCCAAACCGGCGGGCCGCTTCGTCGACAATGTCCACGATGGTCGTATCCCGTTCATCCCATATCCGCATCCCGCTTTCACCTCCAACGTGCCCGTATACGAACGAGTAGACACCCGCGGCCCCGACGGTTGATAACCCGCGTCCCGGCCGCCGTGGCGGCGGGCGCTCAGGCAACTTGACAGATTCAGGTCAACGGGGCGAACACCTCGCGCACCGCCTGGTGTCCGTCGCCTTCCGAGTACGCTTCTGTGCGTTCCAACTCCAACAGCTCCATCAACGGCCGGTCGTTGATGGAGAACAGGACGGCATCCCCATCCCCCGTGTTGGCATGCTCATGCCAGGCCCAGGGAGGCACGGTGAAAAAGTCCCCCTTTTCCCAGTCCAGCTGCACGCCGTTGACGACGGAGCGCCCGCGGCCCTCGACCACGTGGTAGACGGCGCTGCTGAGGTGCCGGTGGGCCTTTGTGTGCATGCCTGGCGTGAGCGTTTGCATGACGGCGCCGATGCGCGGATCAGCCGATTGACCGTTGGCCGGATTGATGTATTCGACCGCATAGCCGTCATGGGGATCCGGCGGCAGCGACTTCAGGCTCTCCATCGCGGCCACCGTGTGCTGCCACGGATAAACGGTGAGCGGCGACGGATAACCGTGGTGCCGATCACCGAGCGGGCGCAACGCCCCGTTTCCGTAACGGCGCACCGAGTAGTTGTCCGGCAGCGACAGGGGTTGCCGCTTTTCCTTGTGCGGTTCAAAGAAAGAGGCGTCGATGAGCTGGATGAACGGGGAGTCCAGGCCGTCCATCCAAATCATCGGTTTGTCTCCCTCATGACCGTGATCATGCCAAGTCCAGGCCGGCGTCAGGATGTAATCGCCCCGCTGCATGAAGATTTTTTCGCCCTCCACCGCCGTGTACGCGCCTTCGCCCTCAATGATGAACCGGACGGCCGATTGAGAGTGTCGGTGCGAAGGGGCGATTTCCCCAGGCAGCAACAGCTGGATGCCGACGTACAAGGTGCGGGTGACCGCCGCCTGTTGTCCGGCGGCTTTCAGACCCGGGTTCTCCAAGAAAATCACGCGCCGCTCACCGCCGCGCTCAGGTGTGATAAGCTCCCCGGACCTCATCACCCGCTCCCGGATGACCGGCCACTTCCACAGGTAGGGTTCTACCCTCGTGTCCGGCTTGGGCGTGATGATTTCGTGGATGACATCCCACAACGGCCCCAGGTTGTACCGGCGCACCTCATCGTGAAAAGCGAGCAATTCGGAACTCCACTGCTGACTCATACAGTTCACTCCTCATGCCTGTTTTCGAAAGACGGGCGGATGTTTCTCCCGCATCATGCGCGCCAACTCCAGCTTGTAGATCTTCTTGCTGCTGTTGAGGGGCAGTTCGGGAAGGATTTCGACAATGTCCGGCACCTTGTAGTCCGCCAGTCGCTCACGGCAGAACTCCCGGACGTCCTCGGCTGAAAGCTGGCATCCAGGCTTCACCGTGACGCACGCGCACGAGCGCTCGCCGAGCACCGGATCGGGCACCGGGACCAGTGCCGCCTCCTGGACGGCCGGATGCTCATAGAGGACGTCCTCCACCTCGCGCGGGTAAATCTTCAGCCCGGCGCGATTAATCATCTCCTTGATCCGTCCGACTACCGTCACATACCCTTGCTCGTCCAAGCGGCCCAAGTCGCCGGTGTGAAACCAACCTTCCGCGTCGATGGCCTGCCTCGTCGCCTCCTCGTTGCGGTAGTATCCGCGCATCAACCCGGGCGACTTGGCCACCAACTCACCCACCTCACCCGTTGGCAGCACTCGTCCCGCTTCATCGACCACCCGCAGCTCGACGCCGGGCAAGACCTGGCCGACCGTGGCATACACCCACGCTTCGGTCTCGAAGTGGGAAGCAGTTAGAGCAGGGGAACACTCGGTCATGCCATAGGACAGGATGGGACTGAGCCCCAGCTCAGAGCGGATGCGTTCGATGACCTCGTAGGGACAGGGCGTGGCGGCGACGATGCCGGTCCGCAGCGAAGACAGGTTGTACTGCGAGCGCCTGGGGTGATTCAGTTCCAGCACGAACATCGTCGAAACCCCGTGATGCACCGTCACGTGCTCGCGTTCAATCACCTGAAACACGGCTTCCGGATGGAATTCGTTCATCAGCACCATGGTCGAATGGGTGGCCACCGTCATGATGGTGACCGCGAGTCCAAACACGTGGCAGACCGGTACCACAATCAGGACCACGTCCCGCTCCCCGTTTTCCAAAGCCTCGTTCATGCGGTCTCCGGAAAACAACAGATTGCGGTGCGACAGCATGGCGCCTTTGGGGGTGCCCGTGGTGCCCGAGGTGTAGACTATCGCCGCGATGTCCTCGGCGTCCACCGGCGCAGACGCTGCGCCCGGATGGACGCCCGCACTTCGGTCGGGAGCCGCGCCGGCCTTATTGACAGCGTTTTCATGGATTCGCCCCAACTCCAACACGGAAGAGAACGGGGTGCCCACGCTTAGGTCCTGCCCGGCCGGACCGACCGTAATCAGGTGCTCAAGCCCGGGATGAACCTGCCGCACCTGCACAAACAGGTCGTGGTGATAGGCATCCTCGCATTCATCCCCAATGACCGCGGCGCGCGGCTCGGAGTTGCTGACAACAAACTCAATCTCCTGTTGACGCAGCCGCGGGTTCACCGGGACCAGGATGAATCCAGACTGGGCACAGGCAAACAAGGTGATGGCAAACTCCGGCCAGTTGGGCAGACAGGCGACAACCCGGTCCCCCGCCCGCAGACCCATGCGTCGCAGTCCATTGGCCAACGCCCGGACCCGCTCGTGAAACTGCGCGTACGTCAGGCGGACGTCTGACTCGGCCTGGACGATGGCCGGCTTGTGGGGATGGCTGCGAACCGCGTCCAGGAGAACGTCATAAATGGTTCGCTTCCCCACCCTCATCCAATCGGAGTGTTCAGAGGGCTTCCCAAATGGTTGCAATGCCCTGACCCCCTCCAATGCAGAGTGAGGCGACTCCGTATTTCTTGCCGCGGCGCCGCAACTCCAGCAGCAGGGTCTGAATGAGTCGCATGCCGCTGGCGCCGAGTGGATGGCCGAGTGCCACGGCGCCACCGTTGACATTCGTGATGGCCAGGTCCAAGTCCAGCTCTCGCTGGCAGCCCAGGACCTGAGCCGCAAACGCCTCATTGATCTCCACCAGGTCCATCTGCCCGAGCGTCATCCCCGCTTTCTCCAGGGCCTGGCGGATAGCGGCCACCGGCCCCAGCCCCATCAGGCTCGGTTCCACTCCGGCGATGCCCCAGGCCACCAAGCGGCCGAGCGGACGCAGTCCCCGCCGCTCGGCAAACCGAGAAGACACCAACACGCCCGCCGCCGCCCCATCGGACAGGGCACTGGCGTTGCCGGCGGTGACCACGCCATCCGCCACAAACCGGGGCGGCAGTTTAGCCAGTGTGGCGGGAGTCGTCGGGCGCGGCACTTCGTCCTGGTCCACGACCCGCATTCCGCGTTTTTCCGCCACATCGACGGGCACAATCTCCTCCGCGAAGTACCCCGCTTCCATGGCAGCCAAGGCCCGCGCATGGCTGGCCGCCGCGAACGCGTCCACCTCGTCACGCGGGATGCCGTGCTTCCTCGCGATGCTTTCTGCGGTGCCGGCCATGGTGCAGCCGCCGTACGAATCCATTAACGCTTCCCACAAGGCATCCTCCAGCTTTCCCCCGCCCAGCGGTACCCCCCTGCGGGCACCGCGGACGACAAACGGCACCTGGCTCATGTTCTCTGTGCCGCCAACCAGTGCGACCTCCGACTCCCCGTACGCGATCGACAGAGCGGCCGAGACCACCGACTGCATCCCGGATCCACACACGCGATTGATGGTGATAGCCGGGCACTCTATGCGTGTACCCGTTTTCAAGCCAATGTGGCGGGCGGTGAGAATGCCCTCCGGAGAACTGGATTGATGGACGTTCCCGATGACGACATTGTCCACTTCTTCCGCTGCCACGCCGGCCCGCCGCAGCGCCTCCCGACTGGCCGCGACAGCGAGATCGACCGCGGGCGTATCTGCGAAGGCTCCGTTGAACTTGCCAAACGCGGTGCGTGCCGCACCCACCAAAAGAAACTCCGTCGCCACTGCCCTTCCCCCCGTCAGCGGCCGATGAATGCAGGCCTGCGTTTCTCCCGAAAGGCCGTAATCCCCTCGTGCGCGTCCTGGCTCGCAAACACCTTTAGGAACGCCTCGTTTTCCAAGTCCAGTCCGTGACTCAGCGGGTTGTCGAAAGCCGCGTGAATCACGCGCTTGGCTTCCCCCAGCGCCACAGCAGGCCGCTCGCTGAGCTTGCGAGCAAAATCGCGGGCCCCGTCCAGCAGGTTCTGTGCTTCGTACACCTCGCACACCAGGCCCCAATCCTTCGCTTCGTCGGCCGTCAACGGGCGGCCGAGGAGGATGACTTCCTTCGCGCGCGCCTCGCCCACCAACCGGGTCAAGCGCTGTGTGCCACCTCCGCCTGGGATGATGCCCAGTGTCAACTCCGGCAGGGCGAAGACCGCGTGCGCCGCCGCGATCCGAAAGTCACACGCGAGTGCCAGTTCAAAGCCGGCCCCGTACGCCGCTCCCGACACCGCTGCAATCACCGGCTTTGGGAGGGTTTCCAGTTTTCCTAGCGCGGCCCGAGACACGCGGTTGAACGCAGCCATCTCCGCCCGCCCGTACGCGGCCACCTCCTTGATGTCGATGCCGGCAACAAAGGCTTTATCGCCCTTCGCGGTCAGAACAACCACCCGGACCGCGTCGTCCTCCTGAATCTGCGTCAGAACATCGTCCAATTGAGCAAAGGCGGCGAGGCTGAACGCATTGACCGGCGGATTGTCCACCTCTACCCAAGCGACCCCATCTTCGATGCGCAATTGCAAATGTTTCGCCAATCGTTTCGCCTCCGTCCCTCTGCGTAGCCCGGCGTCGCCCAGGCGGCACTCTGGTTGCACTTTTAGTATAGGAAGGAGACATGCGGTCAGGCTATCCGCTGATTCGAGCAACTCTAGCGGCGGACTTCCTCTGCTTCGCGGAACTGACGCCTGGCCGCCTGGCCATCACTCGCGACTGCCAAACAGCCGGCGGACGTGCTCAGGAATCGAGACCGCGTGCAGTCCCGCTCCGTCTTGTTGCACCCATGCCCGCCACTCGTGGCCCTCGCCGGTCACGGTATCCCCAGTGCATACGGTGTGGAGAATCTGGAACGAACGCCGCTTGACCTGGCCGATGCGGGAGGTGACCGTCAGCGCATCGTCGTACCGGAGAGGCGCACGAAAATCGCAGTGTGCGGACAGGATGGGCAACAGGATGCCCTGTCGCTGCGACAGGTCCCGTGGCGGCAACCCCAGAGACCGAAGCAGTTCATGGCTGGCTTTGTCGAACCACCGGAAATAATTGGGGTAATAGACAATGCCAGCCGCATCGGTCTCTCCCCACTCGACGCGCGTGGTGAGTACATGTTCGGGCAACTGGAACTCTCCTTTCCGTCCTGCGAACCAGCGTCATCCGCCCGCTCGGGGGAATCATCCGCCCCGAACGGTCAGTGCAAACGAGACCTGCACTCAATCCGTCCCATCTTGAGGGGCCAGCGGACCTGACGCGGCAACCTGAGTTTGCGGGCGCAGATCCAGCACGCGGCGCGCCTTCATTTCGAACCGGGGCAGGCTCCCCGGCTCCACCGGCTCGACATCAATGCGCAGCCCGATGCCCTCCCGCAGACGCCTGCCCAGGATGCCGACAGTCTGGGTGTCCGCTTCCACCTGCACCTTGATCTGCGGCATCTGCTCTTCGGTGTAGTACACGATGCGGAACTCCCGCACGTCGGAAAACTCCCGGACAATGGCCTCAATCGACTGGGGAAAGATGTTCACGCCGCGAATGACCACCATGTCGTCGCTGCGCCCCACCACGCCACCGGGTAGAAAACGGAACGGGCGGCCGCAGGGGCACGGTTGGTCCGCCGCCACCACGATGTCGCCAGTCCGATAGCGAATGAGCGGGTACCCACGGCGGCCAAAGTTGGTCAACACCAGCTCTCCGGTCTGCCCCGGAGGGACGGCATCGCCGCTCACGGGATCGATAATCTCGGCGAAAAACTGCCGCTCGTTTACGTGCAATCCGCGCCGCAGCTGACACGCGTAGGCGTACGCCCCCATCTCCGTCATTCCCGAGTGGTCGTAGCAGCGCGCGTTCCACAAGGTATCAATCTGATCCCGCACCGAAGGAATGGAAGCGCCCGGCTCACCAGCGTGGATGAGCACACGCACCGCCGAGGACTTCAGATCCAGCCCGTTTTCCGCCGCGACCTCGGCCAGGTGCAGCGCGTAGCTCGGCGTACACAAGAGCACGGTGGCTCGCATCTCCAGGATGAGCCGCAACCTCTCCAACGAGGTCTGGCCACCCCCGGGAATCACCAGCGCCCCAATGGCTTCCGCCGCTGCGTAGGCGGCCCAGAACCCGATGAAGGGGCCAAAGGAAAAAGCCAAAAACACACGGTCCTCCCTCGTCACCCCCGCGGTTTGCAGCACCTCCACCCAGCAGTCCCGCCACCACGCCCAACTCTCGGGCGTGTCCAGGACCTTGAGGGGTTTGCCCTTGGTGCCGGAGGTCTGGTGGTACTGGACATACTCATGTTCCGGCAAGTAATGGTTGCGGCCAAAGGGGGGAAACCGCTGCTGGTCGTCCACCAATTCGGCCTTCGTCGTGAACGGAACCTGCGCCAGGTCTTCCCAGCGTTGCAGCGGCAGTTTCACGCCCGCCAGCTTCTCTTGGTAGAACGGATTGTGCTCCCTGGCCTCCATCAGGACACGATTCAATTCGGCAAATTGATGGCCTCGCAGCACTTCGACCCCTGACCCATACGGCGGCCGAAGGTGCGCATCCGCATCTAATGACAACGCTTTCAAACCTCCCTTCATCCTGGTCGGCCCAGCTGATTGTTCACAAATGATAAAATGAGTTTATTATTGGATCTATAACGTAAGTTCAATATAGTCAGTATGCGTTTTGATTGTCAACTACGTCTTGCGATGTGCTTGAATCTACTGGGGATTGTGGATTAAAGTAGAGATTGTGCGGTGCATTTGTCGCAAGTCCCGCAGCTGGGAGGTTGATCTGGATGGTAGCTCGTCATCTTGCAGACGCCACGGTGCTGCATAATGGTGTCCAGATGCCGTGGTTTGGGCTGGGCGTCTGGCAGGCCAAGGACGGCGAAGAGGTGGAACAGGCCGTCAAGGCCGCGCTCGCGCACGGATACCGCCATGTGGATACAGCGGCCGTGTACGGCAACGAAACCGGTGTGGGCAAAGCCATTCGCGAGTCAGGTGTGGCGCGCGAGGAAGTCTTTGTCACCACAAAGGTCTGGAACTCGGACCAGGGCTACGACAGCACCCTGCGGGCCTTTGAGGAAAGCCGCAAGCGGCTCGGCTTCGAATACGTGGATCTGTACCTGATTCACTGGCCGGTCAAAGGGAAATACAAGGACACCTGGAAGGCGCTTGAGAAACTCTACCAGGACGGGGTTGTCCGCGCCATCGGGGTGAGCAACTTTCAAATTCACCATCTGCAAGACCTGATGGTGGACAGCCAAATTGTCCCGATGGTCAACCAGGTCGAATACCACCCCCTCTTGACGCAAAAGGAACTGCACGCGTTCTGCAAGCAGCACAACATCCAATTGGAGGCGTGGAGCCCCCTGATGCAGGGCAACCTGAACCAGCCGCTGCTGACCGACCTGGCGCACAAGTACGGCAAGACCCCGGCGCAAATCGTGCTGCGCTGGGATTTGCAGAACGAGGTTGTCACGATTCCCAAGTCGGTGCATGAGAACCGCATCGTGGAAAACGCGAGCGTCTTCGACTTTGAACTGTCGGCGGAAGACATGGAAAAAATCGACGGTCTGAATCAGAACCACCGTTTCGGGGCGGATCCAGACAACTTCAACTTCTGAGCTTCGCTGCGATAATCCAAGGCGCCGGGGGCTCGTCCTCGATGAAGGGAAAAAAGGCGGCTGGCCACCCCCGGCGCCAGGCAGGGGGCTGTCCCCGCGGCTGGCCACCCCCGCGCTCATATCAAGGCGTGTCCGACTGCATCGCCTGAAATTGCTCCCAGGCTTTCCCCGAGTCGAGGCACTCCCGGGCCCGCTCGATTCCCTCGCGGATGTCTTCGCACCGACCCACGTGCCAGAGCCGAATTCCGGCGTTCAACACCACCATGGCCCGCCATGGGTGCTGTGGGTCTTGCAGTACGTCCTCAATCGCGTGCGCCTGGTCGGAAGCAGACCACTCGACGCGTAGACACGGTGCCTGCACGCCAAGGTCGGCAGGGTTCACCACCAATTTCTCTATCTTCCCATCCTCAATTCGGCAAATCTGTGAAGCCCGGTGTGTCGGTACGTCTTCCGATCCGTCCACTCCCTGCACCACCAGCACACTCCGCCCGTCCACTCGCAGGGCGAGGTCGACAGCCTTCTCGACCGCGGCGCCATGGAACACCCCAACCACCAGAAACTCCGCCTGACTGAGGTTGAGAAATTTCTCCGCCGTGTTGAGGGCGGTGCGGACCCCCAGCTGCTGACGCAAGGGCCGCAAGCCAGCGAGCGCCGGGCACCAGCGCTCCGTGTCCGCCAAGACCACGCGCGCGTCCGCCAGCTGTTCCGCCAGCCGCTCTGGGCTCGGAGTTTCATCCGCCACCGGAGACCAATGCGCGGGCGCGATCCGCAGGGCGCGCCAAATGTCCAACAGCGTCGCCCCGTATTTGGGCGGCAGGGACGCCGATGCGTGCAAAAATACCGGAACGCCGAGCGCGGCCAGGACCACGGCCGCCGGCACTGTGGCCGCGAAGCTGTGCGCCCGCCCGTCGTACGGCCCGGCGCAATCAAGCACGCCGGGCACCGCCGACAGCACCGGTCCAGAGCACGCCTCAAGGCCCGCCGTCGCCGAGCGCTCCCTGAGCGCCCGGGTCAGAGCGGCCAACTCGTCCACACTCTCTCCTTTCAAGCGCAGGGCCACCAAAAAAGCCCCAATTTGCGCGTCCGTAGCCTGTCCGTCCAAAATCGCACAGGCCGCTTCGTAGGCTGCCTCAGCCTCAAGGTCCCGCGCCCCCTTCGGCCCGCGCGCCACTTCGCGTAAGTAAGCCTGCATCAAGTAGGCGCCCCCTCATGTCTGTATCCTGTTCAACAGGATACAACGTCGGAGTAGGATGCACCACGGGCAGGCCGAAGTTCGTTTGTCACTGGTATTGCGTATACACCACCTTGGTCTGCATGTAAAACTGCTGGTTTGTAGAACCAATCGAGTACGGACCATATCCCGATTCCTTGATACCTCCAAACGGAACATGGGGTTCACTGGCCGTGCCGTGATTGATGTGCACCATGCCAGCTTGAAGGCGTTTGGCAGCCATTCGTGCAGCGGACAATCGATTGGTGAACACAGTCGCGGCCAAACCATAGGCTACATCGTTCGCCATCGAAATGGCATCTTCCTCGTCGGCAGCGGTGATAATGCTCAGGACGGGCCCGAAAATTTCTTCGCGAGCGATACGCATCTCCCTGGTCACGTTAGTAAATAAGGTGGGCAGCATATAGTGGCCACGACTATGTTCGCTTTCGCTCATTTGCTCGCCTCCATACGCCAGCGTCGCTCCTTCTTGAAGACCTTGATGGACGTAATCTACGACTGTGTTCAGGTGCTCCTCGCTAATCAGCGGTCCCATGGTAGCCTGTGCATCCCAGGCGGGTCCGACCTGTATCTTTTTCACTTCTTGCAGAATAGCAGCCGTTACGACTTCCGCCAACGGCTGCACAACAATGACCCGGCTGATGGCGGTGCACCTTTGGCCCGAACATGCGAAAGCCGCGTTGACAATTTGCCGAGCAACCGACTCCACATCCTCGGTGTCGAGGACGACCGCAGGGTTCTTTCCACCCAACTCCAATTGTGTGGGTATTAGTCTACGAGCAGCTTGCTGCTGAATCGCCATCCCCTGCTGCGACGACCCAGTGAAACTAATTCCACGTACAAGCGGGTGGTTAACGAGCACTGGACCAATTGTCTGACCGGAACCTATGACTTGGTTCACGACCCCCGCGGGCACTCCCGCCTCGCGCAGTAGGGACATTAATTTCGAAGAAGACCAGGGTGTCAACGTGGCAGGTTTGTAGACAACCGTGCATCCATAGGCAAGCGCGGGAGCAATCTTTCTCACCGGAGTAACGACGGGAAAGTTCCACGGAGCAATGGCCGCCACAACGCCGATTGGTTGACCGATGACCTCAATATCCACGTTGGTGCGTTCACTGGGAATGATTTTACCCTCGATTCTTAGGGCCTCGCCGGCCGCGAAACGCGCTTCCTTGATAGCCCTTTGCACCTCTCCAATGGCCTCGTTCAGGGGTTTTCCTTGTTCCGCTGAAAGGATATACGCCAGTTCGTCGCGATCCCGTTCCATGAGAGACGCAAACTTCGCTATGATCTCTGCCCTCCCCGGACCGGGGACCTGCGACCAAGTATCAAAGGCGTGGTGGGCCGCCCGCACGGCCTCATTGGCGATGTTTTCATCCGCCTCCCAGAACAAACCCAGCACTTGTTCCTTAAGGGCTGGATTAACCAGTTCGTATTTTCTAGGTCCCTGGTGCAACCATTCTCCGTTGATGAAATGCCCGTATTCGTGACCCGTGGATTGGGATAACCATTCCTTCATGCTGGACATCTTAACCACTCCCGATTCATGTACTCACATGCAAGTTATGGGCTACATCGCCATTCGACAGATGGAAATCAAATCTTCGGCCGTAGTTCGACGTGGATTCACCGGCACGTTGCCCGACTCCAACGCCTCAGCGGCCACGGAAGGCAAGGCAGCTTCCTTGATCCCGAAGTCTGAGAGCGTAGCTGTGATGCCAATGTCTTCCTTTAATTTCCGAACGACCGATACGGCCTCCTCGGCCAACTCCCGCCGCGTTCTTCCTCGTCTGCTGCAACCGAAAATCTCAGCTATATCGCCAAACTTTTCAACATTCGAGACCACATTGAATTGCATGACCTCAGGTAGTAAAATCGCATTGACCACTCCGTGTGGGATGTGGTAACGCGCTCCCAGTGGCATCGCCAACGCGTGTGCCAAGCCCAAGCGAGTCGGGTTGAACGCCATGGCAGCCATTAAGCTGGCCAAGAGCATATTGTACCGCGCTTCTCGATTGTCCCCTTGCCACACGGCTTGACGCAGACTTGTAGCAATCAAACGCATGGCGCGTATCGACATGGACTCCGAAATGGGTTGAGTCGTCTTGTTCACGTAGGATTCCAGCGCATGAGTCAACGCGTCCATCCCTGTCGCAGCCGTCACTTCAGGAGGCAGCGTAAGCGTCAGGTCCGGGTCACAGAGGGCCAGGTCAGGACAATTAAAGTAGCTACCGACACTGACTTTCACTTGCCGAGACCGGTCAGATAAAACGGACCAGATGGTGATTTCGCTTCCGGTTCCCGCAGTCGTTGGGACCGCAATGACCGGAGCTCCTTTGTGGGGCACCTTGTTGATGCCAACGTAGTCTCGTATGTTGCCTTCGTTTTTCATCATCAGTCCAATAGCCTTGGCGGTGTCCAAGGAACTGCCGCCACCAACCCCCACAACCAGGTCACACCCGTGTTGGAAAGCCACTTGGACACCATCATCTATGGACTGAATGTCCGGATCCGATTGAATCTTGGAAAAGACATGGGTCGGTACATGAGCCTTCTTGAGCACCTCCAGCACCTTTTCAGCCACACCCGCCTTTACAACCCCGGGATCGGCGACCAGCAGAACCCTGGTCCCGGATAGACTGCGAACATGATCAGGCAGACGGTCTACAGCACCGAATCCAAACTCGACGGCCGTCGGAAGTTCATAACGAAAGGTACGTTGAAGCATTTACACCATCTCCTTGCCAGATATTCGGGTCAACACAGACGGCGCACCAAGTTCCCGGGATAACTTATTCAGCTCTTCAAGCACCCGCTCTGGTAGTTGAATCCCATTCTTCTTATTGATTTCCTCGATCCGGGATTCAATTTCTCCGGGTATGAAGATTTCGTCCACGCCGGGAGCCTTAGGCTCCGCCTTCAATTCACGGATATATTGATCCATGCGCGACTTGAACTCTTCTGCCGGCATGAACCGGTTTATATCAATGGCTAAGAACAAGTGCCCGACATTTTGCGGATGTAGCCAGTCCTCATACATATTCCGGACGTACCGACCAAATCCGGCACCCGTTAGGACCCCGGCCAGCATGTCTATCAAGAGGGAGATGGCATACCCTTTGTATCCTCCAAAGGGTAAAACTGAACCCTCGAGAGCTGCTGCCGCATCGGTCGTTGGCCTCCCGAACTTATCTAGGGCCCAGCCCTCCGGAATGGGTTCTCCTTTTTCTGCCGCCACAATGATTTTCCCTCTGGCAACAACACTCGTGGCCATATCGAGAATAAAAGGATGTTGATCGCCTGCCGGTATCGCCACCGTCAGCGGATTCGTACCGATGAATGGCCTTATTCCTCCGGTGGGAGGCATGGTTTGGGAGGCGTTGGACATGACGATAAGTATTACGTCCCGCTGAATGGCTTTCAGGGCATAATAGGCTCCGGTCCCAAAATGATTGGAATGCTTGACCCCAACCACCGCGGTGCCGCAGCTTTTGGCCAGGCGAAGAACCTCGTCCAGCGCCGCGCTACCTGCTACCACGCCTACGGTGTTGTTCCCATCGACCCGAGCCGCTGCCGGAGCGATGGACTCTATGGCGATCTCGGCCCTGGGGTCGACCATTCCCTTCTGAATGCGTTTCACATAGATCGGCACTCGAACGACTCCATGTGAGTCGACCCCACGAAGATTCGCCTGAACTAATGATTCGGCAATCAAGGAAGCACGGTCTTGCGGTACTTTAATCAGCCGCAGTATCTGCTCGCACCAGTCCTGTAGTTGCAGCCAATCAATCCTGATGAAGTCAGACATCAAATGAACATCCCTTTTGTCGTAAAGTTTGGTCTACCCAACTGCGATCCACAGTTCCTGACACAACATCAGATAGGATCGCTTGCTCGCGTTGTCTCTGACTTACCGCTGCGCGCAAGACTGACTCGGCCGCATCGGGCGGAATTGCAACCACCCCATCCGCGTCACCCACGATGATGCTTCCAGGAACCACGGTCATACCGCAAACCGATACGGGGACATTGATCTCCCCGGGGCCATCTTTGTAAGGACCTCGGTGTGTTACCCCCCTCGCGTACACCGGAAAGTCTGCCTCAGCGAATGCTCGGACATCCCGAATCGCACCGTCGACCACAAACCCACGAAGGCCTTTGTGCATCGCCAGTGTCATCATGATCTCGCCGACAATGGCATTTGTTACGTCTCCACCCGCATCGACAACGATCACGTCCCCTGCCTGCGCCAGGTCCAGTGCTTTATGCACCATCAGATTGTCACCCGGTCTGGTCTTGACGGTCAGGGCGACCCCCAGCAGTTGTGCGCCTCGATGCAACGGCCGCAAGTGAGCCGTAGAGCCGTAAATTCGATTCAGATTGTCACTGATCAGCGGAGTCGAAATGCCTCGATAGCCCTCCACGAGTTCCCACCTAGGACGCGACGACATCTGTAAAACTTGAAATCCGTGTGAGCCCATGATTCCTCTCCCTGTATACGTGACGTGGGTTGTCTCATTCTGCATCAAACAATTTGCTGACGGCCGAAAAGTCAACCTCACCGAACTTATGGGATGCTAACAGGTACAAACTTCTTGCCAGACTGGCCAGAGGCATCGAGACGGAAGCTCCGTCGGACAAAGCGATGCCGAGATCCTTGATCATGAGATTCATTTTGAATCCCAGGGAGTCGTTCCCGGTAAGAATATCTTTGCTCTTGTGGGTAAAGATCCAGGAAGCTCCCGAACTCTGGCTGACCACCTCAAGGACGCGGGACATGTCCAGATTCAGCTTGCGCGCTAACTGTATGGCCTCCACTGTCGCCAACATATGGATGCCGGCCAACATCTGGTTGATGGCCTTGACGGCTTTGCCATCCCCAACATCGCCAACCGGAATGACGTTGGCGGCCAGTTCACCGAGAATGTCGCGGACAGCTTCGATAACAGCGGGACTGCCCCCGGCCATAATGGTTAACGTTCCGTTCTCCGCCCCGGAAGTCCCGCCACTAACCGGGGCGTCCAAAACACTCGCACCGCGAGACCGGAATTCTTCATCCACGCGCTTCATAACGCCTTTGCTGCCGGATGTCATCTCAACCAGGACGAGCCCCGGGCGCACTCTGAATAAAACATCCTCCTGCAGTAAGGAAGATTCCATTTCACGGTCGGACGGCAGGATGGTCATCACCACATCGGATTGCTCTATCATCTCCGCCACATCGCGAACAACCTTTGCTCCGAGCGTCTCAAGTTGCTGTACAGGCTGTGGTCGCCTGTGTCGAACGACATTCAGACTGTATCCTGCCTTGCACAGGCGGGTGGCCATAGGCAGTCCCATGGCACCCAATCCCAGAAAACCGATTGTTTGTTTACGGATGTCACCCATGGTTCCATCTCTCCCCTCCATATGATCCGTGTTTTACCTATGACCGAAGGGTTGGATTTATCTGTCCAACGAGAGGGCGGCTGCCTATCCCTTGACACTTCCCGCTGTAATGCCCTCAATGAGGTATTTCTGAAAGAATATGAATATGATAAACAACGGGACCAAAGACAGGGTGGCCATGGCAAACAGCGGGCCCCATGAACTTTGCCCGGTCACGTCCACAAATTGTCGCAGGGCGAGTGCGACCGTGTAAAGATTTGTACTGCTGATGTACAGTAACTGGCTGAAGTAGTCATTCCAAGTCCAAATAAAAGTGAAGATTGTCGTAGTAACTAAAGCGGGAACGGTCATGGGCAGAATCACAAAAAAGTACATCCGTACAGGTCCGCATCCATCGACCCTGGCTGCCTCATCCAATTCTTTGGGTATGCCCCTCATGAACTGAATCATAAGAAAGATAAAAAATCCTTCCACGCCGAGAAACTTAGGAACAATCAACGGCCAGTAGGTGTTTATCCACCCCAATTTATGGAACAAAATGTATTGAGGAATCACGGTGACATGAAAGGGCAGCATCAGCGTTACAAGCATTACCGCAAAGAGAAATCGTCGAAGGCGAAAATTCAGCCGGGCAAAGGCGTACGCCGCCATAGAACAGGAAATCAAATTTCCGATAATAGACATAGCCACGATGAAAAATGAATTTAGGAAGAAACGGTCAAAACCAATCCCGGACAGCCCAGCCCATCCCTCGACATAATTCGCAAGCGTCGGCATGCTGGGTATGAAGAAGTTGTCTCTAAATATTTGGTTCTCCTGATTGAACGAACTGCCCAGCATCCATAGAAGTGGATAAATCATGAGAATACCCAACAAGATGTTAAAAACATGCCGGAACCAATGCACTCTGGTCAGGCTCACATCAACCCACCGCCTATTCCGAATAGAATACCCATTTCTTGGATGTCGCAAAGAGGAACGCCGAAATGATGGCAATGGCAATCAGCAACACCCAAGCCATGGCTGAAGCGTATCCCATTTGGAAATTAGAAAATCCGGTTTGATACAAATACAGCGTATAGAACAAGGTTGAGTTGAGAGGACCACCACTGCCGTCGCTCACAATGTACGCCGGCGTAAACGCCTGGAATGATGAGATGATCTGCATCACCAAATTGAAAAATATGAAAGGTGTCAACAGCGGCAAGGTGATTCGAAAGAATCGTTTCGATGTGCTGGCTCCGTCAATGGTCGCGGCCTCGTGGAGTTCGACAGGTATTTGTTGTAGGCCGGCCAAAAAAATGATCATAGGTGACCCGAATTGCCAAATCGCCAAAATGATTAAGGTATATAACGCTGTCTGTGGAGAATCAATCAGGTTTACATTCTGTAAACCGAATAGATGCTCCAGCAGATTACTGACCAGACCGCCCCCGCCAAAAATTTGCTTCCATAACAAGGAAATTGCCACACTGCCACCAAACAGGGATGGAACGTAATAGACTGCCCTGTATATATGCAGTCCGCGAATGCCTTTGTGCAGCAAAAGGGCAATGAGCAGGGCTACGACGAGATGAATAGGCACATTCAGTAATACGTAGGTGAGTGTAACCTTTACACTCATCAGGTACTGCGGATCCTGGAACATTTTAACATAGTTACCGATTCCAATCCACCGAGGACGATTGATCATGTCATAATTAGTAAATGATAGATACAAAGATGCGATCATGGGCAGGGCTGTTAATCCGAGCAAACCCACAAGCCACGGTGTAAGAAAAAGATATCCGGCCATACTCGATTGGCCATTTCGAGTCCGAGCTTTCAAGGACATTGTGCGAAGAATTACGTATCTCCGAGCTGCGAGATCCGTTCGCTTCTGCACTTCATGCAACGGTTTCAGAGTGGTCCCCCCCATTTCATCATTCCAGGAAGGGCGGGCACTGCGCCCGCCACCCATGGTTCGAACACACTGGGGCCCCAATTATTGACCCAGAAGGCTGTTTACTTGCTCAAAGAACTGTTGGGCTCCCTGGGATATCGACACCTTGCCATACGCGACAGCTTGGGCGGCATTGGTAAAATCTGCAGCAATCTGGTTGTACCCTTTGGGCGGTTTCGGGGCCGTGCTTGCCAGTTTCAATCTGTTGCTGATGAAGTCCATCTCTGATTGCTGTGGCGGCGAAAGCAATGGCTTGATAACTGAATCTATCTTTGTGGATCCGGGCGAGCCCTGTTCAAGTTTGAATATCTTTCCCGCTCCTACATCATTGATGAAGAAATTGATGAACTCAGCGGCCTCTTTCGGATGTTGGGAAGATTTCGGAATCGCGAGGTAGGCTCCTTCGACAAACTCCCCGTTCCTTCCATTTTTCATCCGAGGTTCGCCGACCAATCGGACTTTGGCGTCTGGCATGGCGGTTTGGTACAGGTATAACTGGTTGGCAGGTATCGCAGTGATACCAACCTTGCCCTTGGCGAACAATGTTTGTTCCGGGGCCACCCCTGTATACTGCGCCTCGGTTGCCGCATCGGGGACAACGCCGTCCTTGCGAAGCTTCGCCCACATCGCAAACCAATCTTCCAAATCCTGTTTGGTGAACCCCAATTTCCCGTCAGTCGTAAATAGGTCCTTTCCGCGCTCCCGCAGAAAATACTCAAAGACAGGCTCCATGGCACCGCTTTCATCATCTGCTCCCCAATGATCCTTGCCTTCCCCTTTGGCTATGAAGGCCTTTTTCACGGCGGTGGCTTCGTTAATAAAATCGTCCCACGTCCAGTTCATTGTGGGCGGTTGGACACCCAGCTGTTTGAAGAGAGTCTCATTGTAAATTTGCCCAGACATCGTCACGCCCTGAGCAATCATGTCCAAAGACCCATTGACTTTCCCGCTGTCCGTCACAGCTTGAGGGAAGTCTTTCAGGTTAATCACGCCCGACTTGACGTAGGGTTCCAAATTCAGTAAGGCCCCTCGTTCCGCATAATCGGAGACATAGAATTGATGCATACCAATAACGTCTGGGGCATTCCCACCTGCAATCTGGGTAGAAAGCTTGGTCCAATAATCGGCCCAACTGGTCGGTTCTGCCTTGACATCGATATTAGGGTACTTTTTCTCAAACTGAGAAATGACACCATTGTATACCTTGTTGCGAACGGGGTCCCCCCACCACGTGAAGCGAATCGTAACCTTCTCTTTGCTAGCTCCCCCGGCCGCGTTGTCCGTCCCGGAGTTGTTCCCCTGGCCACAAGCTGACACAAGGCAAGCGGCGGCCATCGAGACCACGAATGCGGATCCCCATTTTCTCTTCATGGAAAATCCCGCCTTTCCTGCAGATAGTGCTGGATACTTCCTCAAGACTCCGGAGCGACACGTTGACCCTCTTCTATGGCCCGCACCTTGGCCAGCCGTCTACTGAACGGAAGCATCTCGACATAGCGCGCCGCCAAATAACGGTCGATGATATCCTGAGCAAGCCATGGACCTATGATTTGCGCCCCCAGGCACAATACATTACAATTATCGTGTTCCACACATTGATGAGCTGAGTGGGCGTCGTGACAGAGTGCGGCGCGAATTCCACGGAACTTGTTCGCTGCGATAGTTGCACCGACACCCGTTCCACACACGATTACGCCTCTATCGCAAGTGCCGTCGAGCACGAGCCCACAAACTTTTTCTACGATATCTGGAAAATCCACTGGTTCTACGGATCTGATTCCACAGTCCGTTAATTTATGCCCGCATTCTTGCAGGTGAACACAAAGGAAATCCCTCAGGCCAGCACCAGCGTGGTCATTCCCAAACGCGATTTTCACCGTATACCCTCCGGCAGTGCGGTGAAGAAGCCACATCCAATCATTTCACCGTCTCGTCCAATTCCCAACCTAATTGTTCGTAAAGCTTCCGTCGCCCAATCTTGTCTTTTTCCAACTCCTGTCTTGCATACTTGGCAACGTCCTTCGCAATCTTACGCGGAACAACAATCACACCGTCCCCGTCGGCCACAATCACGTCTCCCGGGTATACAACAACGCCGCCAATGTTTACCGGAACGTCTTTTGCTTCAAAGCGTATCCTTCCCTGGTCCATCTTCTGGCTCACAAACTTTGACCACACAGGAATCTTTTGAAGAATAATTTCATCAGTATCGCGAACTCCGCCGTTGGTAACGATACCTCGGATTCCTTTTGCATAGCAGGCAAGTGAATTATTGGAGCCAATGATCCCTACATCCACGCCACTCTGGTCGATGACGATGAAATCTCCAGGCTCGATGTCATGAAACCAAGGATCATTGCAAACCTCGCGGTAATACCAGGAAACCCACTGCGTGTACTCCTCCGGACTCATGGATGGAATATTACTCTCGTACGGCACGTACCTCGCCGTCCTTGCAATTCCGAAAGCCCGCGTTCGGAAGAGAGGACGAATGTCATAGGAAACCGATCCGTAATGGTGCATCATGTTCCAATCCATTCCGTCACGCACGTCCGTAACCCGCAATCCTTCGAAGAGTTCCAATAGCTCCTGACGTTCCTCCGGTGACACGTCGAAATCCCCCCCGAGGGTTATATGCAATCGATTTCTGCAACCGATTGCCTTGATTGTACATCCGACTTCTGATTGAGTCAATAGATAGATTTCTCAACGGAATCGGATTTTCTCGTCACCGAGTCCGGACTGAGGACTCGCGGACGACGATCTCTGGAGTCAGAGTCACTGCATCATCAGACAGTTTCTCACCTTGGATCAACTTGATGACCGATTCCGTAGCTATCCTTCCCAGTTCACGAGCTGGCTGTTTGATCGTGGTCAAAGGTGGGGCTAGGTGCTTGGCCCAGACCGTTTCGTCATACCCAACGATAGCGACGTCGCCGGGAATTCGCAGGTTTAGCTCCCGCAACCTCTCGATCACATACAACGTAAGCACGTTGTTAGTAACAATCACGGCGTCCGGTTGATACTCTTCGTACAGAGGTGAAAGATTCAACTCCGCTTCAGGGTGCTTCCGCCATACGGCCACGGAATTGATGCCATGTTCGCGCATCCCTTCTTTGTAACCCTCTACACGTTCCGTCCACGTGCTGACGCCTTCTTCATTGTAGGTGACAAGGGCAATCCTCCTAAATCCTTGTCCAAACAGGTGCTCGACGGCCAGACGAATTCCCTGCCTATTGTTCACAACAACAGAATTTGCGACAATCCCTTGAATCGTTCGATTTAGGAACACGAGCGGAAAACCGGTTTGGATAAGATGGGCCAGCATTTCCTTGTTGTGCACGGTAGGGTTGATAAGAATCCCATCGACCCGCCTTTGCTGCAGGCTGAGGATATATTCTTGCTCCTTGTCGCCGTTGTTTCCCGAATTGCAGATCATTAGGTGGTAACCAAATTGATTGCACGCCTCTTCCACACCGTCCAGAACGGTCATCCAAAATGGATTCTTCAAGTCCGACAAAATGAGACCAATTACCCGTGTTTGCGCCATCTTGAGGCTACGAGCCAGCTCATTCGGTCTATAATTTAGTTCCTGAACGACCGACAGCACCTTTTGCCTTGTTTTTTCTGAGATATTCACCGTTTTTCCGCTTAGAATTCGCGAGACGGTGGACTTAGACACTCCAGACAGCTTCGCGACATCTTCCATCGTGAATTTCATATACTCTCCAACCCTTTCTTGCAATCGATTGCAGCAACCGGTTGCTCATTGCTATCTAGTATATATTCTAGCATTCCTGCTGAAAGAGTTGACATCAATGGGCAGCAAACGATATGGGCGGAGACGCGAAGCAACAGCGTACGCTCAGAAAGGATCTTATTCTACTCCCTCGGCTGTGCCGCTCTCCTGACGTAGCCCCCGCCCGACCGCCTGCAGCAGGCCAAGCATCCAGGCGAGACCAGCGGCGACGTCCGGATCGCGCAGAGCGGCCAGCAGCGAGAAGAAACCGTCAGCACGGAGCGCTGCCGGCGGAGAAGCAGCGACCTCCGGCTGGCCCGCCTCAGCCGCGTCCCACGCGGGCCGTAAAAAGGGGGCCAAGAGCGGCTGCAGCCGCGCCAGGTCGAGACGGCCAAGGAGCTGCAGCAGCCCTATCAGGTTCTTGATACCGCCCGCGTATTCTGGCCTTCCGGCCTGGCGGACGAGGATCTCCAACACATCGCTGCCCTGTTCGAGCAGCGCAGACCCCATCTCCAACAGGCCGCTCTTTTCCAGCGCGTCCAGCAGGCGCAGCCCGGCCTGGATGGCGTCGTGGTGCTTGGCCGCCGCCTCTGCAATCGCCGTCGCGGAATCCGGCCCGACAGCTGGGCGTGGTGTTGGAGCCATCAAACGGATGGCCTGTGCCATGGATGAATACCTCCCCTATGGTCCTTGGCTGTCGACCGGCGACTCTTGCCGTTCTCCGTCGAATGTGAAGCCGCTGCCCGCACCGAGACCGGTCGCCGACCGGCCGTCTGGAGAATGGCCACCAGGTCCTGGCGCAGGCGCAGCCTTCCCGGCGACGCGCTGTCTGGCAGTGTACACGTCCACGGCGGCACCCTTGACGAACGGCTGCACCGTGCGGTCCACCAGTGAGCGGTAGTCACCGCGCCGCCACTTGCGTTCCACCTCCACACCTGCCTGCGGGTTAGGATGGCCGAGCCGAAAGTTGCCGCGTACGACGGGGGACGGTCCCCGCGGTTCCAACACCTCCATGCGGACCGCGACCTCTTTATAGGCGGGCGTGCGCGTGACGTGGTCATGGTAGCTGCTGGTGAGGTAGTTGACCGCCTCATCGTCCTCCGGCGTATTCATCGGCAGATACAGTTCTTTGCCCTGCACCCGGTCTGTCACCGTCGCCCTGACTTGGACCGATCCGTACGGCGACACGATACGCACCAGAGCGCCGTCGGAAATTCCCCGCTCCCGCGCCAACTCCGGCGACACCTCGACATAGGTGGTCGGCACCTTGCTGCGAATTCCGCACACGCGGTACGTGAGATTGCCTTCATGGAAATGCTCCAACATGCGCCCGTTGTTCAGGTGCAAGTCGTACTCCTGGTTCGGCTCCAGGACAGGCTCGCGCCAGGTGGGCGGGTGCAGGCGGGCCTTGCCGTCGGGAAACGGAAATCCGTCCGTATACAAGAGCGGCGTATCACGCCCATCGGGCTGCACCGGCCATTGCAGGCTCTGGTACCCCTCCAGCCGGTCCCAGCGAACACCGGCCATCAGGTCCGTGAGGGCGCAGGCCTCGTCGAGGATCTGACCCGGATGTTCGTATTTCCAATTTGCCCCAAGCCTCTGCGCTAGCCGCGTGATGATCCACCAATCCGGCTTCGCCTCTCCCATCGGCGTGAACACCTGGTACAGCCGCTGGATGCGCCGCTCCGTGTTGGTAAATGTGCCTTCCTTTTCAAGGCTCGGGCAGGCGGGCAGAATGACATCGGCAAACTGCGCTGTCTTGCTGAAAAACACATCCTGGACCACGAAGAATTCGAGCTTTTCGAAGGCGGCCTGTACGTAGTTGGAATTGGAATCCACCAGGGCCATCTCCTCGCCCTTCAGATACATGGCTTTGAGCTCGCCTTTGTGGATGGCTTCGACCATCTGGTGGTTGTCCAAGCCCGGCCGCTCGGGCAGCTTCACTCCCCAGGCGCGCTCGTACTTGGCGCGCACCGCTTCGTCCTCCACCCGCTCATAGCCCGGCATATAGGCCGGAGCGCAGCCGAAGTCGCCGGCTCCCTGCACATTGTTGTGGCCGCGCAGCGGGTATGCTCCGGTGCTAGGGCGCCCAAAGTTGCCGGTGACGAGCAACAGGTTGCAGATGGCAGTGCTGGTCTCGCTGCCTCCCACGTGCTGCGTCACCCCCATGGCCCAGCAGATGCAGACCTTTTGCGCCGCGTGAATCATCTCGGCCGCCTTGGCCAACTGGTGGCGCGGGATGCCCGTCTCCCGTTCGGCGTACTCCAGCGTATAGGGCTGGAGCCATGCGCGAAAATCGTCGAGCCCGTTCACGTGAGCATCCAAGAACGCCTTGTCCTCCCAACCGTTGTCCAAGATGTGTTTCGTGACCGCGGCCAGCCAAATAAGGTCGGTGCCAGGCCTGGGATGCAGCCAAAGATCGGCGCGGTTGGCCATGTCATTTTTGCGCAGGTCCGCTACAATGAGCTTCTGGCCGTGCAGCTTGTGCGCCCGCCGGATACGGGTGGAAAGGACCGGATGCGATTCCGCCGGATTGGCCCCCACGATGATGACCAAGTCGGCCATCCCCAGGTCGTGGATGGATCCGCTGTCGCCACCGTACCCGACGGTCCGCCGCAACCCTTCCGTGGCCGGCGTCTGGCAATAGCGCGAGCAATTGTCGATGTTGTTGGTGCCAATCACCGCACGGGCGAACTTCTGCATCAGGTAGTTTTCCTCGTTTGTGCACTTGGATGAGGAGATACAGCCAATCGCGTCTGGACCGTATTTCTGGCGGATCTCCTGCAGCCGCCGCGCCGTGTAATCGAGCGCCTCATCCCAGGACACAGGGATAAATCGATCATCGCGGCGGATGAGCGGCTGTGTCAGCCGATCCGGGCTGTTGACAAAGTCCCAGCCAAATTTTCCTTTGACGCAGGTGGAGATTTGGTTGGCCGGCGCTTCCAGCTGCGGTTCCACCTTGAGGATTTTTCGGCCTTTCGTCCAGATGTCGAAGCTGCAGCCGACACCGCAGTAGGTGCAGACGGTTTTTGTCCGACGGATGCGCGACTCGCGCATCTTCGCCTCCACCTCGGAGACGGTGAAGATAGGACCATAGCCCGGTTCCACCTCCTTGGTCAGGTGGACCATCGACTCCCACAGGGACGGCTTCATCCCGGTCATGAACCCAGCCTCACCCAACATCGACTTTTCCATCAGGGCGTTGCACGGGCACACCGTGACACAGTGGCCGCAGGACACACAGGACGATTCGTTGATGGGCACATCGTCATCCCAGATCACGCGCGGGCGATCCCGTTCCCAATCAATGGAGAGCACCTCGCTGACCTGCAAGTTCTGACAGGCCTCCACACAGCGGCCGCAGAGGATGCACTGGTCCGGATCGTACCGATAAAACGGGTGCGAGTTGTCTTGCTCGTAGGGCTTGGGTGAAAACGGATACTTCTGACTGTTGATATGCATCGCCATGGTCGTGTTGTGAACGACACAGTTGCCGTTGTTGTTGTCGCATACGGTGCAGTACAGCTCATGGTTGTGCAAGATACGGTCCATGGCCTCGCGCCGGGCGGCCTTCGCCCGTGGGGTCTTGGTCTGAATGGTCATCCCCTCTGTTGGCGCCTGTGCACAGGTGCGCACCAGCTGTCCGTCCACCTCGGCGATGCAGGTGTCGCACGTCTCTACAGCGCCTAGCGCAGGATGAAAACACACATGCGGAAAATCGGCTTCCATCTGCACAATGGCGGCAAGAATGGGTTCGTCCACGGCCGCATCCAGAGTCTGGCCGTCCACCGTGACGCGCACGCGCGCTGCCTCTCCGGCCAGCGTCGCCACAGTTGCCTTGGACTCGGCTGTATTGACGGGAGCTTTGCCCATGTCCACCCCTCTTTGTAGCGGGAAGATTTGTCTGCCACACCATCGCGGGCTTAATCCCCTCGTATGCTCTCCGAGTTCGGGGTGGATGATTCCTGAATCCGACGAATTTAGCTTGATGCGCCAAGACATCCGCGCTATAGTAAGAAAATGAACAATTAACCTTATTTTCCCATACATGTTAGTGGATGCTGGTCTGAATGATCCGCGCGTGGGTTATCGGGAACCAGCGAAGTGGGTGGCACGGCTGCGCGCCATGAGGACGGACGATCACGTACTGGTGCTCAAGACGCATATGGGGTGGGCCCTTTTGGCGCTTTCGGCCGCCTCAACCGGCGGCGGGAATCGGCCGAGATATACGCCTTCCTGGTGGACAAAATTGGCGCCGGAGCGGCGTTTAGCCTGTAAGCGCGGCGGACGGCGGGCGCGTGAAAGTGTCCGCCGTTGACCTGTCCAGCCAGAGCCCGCGGCTAGATCCTCAATTCGCGACGCGCACCAGCGTCCGGTACAACAATTCCACGCCGATTGCGCAATCCTCCGGAGAACTCCACTCCTCCGGCTGGTGGCTGATTCCGTCTTTCGAGCGGACAAACAGCATCCCAACCGGGCAGAGGCCGGCCAACTGCATGCCGTCGTGGCCTGCGCCGCTGGGCAAGGATAGGGTCTGGATGCCCATCTCCTGGGCGCAGCCGGCCATCTCCTCCTGCAGCCAGGCCGAGCAGGACACCGGGGGTACCCGCTGCAGTTCCTGAATTTCCAATCGGACCCCGCGCCGTGCGCAGATGGCCTCGGCCTGGTGGCGAATTTGGCGCTCCACTTCGTCTCGTACCGACTCGTCCGTGTCGCGCAGGTCGAGCGTAAACTCGGCGCATCCCGGGATGATGTTCACCCCACCCGGACTCACCGTCAGCTGGCCCACCGTGGCCACGGTCCGCTTCTGCCCAGCAGCCGCCGTCTCCGCCGCCGTCAATACCTGCGCCGCAGCGGCCAATGCGTCTTTGCGCATCCGCATCGGTGTCGTTCCGGCATGGCCGGCCTCCCCCAAGATGCGGAACCGCAGCCATAGCGGACCCGCGATGCCGGTGACAATGCCCACCGGCAGATTCGCCGCCTCCAGCACGCGACCCTGTTCGATGTGCAACTCCACGTACGCCTTGACCGATCCGGCCGCCCGCGCGGCCTTGTGGACCGTCTCCGGAGACAGCCCGGCAGACCGCATCGCCTCGGCCACAGTCACCCCGTCCGCATCCTGCGCCTGTAGATGCTCCGCGGTCAACGTCCCCGCCAGGGCCCGGCTGCCAATCATGCCAAAGCGAAAGCGGGCCCCCTCTTCATCCGTAAAGGCGATGACTTCAATCGGGTGGATGTGGGATATGCCCTGTGCCCGCAGCGTCTGAACCGCCTCTAGGGCCCCCAGCACGCCCAGCGGTCCATCGAACTTGCCGCCGTTTGGCACCGAGTCGAGGTGCGAACCCACCAACACCACCGGTGCATGCGCATCGGTCCCGTCCAGCCGGCCAATCAAGTTGCCGACCGCGTCCTCGCGAACCGATAACCCCGTGCCCTGCATCCAGCCAGCGACCAAGTCCTTTGCCATGCGCTCTTCGCGCGTAAATGACATCCGCGTCACCCCGCCGGACGCTTGACGGCCAATCTCAGCCAATCGCATCAAACGGGACCATAACCGTTCCTGATTGACAGAGCCGCTTGCCACACCGTCAACCTCCCGGGCTGTCCTCTTCTTTTAGAATGGAAGAGAACTTATGAAAGAGAATCTCGACGTGATGGAGCAGTTTCTCACCATAGGGGGTCGGTTACGCCTCGAAATTCCGCTTCTCACCAGGCGGCAACTGTACGTCTTTCTTTTCTCCGACGAATCCTGCACGAGCTGCGCTCCACCACGCGCCGATGACCCCAGCCGTCATGCCACCCATCTCACCGCCCATGACGACATTAAAGATGGACATGAAGTCCATCGCATTGGGCATATGCATATCCATATGATACATGTATAAGACCCATCCAGCGGCAGCCACCCCGGTCCCCACCGTGGCTCCAACAACTCCCCCTACCATGGCCCCCATCAATGACCACATAGCTCCATGTTGTTTATGGATCTTGACGACGTCCAGCGGTGAAGTCGTGTGGCACACTGCATTCTCTATATCTTTCGATCCGACCCGAAATCCTACACGACTGCCCAAAAGTGCACCGAGGCCACCGAGTAGGAAGGCGAGCAGCCCGGATGTACCGATAAAAAAATCGAGCATGCCACCCATGATAGATCCAGACACACTGCCCCAGGCGCAGCCCCATCCTGTCGTCCGATAAAATCGATCCATACGATACCGCCTTCCATCTATACGAGTTTTATGATGAGTTTCCATCGTAAAGCCTTGAGAGTAAGAACCCTCAAGTGACTCTCGCCTGAATATCCTTCAAGACCAGAGAACATCCGGTCAGGTATTAAGAAACATCCATTTAGGTATACATGAACCCTATATTATCATTATACATTCATTATATAATCGAGAATACAGGAAACTTTATCGAGCATGTCGAATTCACCTCCAGCGAAACCAAGGAGATGACGAACTGTGTCGAGGATCGATGAAGCACGTGACGTGTTTTCCCGGATTGAACAGGCCTGGTCGGATGGGGAACGGACGGCTCTGTTGACGATTACCCAAGTGAAAGGCTCCGCGTACCGCCTTCCTGGTGCCAAAATGATGATGACAGAAAAAGGCAAGATGCTCGGCACACTCAGTGGCGGTTGCTTGGAATCCGACTTGTATGGATGGGCGGAAAAAGCCATGGAAGAAGACGAACCCCGTCTTGTCAATTACGACCTCAGTGAAAACGAACTGTGGTCTCTCGGAATTGGCTGCAAAGGAACACTCGAAGTCGCCATCTTTCCCATTCACGCTGAAGACCCATTTTGGCAATCTGTGCGAAAAGCCGTCGCCCAAGACCGTGCCATCTCATTAGCCATTGAATTACCGACCGGTGCCCGCGCCGTCTTTGATGGGACGAATCCGCTTTCCGGAGATATGGACAACCTCCCAGAGGCCGTCGTACGGCAGCTGACAAGCCGTGTCTGGAGCCGTACGAGGGCGGAAGTGGCCATTGTCGACGACCGCCGCTTTTATATCGACACGATGCGGCCGAACGAACGGCTGATCCTGTGCGGCGCAGGTCATGACACGGTGCCGGTGGCAGCGCTCGCTGCCCAGTGCGGCTTTCGAGTGTCGGTTCTTGATCCCCGTAAAGAGTTTAATGGGGTTAAGCGCTTTCCTAACGCCGAACACCTGGTGGTTGAACCCGACCAAGCAGATCCCGCGCAACTCACAAATAGTTGGTGGTTGATCATGAACCACCTGCAGATGCGCGACGAGGCCGCGCTTCGCCTAGCCTTGCAAGCACAACCCAAGTTCATCGGCGTGCTCGGCCCCTTGTCGCGCACGGTCGAGATGCTGGACCATATTGGCGCCAACATGAGCAGCGGGCCGATTCACGCCCCGGTTGGACTGGACGTGGGCGCGGAAACGATTGACGAAGTTGCAGTGTCCATCGTGTCCGAATTGCTCGCAGCGCGCTCCGCGCGGTCGGGAGGACCGCTCCACGGACGGGAAAACATTCACTCTTGAGAGCTCAGGGCGCTGCGGATTGCAGTGCCCCGCTCAACACTGCCTTTTTCCATGTTCTCACATCATGGACATCGACGAACGCGTCAAGGTAAGGCAAGGCCATCGACATACCGACCGATGTTGGCTCATATCCGGGTTCGCCGAGCAGCGGATTCAACCAAACCACTCGACCAACCCGGGCAGCCAAGTCGCGCATGGAAGTGTGCATTTGCTCCGGATGCCCGGCGTCGAATCCATCCGATACAATGAGGACGCACGTATGCCGCTGCAAAAGACCTGGATACCGGCGCAAGAGCTGTTCCAACGCACTGCCAATGCGAGTGCCTCCCCTCAGCCCCGGCAACTCGGCGTGCGTGATGCCCGCAACGCCTTTGCGCGCGATGAGAGAGGTTACTCGCAACAGGCGCGTTGAAAACAGAAAGATTTGGGTGCGTGCCCGGGCCCGCGTGAATGACCAGGCGAGCGATGTGACAAAAGGTGCATACGGCTTCATAGAACCGGATATGTCCATCACCAGGACAACACGCGGCTTGTCGGGACGGTGTCGCCGCATCTTCAGCACAAACGGCTCCCCTGCATGACGCATAGCGTGGCGCATGGTCTGACGGAGATCAAGTTTCTCTCTGCCTCGGGGCCGCCATTTGCGCCCACGCGGCGCATCCATGGTGCGCACCGCCAAGCGGGTCAACTGAACGACATCCTTCAACACCTGTTCGTCCGCCCGCAATGCATAGCGCTCGCCATCGTTGGGATGATACCCAGCGAGAAAGCCCTGCACTGTATCAACCGGAGGGTGCTCCGCCTGATCACCGCCGCTGCCACCTTCGCGGTCCGCCCAATCATCCGGCTGCAGACGGCGCTTTTCCTGCAATTGCACGCCCCGGTCCCCAAAATATCGCTCGAACAGACTCGGAAAGATGCCCCACTCTGCGGGGGTCCGCGAATAGATGGAGCGAAAGGCGCTGCAGACCTCTTCCATACGGGTCAGGTCCAATTCCGCCAAGGCAGAAATGGCTATCAACGTTTCCGGAACGCCCGCCCGAAATCCATGTTGTCTCAACCAAGGCGCAAAATCCTTAACCTGCCGCACGATATCGCCCGTCAAGCGGTTCATCTCGGCCGCCGTCAGGCGTTCCATAACACGTCGAGTCCCCTCTCCCGCACGAAGTTCAAGTCCTCTTCCGTCTTCAGCAAACAGCCGAGAGTGAGTCGCACCACTTCTTCGTCCAACTCCTGCGCCCCCAACTCATGCAGCGCCTGTGCAAAATCGATGGACTCCGCCAATCCGGGCGGCTTGAGCAGTGACAACTTGCGCAGCCGTCGTACGCCGCGTGCGATTTGTTTCGCAAGTTCCGATGCTATCCGCGGCACATGCAGCGAAATGATGGCCGCCTCTTGTTCAGGGGACGGGTAATCGACCCAAACGTAGAGGCAACGGCGCCGCAAAGCGTCCGACAAGTCGCGTGTACGATTGGACGTCAACATGACAATCGGTGGCTTTTCGGCGCGAAAGGTTCCCATCTCCGGAATGGTAATTTGGAATTCCGAGAGGAATTCCAAGAGCAGCGCCTCGAATTCCTCGTCAGCCCTATCGACCTCGTCAATCAGCAGCACAGGCGCTGGCTTTTCGCGCAGCGCGCGCAAAAGCGGCCGTTCAATGAGAAACGGCTCACTGTACAGCGCCGCCTGATTCACGACACCGTCGGCAAACGCTGTGCGCGCCGTCAGCAACTGCTTTGGGTAATCCCAATCGTACAACGCCTGACTCGCATCTAAGCCTTCATAGCATTGCAAGCGCACCAGGTCCACGGAACGAACGGTGGCAACCGCTTTCGCCAGTGCTGTTTTCCCTACACCCGCAGGCCCTTCCAACAATAGAGGTCGGGCCAGCCGCTGTGCCAGATGCAGTACAGTAGCCAACCCTTCCTCGACGACATAGTGAGCGCGATGCAATTCTTCCTGCAGTCGGCACACCTGTTCATTCATCCGGACAGCCTCCACCTGACGTCCTTCAACCTTGGTCCGCTGTTTTATCCGTTGCGGCGACCTCTTCATCTGGCAAGGCGAGCAAGGCATTCTTCAGATTGGCAAATACCTTCTCCGTAATCTTCCGCGCTTCGTTATCAATCAGTCGCCCGCCCAGACTTGCGATGGGTCCACTGATCACCGCGTCGCAACGCCATTTTAAGAGGGTCCCTCCATCAACGTCGCCGAGTTCCATTTGCGCTTTCATATCAACTCCGCTGCCCATTCCACCGCCGCGAATCGACAGGGAGGCCGCCTTACCCGGTTCCGTCACGGTCAATTCACTGGTGAGGTCGAACTTGCCTCGCACCGGCCCCACGCCGACCTTCACAAGACTGCGAAAACGGGTCTCACTCTCTACGTTCAATTCAATCAAGTCGGGAATACAAGTTCCCATTTTATGCGGATCTGTAACGAACGCCCAGATTTTCTCCCGCGGCTGCTCAATCGTAAATTCTCCTTCGTACGTACGCATGGTCTTGCCTCCTCTGTTGTTCATGCCAATTTGCTAAGGCCCCTTCAGCCGCCAACCATCGACAGGACGGAGGTACTGTCCCCGTGCCTTTTGTGTGAGTACACATCCAGATCCGCATGGCGCATGGTCAAGCGTGACTTTGCAGGTACTTGTCTGGCTCGCGCGCAAAGCG
Organism: Alicyclobacillus shizuokensis NBRC 103103; assembly: GCF_001552255.1. Lineage (GTDB taxonomy): Bacteria > Bacillota > Bacilli > Alicyclobacillales > Alicyclobacillaceae > Alicyclobacillus_G > Alicyclobacillus_G shizuokensis. Next base: position 44,290 of record NZ_BCQV01000012.1, read on the forward strand.
ATCCCGGCAGCCAGAACAGCAAAACCCGTAGGTGGTTCCGTCCAGTTCAAGACGGTATGGAGTCTTCGCCAAGTCCACGGTCATGCCGCAGACCGGATCGACCACTTGTTGCTGAACCGCAACCTGGCTGCCATGCGTGGCCGGCGACCCAGACGCCGAACTGCCTGTATCGGACTGTCCCGGCCAGGATACGCTCACCCCCCGACGACGGCACTCCACAATTTGCGCCAGAATACTGAGGGATATCTCATTGGGTCCCACGGCCCCGATATCGAAACCTGCAGGTGCCGTAACAAAGTCGATAAATTCGCTTGACGCGCCTACTTCTGCCAACTCGGCACGCACGGTTGTCCAGCGCTTGGGGCTGGTGACGAGGCCCAGATAACGGAGCGGCAATGAAGAGACCGCCAGTAATCCATCGACATCGTACAACCCCATCGTGGCAACTACGGAGTACGCTGGCGCACTCGTATGGACAGGAAGTTGGTGGCGCAGTTTTACGGCCGGATCTTCAGCGGAACCCGTGTCTATCGCCGCTTCCAAGGAAATCCGGTACGGCGTCAGTGAAAATCGAGGTGCCAATTCTGCGAGAGCGTGCGCGATGGGGGAATCTCCTACGAGCACCAATGGTGGATCCACATTTTTGGGCTCCAAGAACAGTTCGACCGTTCCCTCGGATGCGCACGTCATCGGCAGAACGGTGACGCCTTCCGCCACGTCGGCCGGCGGCTGCGAGGTCACCAGCAAAAGCTTACTTTCGCCACTGGTCAGGCACTTCTTCGCTTGGTCAATGACCAGCTCCCGCGTGCACTGACCACCGACGAAGCCTTGCATCTCCCCATCGGCCGTGACAATCGCCTTGTCACCAACAGTCGCCGAACTCGGGCGCACACGGCGGACGACTGTCACCATGACATACGGTTCCGAGCGTTCGTCCAGGTCCCTCGCGGCTTCCCAAAGATTATCCATCCGTCGGGCCCCGGCGGCCTCCGTGCCGCCGGGTCTTCCCTCCTCAATTCAGGTTGGCTACCGAATTACTCGGTGATACCGTGCTCCCTCAAGATGTTCCATACCTTCCATGGAAAAATCGGCATATCGATGTGTTCCACACCAAGCGGCGACAGGGCATCCACCACCGCGTTGACAAAGGCTGCGGGTGAGCCGACGTTCGGTGACTCACCAACGCCCTTGGCGCCGATTGGATGGTGTGGCGACGGCGTAACCGTCCGATCCGTTTCCCAATGCGGAGTGTCTGCCGACGTGGGAACCAGGTAGTCCATCAGGTTCGGCGCCAGACAGTTGCCATCCGCGTCATACGGAATGTCTTGCATGAACGCAATCGCAAACCCTTCGGTCACCCCTCCGTGCACCTGTCCTTCGACAACCATGGGATTAATCACGTTGCCGCAATCATCAACGGCCAAGAAACGCCGCACCTTGACAGCACCCGTTCCCTTGTCGATATCCACCACCGCGATGTACGCCCCGTTAGGGAAGGTGAGGTTCGGCGGATTGTAGTAGTACGTCGCTTCCAGGCCCGGTTCCATGCCCTCAGGTACATTTGTGTAGGCGGCGAACGCCACGTCCTTCATCGACACGGCCCGACCTGGCAAGCCTTTTGCGGAGAAGGCGACCCCGTCCCAGACCACGTCGTCTTCGCCGACCTCCAGCAGATGCGCCGCGATTTTGCGAGCTTTCTCGCGAATCCTGCGCGCGCAGAGGGCCGCCGCGCCGCCGGCCGTCGGCGTCGAGCGGCTGGCGTACGTGCCCAGCCCGTAGGGAGCTGTGTCGGTATCGCCTTCCTCAATCAACACGTCATCCGCACTGAGTCCGAGTTCTTCAGCGATGATCTGGGCAAAAGTCGTTTCGTGTCCCTGGCCCTGGTGCCGTACCCCAAGCCGCGCAATCACTTTACCGGTCGGATGGAAGCGAATCTGCGCGCTGTCGAACATCTTGATGCCGACGATGTCGAACTGATGAGCCGGGCCAGCACCGACCACCTCTGTGAAGGTCGAGATGCCAATCCCCATCAATTCTCCACGCGCCCGCTTTTCCGCCTGTTCCTTGCGCAGCTCTTCGTACCCAATGCGCTCCAGCGCGAGTTTCAGCGTCTTTTCATAGTCCCCGCTGTCGTAGACCCATCCGGTCGGCGAGTGATACGGGAACTGCTCCTTACGGATGAAGTTTTTCAGACGCAGTTCAGCCGGATCCATCTTCAGCCGCTGGGCCAAGATGTTCATGACTCGTTCGATGAGATACGATGCCTCTGTGACACGGAAGGAACAGCGGTAGGCTACACCGCCCGGAGCCTTGTTCGTATATACCCCGTCCACCTCAACGAACGCAGCCTTGAAGTCATACGACCCAGTCACAATGCTGAACAACCCAGCCGGGAATTTGGACGGATCGGCAGCCGCGTCGAACGCACCGTGATCGGCAATCGTCTTTACACGCAGGGCGAGCACCTTGCCGTCCTCACGCGCCGCAATCTCCGCAGTCATATGGTAGTCGCGAGCAAAATGGGTACTGGCGATGTTTTCGGTGCGGGTTTCAATCCACTTTACAGGGACCCCCAATTTCAAGGATGCAACCGTCGCAATCACGTAACCGGGGTACACAGGGACCTTATTCCCGAAACCACCGCCGACATCGGGTGAAATGACGTGAATTTGATGTTCTGGAAGCCCGGACACCATCGCCAGTACGGTCCGGTGGACGTGCGGCGCCTGCGAAGTGACATACAGCGTTAACTTATTCCGGGCTGCATCCCAGTCCGACACGCACCCACAAGGTTCAAGGGGCGCAGGATGGACGCGTGGAAAGCGCACATTCTGCTTGACGACGACCGGCGCGTCGCGGAACAGCGCTTCCGTTTCCTCTCTGTCCCCTGCCTCCCAGTGGAAGATGTGGTTCGACTTTTTCTCTTTGTCTTCGCGAAGAATCGGAGCGTCCGGCTCAAGTGCCTGGAACGGGTCCGCTACGACCGGCAAGGGTTCGTAATCGACTTCAATCAGTTGCGCCGCGTCCTCTGCTTGAGCGCGCGTCTCAGCGACGACCGCCGCGACTTCCTGGTACTGAAACAGGACCTTGCCGGTGGCCATCACCATCTGCTGGTCTCCTGCCAGCGTCGGCATCCAGGCGAGGTTCATCTCGGCCAAGTCTTCTCCAGTAAGGACCAGCTTGACCCCCGGTGCGGCAAGTGCCGCAGACGTGTCAATCCGGCGAATGCGCGCGTGCGCGTACGGACTGCGCACGATGCAGAGATAGAGCATATTCGGCAACATCACGTCATCCACGTAATGGCCCTTGCCCCGAATCAGGCGCGGGTCCTCCTTGCGCCCAATCGGTTTACCCATGGGCCGCAACTCAGTCTGTGGAAGTGCCACTGGCTGCCGCCTCCTCTATTGCTTCTTGGTTTTCACCCGCCATCTTGCGAGCAGCATTTTGAACGGCTTTCACGATATTCATATACCCTGTGCAGCGACAGATATTTCCTGACAGCGCCTCGCGAATTTCTACGTCAGTAGGTGCCGGATTCGTCTGTAACAACCCGTAGGCCGCCATCAGCATGCCAGGGGTGCAGTAGCCGCATTGCAGAGCATGATCCTCCCAAAACGCACTCTGCAACGGGTGCAATTGACCATTTGATTCAAGCCCTTCGACGGTCATCACCTCGTGGCCGTCCGCCTGCACAGCCAACACCGTGCACGACTTGATGGGCTTCCCGTCGAACAGCACCGTGCACGCACCGCAGGTGGTCGTATCGCAACCAATATGCGTTCCTGTCAGATTCAGTTGTTCACGCAGGAAATAAGCCAACAGCGTACGCGGTTCAACGTCCGCTTCGTACAGGCGTCCGTTGACCTTTACTCGGATGTTCATTCATCCCCCACCCTTCCATGCAACTCTTCCGCGATCTCGCGAAGCGCGCGCGCAGCGAAAACACGCAACAGGTCGCGCTTGTAGGCGGCACTGCCGCGCAGGTCATCCGCGGGATCGGCGTCTTCCGGCACCAGCCGCGACACGGTCGCAATCGTCTCCTCTGTGATGGGTTGTCCGATGAGCGCCTCCTCCGCCTTGGTCGCCCGCAGAGGAATCGGTCCACAGGCGCCGATGCCGATACCGCCCTCGGCAACGCGGCCTTCACTGTCGAGCACGATGTGCACAGCCAGCGCGGCGATGGCGAAATCGCCGGCCCTGCGCTCAAGTTTCATGTAACGGGCGGCGACGGGCCCGCCAGGCGTCGGGACATGCACCGCGACCGCGAGTTCGTTTTCATTCAGCGATGTCGCAAACGTGTCTACGAAGAACTCGTCAATGGGAATCAGTCGGTTTCCCTCCGTCCCCTGCACCTCCACCTCGGCGCGAAGAGCTATCATCGCCGCGCCCCAATCCGAGCCTGGATCTGCGTGAACGAGTGAGCCGCAAATGGTGCCCCGGTTGCGAATTGGAGGGTCCGCAATCCAGCGGGCAGTGCGGGACAAAAGCGGATATTTGTCATCGAGTTCTGATGCATGTTCCAGTTCCGCGTGGCGTACCAAAGCCCCGATGCGCAGTTTCCCATCGGCCTCGCGCCAACCCTTCAAATCCTGGATGCCGTTCACATCGATGAGTACAGCCGGCGCCGCGATGCGAAGCTTCATCATCGGCAACAGGCTCTGGCCACCCGCCAACACCTTGCTGTCGTAACCGTACTCAGTCATGAGACGCACCGCCTCGTCGACTGATGTCGGTACTTCGTACTTGAACGCATTGGGAAACACCATAAGGCCCCCTTTGTTGAGAAACGTGAGAATGACAGAGGTCGGTGGTCGGACCGCGATCCCGACGAAGTCCCATTTTGAATGCGGTTTCAAAAACAGGATAAAAGGTAGTTCACTGTTCTCGGGATTATTATAAAATAGCTGATAGACACGCAATACACCCGATCGGGTGTTTTTCGATACCGGGTCCTCCCTTTACTATCCTTGGAAAGGACGGGAGACAGCGGATGAGCCAACCCACGACAAATCAAGCCGAAGTCTTGCGGATTTTGTCGGAAGCGCTGGAACGCCTGCAGCCGTGGATGGAGGAAGGCCTTGAACCGCTGTTGCAGGCTGTCGTGGACCACGCGCGTACATTGGTCAACGCTGCGTTCGCCGGGATCATCATTACAGAACCAAAGAATCCGTCCACCATTCGATACTTTAAAGTTTCCGGATGGGACGGAAAGCCCGTGGAATTTCCGAAAGGACACGGGATGTACTTCGTACCCGTCAAAACCGGTGACTCGCTGCACGTCGATTCCATCTCCGGACATCCACTGTCTGTCGGCATGCCGACAGGCCATCCACCCGTCGAGGCGTTGTTGACCATCCCACTGAAATACCATGGACAGGCGATTGGTTGCATCTTTTTCGGCCAGCCACCCAAGACAGGATCCTTCACCAAAAGCGACGAAGACATGATGAATGGATTTGCTTCGCTGTGTTCCATTTTCATCTCATGGTGCGACCAACAAAATGAAAACTGTTTCCGCATCTTAACGGAAGAACGGCAACGAATTGCGGAAGAATTACACGATTCACTGTCGCAGACCCTGTTTGCCGTGGTACGCGAGATTGACCGCTTGGAACGGCTGACGGTCGCAGAGAAGAGTGAGCTGCAGGCGCGTACCGCTCGATTGCGTGAATTGACGGAACAATGCCAATCCGAACTTCGAGCCATTTTGTTTCGCCTCATGGACGATGAGGCTCGACCCAACGTCACCGCCTTGACTCATCTCGTACAAGAATTCGAGCGAATCAGCGGGATTTCCACAAAACTCATCACACACGGTGATGGTGACTTCAGCCGATTGAGCCTCCCCATTCGTCAAACCATACTCAAAATCGTCGCCGAATCTCTGACCAATGTGTTCCGCCACGCCAACAGCCCAGTGGCCATCGTCCACCTGCTTGTAGAAACAGACGCAGCGACCATCACGGTACAGGACGCCGGGGACGGCATTTCAGACGAAGCCCTGCGTCTCATCACCCATCCAACCGGGCACTTTGGCTTGCATTCGATAGCGCGTTCCGTCGCCGTTCTCAACGGGCAGTTGGACATTTTTCGCAATGAGGATGGAGGGACAACCGTGCGCTGCACGTTTCCCATTCGCTAAGGCTCGATTGAACCAGGGCATGAAATGACACCCGATTCCGTTCATTTTGCCCCGATTCGACACCACAGCACAGTCGGCGATATGCAAGGAGGGGCTGACCTTGACAGAGAGCATCGTTATTGTTGACGACCATGAACTGGTTCGCATTGGTTTACAGACGTTGCTCAGCGAGCACGGATTGAACTTGGTTGGACAGGCAAGCACCGGAGCGGAAGGACTCGATCTCATTCAATCTCTGCAACCCGATCTCGCTCTGATTGACGTGCGATTGCCCGACATGAGCGGCATTGAGTTGTGTAAGTCGGTGCGGGAGACAAACACGTCCACGCGCCTCGCCATCCTCACTTCGTCGATGGACAAGAATGTCGTACACGCCTGTCTCCAGACAGGGGTTCAGGGATATCTGCTCAAGGATATGCCCGGAGAAGAGTTATTCAAATCCATACAAAATATTTTGAATGGTAAATCTGTCCTCGATCCGACCGTAACAGAGTACGTCCTCCATTGGATTGAATCACCGAGACAAGGCGAATCCGGCAAAGACGCTCTCGATCTACGGGACGTGGAGATCCTGCGCCTCATGGCCCAAGGACGCACCAACCAAGAAATCGGCAAGCACCTCCACCTGTCGGAAAACACCGTCAAGTCCATTATCAATGAAATTTATCGTCGGCTCGGCGTCAAAAGCCGCGTAGAAGCCGTAATGGAAGCGCACCAGCGGCGACTTCTATAATGGCCTGGGAATACAGATGGACAACAATGACTAGCTCAAGTTTCGCACCCTTGAATCGACCGGGATTTGTTTATGCTACTGTTTATGTTACTAGAGATCTGGAAGGTCGATTGTTAGATACATTGATACATTGAGACAGCCAAACGACTTGGGCATATTCGGATATTCTGTGGTATACTGAACGCGAAGCACACTTTGACCGTGGAGGTATCCAATTTTCCGTCATGATAGATCCTCGTGCGTGAACAACCACACAGATTCAGGCGCGCGACGCCTGCGTGGTTTGTGCGACGGGGAGGATCTATCCTTTTCACGGGATTGGATGCTCGGGTGAGAGGTGGATGAGTCGTCTTTTAACCCGCCCCGGGTGAGATACTCGTTCTTCCTGGTCCCCTGCAACGTATTCACTGTCCGACATCGAAACTCCGTGGCCAACCGCAGGCGTCCGCGCCCGCGGTTTTTGCGTCTTGGGAAACGCATCTCGGACGTCCGCGCGCTGGCCGTATGGCTGAGGCCACCGACGCAGTGCGCCGGCGAGTTGGAGGGATTTCGATGCCGAATGTCATCAAGGCACAGGGACTGTCCAAGGAATGGGCGGGCAAATCCCTGTTTACAGGAGTGGACTTTGAAATCGCCGAGGGGGAGCGAGTGGCGCTTTTTGGTCGCAACGGCGTGGGTAAGACAACGCTCCTCCGCGGCCTGATGGACGACGGGACATTTGATACGGGTACCATATGGCGACGCTACCCACTGGAATCCTGGGGTTGGCTGCAACAACACCTGAACGTGGAGACAGCCGCCACCCTGCAGGAATTTGTGCAAAGCGGCCATCCACGCTTGTTTCGGCTACGCCAGCAGCTCGATGCCTTGCAGGAACAGTTGGAAGAGGCAGCGTCCGGATCGGACGGGGAGGGGGATACGGGCCATCGTGGCCGGCTGAACCAGCTGGCGGAGGCGTACAGCGCGCTGCAGGAACGGTATCTCGCACTGGACGGCTACACCTGGGAATTGCAGGTGGAACAGACATTGTCCCGGTTTGGCTTTGCGCCCGCGCAACACGCTGTCCCCTATGGACGTCTGAGCGGCGGAGAGAAAACGCGGGCCCAACAGGCCCTCTACGACAAGCAGCAGCGGGAGAAACAAGCGTTGTTGGAAGCCATCCGCCGTTATCGTGAGTGGTATCAGCAAGCACATGACGCAGCGGGCGTCAACTTTCACCTGCGCAAGAAAGCTGAGAAGAACTCGACTCGCTTTAAGGCGAAGGAACGGGCGTTGGAGCGCTTGGAGGCGGAGATGGTGGAACGACCGAAGGCGGACCCGTCTTTGTGCATTGAGTTTCGGGAAGGTCTGTCGGAGGCAAAGACCTTGCTCACATTGCACGATGTCGCGTTTCAATACACGGCCAAACCCCTTTTTGACGGCCTCAACCTGCGCGTACAGCGCGGCGACAGAATCGCCGTCATCGGCGGCAACGGCATGGGCAAGACGACATTGCTAAAGCTGATGACCGGCCGTCTGCAACCACAACGCGGGCGGGTGGATGCCCATCCGGCCCTGAACATCGGCTACTTCGCCCAGGAACTTGAGGACTTGGACCTATCCCGCACCGTGCTCGACACGCTGCTGGTGCTGGAGGGAATGACGCAGTCATACGCGCGCACCGTGCTCGCCGGGTTCCTGTTCCCGCGCGAGGACGTGTTCAAACGCGTCGGCGATCTGAGCATGGGTGAGCGCTGCCGCGTTGCCTTCGTCAAACTGTACTTTTCCGGCGCGAATCTGCTTGTGCTTGACGAGCCTACGAATTATCTCGATATCGACGCCCGCGAGCGGATTGAGGAGGCGCTCCGTGCGTACCCGGGTGCGCTGCTGGTGGCATCCCATGACCGGTATTTGGTCCGCAGGGTGGCCAACCGCATCTTGCACCTGGAACCGCATGCGGGAGCACCGGGCACACAGGTCACCCTGTTTCCAGGACCTTACGACGAATGGCTGCAGCGTCTTGACGATCCGTCCGACCTCCCCGTCCACGTGCGCGATCGCATCCGCCAATTGGAGTACCAACTGGTTGAGGCCGTGGCCAGGGAGGAGGACTCAGCTGATGAAGAGGCGAGAATAGCGGAAATCCGACACATTCGTGAGCAATTGAACCAACTCAGGGAAAATCGGCGCAGATCCGATACTTGGAAACGGCGGGATTGATACCGACGACGGCGTCCTGCCGGAGGCCTATGGCGTTGCGGCGAACGCAGAACAAAGGCCATTTGATTCCCTACACAAAGGGTCCGCCTTACGGCGGTACCCATCTTTCACAGTATTCATACGTCATGAGGCTCACGTCCGTATCAAACCCTAAGACTCGGATGCACCCAGGATGGTCGGCTCCGATTGGGTGAAGTGGAATGCATCCTTGGTGCCCGCCGATTCGAGACGCCACCAGTGGTGCTGGTTCGCCGGGCTATCCCTTCATCATTCCCTGCTGCCGCGGCAAGGCGACGCCGCCGGGAGCGCTGGCTGTCCCTTCGAAACAATTTCAACTGATTGGATTCGGACGCAGCCGATGCTTCCGCTCTGGCGACATCTCCGGTTGCGACGGTGGATTGGGTGCTGCTCCCTTCCCGGGCGCCGGCGCTCGGCTCTGGAGCGTCCGCTATCCCTTTGAGTTGAAAAACCGGAGACAAATTGACGATTTGAAAAACGGGATAGTATATCAACTCCTTGGAACTCAGGACGAGACAAATGGCATCATCTTCAATCTGAACCAGGACGCCTTGTCTGGCTCCTTCGCCAAGTTCAACACGAACCAGCTGCATCCACAACGCTGCCAGCACATCGCGGAAAGATTCCGGGAACGCGATCTGCGGGACATTGACCTGCTGCGGAAGCTCCGTAATGTTCGTCGTAACGGACTTGATGTGCCCAAATGGGTAGTGAACGATTCGTCCGTCGTCTGTGAACACGGACGCGTAATCGGGCTGAATGTTGACGAGCCATCCCGTAAGCCCCGTATCATTATGCTGTTCGATGTGAATGCGCGTGCCAAGGAGCGGAGTCAACAATGACTGCATGGCTATCCCCCTTCCGCTCCGGTCCATCGGTGGAACCCGTGTCGTCGCTGATTACCCGCGGCCCTCTCTGCGACCTGGACGTTCTCCAGACGCCCTTGAATCGGCGCGTTCCGGTTTTTGGACAATCCAGGTGACGCTCCGGATATGATAAGTCGGGTAGTGTACATAAGCCTGCATGTCGTGTAGAAGCGTCACCACCCCTGGCCGCAGTTCAATGAGCACCCCTTGCACGGAGTTGGGGCCACCGTGATTGATCCGCACCAGCCGATGTTTCAATTGAGCGAGGAGGTCGTCGAAGTCGCTCGCCTCTATCAACGGCGGAGATTCTTCCTCGATCACCTGCCCATCGGGATCCACTGCTGGACGATCCGCCTGCATCTGCGGAATTACCGGTTCCGAGATTGTCTTGATGTGCCGCGCGTTGACGTACACCACGCCTTCTTCCGGCGTATCCACGGCGATATAATCTGCCATGATGGCGGCGAGTTTTCCAACGATTCGTTCCGGCCCGCCCCTCTCCAGTTGAATTGTCTTCCCAATGGAATCCTCCAAAAAACTGAGATCCATATTCCTAACCTCCTCAAGTGTCTGCCCGAAATCGTACGTAATACCACTGCAAGCCTCGGTGCTGCGTGCCCCAGTTGTCATGCCGAAGTCATCCCTGGGGAGGCCTGAGCGTTAAGACGCCCCGGTCGGGAGACCGATTTCACGTGATGCATGGGAATACGAACCCGTTCACACGGCGACACAACCAGCTCCACAAACTGCTCATGCACGGCGCGGATGATGCCAACCACCTCATCCGCACCACCGCGGCCGAATTTCGCCAACTTCCCGACTTCTTGTTCCAGTGCCTCTATGAGCCGAGTGGCCCCGGTCGGCAACTGTTCCTTTTGATGGTTGGCCCACTCGACGAATTCTGGCTGGATTTGGACGTCCAACGGCCGCACCAATTGGATGTGACGAACAGGTATATACAAAACTCCATCTGGGATGGCGCTGACAACCAGGTAATCGGCCTTCACGTCGATCACATAGACGACGATAGGATCTGGTCCTGCGCCGTCCAGTTGCAGCACCGATGCCACCCACGTCCGCACTACGCCGTGCAAGGCATCGGGCAATGACCCAGGGTCGAGTGGCGCACTCGCGGCATCAATCTGCGGCGGTTTGTGAACAGGCACCCCTTCGCCAACACGTAACTGCTTGATATGCTCCAATGCGACCAAGGCCATCCCCATCTCGGGATCATCAACAAGTAAGAAGTCCGCGCCGACCTTTCGCACGATTCCACAGTAACATTTCTGTGGGCTCATAGCCGCGATCACGGGAAGGTTGACCAGGTCCTCATGTGCCACCGTTTGGTTCGCCTCCCTGCCACCACATGTTCAGTTCACACTATGCCAGCAACATTTGTACATGTGTTGGGCTGTCGTCTGTCCATGGGGCAGATGGTTCGAACAGCGCCCTCAGCGCAGCAGCCATGTACCCCAGCTGTACAAGGTAAGAAGGGAAAGCATGAGACTCGGTGGAATGACGAGCAACGATACACGCATGTAATCCCCCCAGGTAATCCCGGTTTTCCCTCGGACCAAGTGAAGCCACATCAAAGACGCCAACGTGCCAGTCGGAACCAACAGCGAGCCTATGTCACTGCCGAGTACACTCGCAAGGTAGGCGAGCTTCAGATGCGCAGCTGGCAAATGCAAATCCGTAAGCATCACTGTGCCAATCATCACAGATGGCAAGTTGTTGAACAGCGATGACATCACAGTCACCAGGAGCCCCGTCCATATCACGACAGCCAACAGCGAAGAACCGGCCATCCCTTGCAGCACATGCCCCAGCAGGAGAGTGAGTCCTTGTTTGTGCAGCGCGTAGACCAGTGTGTACATGCCAAAGGCAAATACCAGGACATACCACGGTGCTGTCCGCACGAGCTGCCATGCACCTTTGGGCCGCCGAGAGACATAGACCCCGAGCATCACCAGTGCGCCTGTAATGGCGATGACTTGGACCGGAATTCCGTAAGCCGCACCCACAAAAAATCCCACCCGAACCAGCACAACGAGAACAATGCCAATGCGGCACATGAAGGGATCAAAGTCGGGTACACCCGCCCATGGACGAGAACGAAACCCCTTAGGTCCGGGCGGATGTACGGGAGGTGGACCTCCTGGCCACATTGGAGCGACAGGTCGAAGCACATGCCAAGTGTCACCGGGGCGAGGCGGGAACGTCCGAGCTAGCTCTGGCTCAACCATCCTGTACCGTTGCGGAATGTGACGACGGCACACAGCGTAGAGAAGGACTATGCAGACGATAATTCCCAGGAGTGATGGGACCAGCATCAATGTCGCATACTGGTTGAGATCGAGACCAACAATACTCAACGCGATGAGATTCGCCAAGTTGCTGACACCAATCGGCGCACTGGCAGATGAAGCCACCAAGCAACCGCCAATCAGGTAGGGGAGCGCCTGGATCTTGTTGAAGCCAAGTCGCTGCATAATCTCCACAATGATGGGTGTCGTAATCAAAACGCTGCCGTCGTTATTGAAAAACATCGTCATACAAAAACAGAGCATCAGCGTCAGCACGAACAACCGCCGGCCAGATCCGCCGGCCTTGCGAGCAATCTGCAGGGCGGCCCACCGGAAAAGGCCTGCGCGGTCCAGCACAGCCGACATCAGGATGGTGCCGAGAATGGTCAAACCCGCCCCCGACACCACATGTAGCACAGCGGTGAGGTCGCCCAGATTGACCACCCCGAAGATGACCAACAGCGCGGCGCCGGTTGCTGCAGGGATAGCTTCATTTAGCCTGCGGGGTCTCCACAAGATGGTTGCGACGACACACGCGAGCACGAGTGGCGATAACCAAGAAGTGAGCATCGTCCTTCTCCCTTATCGTGGTCGGGCACTTCTCATCCTGGCATGGAGCGCAGCAGCCCGCGCCCGTTTCGAAGCTGTGCGTTGTGTCACAGGTTTGGACGGAGAGAGGATGTACACAAGTCCGAGAAACGCGGCCGTGACCAGCACCACTTCCAGCATTCTACATCCCCCTTTGAAATCCCCGATATAGATAGATCACCGGGTAGATGCGTACTGTACGGATATTCGCAAGGGGTAGTGCAGGTTCACATCATTCCTGAAATTGGTGCAATCGCCCAGGCGTGAGGCGGGGACAACGGTGACTGTCGGATAGCGAAGGGCAAAACAACACAAAAAAAGACCCATCGGTTCATTACCGATAGGATCTACGGACTGATTAGCGGCTTTTGCCGCCACTCTTGTGCCCGTGGCCGCCGCTCTTGTGCTCATGGCCGCCGCTCTTGTGCTCATGGCCGCCGCTCTTGTGCTCATGGCCGCCACTCTTGTGCTCATGGCCGCCACTCTTGTGCTCATGGCCGCCGCTCTTGTGCCCATGGCCGCCACTCTTGTGCCCATGGCCGCCGCTTTTGGTCTGGTGACCCTGTTTCTCCAATCCCCACAGCCGTTGCAACTCCTCACGGACGATCTCTCGGATCGTCTCCTGCAAACGGCTTTCCCGCCGAGTCGCCATTGGGGTACCTCCTACATACAATTTGGTACCACACTATGTCACGGAGACACGGGGGGAATGGGCAGCTGCGGGCGAATGTGTGCCCTATGTGTACGCCATGGAGGTGTTCAAGATGGACCTCCCTATCCGTCGGCTTTTCGTCTGGAGCGACGATGTCAAACGACTTCAAGCCCAACGCGGACAGACCAGATTTGTGGACGGCGTGTTGATTCGCGATGGCTACACCGAATCGGTCCGAGTGAGTTACCGTGGCAATCGCACACGACACGCCCCGAAAAAGTCCTATGAAATCCGGCGCCAATCAGGGACCCTACACTACAACGCCGAATACGACGATCCATCCTTAGTCCGGAACGCTCTCTCCTTTTGGTTCTTTAACCGAATTGGCCTCATTGCCCCCCAGACGCTCCACTGCCGACTCTATTTCAACGACGACCTACTCGGCGTGTACCTGGAAATCGAGGGCGTCGATGCGTCGTTTTTTCGCAGACGCAACCTCGCATGCCGAAGCCTGTTCTACGCCGTGAACCACGACGCCGATTTCAGTCTTTTTACAGGTGATGATACCCGCCGGCTCAAACCATCCCTGTTTGACGGATACGAACGCGTGATAGGCACCCACGCCAATCAAAAGCGCTTTGAGCGGTTCGTTTTGGAATTGAACCTGCGAGACGGTGAGGCGCTGCAACACCTGATCGCCCGACAGCTAGATATCCATCAGTATCTCCAGTGGCTGGCAGCGACAGTGTGCATTGGCCATGCGGACGGGCTCACACAAAACTATGCGGTCTATGAATTGTCAGAGGATGGACGATACCGATTCTCCCCATGGGATTGTGAAGGCACGTGGGGGCGGAACTGCTACGGTGCGCTCTGCCCCGCAGACACCGTCGACCCATTTGGTGAAAACATCCTTACCGCCAAGCTCATGCAACTACCGTCGATAAGGCGAGCGTATCGGATGCGGCTAAAGCGGCTTCTCAATACTACTTTCAGTGACGCGACCATCGTGCCCGTGGTACGGGAATGGATGCATCGCATCGGTCCTGCAGTGCTTGCGGAACCTACTCGGCGCATCCATACATCCCAGTGGATGAGCGAGATCGACGTTTTTCGTCACTACGTGCGTGAACGCCGTCAACTCCTCAGTGACGCGCTAGCCAGGGATGAGGCTGAAGACGAGTGACAGATGAGGGGATGGCGGTACCCCCTGCTACTCTCTCCGCGTCTTGCGCCAGCGTCGGAACGCCTCCAGCGTGGCCAGCTTGTGCGCGCGGGCAAACGACTCAATTTGGTCCGCCCCCGCTCCATCGGCCATTAACCGAATGAGTTCCTCATGCTCTGCGATGGAATCGGTGGTCCGGTGCGGGATAAGCATGAACACGGTGGCCCGCACGGTGTCCATCCGTTCTTGAACCGACTTGAGCTGATTGACCAAATAGGTGTTCGGGCAAGCCCTCCAGATGCGCTCATGAAACTGCTTGTTCAGGTTGCTGTACTCCTCCAGGGCAAACGAAACGCGCGCTTGTTCCATCTTGGTATTGATGGTGCGCAGCGCTTCCCAATCGTCTTCGGTCATGTGTGGAGCGGCCAGCGCCGTCGCATATCCCTCCAAGAGAGCGAGCACCGACAAGGTCTCCACATAGACCTGCTCATCAATGCGGGTGACCCGCACCCCGCTGAACCGCTCCACCTCGACGAGTCCCTCCGCCTCCAACCTGCGGACGGCCTCACGAATCGGAATGGCGCTGATGCCCAACTCCCGCGCCAATCTGTCAATTACCAATCGGTAGCCGGCGCCAAAGGTTCCGTCCATAATGCGCGATTTAATCCACTCATACGCCTGTTCCTGTTTGTTCGGACTTGCAGCCTGTGTTTTCATACATTTTATCATATATGGATACGAGGGGGCGGTCAATTCCGGTTCTTTCGGCTGGACACCATCCGGCTGTCGATCCGCACCCTGCAAGCAGCCCAACCGCTGAAGCGGTGGAACGGGCTGCCGGTGCCGACGCCCATGGCGTTGAGCTCAGTACCCGGCAGCCCGGTATATTGAGCCCCTGTGGCCTTACGGCGATATCTCTTCCAAGGTGCGGTCCTTCGTTCGCACCCCGAACAGTGCAATCACGGCCGCCACGAACAAGAAGCCGCTGATGAACAGGAACCCTTTCAACGCGCCAAGCGGCGCCACCAAGGGCGCGATGGCCCAGATGCCGATGCCGGCTCCGATGTGGCCCACGCCGTCCACCAGGGCAAAACCGCTGGTGCGGGCGCGCGCCGGGAAGTTCTCTGAGGTCCACGCGTAGGCGATGGGCACCCAGAAGTTTTCACCCAGGAACAGAATCACAGACCCTACCATCGCCAGCGTCAGATTGCTGCCGGCCAGACCGATGAGGACGCCACCGAGAATCGTCGTCAAGGCGGATAGGATCAGCCACACCTTTCGCTCCAGGCGTTCCCCAAACCAGTACGCAAACACAGCGGACAAAACCATCCCGAACACACCCACAGCGGTAATCATTCCGGCCTCGCCCTCGTCGTAATGCAGGCCAACCAGGAGCGAGGTCATGCCACCCGAAAAGCCGTACACAGTCACGTAACTGAACAGCCACACGCAGAACAGCAGCACAACACGACGGATGTACGTGGCGTTGTTTAGGATGTCGCCGTACGGATTGGGTTTCGCGGGGACCCACTGCACGGAGACGGAGACGGGTTGGGGCAGTGGCGCATGCCGCGCGGCTGTCGCCTCCATCTCGGCCACCACGCGCTCTGCCTCCTCGCCACGGTCCACGGCCAGCAGCCAACGCGGCGACTCGGGCAGGCGGAAGCGCATGAGGACCGCAATCAGAGCGAGCACCGCGCCAATCCAGTACATGATGCGCCACCCGTACGGAAGACTGGCGCCCAAGGCAAACGGCAGTCCGGCCGGGAATGGGGCTGCGGGCGTCGTCAGCCACAGCCCAATCCACACCGCCACGAGCGCTCCGAGCGCCGAGAAGATGAAAATGAGGGCAGTATACTTCGCTCGCGTTTTGGTCGGCGCCACTTCGGCGATGTAGGTGTTCACGACAGCTAGGTCAGCGCCGATGCCGATGCCGGTAATGCCTCGGAACACGACGAACGCCCAGTAGCTCGTGGTGAACGCGGTGCACAATGAGCCCAATCCGGTGATGAGCATGGTGATGAGAAGCATGTTTCTGCGTCCGATTTTGTCCGAAATCGGGCTGAGTACCAGAGTGCCGACCACATACCCAAGCAGGTTCATGAGTATCGGCATGCCCAGGTACTGCCCAGCCATCTCTGACTTGAAGCCCGGGATGATACTGACACAAGTCTGGATAAAGGATACATTGCTGTCGAAGATATCATAAAACGTGAACAGGAACCCAAGGCCAATCACCAGGATGAATTGATACGGCAGCGCCCATACCGGGATGCGCTCCAGACGCGCCACGGTTTGCCGCCAAGTTTCTGTATTCAGTCCCACTTCCACGCCAATCACCTCTCCCTTTCCCAACGGAGATTGAGTTGCACCGGCCCGCGAAACACCCAGCCGCGGATGATGGGCGGCTGGTCCAGGTCCAACTGCATCCCCGGCAGGCGCTCAAACAGCGCCGGCAGGGCGGCGTGCGCCAGTTCCTGTCGGGCCAGCCACGCCCCCAGGCAGTAGTGCGGGCCTGTGCCAAAGGCCAGGTGGCTGCGCGGCCGCGGGCGGGTGATGTCGTACTCGTCCGGTCGTGCGAAACGACGTTCGTCGCGGTTCGCGGAAGCCACCAGCACCGCCAGCTTGTCGCCCTTTTTCAGCGGTATTCCAGCCAACACCGTATCCACCGCCACTTCCCGGGGATACATCCCCAGCGGCGCCACCTTGCGCAGCGACTCCTCGACCGCGGCCGCAAACAGCTCAGGTTGCGCCCGGACCTGCGCCAATACGTCCGGGTGTGTCAGCAGGTCCCACACAGTCAGCGAAATGCCGTCCCTCGGCTCGTTTAAGCCACCACCGATGATGAGCTTGACGTTGGCGCGAATTTCTTCACGGGTGATGGCAGGACCCTCCACCTCCGTGTGCACCATGCTCGAGATAATGGTCCCGTCCGGCTGCCTGCGCACCCGCGTGAGGGCCAGGTCCACCGCCTCGTCAATCTCAGCCGCCGATTTCCGTGCCCGCTCCCACACCGACTCATCGTCCGCATAGTTGGACGTCCCGTCCATCAGGTCGCGCGTCCAACGCTGCATGTCCCCGTCGGTCGCGTCCCGGAGCCCCAGGACATGCTTCAGGCAGTGGGCCGCAAACGGATCGGCAAAAGCGCTGACCAACTCCACCTCCCCATCGTCAGCAAACTGATCAATCAACTCATGCGCCGTTTGCAACAAGTGCGGACGCCAGCGTTGGGCAACAGTGCGCGGCTTCAGCGGCTCTTCGCAGGCTTGACGCAGACGGGCGTGTGCAGCCCCGTCTAATCTCAGCATGGTCACCCCCATCACACGGGTTTGTAAGGAAGCGGTTTCACGCGCGGTGAACGTCTCGGGATGAGTGTCCACGTAGGCGCACTCGTCATAGCGCGTGACAAACCAGCGACCCGCACATGGCACGTAGCAGACCGGGGCTTCCTGCCGCAGTTTGCGGTAGATCGGGTAGGGATTGACGTTCAATTCATCGAGTGTGATGCTGGCTCCCAAGTCTGCCGCGAGAGTTGTCATAACCGTTCACCTCCAATTTCACTGTAATTCCATCAGCTCATGTTATTCGATATCATATATGATCAACTATATTTATGGAGCAGTTAGTACATCCCCCAACCCCGGCCCGGGTCGGGCCGCAGGTGTCCTGCGATCCGCCTGGGCTTCCTGGCTGCCACCCGCTGCCCTACGGCGGCGATGCGCCACGCAGCCGCTGGTGGATGTTGTTGTGCTTGTACGTTCCCATCTCGCTGAACTCAGCAACCTCCATCGAGAGCGCCAGGTATCGGCGCGCGTAGAGGTCGGCAAAGTGGTCCTTGATGACGGCAAACAATTCGTCCCCGACCTTCCGCTTCACCTCCTCCGGACGCCCACGGCCTATCTTCAGCGTGGCGTGCACGAACGCGTCATCGGCCAATCCATCCGCAACCCGGTACTGATGCAGCTCCATGGCGCGCGAGCGGATGCCGCCGGCGGGGAACACGTCAGGGTGAGCCAGCAACACGTCGTGCACCTTCTTCAGCAGACCCGCGATGTCCGCCTCGTCACGGATGTTGTCCGTGTATTCGACAATGAAATGCGGCACCTGATTAGCCTCCTCTCCTCACCCGTCCGCTGCGACGAAATTGACCAAGCGGCCGATTCCGTCAATTTCGGTCACCACCTCGTCCCCCACACTGACCGGCGTCGCTCCCCGCGGCGTTCCGGTGAGAATCACGTCCCCAGGCCGAAGCGTCAACCACTGGCTGATGTGGGCGATGAGGAACGGGATGTCGAAAATCATGTCCCTGGTGCACCCCTCCTGCCGCAACTCGCCGTTGACGTACGTGCGCAGACTGAGGTTCATCGCATCCGGTATGTCGTCCTTATCCACCAGGCAAGGTCCGATGGGGGTCGAGGCATCCCGGTTTTTCACACGCAGGTTGGGACGGTAAAAGTTTTCCAGGTAATCGCGAAACGCGTAGTCGTTGGCCACCGTATAGCCAGCGATGTGGTCGTACGCCCGTTCGCGCGAGATGTGCTTACCGCCGCGCCCGATGACCACCGCCAGCTCACACTCGTAGTGCATGAATGTGACGTCCCTTGGCTTGACCGTCTGGCCGCGATGACCGACCCAGGTGTTGGGGCCCTTCAGGAACACCAAAGGCTCCTTGGGCGGATGAAACGCCAGTTCTCCGGCGTGATCAGCGTAGTTCAACCCGAGCGCGAACGCCGTGCCCGGCGTAAACGGCGGCAACCAGACCACCTCCTCTTCTCCCACCAACCGACCGTCGGGCAGGCGCAGGCGTCCCTCCTCCACGATGGCGTAGTGAATCGCCCCCTGGTATGCGACACGTGCCCGTCTCACGGCAACCACCTCCCATCCGGCGGCAGGTCAAAGACTGGGGGCCGCGCGTCGGCCGCGGTATAGTGCGCGGCGGCCTGGGACTCGGCCACCAGTGGGTTTTCCAGCACACCTACTCCTTCGATGGCCGCGCGCACCCGCTGCCCCGCTCGTACCAGGGGCGCATCCGCCGGTACACCCGCCAGCAGCACATCGCCCGGATAGAGCGTCATGAAACTGGTCACCTCGGAAATCAGCCTCGGCAGCGTCCGCACCGCGCTAGCGGTCGAATGGGCGAGGCGCCGCTCCCCATCGACGAAAACCTCAACCCGTAGCTGGTTCGGGTTGGCGACCGCCGTCGACTCGACAATCCACGGCCCAATCGGACAGAACCCGTCCCGGGCTTGCTCGGCCACGGCCGGCCGGTACCAGTCCTGACGTGGGACGCTCACATCCAGCACGATGGTGTACCCGAGCACGTATGCCAAAGCCTCCTGCTCGTCAACGCGTGCGGCCGTCCGGCCGAACACGGCGCCCAGCGCCGGTGCTACCGTCAACTGCTCGACTCCGTCTGGCACGGGAATCGGCGCGTCCGGGCCAATCACCGTGTTCGCCGGCTTGATGTACAGCACCGGCGCCTGCGGCGGCCGGTTGTAGGGCGGACCGTGGAACACCGCATCCAGCCGGGCCAGGGCCTCGGCGTCGTTCAACGCAACACCGTACACTGTGCCGGAGACCGGGGCAGTCAAGGGTAGTTCAAACGCCGGGATGCGCCGGCCCTGCCACATGAGCTCCGTCGTACCCGGGATCACCTCGACCTCCTCGTTCCACGCCCATCCGTTCCGTCTCAGCCACGCCCGCGTCACGCCGTCCCCTCCTCATGTCCCGCACCGTCACTCTGTATCCAGACTCGACCGTCCTCCACCTTTGCTCGATACGTCGCCACCGGCCTCTTAGCTGGCGGGTTCAACACCTCTCCGGTACGCAGGTCAAACTCGCTGCCGTGGCACGGGCAAAGGATGGCGTGCCCGTCCATCATCCCTTCCGACAGCGCGCAATCCGCGTGGGAACACCGGTTGTCCAGGGCGAACACCTGGTCGCCCACCGCAGCCAGCACGATGTCCCGGCCATTTACGCGGACGGCGCACAAGCCCTGGCTGCGCAGGTGGTCAAACGCCAAACACTCGACCCAGCACGGCATGCCACCACCCCTTTGTTTCGCCACTGCCACCATCGCTCTCCCTTCGTCCACTACAGCAAGCCATACCGGCCTAATACCGCCCGCAGCCGGGCCTGCATATCATCCCCCGGCAGCGCTAAGGGTGGGCGCACCACCGGACGAATCTTCCCTTGCATGGCTAGACACGCCTTGAGCGGGCCTGGATTCGTTTCCCAGAACAGGGCTTCGTTCAGCTCCAACAACTGATAGTGCAGGTCCATCGCCCGCTTCCACTCACCTCGCTCCACAAGGTTGTACAGCTCCGCCACTTCGCGAGGCATCAGATTGGCAGTGGCGCTGACGTGCCCAGCTCCACCCAGGGCTAACATCGGGTAGCATAACAGTTCAATGCCCGAGTAGACGAGAAAGTCCCGACCGCACTGATGCAGCACGTGGCTGACCTGCTCGAAGTCCTTATTCGACTCCTTGACACCCACGATATTGGGACAGTCGCGGCGCAGCCTGGCCATCGTCGCCGGGAGCATGTTCACCCCCGTACGGCCGGGAATGTTGTAGATGATGATGGGGATGCGGACCGACTCCGCCACCGTTCGGAAGTGGCGGTACAGCCCCTCTTGGGACGGCTTGTTGTAATACGGGACAATCACCAGCGCGGCGTCCGCCCCGATGCGCTCCGCATGCTGGGTCAGGCGCAGCGTCTCCGCCTGATTGGTCGATCCGCTCCCCAATACGGTGGGCACGCGCCCGCGCACAGCGTCGACGGTCACCTCCATCAGGTACTCCCGCTCTTCGGTCGTCAGAGAACTGGGTTCCCCGGTCGTCCCGCAACAGGAGATGCCGTGGCTACCGCTGTCGATCTGCCACTCAATCAGCTCTCGGTACGCCTGCTCGTCAATCTGTCCATCGTCCCGGAACGGGGTCACCATCGGGACGATGGAACCGCGCAACTCTTTGGCCAAAGTGTGCTCCTCCCTCGCTGTGCCGAGGACCGCACTGCGCCGCAAGCGGTGCAGCCGCCGGCACCCGCGGCGCCCGCCCGGTGCGTCTCCGACAGCCGCCGGGTCCTCGGCGTTTGGTCATTCGCCTATCGAATAAATTCCTTCCACCGCGACGCCGCCGAACTCGCAGGCTGGACGGACACGCTCCGGCCTGTGGCCACGTCCAGCACGGGCGAGGCTTCCCGCCACCAACTGTCGGGAGTCCGGTGCCCCCACAGCGTCTGGCGTCTCGGGTCGGAAGCGCTCCAACGAATCGGCTCCAGGTCTGGATCGAGCGTGAGATAGTCGCAGGTGTACAGCTCGATGCGGTGTCCGTCCGGATCGCGCAGGTACAGGAAAAACGCGTTGGAGATGCCGTGGCGGCCTGGGCCGCGTTCGATGTGCTCATGCATCGCGGCACCGCCCAAGATGTCGCAGACATGGATGATGCTCATCATGTCGTCCATCCAAAAGCCGAGGTGGTGCACCCGCGGCCCTGGGCCCTCCATGATGGCCACGTCGTGCACGTTGGGCTTTCGGTGCAACCACGCGGCCGTCTTGCGGCGCGGGGCGTCGTCCGTCTCGACGTACTCGCTGAGGCGAAACCCGAGCCCCTCCGTCCACCAGGAGAACGCCGCGTCAAAGCCGGGCACAAACAGATTGAAATGGTCCATCCGCCGCACTGCTCCGCCCTTGTGCAAGTGATACAACTGGTGATGGGAGGGCGCCGCATCCATGGCGGCGAAAAACTCGAGCGGAAAACCAGCCGGGTCCACCACGCGCAGAGCCCGGCCCTGGCCCAGTTCCTCCCCGGCTTCCAGCCACACGGTGCGCAGTCCTTGGTCCTGGCATTGCCCGGCGATGAGGTCCAGGTCCGCCTCCGACGCGACGCGCAAGCCCAGGTGGTGAACCGCCGCCCTCTCCCCTTCCGTCAAGACCAGGCTGTGATGCACGCGCTCCTCCACGCCGCGCAGGTACAACCGTCCCTGGGTTTCCGCCGTGACGACGAAGCCCAGCACGTCCACGTAGAACGGCTTTGCTTTGGCCAAGTCGGTCACGACCAGCTCCGCGTGGGCGGAGCGCAGGATGTGAAACGGATGTTGACCCATGCCTCATCCCTCACTTTGCTTCCATGGTCGCGCGAGACGTCGGTTCACCACGGTGCAGCAACTCCTCCACTCGCGCCAGCATCGCCGTTTTGTCGTACGTGTTGTAGTAGACACCCGCCATGCGTACGGGATCGCCAAAGAAGAAGCGTTCATACAGCACCTGTCGCGATCCGAAAGCGCTGAGCGACGCGTCCCAAGCCAGCCGGAACAGCCGCAGCCGGTCTTCGGCCGGCAGATTGCGCGCTACCAAGTACTCGTCGATCTGCGGGCGAATGGGACTCTCCAGGTCGGCCTCGCTCGGTATGGCCATCAGGCCGCTGGCGCCCAATTGCTGGATGATTTCCACCAGACGCGGATACGTCTTGGGAAAGATGTGCCTGGCGGCGTTGAGCGGCGCCCAATCTGGGCACATCACCCCCCACTCGTCCACGGCTGCATCCGCCTCCGCCGCCTTTGTAAAGGCTTTCATCGTTTCCACGGCGAGGATGATCTCGGACAGCTTCTCCTGCACGTGTTGGAACTGCCCGATGCCAATGGCCTGCACGATGCTCTCGGCGATGCCGAGCAGAAACTCAGCTTTGGCGATGTTTTTCTGGACCACCTGATGGGTCATGTGGATGGTCGCGTGCGTAGCCATGTGCAGATTATTGCACAGATGCGCGTTCTCCAGCAGAAACACCCTGTCCCAGGGTACCAATACGTCGTCAAACACGACGACCGCGTCCATCTCCTCAAACCTGGATCCCAGGGGGTGATCGAAGTGGCTCTTGCCGTAGTCGAACGTCTCGCGGCAGATGTAGCGCAACCCAGGTGTGGAGTTAGGAATCGCGAAGGCGAACGAATACGGGTTGTCTTCCTCGGTGCCCTTGAGCACGGTGGAGGGGAAGACCATGATCTCGTCCGCAATCGGGCCCTGCGTCGCCAGCAATCGGGCGCCGCGGATGACCACCCCGCGCGGATTCTTCTCGACCACGTGCGCCGCCACGTAGGGATTCGCCTGCTTGGCGGTCGAGAGGGCGCGGTTGACCTGCGGATTGATCAGCGTGTGCGTGATGGACAAATCATTCTCCCGCACGTACTGGTAGTAGGCGCGGATGTTCTCCCCATAAGCTGGATTGTCCTGCGCAAAGTAGTCGGCCGCCTGGCTCATCGCCATCAGCGCGCTGTTCATGTAGTCGGGCGTGCGGCCCATCATGCCGCCGCTGTAGTCGGCCCAGCGCTTCATCGCCGTTCGCCGCCGCGCCAAATCGGCCCGCGTTCTCGGCACAAGGAACGAATTGCCATAGCGCACGCCGTCTTCGACAAACGTCATCTCTTCCTTGGTGTCCGCGTCGTGCTGCATGTCGTAGAGCGCCGCCATGCTGGCGATGACATTCTGGAACGCCGGGTGCTCCGCAATCGGCCCCTCCACGCGTTCTCCGCCAATCCATACGTCCCGCGCTTCCCGATTCAACCGGTCGATGTACTCCTGTCCGTTCCTGGCTCCCATGAGTACGCCCCCTTTTCCCGTTTATCGCCCGCGTCCAAACTTGGGAATCGGCTGTGCCCCCAGCGAAACGTGGACCGTCTGCAGCTCGGTGTAAAACTCGAAGCTGTAGTGCCCGCCCTCGCGGCCAATGCCGCTCATCTTGGCGCCGCCAAACGGCGTGCGCAGGTCGCGCACGTTCTGCGAATTGACCCAGACCATCCCCGACTGGATGCGCTGCGCCACCCGATGCGCCCGGGTCAAGTCGTTGGTCCATACATACGCGGCCAATCCATATTTCACGCCGTTGGCCAAGCGTATGGCCTCTTCCTCCGTACCAAACGGGATGGAGACCAGCACCGGGCCGAAAATCTCCTCCTGGGCGATGCGCATCTCGTTTCGCACATCGACAAACAGGGTCGGCGGCACGAAGTTTCCACCTGCCAGGTGCTTTGGCACCTCCGCCTGTGCGGCGATGCGCGCACCCTCCCGCACCCCCTGGTCAATGTAGGCGAGCACCCTGTCCCGATGCTCCGGGTGGATGAGGGCGCCCACCTCGGTCTGTGCATCCGCCGGGTGGCCCACGCGGATGCTCTTCACCCGCTCCGCCAGTCGTGCCTCGAACGTCTCCCGGATAGAACGCTCCACCAACAGGCGCGATCCGGCCGTGCACCGCTCCCCGTTCAACGAATAGACGCCGAAGATGACGGCGTCCACCGCCTTGTCCAGGTCCGCGTCCGCGAACACGATGACCGGCGACTTGCCGCCCAACTCCATCGAAAACCGCTTCAGACCGACTGCCCCAGTGCGCATGATCTCCTGGCCGGTCGTCGTTTCCCCGGTGAACGAGATGAGCGGCACATCCGGGTGGCGCACCAACGCGGCGCCTGCGGTCTCCCCGAAACCGTGCACGACGTTGAACACGCCGTCCGGCAGACCCGCCTCCTGCAGGAGCGCGGCCAGGCGCGTGGCGGTCAGCGGCGACCACTCGGCCGGTTTGAGGACCGCCGTGTTGCCCGTCGCGAGACAGGGAGCAATCTTCCAGGTGGCGAGCATGAGCGGGGTGTTCCACGGCGTGATCAGCCCGGCCACCCCCACGGGTCTACGCACGGTATAGTTAAGGAACATGTCGTCCACAGGGTACGTCTCCCCGGTCAGGCGCGTCGCCATCTCCGCGAAGAAGCGGAAGTTGTCGGCCGCCCGCGCCGCCTGCCCACGCGCCTGTGCAATCGGCAGCCCGGTGTCGAGCACCTCCAGTTGAGCCAGTTCATCCTCATGTCGCTCGATGGTGTCCGCGATGCGGTGGAGCAGGCGAGCCCGGTCCTTCGCCTTCATCGTCCGCCACGGGCCGGCCTCAAACGCTTGCTTGGCAGCCGCCACCGCACGGTCGATGTCCTCCGCCTGTCCGTCCGCCACCGTGGTCAAGACCTCGTTCGTGGTCGGGTTGACGGTTGCAAACGTCCGTCCCGACACGCTGTCGCAGAACTCGCCGTTGATAAAGTGTTGGGCCGGTCTCACAGTAACTTGTGATGACTCTGTCATGGTCGTCCTCCTCACCGCTTTCCGTCCTGAAGCCTAACCGCCCTTACTAACCTATCTAAAATCATATATGATTTGAGATAAAATACACAAGACCTTTCGCTACACTCCGACAGCATTCACCGACAAGTACCCGCCCTTCCAGAACAAGAGCGGACGCAGCGGTCGAGGTTCCACGTAGAGTCGCCGCACGTGCGCGAGCACAATCCCATGGTCGCCCCCTTCCATGACGTTCTCCACTTCGCAGGCCAGGGTGCACAGCGTCTCCTCCAGTCGAGGTACCCCCGCCCAATCGCGGAAGCCGAACTCAGGCCGGTCCCGGAGCCCACCGGCAAAATACCTCGAAAGGGACTCCTGCCCGGCCGCCAACACGTTGACACCAAACGAAGCACCCGGCTGCAGGAGTGTGCTCATTCGGCAACCGCGGCTCAAACACACGAGGATGAGCGGCGGATCCAGCGACACCGACGTAAAGGCGTTGGCCGTCATGGCATGCGCACGCCCGTCCACCCAGGTGGACAACACCGTCACGCCCGTCGCAAACATGCCCAGCGTTTCCCGAAAGCGTTTACTTTCCGACGGAGAGTATTCCATTCCCGAGCAACCTCCTCCTTGTTGCAGCCCGCGTTGTATGCGGACTGCGCCCTCGCTTTTACTGCCCAACCCCGTTCCTGGAAGGCCAACCTGCCCACACGGCGACTCGTTCGCTCAAAGAGTGAGCAAATGAATTCGTTTCTTTCTTGCACCCTATCCTACGCGGTGGCGCCCACGAGTGTCAACCCATTTTCTCTGAACCTTCCCGTCCGTTCGGTTATTGACGGCCACGGTGAGGGGTCGGCTATCATGGAGACAAAAGCGGGTTCCGCTTAGGCCGAAGGACGGCGAAAGGAGCCACTGCATTGAGAGAGCTGCGCATGACATCAATACGAGCGATTGACCGCGCCGTGGATGTCCTCAACGCGTTCAACCACCAGACACCGGAACGAGAGATAGATGAACTGTGCCAGGAGGTCGGCCTGCCCCGACCTACCGTGTATCGCATCCTCTACACCCTGGAGCGGCGAGGACTCATCCTTTACAACCCGGACACACACAAATACAGGTTGGGATACCAATTTTTGTACTACGGGGACCTGGTCGCGCACGCCCTGGATCTGCGTCGGGAAGCGGAAGACGTGCTGCTGGAATTGCACCGGCAGACCCAGCAGACCGTTCTCATGTCGGTGGCGCGGGAGGACACGCTGACGTATGTGTTCCGAAAAGAGGCACCGGAAGGCCTGAAGGTCTCCACCTTTGAAGGACCACGCCGGCCCATCACGTTTGGCGCCTTTGGCTGTGTCACCATGGCCTACATGGACGCAGACAATTTGGAGCGGTTGCTGGCCCAACCGCTGCCTGCTTTCACACCGGGGACGGTGACGGAACCGGATCTAATTCGTCGGCGCCTGCACCAGATTCGAGAGGACAAGGTGTTCGTGGAGACGCAGGAAGGGTACGTCGGGGTGACTGGCATCGCTGCCCCCGTGTTCGACGCCCGCAATCATTTTGTTGCCGCTGTCGGCGTCAACGGTCCAACCGTGCAATTGACCGGGGAGCGCCTATCCCAGGCCACTGCCGCGGTCCGCGACGCGGCCCTACGGATATCGGGCCGTCTCGGCGCGGGCCCGAGGCGCGGGTGAACCGGGGAACGCAAGCAGATACGCCTGGGCCCCGTCCAGGCAGTATACATCCAGCGTGGCCGTTGCGGCCCGACGAACGTAAAACCGCGCCTGACAGCCGTGCTCGGATATCAGCCACCGCCGCCGAGCAAGCGCGTCCGGATGCGCTCGCTGATCACCCTCACCAGTTCATCGTCCACACCCAGGTGGCGGCTCACGTGCACAGCAATTCCGGGGTGCCGCTCCCGCCAGGACTGCACCTGCGCGGGCAGCGCCTTGCTGAGCAAGCCGGTGAACCACAGGTACGGCATCACCGTGATGAGCCTCGCCCCGGTGTCGGCCGCGGCATCGAGGGCAGCTTCAAGTCGGCTGCCCAAACCGGTCAGAGAAGCGGGAATGACCGGGCGCACACCGCTGTACTCCTCAACCCGCCGGGCGACGGTGACCAGGTCTTGCCAGGCGTTCGGATCGTGGTTTCCGCGGGACAACAACACCGCTGCCCCGCCACGCCCATGGATGCCGGCCGGCGAGGCGTCGTGAATGCGGCGGGCTGCCACTTGGGCAAACCGCTCGTCGACGCCTACCGCCGGCATCACCTCAAATCGCAGGTCGGCCGCCAGGTGCTGTAAGCCCTGTTTGGCGGCGGCAAGCTGGGCGGGAATGTCCCGGCGCATATGACCGGCTGTGAACAAGAGCAGTGGACAGACCAGAACGCGGCACACCCGCCGTTCGGCCAGAGTACGCACCGCCGTTCCAATGTCCGGCGAAGTCAGTTCCAGAAAGGCGGGCTCAATGGAGAGCCATGGCCGCTGGAACGGCAGGCGGTTGCGTACCGCCTCCATGAACTGGCGCGCCTCCGCCGCCCCTTCTGGATCCCGGGTTCCGTGCGCAATCAGCAGCACACCGGTCTCCTCCCGGACTCCCGCTGCCCTCGTTTCCATCACCGCGCCGCCCCCGTCGGCTGGCCGCTGTACGCGAGAAACTGCGCCACTTTCTGCGCATCCGCCAGCACAGGCTGGACCGGGCCGGAGGTTTCATCATCGCCAGTGGCAGGGCGCATCCACAGCACCGGCACCCCGGCTACTGGGATGCCCATCGCCTGCAGTGCACACAGACAGCGAGTGGACTCCACCCAGACCGCATCCAGCGGGTATTCAGCCGTCTCCCTGCGCAGGGCCTCCCACACTCCGTGGACGGCAGCCTCGCCCTGTGCGGAGCCGTCGACGAACGCGCCGGCCGGCGGCCCAGCGCTCTCCACCTCGCGGCCGGATGAGACGTCCCCGCAACAGCCATTGGCAGGCAGTCTCTGACTGGACACGTGCTCGAGCGAAACCTCGTACACCTCGGCGCCCAGGTCTTCCAGCTCGTCCGCACGGTCGGTGGCCAACTCACGCGTCTCCGCCATCACCAACAGCCGTCGTCCGAATAGCGGCAACCGCTCGGCCCAGGCCAATTGGGACCTCAATCCGACCGTATCGCCGACCACAATCACCGCGGGCGCGCCCACCCTGGCTACCCGCACTTTATCCACAATGTCGACCAGGGTTCCGTCAACCACCCGTTGTTGCGCCCGCGTACCCCAGCCGACGACCGCAACTCGGGTGTGAGCCGGCCAGCCTGCGCCGAGCCAATTCTCAACCAGCTGCGGCAGGTGACCGACACCCATCAGGACCACCCGCGTGTGGTCAAGAGGAGAGGGAGAGGCACTGTCCGGGGCAGCGCAGGTATTGCCCTCGGCCGGATTGCCGCGGTGACCGGTCTCAACGGTGAAGCCGGCCGACACGCGGCGGTGAGTGACCGGAATGCCGGCATAAGCCGGAACGGACACGGCGGACGTGACACCCGGCACCAACTCCCAGTCGATCCCGGCCGCGGACAGAGCCAACGCCTCCTCGCCCCCGCGGCCGAATACGAACGGATCGCCCCCTTTAAGGCGGACCACCGTGGCTCCAGCCTTGGCGAGGCCGATGAGCAGGCGCTGGATATCGGCCTGCGGCAGGGTATGCAGGCTGGCCCGTTTACCGACATAGATGCACCTGCAGTCCGACCGCGTCCAAGCCAACAGGCGGGGAGAGAGAAGGCGGTCATAGACCACGGCATCGGCCTTGGCGAGCAACCGGCGGGCGCGCACCGTCAACAGCCCAGCCGCGCCCGGACCTGCTCCGACCAGATAAACCTTGCCTGCACCTTCTGCACCCACGCGGTCCCCCTCCTCGCAGCCAAAGCATGTGTTCCGGCCCCAGCGGGTCAGACCCCGGCCGGGGTGGAGTTCTCCGCCCCAGCCCCGGACGCGGCCCAATCCGCGCGAACTTTCTCCAGATACTCAAACCCGACGCGATGACAATAATTCCCAAACCGCTCTCCGGGCCGGCGCTCTTTCGCGTACACGGCGATGAGCGGGCGCATCGCTTCGACCAATCCATTAATCGGAACCAGCTCCAGGAAGCGTCGGTTGACACGTGTCCCGAGGGAATCCGCACCCAGGAACACGTCGTACTTGCCAATGGCGCGGCCGACGAAGCCGATGTCGGCCAGGTAGGGACGGGCGCAGCCATTAGGGCAGCCGGTCATGCGCACTGAAATCGGCTCGTTCTCCAGCCCGTACTCCGCAAACAACGCCTCAAACTGGGGCAAGACGCTAGGCAACGCGCGCTCCGATTCGGCAATCGCCAGGCCACAGGTAGGAAGCGCCGGACAGGCCATGGCCACCAGGCGGGTCCGCGGCAGGTCTTCGGCCAACTTGACACCCGCCGCGCGCAAGCGCGACTCGATGTCGGCACGGGCGTTTTGTGGCAGGTTGGCGAGAATCAGGTTCTGCTGCGTCGTCAAGTGAATGGTAGGCTGGTACTCAGAGACAATCTCCCGCAGCACGGTGCGCAGCCGGAGTCCTTCCCTGTCGAGCAGGCGGCCGTTCTCAATATAGACGCCGAGGTACGCTTTGTCCCCATAGACGCGCCAGCCCAAATGGTCCTCCGACGATTGCCAGGTGAGCGGACGGGGTGGGGTGAGCGACCGCCCGATGCGAGCCTCCACCTGCCCTTGGAACCACTCCAATCCCCGCTCATCAATCAGGTACTTCATGCGCGCGAACCGGCGGTTGGAGCGATTGCCGTAATCCCGCTGCACTGTCAGGATGGCCTCGCAGACCTCCAGCAGCTCATCGCGGGTGACAAACGCCAGCGGCGTCGCCGCCCGCGGATACGTGTTCGGGTCTCCGGCAGTGCGGCCCATGCCGCCGCCGACGAGCAGCGTATACCCCACCAACCGGTCTCCCTCGGCGTGTGCCACCAGCCCGATGTCATTCGAGTAGACGTCGCAGCAGTTGTCCCCTTCATAGGTCAGGCCAATCTTGAACTTACGCGGCAGATAGGTGCGGCCATACAACGGCTCTTCCTCGTCGCTCCTGTCCGGATTGTTACCGCCTTCGCCACGCTGGCCGGCCCCTGCCCCCACATCCGACAGAGAGCCTGCGTCGCCGCCATAGTTGGGGGTGACTTCCTCGCCATCCAACCAGATTTCGTGATACGCTTTCGTCCTGGCTCCAAACCGTGCCACCAACGCCAATTGATCCGCCCGCAATTGGCGAGCGACAGCATCGCTGCGAGGCTCGGGGCAACTGGTGATGTTGCGCACCTGATCGCCGCAGCCGCCCAAGGTGGTCACCAAGGCTTCGTTCAAGGAACGGATGGTCTCCTTCAAGTTCGCCTTCAGTATGCCATGCATCTGAAACGTCTGCCGTGTCGTGATGCGCAGTGTCCCGTTTCCGTACTCGTCGGCCAACTGGTCAAAGCGCAGATACTGGTCCGCCGTCAGAACGCCGCCGGGGATGCGCGCACGCACCATCATCATGTAGTGGCGCTCTTTGCCTTCCTTTTTCAATTGTTTGCGCAGGTCCCGGTCATCCTGCTGATAGACGCCATGAAACTTGAGAACCTGGATGTTTTCTTCGGAGAACGACGTCTTGCCGTCCTGCAAGGCCTCCGTGATGGTCCCGCGCAGATGATGGCTGTCGCGCTTGATGGTTTCAATCTTACTCTCGCCCGGTTGTCCCTGAAGCTCTCTCTGCGTGTCACTCATGTTGACGCTCCACCCCCGATTGCCGCTATCGGCTTACCGAGACGCGTGGGAACTCGTCTCAAGCTCCGCCATGCCTTGAATCAATACGTCGGCCACTTCGGGCCGCGAAAACTTCGGCGACAGCCGCTGGCCACTGCGCAAAATCTCCCGCACCTTGGTTCCGGAAAGCATGATGCGGTCCTCGTCCCCGTGCGGGCAGGTCTTGGTCGAAGCCATGCCGTCACACTTCACACAGTAAAAACTGTGCTCAAAGAACAACGGTGTGATGCCCAACTCCTCCGGCTTGAAGTTGCTGAAAATCTTCTGCGAATCATACGTGCCATAGTAATCGCCGACACCGGCGTGATCCCGCCCAACAATGAAATGGGTGCAGCCGAAGTTTTTCCGCACCAATGCGTGCAGTACCGCCTCGCGCGGCCCCGCGTACCGCATCGCCGCCGGATAGACGGCGAGAAACACTCGATCTTTGGGATAGTAATTATCCAACAGCACTTGATAGCTGCGCATGCGTACGTGAGCCGGGATGTCATCCGACTTCGTCTCGCCCACCAGCGGATTGAGGAACAGACCGTCCACAATTTCAAGTGCGCACTTTTGGATGTACTCGTGCGCCCGGTGCACCGGGTTGCGGGTCTGGAAACCGACTACCGTGCGCCAACCCAGGCGTTCGAAGGCAGCTCGCGTCTCGGGCGGATCGAGATAATACTCGGCAAACTCGGCGGGTTGCGTGCGGTTCAACAGGGTGATGGGGCCGGCGACGTAAAAATCGTCACGCTCGTACAGCTTACGCACGCCCGGATGCTGCTCCTCGGTCGTGCGGTAGACCGCCCCTGCCTCGCGGCGTTTGTCCGGTTGATACACTTCGGCGACCTCTATGGTCCCATATATCACCCCGTCCTCGCCAACCAACGCGGCTTTTTCGCCGATTTTCAGCGATAACGCGACCGACTCGGGAACAGCCAGCGTAATCGGAATCGTCCACACCGTTCCATCCGCCAGGCGCATCGTCTCCAGGATGCTTTCCCAGTCTCGCTCGCCCACAAACCCGGTCAGAGGTGAAAAGACACCAATTCCAATCATCTCCAGGTCCGACAGCGCCCAGTTGGTCAATGGAATTTTCGGCAGGGTGGCCGCTTCGGCCAGCGCCTCCTCACGCTCCCGACCCCGCAAGCGCCGATCGACCAAAGCACCGCCATGTGCTGCAATCAGTTCTGACATGATGTACCTCCCCGGGTAGAAGTGTTCGTCACTTGACTAGCAAATTCCAGCTCGACCACCCGAGCATCACCAGCAAGGCCGCCTGAATGGCCTTTTCCGGGACCCGCGCGGTCAAGCGACTGCCAATCAGGATGCCCGGAATGGAGCCGATGAGAATGCTGGCCGCCAAGCCGAAATCCACGTTGCCGAAGGCAAAGTGTACCAACGCCCCGACAGCCGTCACCAGCACGCCCTGAACGACATCCGTGCCGACCATCTTCGCCGCAGCCATCGGGTACAACAGCCCCAACATGGCGACGTAAATGGCACCGCTGCCAATCGATGTGGCCCCAACGATGGCCCCCGCCACCAGTCCGAGCATCACCAACCGCACCGCAGGCGGCTTGCTCTCCTCCTCGCCAGCCCCCGTCCGCGCCTGTCTGCGCGACTGCCACCAGCGCCAAATCATCACCGCAATCGCCAGAATGTAGACCGCGCCGAGGATGCGGCTCATCCACAAATCGAGCGCCGCCGTATCCAGGCGCCGCTCCATCAGCCCGATACTCAGCGATCCGATGGCCGCCCCGGGCACGCTGCCCAACGCTAGCCACAGGACCACGGCGAAGTGAACTGTACGCTGGCGAATGTGCTGAACCGCGCCGACCAACTTGGTGACTGAGGCGTACAGGAGATCCGTCCCCACGGCGACCGTTGGATGAACATTGAACAGGAAAATCAACATCGGCGTCATGAGGGAACCGCCACCCATGCCAGTCAGGCCAATGAGGGCGCCAACCACGAAGCCGCCGACGGACACGCGTAGGTCCACTCGGGCATCACTCCGCTCTCCTTGTGCCAGCGCAAAAAAGCCGCTGCGGCCATAACACAGGCCGGAGAACCCGGCCGCGAGCGAGGAGAATTTCTCCCCGCTAGGGACAACCTATGATGTGGCCGCGCGCTCTGGAAAGGCCATTCGCGCGAGGGAGCCGACTTTACTTATGCAGTCCGCACTCCGTCTTCGCAAACCCCGCCCAGCGACCGCTACGCGGGTCTTCCCCCGGCGCCACCGGCCGCGTGCAGTGCAGGCAGCCGATGCTGGGATATCCTTGGTCGTGAAGCGGATTGTAGGGGACATCGTGCGCCCGGATGTAGTCCCACACTTCATCGTTCGTCCAGCGCACCAGCGGATTGACTTTCACCAAACCGAATTTCTGGTCCCATTCGAACACCTTGGCGCCTCTGCGCGTGGGCGCCTGTTCTCGACGAATGCCGGTAATCCAGCCTTCATGCTGCGCCAGCCACTCCGTCAGCGGCTGCACCTTGCGTAGCGCGCAACACTGGTCTGGGTCTCGCTTCCACAGCTCATCTCCGTACTGACGCGCCTGCTCGTCCAAGCTCAGCTTGGAACGCACCTGGTGGAGATTGGGGATTCCGTACCGCTCTTTCGCCCTCTCCACCAGCTCGTACGTTTCTGGAAACAGCACATCCGTATCCAGGTAGAATACGGAAGCGTTCGGATCAATCCCCATCAGCATGTCGAGCAGCACCATGTCCTCGGCGCCAAAGCTGCAGGCAAACGTCAATCCATCAACCAGCCGAACGGCTTCGCGCAGAATCTCGTCCGCCGGGGCCGTCTCCAGTTCGTCAGCCAGGCGGACAATTTCTTCCTGCGATAATTTCGTCCTCTCCACGCCACGCACCTCTAATTCCGATACAAATAGTATATCTTCCAATGCATTCAGTCTACGCGATCTTGGAGCCAGCGTCAACAACGGATTCTCGCATAAAAATCCCCATCCTGCCTCTCCAGGCAAGATGGGGTCAACGCTCACACTCTCGGCGGAGCTGTGGAGATGAGGACAGGGCCGGCGCCGGACGCTCATGCGCTGGTCGTCTGTGCTGGGGCTTAAGCCGTAGTGCAGGCGACCTGAGACATGCCTGAGCTGTCGGCGGGCCTCAGGCGGACACGCCGGTTGCCGCCCGAGGCCGTGCGTAGGCCTGGCCCAGCGGCAGGACTGTCCGTCCAGCGGTGGTGTTGATGACTGTAGCGGCCGACGTGTACAGGGCCAGCAGGCCACACAGCTCGCCCATCCACCCGCCGGGCGACGACGTTCCCAGTACACCAAAATCGTGCAGGGCCAACAGGCCAAAGGTTATCCATAGAGTCAAGAAGACGAAAAACAGTGCGCGATTGAGATAGAAGGTGCCAAACCACAAGTAGAAGGTGAGGATGCCGAAGAACAGCAGAAACACCCCCATACCTGCCTTGGGTGCGGCCCGCACGATAAAGTAAAACGCCAGCCAGAACGCCCCGTACGACGAGAATGCCGTCGCGCCGAACGTATTTCCGTTCCGAAACTCCCACATACCGGCCAGCAACTGGGCGCCGCCCCCGTAGACCAACGCCAGGCCCAATACAACCCCCATCGCATCCGCGCTGGTGACGCCGGCGTTGATCAGACTGAGGATGCAGGTGGTCACGCCGAATCCGGCCAGGCCCAGAGGACCCGGATCGCCGATTTTCAGGTCGTTCGCCATCCTTCACGCCTCCCTCTATTCTTTGTCCCGATAGAGTTCCTTGAGCTGCTCGACGACGGACGGATCGGCCAAAGTGGTGGTGTCCCCGAGCACCCGTCCTTCCGCGATGTCGCGCAGCAGCCTGCGCATGATTTTGGCGCTGCGTGTCTTCGGCAGTTCGGCGGTGAAGACGATTTCCTCGGGCCGCGCCATGGCGCCGATTTTCTCCACCACGTGCTGCTTGAGTTCGGCCACCAGGTCGTCGCTGGTGGTGACACCCTCCTTGACAGTGACAAAAGCGGTGATGGCCTGCCCTTTCACCTCGTGGCTGCGCCCGATGACAGCCGCTTCGGCGACGGCCTGGTGGTCCACCAGGGCGCTCTCCACCTCCATCGTGCCGATGCGATGGCCGGAGACGTTGATGACATCGTCGATGCGCCCCAGAATCCAGAAGTACCCCTGCTCATCCACGTGCGCGCCGTCGCCGGGCAGGTACACGCCCGGAAACTTGCCGAAATACGTCTTTCGGAACCGCTCGTCGTCGCCCCAGACGGAGCGCAGCATGGACGGCCAGGGCCTGTCGATGACGAGGTACCCGCCGTGACCCGACGCTACCTCCCGCCCGT
Source organism: Alicyclobacillus shizuokensis NBRC 103103 (assembly GCF_001552255.1). Lineage (GTDB taxonomy): Bacteria > Bacillota > Bacilli > Alicyclobacillales > Alicyclobacillaceae > Alicyclobacillus_G > Alicyclobacillus_G shizuokensis. The sequence goes on from NZ_BCQV01000012.1 coordinate 80,146, forward strand.
TCTCGTCCACCACCTTCGCGGAGATGCCCGGCACCGGTCGCGTCGCTGACCCTGGTTTGGTCTCCACCAGGCCGGGTAGCGGAGCAATCATCGCGCAGCCGGTCTCCGTCTGCCACCAGGTGTCGACAATCGGGCAGCGCCCACGCCCGATATATTCATGAAACCACATCCAGGCTTCTGGATTGATGGGCTCGCCGACCGTCCCCAGCAGGCGCAGGGAGCTAAGGTCATGCCTCTCCGGATACTGCGGCCCCCACTTCATGAACGTCCGGATGAGGGTAGGCGCCGAATAGAATATGGTCACTCCGTACCGTTCAACCATCTCCCAGAACCGCTCGCGGCTCGGCCAGTCCGGTGCCCCTTCGTACATCACCACCGTCGCGCCCGCCGAGAGCGGCCCGTAGACGATGTATGTGTGGCCTGTCACCCAACCAATGTCGGCGGTGCAAAAATAGACGTCGTCGTCCTTCAGGTCAAAGACGCTGCGCATCGAGGTATTGCAACCCACCAGATAGCCACCGGTCGTGTGCACGATGCCCTTGGGCTTGCCGGTCGTCCCGGAGGTGTACAGGAGATAGAGGATGTCTTCGGCGTCCATCGTTGCGGCGGGAAAAGGTGTGGTCGGGGCGCTGTCCATCAATTCGTGCCAGTACACGTCCCGGCCGGGCTGCATCTTGGCGCTGGCCGTCTCACCGACGCGTTGGACCACCAGCACCTGGCCCACGCCGGTGCCCTCGACCGCTTCGTCGGCATTGGCCTTGAGCGGCAAAAGGTTGCCGCGCCGCCAACCGCCGTCGGCGGTGATGAGCAGCTTCGCGTCGGCGTCCAAAATTCGGTCGCGCAGCGAATTCGCCGAAAAGCCCGCAAACACCACCGAGTGGATGGCCCCAATCTTGGCGCAGGCCAACATCGCTATCGGGAGTTCAGGGATCATCGGCAGGTAGATGGTCACGCGGTCACCCTTGCCCACCCCCAGCTGTTGGAGCATGTGCGCCGCCTTGTCGACTTCGCGGCCCAGCATGTCATAGGTGTAGACCCGGACATCCCCGGGCTCTCCCTCCCAAAGGAGGGCGGCCTTGTTCTTGCGCGGCCCCAGCCGGTGGCGATCCACGCAGTTGTAGGCCGCGTTCAGCTTGCCGCCGAGAAACCATTGGGCGTGTGGGGGATTCCACTCCAGCACCGTGTGATACGGCTCAAACCAGTCCAGGTGTCGTGCCTGCTCCGCCCAGTACCCCTCCGGGTCCGCCGCAGCTCGTTCGTAGACGGACGGATCGTTGAAATTGGCGTTGTCCCGGAACGATGGACTGGGGGCAAAGGTCCTCGTCTCCGCCAGCAAAGTGTCGAGGTCTTTCGGTTCACCGCTCATGAGTTATCCATGCCCCTCCTTGAAATGAGAGAATGATAGATACGCAAACGGTTTCATCTAAGGAACCAGTGATCTTTATTCATAATACTCCACCGATTTGGTATTGCAAGACACTACACCCGAGAGTGGAGGCGCCGGCCTGCAACTAAATGGAAGACACAAGCCCTTCGGGAGGCCGCACAACGAAAGAGAGGCCCGGGTACCCGGGCCTCTGTCAAACTTTGGTCACTGTCAGTGAGCAAGCCGAATCGCCAAGTAGGAAGCACCGTCTTCGGGGACAATGCGCACCCCGCGCTCCGTCCTTTCCACGCGACCTCCCTCGACCTCATCGACGCTCTGCACCCCGTTCAGCAGCACGATCCACGGCTTGCTGGCGCCGTCCACCCGGAAATCGATGCGATCCGCCCGCCGCTCGGCCACGGCCTGCACCGCCTGCAGAGTGTCCGGCGCGTACACGGTGGCTTCCGCCCTGCGCCCGTCCTCAAGGGCGAACACCTCGTAGCAGACGCCGTCAGTGTAGTCGTACTCGGCCGTGTCGGTGCGAGCCCCGGCCGCCACAATGCTGTTGCCGCGGACGAACAAGGGCAGGTTGAAGTAGTCGCAGCACGCCTGCAGCCAGCGCCCGCCCACCACCTGCTCACCGGTCAGGTAATGGGTCCACAGCCCATCCGGCAGATAGTAGTCGACCCGGCCGTCCTCCGAAAACACCGGCGCCACCAGCAGTGAATCCCCAAGCATGTACTGCCGGTCGAGCGTGTCACAGGCGGGATCGCCTGGGAACTCGAGGAACATCGCGCGCATCATCGGAACTCCCTGTTCATGCGCAGTCACGGCCTGCCCATATAAATACGGCATCAGCTTCAGCTTCAGGGTCGTGAAGTGGCGCAGGACATCCACCGCTTCCTCGTCGAACAGCCACGGGACGCGGTAAGACGAGCTGCCGTGCAGACGGCTGTGGCTGGAAAGCAAGCCGAACGCAATCCAGCGCTTGTACACGTCCGCCGTGGCGGTCTCCTCGAAGCCGCCGATGTCGTGGCTCCAGTAGCCAAACCCGCAGGCTCCCAACGACAAGCCTCCGCGCAGGCTCTCGGCCATCGACTCGTAACGGGCGTAGCAGTCCCCACCCCAGTGTACCGGGAACTTCTGCCCGCCGACAGTGGCCGAGCGGGCAAACACGACCGCCTCGCGTTCGCCGCGTTTCCTTTGCAACAGTTCGAACACCGTCTGGTTGTAGAGATAGGTGTAATAGTTGTGCATCTTGACCGGATCGGCCCCGTCATAATAGACCACATCAGTGGGGATCCGTTCGCCGAAGTCGGTCTTGAAGCAGTCGACACCCATGTCCAGCAGCCGCTCCAGTTTGCCCTGGAACCACGCTCGGGCCTCTGGGTTGGTGAAATCGACCAAGCCCATGCCGGGCTGCCACAGGTCCCACTGCCAGACGTCGCCGTTCGGTCGCTTGAGCAGGAACCCACGCGCCGCCGCTTCGTCAAACAGCGGTGACTTCTGGCCGATGTACGGGTTTATCCAGACGCACACGTGCAGACCTCTTTCCTTGAGACGCTGGAGCATACCCTCCGGGTCTGGGAACACCCGCTCATCCCACTCGAAGTTGCACCACTCAAACTCCTTCATCCAGAAACAGTCGAAGTGGAACACGCTCAGGGGAATCTCGCGCTCCGCCATGCCATCGACAAAGTGGTTGACCGTCTGTTCGTCGTAATCGGTGGTGAACGAGGTGCTCAGCCACAGCCCGAACGACCAAGCAGGCGGCAGCGCGGGTTTGCCGGTTAGGTCGGTGTAGCGACGGATGACGTCTTTGGGGGAGGGTCCATAGATGACAAAGTACTCCAACGCCTCGCCCGTGACGGAAAATTGCACGCGCGAGACCTTCTCCGACGCCACCTCAAATCCCACATGCTCGGGGTGGTTGACGAACACACCATAGCCGCGATTGGTCAGATAGAACGGAATGTTCTTGTAGGCCTGCTCCGAGCCGGTGCCGCCGTCTTCGTTCCAGATGTCGACCACCTGGCCGTTCTTGACAAACGGCCCAAACCGCTCCCCGAGACCGTACACACACTCGCCCACACTCAGGTCCAGTTCTTCCTTTACATAGGGTGTCCGGTCGTCCATCCGAATGTAGGCCATCGCCTTGCTGCCACTGCCTGTCAAGCGGCGGCCATCGCCGAAAAAGTCCATGCGGAAGCGCCGCTTGGCAATCTGGACGGTAAGGGAACCGGATGTGAGGCTGACCTGTTCATCCGTTTCCGCCACAGACACCGGAGCCTCGCCGTCACAGAGTTCAAAGCGCGGCCCCGTGTCCCGCGTCCCACGAAAGTGCTCAATACGCACCCGAATCACGTTGGCCATGGGAGAGGAAAGGTGAATCGTCAAGAGCGGTCCCTGCAAGGTGGCACCGCGATGTGCAATGTGCTGGCACGGCGCGTACAGGGTGAGTGCGTTGTCATGGCGGTCCAGCGTATGCACCTCCGCCGGCAAGTGCATCGTAACGCCCGCTCTGTTGAGCCAGTTTCCATTGCTGAATTTCACAGATGTCGCTCCTTTGCATGCGGACGCGGACGGCCGGGGGTCCCCCAACCGTCCGCTGTGTCCACCGTATAAGAGTACTACCTCATGTTCGGGCGGGACGTGGCACGTCACCCCAAGCGGGGTGATCACCGAACGCCGAGCAACAGTTCAACCACCAGTTGGTCGAGTTTTTCGTACTTGTGGCCCTTCTGCCCATACGCCACGCGGTCAAACGGCTTCTCCCGCAGGCTGCGTAGCGCCTCGCTCGAATAGGTGATGGGCTGACCGTCGTCCTCCTCCTGAATCTCCTGGAGCAATCCTTGGATCTCCTCATCGCGGCGGAAGCGTTCCACCTTGTCGCGCAGAATGAGATAGTTGCGGATGCATCCGCGGGCAAAATCTCGCACGCCTTCCAGGTCCTCGCTTCGGTAGGCGTGCGCATCGAAGTGGCGCATCCCCTGATAACCCGCATCCTCCAGCAGTTTAACCAAATAGAAGGTCGCTTTCAAATTCTCCGATCCGAACCGCAGATCCTGGTCGAAGCGGCCGATTTTCTGATCGTTCAGGTCAATGTGGAACAGCTTGCCCGCCGCCAGCGCCTGCGCTACCTGGTGGTGGAAGACCAACCCTGCCATCTGCTCGTGCGCCACCTCCGGGTTGACCCCGACCATCTCGGGGTGCGCCAGCGTCGCGATAAAGCCCAGCATCGCCCCGGTCGTCGGCAGAAACAGGTCGCCCCGCGGTTCGTTCGGCTTCGCCTCCAGGGCGAATTTCAGCCCATAGTTTCTATCCAATACGTACTCGCACAGAAAGTTGACCGCTTCCTGGTACCGCTTGAGCGCGTCGCGTGCGTCCTTCGAGGCGTCGACCTCGACGCCCTCGCGGCCGCCCCACAACACAAAGACCTCGGCGCCCAGCTCGTGCGCCACGTCGATGGCATCGAGCGTCTTGCGGATGGCGTATTCCCGTACCGGCTTCCGGTTGGACGTGAATGCCCCGTCGCGAAACACCGGATCCGTGAACAGGTTGACCGTCATCATTGGCACCTTAAGACCGAGCGCTTGCGCCTTGTCCTTAAACTTGGCCACAATTCGATCCCGCTCGGCAGGCGTCGCGTCAATCGGAATCAGGTCGTTGTCGTGCAGGGTGACGCCGTAAGCGCCGACCCCGGCCATCAACTCCAGGTTGTCGAGCGGATTTAGCTCCGGGCGCACTTCAACGCCGAACGGATCGCGCCCGCGATTGCCCGTGGTCCACAGTCCAAACGTAAAGTGGTCTTCGGGACGGGGGGTAAATGAACTCATCAGGTCATCCAACTCCTTCATCCGATGTGAAATATCGGTACTCACCGCATCCTGGGCGGCCGTCCGGGTCCGTCGGCCCGCACCGATTTAGGCTTGGCTCTCTCCCGCCAGCGCCCGCAGCGCCGGAAACACCGGCTTGAGGGCCTGATACGCCTGCTGATATAAACCGTACTGGCGGTCGTAAAGGGATTGCCAGGCGGAGTTTGGCTCCACCACATCGGCCACTTCTATCCAGTCGGCCATCCCCTGCGGCTCGACAACACCCGCCCCGACAGCGGCGAGAATCGCCGCTCCGAAAGCCGGCCCCTCAATGCCGTGGACAATCTGTATCGGCCGCTGCAGGACAGAGGCGAGGATCTCCACCCACAAGCGCCCTTTGGCGCCGCCGCCGGAAACCCGCCAGGTGTCGGCTGCGAGACCACTGTCGGCCAGACAGGACCAGCACTCCCGCAGGCTGAACGCGACACCCTCCAGGACCGCGCGCACCATCTCGGAGCGGCCGTGGCGCCAATCAAGCCCCACCCAACTCCCGCGCGCGTCCGCGTCCAGATGCGGCGTGCGTTCACCCAACAGATAGGGCAGGAACAGCACGCCCCCCGCACCTGCCGGTGCCTTCGCCGCCTCGCGGGTGAGCAGGTCGTACACGTCCTGGCCGGAGAGTAGAGCCGTGGCGTCCTCCAGCTGCGCCAACTGGCGCCGGTACCACTGCAGAGATCCGCCCGCCGCTTGCGTCACGCCCATCGTAAACCACTGCCCGGGCACCGCATGGCAGAATGTGTGCACGCGCCCGAGCGGATCGCGGACGGGACGGGCGGAAGGCGTGAGTACCACTCCCGAGGTGCCGAGAACAACTGAAACAGTGCCGGGATTGACAATGCCCAGACCCACGGCTCCCGCTCCTTGGTCGCCGGCGCCGGCGACCACCGGGATCCCGGCAGGAAGGCCCAGCAGATCAGCCGCTGCAGGGGTCACATGCCCAGTGATCTCCCCGGATTCAAACACCTGCGGCAGCCACGCTAGAGGGATGTCAAGGGCGCGACACATCTCCTCCGACCAGGTGCGGTGCGCCACGTCAAACAAAAGCGTGCCGGACGCGTCGCAGACGTCGGTGGCGCGCACACCGGTCAGGCGGAATCCGATGTAATCCTTCGGCAATAAGAACGACGCGATGCGCGCGTAGGCTTCCGGTTCATGCTGGCGCATCCACAACAGCCGCGTGGCCGTAAAGTTGGCGAGCGGCGGGTTTTCGGTCAGGCCAATCACCCGCTCACGCCCCAACTCCCGTTCAATCCACGCGGCCTGCTCGACTGTCCGCAGGTCGCACCAGATAATGGCCGGGCGGACTGGCCTTCCGTCGTTGTCCAACGGAACGAGTCCGTGCATTTGTCCGGACAGCCCTATGGCCAGGATGTCCATACCGCCCTCGGCGGCCTGCAGCTTTGCGGTCAAGTCGCGCACCGCCGTTATGGTGGCCTGCCACCAGTCCTCTGGGTGCTGCTCGGCGTAGCCGGACTTGGGAGCGTAGAGTTCATAGGCGGCGCCGGACACAGCCAACAGCCGTCCGTCCGTTGAGACGGCCACCACCTTCACTCCGCTCGTTCCGACATCGATGCCAATCAACGCGGAAGGCGCTTTCCCATTCACAGCCCTTCCCTCACTTTCAGCGGAAATCCGCAGTCTGAAACCCTGCTAAATTGATTCTTTATTAGTTTATTGAATAACCAAATGAAGATCAATGGACCATCTCAGATTTTGCTGGCATTCGCATAGGCCGCCACAAACACAGCAGGTGCATTCCAGTAGATGGCCACCTCGTTGGTGGAGTAGCTGCCCTCGTCATCCACGTAGCACCTGGCCGGCGGCGTGCCCTCCCGCAGTCGGGCGCGGGCCGCTTCGTCTTGGCGGTGCCGATTGGGGCCCCCGGCCACCATGCCGGGCACCGGTTCAAGCACCCCATCGGCCACCGATGGCCGGTGGTGAGGGTGGATCATCGGCCGGTATCCAAACCCGCTCACGTAGCATTGGGCCAGTGGGTTGCAACCCAGCAGGTAGTGCAGCTGCGCCAAAGCCTGCTCACGGTAGGTATCCGTTTGCGCCAGCCTGTCTGCGAAGATCAAGTGCATCGCGCGATGGAGAAGCACCATGTTGCTGCCCCAGATGTAATCGGGCTCATCCAAACACACCCCGTATGGGTTGGCCTGGCTCAGTGCCGCCAGCGACTGGGCTCGCTCTTGCCAAGCGCGGGACGGCCCGGCCAGCCAATCCGCGTCCGTCCCCAAACCCGACTCCCGTGCGCCGCCGAGCAGCAGGGCCAGCGTGCCGTAGCCGCCGACATCGGCCCACCCCAAACCGAGGCTGTCAAACCCGCCCTCAGCGTGAATACGCTGCGCCGCTGCCAGGTATTCCATGTCACCTGTCGCTCGCCACAACTCTGCACTCGCCCAGTACCACTCATCGGCCACCACGACATCCCCGTACTCTCCAGTGTGGATATCGGGAGGATTGATGAACCCTTGCGACGCCGCTTGCGGATTTTCCTCACGCCAATGGTAGGCGCGCCGCGCGGCTTGCAAACAACGAGTGGCGAGTTCAGGGTGAACCGTCCGATACACGCGGGCGGCCATGGCCATCACAGCCGCAAAGGCACCTGTCGCAGCCGCGGAGACAGGCGCAAAGTACAAGGGGGCCAGGTCGTTTTCGGGCATGACACCCAATCCCGGGAACTCCTTCGTCGTCACCTTGTGGTACACTGCCCCATCGGCGCGCTGCATCGTCCACAGCCAGCGGAGCTCATAAGCGACCTCACTGAGAATGTCGGGTATATCCCCGCCCGATTCCGGGATGCCAACCGGGATCGCAAACACCTGCGGAAAGCATTCATATGCCAGCAGCAAGTCAGCCACCGTGACAGCGGCGGCAACCGTATATTTGCCATAATCGCCCGCGTCGTGCCAACCGCCCGGCGACGGGCGCCGAAGCTGCGGCTGCTCATAGTCGATGCAATCCCCCAAGTGGCAGGCCGCATGCGTCCACGCCCCTGCGTATTGGGGCAGCAAATCAGTCCCACAGCGTTGGTAGTAGAAAAACTTCAACAGCGCCTGTTGGACATCGATGTACACGTCCGGTCCGATGCGGAACGCCGGACCGGTACCGACGCCGGGGATACGGATAGTGTACAGGCCGGCTTGGTCGACTGCACTGAGGTCGCCGACAAACACCGTCTCCGCCGAGGCGGGGAGCATGTGCGGTCCCTCCAGGCGGCCCATCCACACGCACGTTCCTTCCGCGTCCAAGACCTCGAATTCCTCAGCTTTCACATCAGTTACAAACCATTTGCGCATGCCGGGCAGATACCCTAACTGATTCATGCGGACCAGCGCGTTCATGCTATCACCTCCTGTCGACAACCGGACAAAGGCGCCGCCTTGGTCCGAAACTCGGGCTTAGGCGGCAATTGGAACTCCGTCAGATAACCTGGGCAGTCACACCGGCCTGATGGCAGGACACCTGATGCTGGTCACCCACCATCTTCTCCTCGGGTTTGGTCGTTCGGCAGATGTCGGTGGCCAGCGGGCAGCGTGGATGAAACGGGCAGCCGGAGGGTGGATTGATGGGCGATGGAATTTCGCCAGGCAATGTGGAGAAGGTAGATCTCTGGGCGAGCGATTCCGGCACCTTAAGCACCGATTGCATCAGCACACGCGTGTACGGGTGCTGCGGATGGGCAAACAGTTCGTCCACAGGCGCCCGCTCCACAATCTCACTCAGGTACATGACCGCTACAGCGTCGCTCATGTACTCCACCACCGCCAAGTTGTGCGAGATGAAGATGTAGGAAAGATTGTGTTCACGCTGCAGATCCTGCAGCAGCGAGATGATCTGGAGTTGGATGGACACGTCCAAAGCAGAGACGGGTTCGTCGCAGACAATGAGCTTCGGGTTCAGGGCCAGCGCCCGGGCAATCACGACGCGCTGCTGCTGACCCCCGGACAGCTCCGTGGGATAGGCGCGCGCCATATTTTCCGACAGCCCCACCCGTTCCATCAATTCGCGCACCCGGTGGGAGCGCTCCTTGGCATCGCCAATGTTGTGGATGATGAGCGGATCCTTGATATTGCGTTCCACGGTCATGCGCGGGTTGAGAGAGGACAGCGGGTTTTGAAAGATCATTTGCATGTCCTTGCGCTTTAACCGTAGCTCTTTGGTCGACAGGCTGCGGATATCCACACCGTCAAAGACGATGGAGCCACTGTCCGCTTCAATCAGGCGAAGAACCGCTCGGCCAAGCGTCGACTTCCCAGATCCGCTCTCTCCCACTAAACCGAGCGTCTTTGCGGGACCCAGCGTGAACGACGCGTTTTGCACCGCCTTCAACGTCCCGCCCGGCACCTTGAATGTCTTGCTCAGGTTTTCGACGACCAGCAATTCACTGTGCGACATGTTCCAGCACCTCTTCCGCTCGATGGCAGGCGACAACATGCTCCTGCGCGATGATACGCAGATCCGGTATCTCGTCACGGCAACGGTCGGTCACCAACAGGCACCGATCCGCAAACGGGCACCCGCGGGGCGGCTCAATCATCACCGGCGGATTGCCCGGAATAGGGGCGATTTTCCGGCCCCGGCTGCCGATTTCCAGAATGGAAGACTTCAAGGCGCGACTGTAGGGATGGGCCGAGTGGCGGACAAACTCCTCCACCGGCGCCGATTCCATCACCTGGCCGCCATACATGACGATGACGCGATCGCACAAGTTGGTCGCAACACCCAAGTCGTGGGTGATCATGATGGTGCTCATCTGACGGTTCACCTGCGCCTCGCGCAGCACCGAGAGCACCTGCATCTGGACGGTGACGTCCAGCGCCGTCGTCGGCTCGTCCGCAATCAGCAGCTTCGGCTGGCAAGCCAGCGCGATGGCAATCATCACACGCTGCCGCATACCGCCGGACAACTCAAACGGGTAGTTCTTCATCCTGCGGTGCGGATCGGCAATGCCGACTTCCTCCAGCAGCGCCACGGCCCGGTCCCAGGCCTCCTGCTTGCTGCACAAGCGATGCACCAGCATCACTTCCATAACCTGCTGACCCACGCGCTTGATAGGATTGAGACTGGTCATCGGATCTTGGAACACAATTCCAATCTCGCGCCCGCGCACCGCCCGCATCTCATGCCGATTGAGCTTGAGCAGGTCCACCCCTTCAAACTCTGCGGTGCCCGCCACCACTTTCCCGTTTTCGCCAATCAATCCGAGAATGGACAGCACCGACACCGATTTCCCCGATCCGCTCTCGCCCACGATGCCGAGCGTCTCCCCGCGGCGCACCTGAAAGCTCACACCGTTGACCGCGTAAACCAGACCGTCCGGACGCCGAAAATGGGTGGTTAGGTCCCGCACGTCCAACAGGATGTCACTCATTTCGACGCCCCCTTTGTGTTGAACGCCTCTTGCAGGCCATTGCCAACGAACAGAAAGGCCAGCAGCGTGATTGCAAACAGCACGGCCGGAAACACGAGCAGCCACGGATACCCCATCATGTCGGCAGCCCCGGTGGTCACCAGATTGCCAAAGCTCGGCATCGGCGGCCGCAGTCCCAGTCCGACGACACTGAGCCCGGCGTCCTGAATGAGCGCGTACGGGATGCCAAACGACAACGACACAATGACGTTGCCGATGATGTTGGGAAACAGGTAATGTAAGGCGATGTACCGTTTGGTAGCGCCGAGTGAGATGGCGGCTTCAACCATTTCGCCCCCGCGCAGCGACAACACCAGACCGCGGATCAGGCGGGCGTAGCCGGACCACTGGGTGATACCTATCGAGATGAAAATGGGCAGGATGCCGCGGCCCAAGTCAATGACCAAGATGAGGTTCAGAAAGTAAGCGGGAAAGGCGAACATCAAGTCTACGAGTCGCATGATGATATTATCAACGATACCGCCCATCATCCCGGCCAACAGGCCCAAAATGGCGCCGATGACAAAAGCCACCGCCGTTGCCCCAAAACCAATGATACAGGCAAAGCGGATGCTGTACAGTAACTCGCTGAGCATGTCATGACCAAGGCTGTCGGTGCCAAACCAATGGGTAGCGCTCGGGCCCATATTGGCGCTCCCATAATCGGTGGTGGTATACGAGTAGGGCGCAACCCAGGGGCCAATGATACCCACGATAATGAAGATGCCCACCCAAACGAGACCGGCGACGGCCAAGCGATTGCGGGCAAATCGCCGCCAGGCCAAAACTCGCCGCGATGCGGGTGGCTTCGGCCTTAAATCGGCCTGTAAAACGCCTTCCACTACCGACACGCGTGCTCTCCCCTTCCTTGTGGATTCTTTGCAGTCGACTTGTCAGAGATCACTTGAGCCGAATTCGTGGGTCCAGGATCGTATAACAGATGTCCACCAATAGATTCGTGATCATCACCAACAGGCAGAGGATAAAGATGTACGTGATGGCAAGCGGAAAGTCGTCCGCTCCGAACGCCTGATTCAGCAGTGAGCCCAGTCCCGGGATGGAGAACAGATTCTCAATCCAGACCGTGCCGACCACAGTGAAGGCAAACTGCGGTCCAATGACAGTGACCAGAGCAATCAATGAGTTCGGGAACGCATGCCGAAGGACAGCGGCCCACTCCGGAACCCCCTTGGCCCTAGCGGTGCGAATGAACTCCAGTCCCATGGTGTCAATCATGCTGCTGCGCATGTACTGGGCGACATTCCCGATGTTCCCGACGGCGAGCGCGATGATGGGCAAGACGGCCTGCTGAACACTCCCCCAACCACTTATGGGGAAAATTGGGATGAGGACACCAAACACTAACATCAAGAGAACGGCAAACACAAATGAGGGAATCGCCTGCCCCCCCAGGGAGAGCGTCGTCATCACGTAGTCCACCCAGGTGTTCTTCCGCACCGCGGCCAAAATCCCGAGTGGAATGCCGACAATGGTAGACAGGATCACAGAGCCGAGGGCCAGAATGAAGCTGATGGGAAAACCGGATTTCAGCGTATCCATTATGGGCGTCGTTGGATTCTCAAACGACGTGCCAAAGTTGAGCGTGAAACAGTGATAGATGTAACGCCAGATCTGGAGATAGAGTGGTTGATCCAGCCCATACCGTTCCTTCCAGTCGTTCATCATCGCCTGGAACGCCTGCGGGTTCTCAGCCGCCAGTGTTTGAGCTTGCTGCCCAACCTGCTGTTGATTAAAGAAGCTCCCCGGGGCAATGTACATGAGAATGTACGACAGGGCGATGATGACCGCCGTCGTGATAATGATGGCGATGATGCGCTTGGTCAGAAATTTGGCGATGGCCATCCTGACTCCCCTTTCTCATGGGTTATCCGGCGAAGCAGGTCCCCTGCACCAAGCTGCGATCCGTCCTCCAACCGTGCTCGCTGGCGGCAGGGGACGGGTGGTTGGGCGGTCGCGGAAGCACGGCCACCCACGCCCACTGAAGTTGCAAGCTCACCCGTTCAGCCGCTGGTATCCTTTCCATTGTCCACTGTCAGGTACTGCAACTGGAAGAAGTTCGCCCACGCAAATCGGTTGGCCACCACATTGTGCACCCAAGGCTTGGCCAAGTAGGTATTCATCGAATCATACAAGGGCACCATCCACGCGTTGTCGATAATGGACTGAGCAAGCTTGCCCGCATCGGCGGCTGCCTGAGCGTCGTTGTCGTAGAACTGCTCCTTCGTGTTCCACACAAACCAGTTGTATTCGGTCTGATTCCGGTGCTGATCTTTCCATACCTGTATGTCCAGTCCGTCCGGGTTTCCACCGCTATTGGAAGCACCACCGACCCAGTTCCATGCGTCGGCCCAAGCCTGGTGCTTGTCAGCATCCGTCTTGGCGTCCTTCCAGCGCTGCACATAGGCGTTCCAAGTCTGCGAATACGGAACAACCGGGGTCAGATATTTCTTGATGTCTGGATCTGTCTGTCTATTCCTATAATCTGTGAGGTACTTGGCGTCCTGTTCATACGCTTTCTGCAAGGGCACCCAATCCGACCACGAGATGCCCTTGCTCTTGTCGTCCGGATTGCCATACTTGGCCACAGAGTAGGGGTTGTGGTCAACGATTGCGGTCTTTCCTACATAATTCCGAAATTCATAGTGAAAGTCGTACCAACTACCCTGCGCAGCACCCAGGTCCGCGTTGGCCGGGCTGGGCCAGTTGAGCGCCTGATTGAACATCATGTAGCCAGGATTGACGCCTTTCTGGTAATTGCCCCACACGTAGTCGCCATACACCTGACTGGATAGCGGTTCAATCTTGAAATTGATGTTCAGGTTTTGCTTGAGCTGCTGCTGAACGGACTCTGCCGCCAGCACCGCATTGCGATTGTCGTTCTGGGTCGGTGTGTACAACTCAAATGTGGGCAGCCCTTTGCCATTGGGGTACCCAGCCTGCGCCAAAAGCTTCTTGGCGTCCTCGACGTTCATCTTGATGCCCTTTTGATACTTCGTCGGCGTCCAGGAGGAAGGCCCAAACACGTCTGTCGGATTAGCCATGCCACTTAGCGCCTCGACAACCTTGCTGCGGTCTATCGCTTCGGCGATGGCCTTGCGCACCAGCGGGTTGTCCAACGGTGACTTGTCAAGGGACTTGTCAAACGCAAACGCGTACACGTCATAGTTGGGAACCTCGTGCAGCTCCCCCTTCAGATTACTCTGGGCATACTTAAAGTCGGAAGGATTATTAATCTGAACCACATCCAACTGATTGGCCTTGTAGGCTTGCAGGGGAGAGCTGGGCGCCGGCACAATGTTGATGGTTTGCACATTGCCGACATTCTCAACCTTCTTATTGCCGACGTAATTCTTGTTCCGCGTCAAGACGATCTTGCCGTTCGGCTTGAAGGAGGACACCACATAGGGGCCGTTCCCGACAAAATACTGTGGCAGGTACCAATTGGTAGGGTGCTTTTCCACCACCTTCTTGTTCAACGGCATGGCCGAAGCCAGCGCCAATTGAGTCGGCAGGCCGTAGTTCGGCGTCTGCAATTGAATCTGAATCTCATAGTCGTTGATCACCCTGATTCCCACGTCGCTCGCCTTGGCGCTGCCGGTGTGATAGTTTGTCGCATTCTTGACCGACGTCACGAAGCTCGCCCACAGCTGAGCGCTCGTGTTTTTCGGGTCCAGCATGCGCATCCAGGCGTAGTAGAAGTCATTCGCTGTCACCGGATCGCCATTGCTCCACTTGGCGTCCTTGCGCAGATAGAACGTCCAGGTCAATCCGTCTTTCGACACCGTCCAGTGGTCCGCCACCTTGGGGACAATCTTCAGGTTCTTGTCGTATCCGGTCAATCCTTCCAGGACCGTCCCTTGATCAATGAGAATCTGCGCCTGCCAAGCGGTCGGGTCGAGCGATGTTATCGGAGGCAACGCCACCGTCACCGAATCGTGCTTCTGCGAGCTGCCATTGGATGAACACCCAGCCAAGGACAGGCCAGCCACCATTGTCAGCGTCACCGCGGCCGCTCCAGACATTGTCGTGTACCTTTTTGCACTCGGCTTCTTCGACATCCTTTCCCCTCCTCGAATCGGCCATGGAACCCAACATGCGAAGCGATTAGTTTTGATAACCAACAAACAAATATAGGTACACCGACCGCCACTGGAGAGATAAAAGCATCGTTCACATGCAGCGGGCACGTGTTGTGATGATGTTCCTCATCAGAGACCCCCGTTGTACTTCCACATTGATCATCCCGACAGGCTGCCACCTCCTCACAACATTGCAATTAGTTCGCAAATACAATGATAGCGATTACTTCTTGATTCAACCATGTAAAGAGGTAGATTTTTTTGGTCTAAATGTGTGATTTTTTGCATAACAATCGACAACAAGCACCATCCCCCCACGTCTGACGAGGAAGTCAGAATCTCCAGGAGATGCAGCGGGCGGTTGTAGATACGTCTGCGACCAAGATGCCCCAGGGCGCCCCTTCTCCGCAGGCAGCCACGGGTGCTCGCCGATGCGCGTTTTTCGTGGTATCTGTATAAGAAACCGACCAATGGGTATGGGAGGAGCCGCGATGGAGGTAAACGCTCATTCCGCTGGCCAAAGGCGACGGGGCTTGGCTCTGACGTTTGACGATGGCCCCGATGAGGAGTATACACCGTTCATTATTGACATCCTGAACCACTACCGTATTCCGGCAATATTCTTTTGTCTGGGTCAACAGGTTGAAAAGTACCCGGACGTCCTGCGTCGGATGGCGAACACCGGTCATACAGTTGGCAACCACTCCTGGAGCCATCCGGATCTCACCAAGCTGAGTGCCGACGACGTTTGCTCTGAACTCATGGACACCGACGCGGTAATCCGGGAATGCCTTGGCGTCTCTCCACGATTTGTTCGACCACCCTACGGAAGTACGCACGATGCGTTGGATTCGTACATTCGCAGCCTGGGTTTTGAAGTGGTGCTGTGGGATATCGACTCCCACGATTGGACAGGAATTCCCGGTTCGGAGATTGCGCGCAATGTTGTCCCACGGCTGCGGCCTGGATCCATCATTCTGCAACACTGCTCGGGGCGTGTTAAGGGCACCACGGAAGCCCTACCCTATATCATCGAAATTGCGCTCGGTATGGGCTACACTTTCACGAGCCTTGAGCATATCATCGGATCACCCCCTTATCGGCATTGAATCCTCACCTCACCGGCGTACCGAGAGATTTGCCGGTTGTCTTGGCGACCCGTTTTCGCGCATACTACTAGTTATACGGCGGATGCCAGGCGCGGATGAAAAGGGATTCATGCGGTTCAAGAAACAGAATTGCGAATAGGATGTGGAAACCGTGTTTCAGTTGGACGGATTCCTCTATCGGGCGTGCAAGTGGATTTACAACCTGTTCCTCCTGAATCTACTGGTACTGGTCAATTGCATCCTGATAATCACCGTCTACCCGGCAACGGCGGCGGGGTTTGCCATCGTCCGGCAGTGGTTGAAAGGGAACGATCCGCCCGTGCTCCGCACCTATTATCGATATTACCGGGAGAACTTCAAGCAGAGTCTCATCACAGGGTTGGTGATGACCGCGGTTGGCGTGATTTTGTATGTGGACCTTCGCATCGCTGTCCACCTGCAGAGTTCGTTCAATTTGATAGTCATCCTGTTTTTTGGCATCCTCACTGTGATCTACAGTTCCGCAGCAGTGAGCCTGTTCCCGCTCATGGTTCACGGATACTACACGCACGGGCGGTTACTCGTCACCAGCCTCAAACTGGGTCTGTACAAGTTCCACCTCACGTTTCTCAACCTTGTCTGTCTCGGTGCCCTGCTGTTCGTGTCCTTGCGCTTCACATTTCTCCTGTTTTTCTTCTTCATGAGCGTGTGCATCTTTATCACGTATTGGTTTGCGGAGCGTAAGTTTGCGCAACTGTGGGCGGCGCAGCAACAGATAGCGGACAGCCACAGCGCATAACTGGCGGCCGCTAGACAAGGCGGCGAACGATGCGGGGAGAATGGTGCCTCAGAGCCGCCAGAAGCTTGACAAAAATGCTCCAGCAAAGGCTGACCTTTCAAAGGCCGACCTTTGCTTGGAGCCAGAATGGCTTCCGCCAGGTGTTTCCTGTGTGGAATAGACGGTCACATCTTGAACTGACCGACCAGCGTCTGCAATTGCTCCGCCATCCGATTCAGAGACTGGGCTGAAGCCGAAATCTCCTCCATCGACGCCAATTGTTCCTCGGTGGACGCGAACACCGTCTGCATCCCGGCCGAGGTCGAGTCGGTGACGGTGGATACGTTGCCCATTAGTGTCTGCAGCTGCTCCGCCCTATCGGTCAATTGCCGTACTGACGCAAACACCTCTTCGAACTGCCGTACCACTTCCGAGACCGATTCACCAATTTGCCCAAATGATTCGCCCGCGTCGTGAACGGCGTGGAGTCCGGCGCTGACCTCGGACGTGCTGGCCTCCATCGACTGTACGGCAGCCTGACTCTCCTGTTGAATGCTGGAGATCAAATCAGCAATCTGCTGCGCCGACTGACTGGAGTGCTCCGCCAGCTTGCGCACCTCTCCGGCGACGACGGCGAAGCTCCGCCCATGCTCTCCGGCTCGCGCGGCCTCAATGGCGGCATTCAGCGCCAACAGGTTGGTCTGCTCCGCAATGTCGGTGATGACTTCAACAATCCGACCGATCTCCTGCGACCGCTCACCGAGACCTCTGACGACGACGGCCGCCTGATCGACAATTTCCTGGATGGAACTCATCTGCGCGTGCACGGACTGTATGGAGTCGTTCCCCAACTTGGAGATTTCTACCGCCTTCGCAGCCGATGCCGACGCCTCCTGCGCATTGTGGGCAATCTGTTCCATGGCGCCCGCGATGTGGTTCACGGCGTTTGCCCCTTCTCCAACGGTGTGTACCTGCCGCTCGGCGCCCGCGGCTACATCCTGTGCAGTCTGTGTCACCTGCTCCGTCGCCCGCATGTTCTCCTCCGCGCTTGCCGACAGTTCTTCGGCGGATGCCGCCAGTTGCTCGGAAGTTTCGCTGATGTTCTTAATCAGGTCGCGCAGGTGATTCATCATGCGGGAAAAGCCGGCCGCCAGGCGAGAAATTTCGTCATTGCCGCGCTTGACCAGAGGTTCCACACTCAGATCTCCCGCGGCGACACGCTCCACCTGATGCGCCATTTTGGTAATCGGCTTCGCGATCCGCCCGGCAAGCCACAGACTCGCCAGGGCACCCAGAACGACCTCCAGCACCAGGACAATCAGCAACATGTGCAGCACCTGGTTGGCAGGAGCCTCAAAATCCGCCATATACGACCCGGCGGCCACATTCCAACCCCAATCCGGGTCTTTTTGAACGTAGACAATCTTCTTGGCCACGCCCTTGGAATTCGGCAGCGGCCACATGTACGTCAGATACCCGCCGCCTTTGGCAGCCAACCGGACCATCTCCCGACCCGACATGACACCGTCGACGGTCTTCTGGTTCCAGTTGTCCTGTCCCTCCACCAGAGGATTCATCAGACTGACGGCGTGATCATTGATGGCGATGATGTATCCGTTGGACCCTATCTTAAACCTGGGATTGATAGGCCGGTGCCCCTGCTTATCCTTTGGGCCCAGAACCTGTTCCTTCACCATTTCTTGAGCAGCCGCCAAGGTCATCCTGCCGGCCTTCACCTGCATGTTGGCTTCGTCAATCAGTGCGAACACATGCAGGACATCCTGTTTCAACTGCTGCTCACCGGCAGCCTCCAGTTGCTTCTTCGTGATCTCATAGGTTACAAGGCCAATTACCAGGCTTGGAATCATCAGCATAGCCAGCGACATGGCTAGGAGTTTGATGCGCAGCGACGACAAGAAGACACCCAGCCTGAGGTTGTTCATGAATGCAATCCCCCTACCACCATGGATCTTCATTGTTGTCTAGTCCCCAAGTGCCGAGCGTCAGATGCAGCAAAAAAAGCAACCTGCGCATGGACGTACGGTTGCCTGACCGATCACCTGTAATTGTCTGGATGATGTGGCAACCCGGCTGCCATAGACATACGTCCGTAGACCCGTGGCTTTGCGTCCCAGCGTTTCCGCTGGTTTGCCCTGTTCACAATCTGTAAAATATAGATTTTCCTATCGGAACACTCTGCCTCGACAGTGAATCTGACGATCCGTTATTTCTTTCGTCAACCTACACCCTGAACCCACACTTCGATTATGTAAATCCAGGTCTTCATAGCAGGAATTCAGGCACAATTTCAGATACTGATTTCAATCTTCAAGCGCCACAGCTCCAGATACAGGTTCCTCCAATGCCTCCACCTCGTACGTACGCTCCACCTTGCCCAGCAGAATGACGTAGGCGAGTGCGCCCAACAGCGCTACAGCTCCGGTGATGATGAGCGGGATTCGGAAGCTGTGAAACGCGCCGTACAGCGCACCGGTGATGAGGGGTGCGAACGATGCACCCATGTTGCCACCGAAGTTCTGCAACGAGCTGACCGAGGAGACCACCTTGGGCGGAGCCAGGTCCATGGGCAGGGAGTTCACGCTCCCGGTCACGAGCCCCATCGCAGCCATGGTGAGTACCAAAAACACCACCGTCATCGTTGACGAAGTGCTGTAAGCGGCAATGAGCACGCAAACGGTGCTGAGCACAAGACCGCCTCCGATGATCGTCTTACGTACCATGGTCCGGTTCCCGCCACGGTTCACCCAGGCATCCGCCAACCATCCACCGAGAATGGTCGTGACGATGGACACAATAAAGGGCAGCGCACTGAGAGAGCCGCTCTGACCGATGCTCAGGTGTTCCTGCAAAACCAAAATCCCCGGCAGCCAGGTCAAGAACACATATAGCACGTACAGATACCCAAATTGACCGATGATCATCGCCCACGTGTTGCGATATGCGAACAGTCGCCCCCAGGAGACGTTTCCCCCGGCCACAGGCGTGTCCGATGCAGGCTGGATTCCCTTGTCTTTTCGATAGATGAGCAACCAGACTATCGCCCATATCAGGCTAAGGGCGCCTGTAACGAAGAACACCTGCCGCCAACCAAGCCATACCAAGACTGCGGCTGCCAGGGGAAGACCGAGCGTCGGGCCCAATTTGTTCCCCGTGAAATAGAGGCTGATAGCCTTGCTACGGTCGCGCGCCGGAATGTTTTCAATGACAATCCGCGGCGCGGAGGGTAGCAGGGCCGACTCGCCGAGACCGAGCAAGGCTCGAAATGCCGCCAGTACGGGTATCTTCAGAGTGATGGCGGACAGCCAGGTCGCCACCGTCCACAGGACCATGCCGATGGGGAGGACCCGGCGCGGGTGAAAGCGATCAGCGATAGGTCCCGCAGCCAACAGGAACAGTGTCAGCGACCAACTGAAGATGGACTGCAGCAGACCCAGTTGCTGAGAGGTCATGATGTGGTGCTTAACCCAATAGGCTCCAACGATAGAAATGTTGACTCGGTCGATAGCCGAGATGACCAACGCCGCGAGAAGCATCAATACAATGGCCCACTGATACACGGACCAAGTTGAACCGCGAGACTCAGGCCTCTCCATAACGTACGTCCTTTCCATGGTTCCCGTTTATTTTCCGTGCTGAACGAGACTTCACTCGTCATGACACGGATGTCAAATCCTCTGTCATGAGGCAGAGTGGCGCCAGCACCAGAACGTCCGCTCACAGTGGCAGGACGTCACGCCACTTGGCCCTCACCTCGTCTTGCAGGCGAGCACTGACCTGTGCCACCGGCGGAAAGTCCTGCAGGTGATCAAACGGGCGGCAGGCGTCGATGATGGCTCGCGAGCTGAACATCGCCTTGGACGTGTATGCGACGGACATCGGATCGTTCTTCGAGCCCATCGCGTTGTGGATGATGTCGATATCTCTGGCCGGGTCTGTACGAGTAGCGACCGCCCACATGACTTCGGACAGATTGGACGGATCGATGTCGTCGTCCACCACGACCGAGTAGCGTCCCATGTACGCCCCGACCCCACACTGGCTGAGGACATGGCCACACTGGCGAGCGTGACCGGCGTACCGTTGTTTGATGCTGGCCACGGTGAACATTCGCGCTCCGCCGATTTCGTGCGCCCACACCGACTCAACGCCAGGCACTCCGGCGGCCACCAGGGCATCAAACAGCAGAGCCGAGCGCATCACCGCCTTGGAGTACGAGTAGTCATTGGGTGGTTTGGCCGGCGGACTGCCGACGATGATAGGATGGGACCGGTAGTACACGCGTTCCACCGTCACAACCGGTGCCGATTTCGCCCCAGCCTGGTAATACCCGTGAAACTCGCCAAAGGGACCTTCCAATCGTTCGTCGCCAGGGTAAATCCACCCCTCAAGGACAATCTCCGCGGCAGCCGGGAACGGCAGTCCCGTCAGTTCTCCGTGCACTACCTCCACCGGTTCGTTCAGAATGGCGCCGATATAGTTGAACTCGCACATCCCGTACGGCACCTCGATGCCGGAGATGAGGTAACACAGCGGATGGGCACCAATCACAATGCACACCGGGAATGGCTTGCCCGCCGCTGCATGCTTCTGAAATTGGATTTGCCCGTGCTTCCCGGAGACCATATCCAGGCCCACGTGAGTAGAGTCGTGCACCATCACTCGATACGTCCCCACGTTGATCCAGTCCGAATCGTAGTCCTTCGTCACGACCGCGCAGCCGGTACCGATGTAGCGGCCCCCATCTCCCTCGTGCCACAGAGGAGACGGGAACTTCAGCACATCGACCGCGCCGTCTCTGTCCACATGCTCGAAAACGGGTCCATCCTTCACCGAGATGTAACCAAAGTCGCCAGCTCGTGACTCCCACTCCTTCGGTTTACCCCGCAGCCAACGCACCAGCTCGTTGTGGTCACGAGTGAGCGGCGCACGGAGGAGGGAAGCCAGGCGAAACGGGCTGCTGGTGGTGCATGTCAAAACCCGGAACCCTCGCGGATAGCCCTGGATGTCGTCGAACAGCAGCGCTTTGTTGCCGTCACACCGCACGTTCAACTCACTGATGGCGCCGAGTTCAAGTTCCCAATTGGCGCCCTGGACCACCTGGAGCTCTTCACGCGCCTGCATATCAGCCAACCATGCTCTCAGATCCAACGGATTTCCGTGCGACATGTAACCTCGTCCCTTCCTGGGCTGGGTCCGCGGGCGCCAAAGGCGGCCACACAGACACTTGCTCCCCCAAAATCTCCATAGCCTTGTCCACCGCGGCGATGCCTGGAGAAGCCTATAGGATGACAGTCGTATCCAAGTACATCTGTGACACCGCCTCCGTGTGATGTGGCATCACATGCGGTGGCAACCTCGCCCTCACCTCTCTCACCTCCCTGTCAGGTCGCATGTCCGAAGGATGCTCATGAGCCATTTGGCTGAAAGATCCCAATTGGGAAACGGCCAATGGGACCAGGAACGCGTGAGATCACCAAATGAGCGAGAGCTGCTCCGTGAGAATACCGGCCGCTTTCATCGCTCGCGACTTCACAGCATCAATCCTCTCACCCGTGGCCTCATACATCGGCAGGGTGACCACCACGGCGGCCCGCACCATCCCCTTTCGGTCATGTACAGGGACGGCCAGGCCAAACACGGTTGGATTGACCTCTTCCCGCGATACGGCATACCCTTGCTGACGCACCTGTGCCAGCTCGCGCAGCAATGCGTCCAGATCCGTGATGGTGTGTTCGGTAACAGCCTCCATGCCGCGTTCCTTCATTAACGCCACAACTTCCTCTGTGGGCAGGCTGGCCAACCACACCTTCCCCGCCGCCGTGGCGTGCAGGGGAGCGCTCAATCCGAGCATCGACGCCACCCGTAGGGGTTTGGTACCATCCATCCGCTCCACGTAAATCAGTTCGCGGTTTTGCTCCACTGCAAACTGCACACTCTCTCCGGTCTGACGGACCAACTCCGCGAGCACTGGCTGCACGATGTCCTCCAACTCTGTGTGATCCTTGTACCGCAGCGCCATCGCCACAAACTTGAATGAAACGGTGAATCGGTCTGTCCGCTCGTCCTGGATGACATACCCCATGTCTTGGAGCGTGGAGAGAATTCTCGACACATCCGCCTTGTGAATCTTCAAGGCATTCGCCAGCTCCATCACGCCCATGCCATCCGGCGCCTGGACCAGCGCGTCCAACAGTTGCATCGTGCGAATCACGGCCAGCAATCGACCATCCCCATTCCAGTTAGATTTTGGTGCCGCGTCACCATAGATCGCAGACTGGCCACCCTCCGTGACTAATCCGCTTTCCATCGTTTGATCAGATTGGACTCTATCCCAAACTGATCGAGTGCTCGGGCCACGATGTGATTCACGATGTCATCGACACTCGTAGGTCGATTGTAAAATGCCGGCATGGGCGGAACAATGGATACGCCAATCTCCGCCAAGCTTAGCATGTTCTCCAAGTGAATGGCGCTAACAGGCGTCTCGCGCGGAACCAGCACCAGCTTCCGTGACTCCTTGATGGTAACGTCGGCTGCCCGCATAATCAGATTGTCCGCGAGTCCCATACGTATACTGGCGAGTGTCTTCATGCTGCACGGGACCACAATCATCCCGTCGACGGGAAACGAGCCACTCGACACGGCCGCAGCTTGGTCGGCCGCTGAATAGACATGGGTGGCCAGCTGCTTGACATCGGCCAGCGACCAGTCGGTCTCCTGATGAATGGTAGCTTCCGCCCACTTGCTCAGAATCAAGTACGACTCGACATGTAACGCTCGCAAAACTTCAAGGGTGCGAATCCCGAGGATGGCCCCGGAGGCACCCGTGATTCCCACGATCAGACGCATACCACCGCTCCTAAAAACTTCTACGCTTTCGCGCGTTTATGGTCTCCGCGATTCCGGCGACCTCCACCAACACGCCGCGCGAGCCATGCCGGTGATGATGCGCACTCGGAACAGATATCTGTAACTTCGGTATCAATGACACCGAGAGCAATACCGTTCTTCACAATCAGATGTGAAACCAAGTTGACGCAACTGAGTTACAATTATATTAGCAAGATAGAATTGAAGATGCAACGGACTTTTCCAACTTGCCGCAGCCATAGGGGGTGGTGGCGTCAACCGTTGCCGTATGGGTGTGGAAGAAACCGACGTTCCAAAGGCAAAGGGTTGCCACATGGGCAGCCCTTTGCCTTCACGAATAACTCATGTTTTGCCTGGTCATGGTTATTTCTGTTGCTTCGCGTATGCTTCAGCATACTCCTTCGCGATCTGGTCTCCGCCCTCCTCATGCCATTTCTTGACCTGCGCCTTCCACTGCTGCACCGTGATCTTGCCGAGCAAGAACTGCGTGTTGGCATCGGTCAGTATTTTGTCGAGCTGCGCGCCGCGCTGTTGGTACGTCGGCGAGGTCAGCGTATAGGTCGGGTCCGTGACGACATACTTGTCGTTCTCTTCGACCAGCTTGTTGGTTAGCTGGTCAATTGCGCTGAGATTCGCGGCCGGTATCGCATACGTAGTCGGATCCACAACGCCTAACGGAAAGCGGTACGGGTATGCCACCGTATCGTTATAGTCCGAGTTCGGGTTAATAACCGCCTTTCCGTTCTTGACGGTATAGTCCTTGCCTTTAATTCCGTAGGCGAGCAGGTTGGCCATCGGACGGTCGTCGAGTTTTTCAAAGAAGTTGAGGATTTGCTTCAGCTGCGCCTCGGTCTTCACAGCCGACTTCGGAAACATGAGCTCCCCATTGTAGCCAGGACCTGCGGGTACACGGATCTGGCCATCCGGGGCCGCGAGCGCGCTAAACGCGGTAATCTCCGCCTTAGGGTTATTCTGCTTCAGGCTAGCCAGGTACGCGTCGCCCGTGTTCGATGTGTTGCCGATGGCGCCCGCCTTTCCGTCAAAGAAGTACCCTTCCCATTGGGGTCGCTGGATGACCGCCGAGTCGGAGTTGACCAAATGCTCATCGTACAATTTCTTCTCAAATTCCAATCCCTTCAGGTACTGTGGCGTGTCCACATCCTTAATGAACTTCCCGTTGACGACTTTCCAATTGTTCGGCGCTCCGAAGGCGACGGCGAATGAGTCGACAGTCGTCGAGAATGCAGTCGTCACCGACAGGCCAAACGTGTCATTCTTGCCGTCCTTGCCCGGATCGTCGTGGGTAAACTTTCGCAGCATGTCCAGGTACTGGTCAAGGGTCTTCGGGACCTGGAGGCCGAGGTTTTTCAGCCAGTCGGCGCGCACAAAGGTGACGTTCCGCGCCAGCGGACGGACCCGCGGCAAACCGTACAGGTGACCATTCACCTCCGCGTTCTTCAGGATAATCGGATTGATGTTGAACAACTTCGGGTACTGCTTGATGTACGGAGTGAGATCCCAAAACTGCCCCTGCTGAATCGCATTGAGCAGCCAGGATGAACCTTGCGCGTGCGGATCGGCCGCGATGACATCCGGCAAATCGCCGGAGGCCACCATCACCGGCAGCTTTTGATTGTACGTCGTGCTGGGCAGCTCCTGAATCTTCAACTTGGTATTCGTGTACTTCTCGATGGCCTTCTCTACTTCGTTTCCGGGCTTCGGCACCTCCTTGCCATCGAAGTTCAGGGACATGGTGATGGTCACCGGTTCGCCAGAGTTGGAGTCGGAGGACGCTCCGCTGTTGCTGGTGTTTCCGCCGGAGGAACCCCCGCAACCGCTTACAATGGTCGTCAAGAACAGCGCCCCTGCCGCAACCGCACTACCTGTCATCACCGACTTCTTCTTTGCTTCCATTTCATCTTCGACCTCCTTATTTTTCTGTCAGCTCAGCCTTTGACTGAACCTATTAGCATACCTTTCGCAAAATGTTTTTGCAGGAAAGGATATACTATCAAAATGGGAATGGTGGACACGACGATGACGGCCATGCGCACACCTTGTCCAAAGACTTGTACTGCATCGGCTGAACCGGCGGCGTTGCCGAAGCCGCCTGAGGCCAACACCACGATCTGTTGCAGCAGCACTTGTATGGGCCACTTGGTCTGATCATTGATATAAAGAATGGCATTGAAGTATTGGTTCCAGATGCCAACCGCGTATAACAACCCAAACGCGGCCAACACGGGCAGCGAGAGCGGCAGCACCACCCGGAACAGAACGCCCAATTCGGTGCACCCGTCTATCCGCGCCGCTTCCTTCAAGTCCTCTGGGATTTCGAGGAAAAAGTTTTTCATGATAATGAGATAGAAGCTGCTGATAAGCCCTGGAATCATGAGCGACCATAGGGTATTTATCATCCCCAGGTCTTTCACCACGAAATAGGTAGGAATCATGCCGCCGTTGAACAGCATGGTGAACAGGACCAGCAAGAGAAAGAACCTACGGCCCGGCAGTTTCCGGTGGGAAAGGGCGTAGGCGGATAACGCCGTCGCAACCAGACTGAGCACCGTGCCGACGACCGTGATGTAAATGGATATACCCAGACTGCGCACAAACGTGTCGGTCGAGAACAGGTATCGGTAGGCGCTGAGCGTAAACGACTTTGGGATGATGTCATCCGTCGCGGAAAACGAGGCGACCACCACGTAGACAAACGGCAGTAAAGTGGCGAGCGACACCAGCGTGAGCAAAACAATGTTGGCTGCGTCGAAGGCGCGCCCGGCAAAGGTGCGTTCATTCACCACGCTATCCCCCCTCAATAGATTCCTTCCTCGCCGAATAATTTCGCCAGCTTATTGGCGCCGAGCACCAAAATCAAACCGATGACCGACTTGAACAGCCCGATGGCGGCACTGTAGCTGAATTGCCCCTACTGCAGGCCGAGCGTGTACACGTAGGTATCGAAGACCTCGCCCACGTCTCGGTTCATAGCGTTGAGCATCAGCCAGATCTGCTCAAAACCGACGTCCAAGAAGCTGCCCAAACGAAGAATGAACATGACGATGATGACGCCGCGGATGGCGGGCAGCGTCACATGCCAAAGCTGCTGCAGTCGGTTGGCTCCGTCGATGCGAGCGGCCTCGTACAGTTCCACGTTCACCCCGGCCAGCGCGGCGAGAAAGATGATGGTGCCCCAACCGGTTTCCTTCCAAATGTCCTGAATCACGATGAGCGGCCGGAACCAGGCGCTATTCTCCAAAAAGTTCACCTGGTGCAATCCCACCATCTTGAGCAACTCATTGACCAAGCCTCCCTGCGTCGTCAACAGCATGTACGTGATGCCGACAACGACGGTCCAGGAAAAGAAGTGCGGGATGTAGATGAGCGTCTGCACAGCGCTTTTGAACCAGCGCAACCTCAGCTCATTCAGAAGCAAAGCCACAATAATCGTGCACGGAAAGAAGAACACGATGTTGTAGACCGCCAAAATAAACGTGTTGCGAAACAGCTGCCAAAAGGCCGGATCTGAGAAGAAGCGTTGAAAATTTTCCAATCCGACCCACTGGCTGTCTAGCACCCCCTGAAACGGTTGATAGTTTTCAAACGCCATGATCACGCCCCACATCGGCCAATACTTGAAGATGATGAAGTAGGCAAAGCCGGGGAGGAACAGGGCGTATATCCAGCGTTCCTTCCACACGCGTCGCCACAACTCGTGCACTTGACGGGGCTTCGCCTTAGGCACCGGCTGTTCGGAAATCACTGGGCCTGTCATGACATCGCTCATATAAGCCACCACCTCCATACTAGTATGTAAGAAGATGTCGAATGTCGAAATGTACAGGTTTCTCATTGGTACCCGGACCAGCGCCGCGAAACCACGGGGCTGGCGTTTCCAGGTGTTCAGCCGGAAGACTAGGCCCATCCAACGAATTGCTTAAAGTTCCCCGAGAACAATCGCTCGACGTCGCGGCGGACGACCTCTTCAGTCACCGGCCAACCGGAATCCTGTAGGGACTGATACTTGTCGACCAGGACGCGCGTGAGCACACGGCGGGCTCGCTGCCATTTGTAAATCAGGTGTTCCAACACCCGAGCGTCCGAATGCTGCGCCACGAAAGTGGGACCGAGAAGCTCCAGTCGCATGCGAGTGATTTCCTCCACCAGGGTGTCGGTGTTGACAAACCACCAACAACCAAATGGCATCAGATTATGGAACTTGCGCGCGGCGACGACCAAGGCGTGCTGGTTCTCGCGGGCCAACATGCTGACCAGAAACCGGTTATCTGGGTAATCCGCGCACAGCGACTCCACTGGCCGCACATCCGCCTGGACCACGCTGTCCCCCGCGTCGTGCAGTGCTGGATTCACCCGTCGCCGGGCGCCAATCATCAGGGACAGCGGGATTCCCCGCTCTCGGCAGAACGGCAGCACCACCTCCCGCAGGATGCGCCCGCGCGGCCCAGTTTCCTCCGGATAGGTCAGGTCGTCGGCCGCCGAAAATGCGACATACACAGGATGCACGGCATCGGCACAGTCCTCCAGGAAGCGGCGTAATTCGGCGATGGAACGTCCGGACAGAGATGGGTCAACGTCGTAACCTTTCCCCGCGAGCACAGGCGCCACTGTAGAGTACTGATTCATCAGCCTGTCGATCCGTAGGGACGCGAGAAACCTCTTGTCCATCGTGTCCATTGCCTGCCAAAATGCGGTTTCTTGGTCATCGAACGGATCGTTCGTCATGACGATGTGCGTCACGTTGGCCAGGTTCATGATGCGGGAAATATACTCAGCCGTGGGCACGTCAGACAGCGTCTCGCGCAGAGCGGTCAGCGTCAGTCGGTCGGTATCACAGCCCATCGCCCGCGCCATCTCAATGACGCCAGACGCGGCCTCGCTCACGGGTGAGGTATCGCGAAACAGGGCGTTCCAGACCACCTCGGCCCGCTGCGCCTTGGAGAGCGCCCAAAACTTCCGGTAGGGCATATGATGAACGCGGAACGATTCGGACACCAAATAGTGAAAGTTTAAGGCTGCGTCCGCCCCGCACAACAGCAGAGATCCCATCTCCGGCGCGTACAGGTGCGTGTGCATATCGAACGCTGGGGTTTCGGACACCACGCGGGCCACCAGCGACGCCAAATCCTCATTCACCACGAATCATCTCCTCCTTTCTTCTGGGCACCGGTTACACGTAGCCGTTTGCCAGCAGAACGCCTCCGTCGACAATCAGCGTGGTGCCGGTACATGTTCATCCCTCCTCGACGGCCGTGCGCCCGTATTCGTTGTTCGGGTTGGCCCACCGGTCGTTCGGAATCAACGGGAACCAGCCAGGGCGGGCGGGATCGCGATCATACGGGTAGCCTCCCAGCCGTTTGAATTCCTCCGCGTACTGGCCGAGTTTGTCGGGATCCAGCGTCACACCCAGCCCGGGCCCGTCGGGAACCTCGATGCAACCGTCCACATACGAAAACTTGCCGCCGGCTATGATGTCGTCCCGCAGGTGATGGTAATGGGCGTCGGCACTGAACGTCAGGTTGGAAAGCACCGCCCCCAGATGCAACATGGTGGCAAGTTGGATACCCAGTTCTCCCCCGAACAGCTGGTAAACAGGTACCCCCAGCGCCTTACCCATGATGTCGAGGCAAGCAAATTCGATGGCCGCCAGGACCTGCGTCCGGTTGTTGTAGAGACTGGCGGTTGGATTGGCGATTTTGAACCCCAGCTCCTCCAGAGAAAACGGGTTATGCCCAATCAGATACGGGCGGAGAGCCCGAAACGTCTGCTCGGCGCTCTCGCCACCGCCACCCATCTCTCCGAGACCAACGAGACCCTCGTCGGTCTCCACCTGGACAATGGTCCGCACAAACCGGCCCCAATGGGCGCCGTTGCTGTGGCGCAGCGGCGCTTCCAACGGTGCGCTGACAGTTGTCGCGCGGATGTCTGAAATGCGCATCCACATCCACCTCTTCGCTGTTCCACCTCTTTGCTGTGTCCTTTGTCCCCCAAAACTCCTCTAGTCGCGAAAGTACAAAGGGTATTGGCTCCGCACGACGGCCACGTCCTGTTGCAGCCGGCGCAGGTGGTGCGTCAACAGACTGACCGCTCGCTCCTCGTCGCCAGCCGTGAGCACGGACACCAGCTGTTCGTGTTCCTCTATCAAGGTCTGCACATTCTTCAACTCTTGCAGCGACAGGGTGCGCACGCGGTTGAGGTGGGCCCGCATCTGGGCGACAATCGAGACCAGGGTCCGGTTGTCCGCCGCGGCCATCAGCAGTCGGTGAAACCATTCGTCTGCCTCCAGAAATCCCAGCACGTCGCCGGTCTCGGCCGACTTTCGCTGTGCAGCCAGTGCCGCCTGCACCTCGTCCTTCAGCCGCGCACCCCACTCGTTCGTGTGCCAGCCAACGATGGCCGCTCTGAGCGCACTGACCTCCAAGCTCTCGCGGACAAAGCGGGCCTCTTCCACCTTTTTCTCGGAAATGAGCGCCACCTTCATCCCGCGCTGTGGAAGCACCTCTATCAGTTCCTCGACCAAGAGGGTCCGCACCGCCTCCCGCACCGGCGTCCGGCTCATGTTCAACATGTTGGCCAGCTCATTCTCATATACCGCGCGGCCCGGCTCCAACCGGAGCGACAAAATCGCCTCGCGAATCGCCTCGTACGCCTGTTCACTGAGCGAGCGGCGGTCGGTCTCCATTCCAAACGGATTGGCCACGCTCAACCCTCCAGGCGAACGGCTTGCAGCTGGGCGAGCACCGCCAACTCCGCCGCCCTCAGGGCATGCTCTTGGCTCATTGCCCTCTCTGTGCGCTCCAAGCAATCCAAAATGAGCTCTCCAAAGAACGGGTAGCCGACACGTCCGGATACCGGGATGTGATGCTCGCCTTCATCGTTGACCAGGTAGACGTGGTCACCCTCTGCGTCGCGACCGACGTCGATGTACTTCCGCAGCTCAATGTACCCATGGGTGCCGAGGATGAACGTGCGGCCGTCGCCCCACGTGCGCAAACCGTCTGGCGTAAACCAGTCGACGCGGAAGTATCCCGTGGCCCCGTTGCCCAGATTCAACGCGCAATCTCCGAAGTCCTGAAACTCCGGGAATTCCTTGTACCGATAGTTGGCCACCCGGCTTTGCGCGATGACCGCATCATCGCACCCGGTGTAAAAGAGAACCTGTTCAATCTGGTGACTGCCGATGTCGCACAGGATACCGCCATAGCGATCAGGCTTAAAGAACCAATCCGGCCGTCCGCCGAGGCCGATTCGGTGCGGGCCCATACCGATGACCTGCACCACACGGCCAATCGCACCGTCCGCAATGAGCTGCCCGGCAAAAACCGCGCTCTCCACGTGCAGCCGCTCGCTGTAATACACCGCGTACTTGCGCCCCGTCTCCGCCACCGTCTCGCGCACCTGCCGGACCTGATCCAGGGTGGTCAGCGGCGGCTTGTCGGTGAAGTAGTCCTTGCCGTGGCGCATCACCTGGATCCCAAGCGGCGCCCGGTCGGCGGGCACCTTGGCGCTGGCGACCAGATGCACGCTCGCATCCTGCAGGACCTCCTGCACAGACCTGGCGGCACGGGCCGACGGGTAGGTCCGCTGAAACGCTTTCACCTTTTCCTCGTCTTCGTCATACACCCATTTCAGTTCCCCGCCAGCCTCCAACAATCCGTTGCACATGCCGTAGATGTGGCCGTGATCCAGCCCCACGGCGGCAAACACAAAGTCCCCCTTTTCACAAACCGGGTTGGGTTTTCCTTTCGGGGCATAGTTCATCCCGTCCGCTTTCGACATCGTGACGCCTCCCATCTGCCTACGCGTTGCGCCCATAGGTGCCGCTGGTCGTGATCTCGTTGTCTGCGAAGGAAACGACGGAACTGGTCTTCTCATGAAAGTGCGGCGCCCGCGCCAGCAGCCCATCGTGAGTATAAAATCCATCATCTTCAGCAAGCGGCAGGGTGGCTGGCTCTTCCGTGATGGCTGACTTGTAGATGGCCGTGATGAGCTCTAACGTCCGCCGCCCCTGGATCCCGTCGATCAGCACAGGCTGCCCGGTTTCCAGCGCCGTCAAGACGTTGTCGATTTGCCCCGTATGGCCTTCATAGCGAAGCTCTGGCAGCGAGTCGTAAAAGCCTTGGATGTCCGCTTCCACGTCTGTGGCCCGCTTGGGGAATCCGTTTTCACGCGAGACGGAGGCGTACAATCGCCAAGGCATCGCCACCATCGCCTTCTCCGCCTGAAACACGAGCTGCTGCTCCTCGCCGTGGTGGACGACCGAACTCGTGATATGCGCCAGAGCACCGTTGTCAAACCGCAGCAACGCCAGCGAGATGTCCTCAACTTCCGCATTGTCGTGCGCGAGGTTGGCCATCACCGCCTGTACCTGTGTCGGCATCCCCATCATCCACTGCAGGGCGTCGATATGGTGTACGGCGTGGTTCAAAGTGCATCCGCCGCCCTCGCTCGCCCAGGTGCCTCGCCACCACAGGTCGTAGTAGCTGTGCCCCCGCCACCAATGCGAATCCACCTGCGCGTGCAACACCTTTCCGGCTACCCCGGACTCCAGGACCTGCTTGAGTTTCATCATCGGCGTGCGGAAGCGATTCTGTGCCACCACCGACAGCACCTTGTTCGCCTTCTCAGCCGCCCGCAGCATCTGGTCGCACTCCGCCAGCGAGGCAGCCATCGGTTTCTCGACCAACACGTTCTTGCCAGCCCCGAGACATGCGCAGGTAATCTCCGCGTGCGTCCCCGGCGGCGTGCACACGGAGACCAATTGAATCTCCGGATTGGCCAAGAGTTCGTGATAATCTTTCACCGCCCGCGCCTGCAAGTCGTAGCGCGCGATCTGCTGTTCTGCCTTTTCCGGGTACACATCCGAGACAGCCACAATCTCGGCCCGATTTGGAAACGCAAGATACGCCTCAATGTGGCTGCTGGAAATCGCGCCGGCGCCAATGATGGCCACCTTGATCATGCCAATGCCTCCTTGTTGTATGTAAACTTGCATCCCTCGATAAAGCCTAAAGAGACGAAATCCTTCCACGCAGAATTATACTTGAATTATACTTGTATTCAAGTCATGATAGAAATTTTTGGCCATTTGGCAGCGCCTTAGGAGCCCGCGCCTGCGGCCGGACAGCCCATCCGCAGGTGCGAAGACGACCGACAGACAAAGGCCAGGGCTGTCTCTTTATGGCGCGGTGGAAAGCACACGCCAAAACACCGGTTTCGGCCGCCCATCGGACGCGAACAACAGCGGCCAATTGCCGCGGCCCCGCACGGGAAAGTCGTTCAGCCAGCTGAGATCATCTGTGGTACCCCAGAAGGTCACCGAATCGATGACATTCCGGTACTCGCGGAGCAGCCCGAAGATGGCCTCATACCGTTGGGCCTGGCGCTCCAGCCGCTCGGCCGGGGGTTCCGCCCAGCGCACATCCGTCTCGTTCCAGGCAAACAAAGACACGTCCAGCTCCGTCACCTGCAAGCGTAGGCCCAGACCCGCAAACCGCTCGATGGTGCGGCGAATGTCATCGAGACAAGGACTGTTCAACCCCCAGTGCCCCTGCATTCCGATGCCGTGAACCGGAACTCCGGAGTCCTTAAGCCAGCGTAGGAGACGGTAGATCTTCTCGCGCTTGTCGGGATGGCATTCGTTGTAGTCGTTGTAAAACAGCTGCGCGTGCGGATCGACCTCGTGGGCTATGGCGAACGCCTCGGCGATGTATCCGTCTCCCAAAATGCTGCGCCATGGAGATTCGCGCAGCCAATCCCCACCGCTGTCCGCCACCGCCTCGTTGACCACATCCCAAGCGTAGACTTGGTTCTTCCAGCGGCCCACCACATGTTCGATGTGATCACGCAGACGGCGCCGCAGCTCCGGGGCTGATACAATCTGTCCGCTGCCGTCCTGGAACACCCAATCCGGAGTCTGGTTGTGCCAAACGAGGGTGTGTCCGCGCACCGCCAGGTTGTGCTGTTCGGCGAAACGGACGAGACGGTCGGCTTCTGCAAATGTGTACTCGTCCTCACGCGGATGAACCTCGCTGAATTTCATATGGTTTTCCGCCGTCACGCTGTTGAAATGATGCGCGATGAGCTCCGCATGGCGGGACAGGGCCTGCGGACTCACCGCGGCGCCAATGCGAAAATCCCCGGCAAACGCCTGCGCCAACGACGGCGCCGCCGCGGGCTCATGTTCAGCCATCGCCGTCTTCCCCCTCTCGGACCGTCGCAGTCACGGACATCCCCCACCTGGCGGTCACAAGATGACCAAGGTTTTCACGTGACTCCTGAACGATCCGGTACGCAGACACTCGGGCAGCTCCGCCAGCGCAATTCGATGCCCCGTGAATACGGGCAGCACATCGCGGCGCCGCCGCAGGAGTTCAATCGCCGCAGGGAACGTGTTGGCATAGCGAAACACGCCCCGCACCGACACTTCGCGCAGGCACAGGTCCAAACCGTCGAGCTGTACGGCTCCGGCCGCTCCCATTCCGACCAGAATGATGCGCCCGCCTGGCCGCACGACTCGCTGCCCCCAGGCTACCGCCTGACCACTGCCGCTGCAGTCGATGACGGCGTCGTACGCGGCATCCCGCTGGGCGTCGAAAACCAGCGTCGAAAACCCTAGCTGCTCCGCGACCGTCAACCTGTCGACCTGCACGTCGCACAGTGTCACCACCGCCCCCTCGGCGTCGGCCGCCAGTGCGGTCAACAGGCCGACTGGACCGGCGCCCAGAATGAGCGCCCGCTCTCCCAGATGCAGCGCCGCCTTGCCCACCGCGGCAATCCCGACCGACAACGGCTCCGCGAGGCTGGCCTCCTCCGGGGTCAAGCCATTTGCGGGATAGGTGAACGCAGCCGGGTGGTTGACCCGCTCGGTCATCGCTCCGTCCACCGGCGGCGTGGCAAAAAACTGCACGTCCGGGCAGAGATTGTAACGACCCTGCCGACACTGGGGACACTTTCCGCAGGGGATGCCGGGCTCCAGGGCGACAACCGTCCCGACGGGAAGGTCCACCCCTTCACCCACGGCCGTGATGACACCACCGACCTCGTGCCCGAGAATCATCGGCTGCCTGAGCACGAAGGAGCCGATGGCCCCCTCCTGGTAGTAATGAACGTCCGAACCGCAGATGCCCACAGCCCGCACGGCCACCTGCACCCAGCCGGGAGCCGGTGCTTCGGGAGCCGGAATGTCGTCAATCACCAAATCTTCAACCGCGCGCAATACGGCTGCCTTCAAAGGCTCCTCACCTCGGTTGTCCAGGGAAGTCAAACCCACCCTGGAGAGAATGGGCCTGCCAGACTGCGTCCACACGCAGCCCGGCAGCAAAGAAAGGGATTCAATGGACGGATGGATGGACCCGGACACGGGTGGTGAACACCTTTTCGTCTTCCACCCTGGCCGTCTCGCCGGTCAGCGTGAAGGCGCCCTGAAGCCGGATGTCTTCACTGGAAGTGCCTACCATCACCTCGATCTCACCCGGTTCCACAACAAACTCCATGGCTCGGTTGTAAAACCCGAGCTGGTGAGCGGACAGCGTAAACGTCACCCGCGCCGACTCACCGGCCGTCAGGTGGATGCGGGCAAAGCCCTTTAGCTCCTTCACCGGACGGGTGACGTCCGCCTGAGGGTCTCGAATATAAAGCTGGACCACCTCGTCACCGTCACAATCCCCGGTGTTCTGGACCGTACAGCTAATCTCGACCTGCCCGTGCACATCCACCTGCAGACTCGAGAAGGTAAGATCCCGATACTCAAAACGAGTGTAACTGAGTCCGTGCCCGAACGGGAAGAGCGGTTTGGTGCTCTCGTCCACATAGTTGCCGGTCCAGTGCGAACGCCCGCCGGAAAGCTTATGCCCGTAGTACACCGGGACCTGCCCGACCGAGCGGGGCACGCTGATGGGCAGTCGCCCTGCCGGGTTCACGTCGCCAAACAGGACATCGACCACCGCCTCGGCCCCCTCTTCGCCCGGAAGCCACGCCTCTACAATTGCCGGAATGTGTTCAGCAATCCAGGGAATCGCGAGCGGGCGACCGCTGACAAGGACCACGACCGTCGGGGTGCCGGTGGCGGCCACCTCCCGGACCAACCGCTCCTGGTCCCCCAGCAGCCCGAGCGTCGCCCGGTCCCGCGATTCCCCGGTCGTGCACCCCGCAGTCAGACCCGCTCGGTCCCCGACCACGACCACCGCCACCTCCGCGTCTCTGGCGGCCGCGATGGCCTCGGACAAGTCGGCGCCGGTCTCCAGTACGTCGCATCCCTTGGCGTAACGGACCTCGGTCCCGGGTCCAACCTTTGCGCGCAGCGCCTGCAGAATGCTGTTCATGCGCACAAACTCGTCCACCGTAGCGACATTTTCCGGCATCGGGGTGTGAAAAACATTGTCGTCATCGCGCATCTCCAGCAACGACTCGATGTGGCACGGGTACGCGTAGTCCCCGATCATATTGCGCACGCTGTCGGCGTTGGGTCCAATGAGGGCAATCCGCGAAACCCGGCGCGAGAGCGGCAGCACACCGTCGTTCTTCAACAGCACGATGGACTTCTCCGCCGCCTCGCGGGCGAGGCTGCGCTGCTCGGCGTTGTCAAACACGGTGATGACCTGCTCTTCGTCCACAAACGGGTGCTCGAACAGACCGAGCCGCATCTTCATGGTCAAAACCCTCCGGACCAACGCATCCACCTCGGCCGCCTCAAGGCGCCCAGAGGCCACGGCGTCTATGAGCGGCTGAGCGTATACGTCGCGGCTCGGCAGTTCCATGTCCACGCCGGCCTTGACCGCAAACTCGGCCGCCTGGACTTGATCTCTGGCCACCCGGTGGTACTCAAAGAGCTGGTTGATAGCGAAGTAGTCGGACACGACAATCCCGTCAAATCCCCAGCGGCCGCGCAGGGTTTCCGCCAGCAGCTCGTACGAGTAGTGGCACGGGACGCCGTCAAGCTCATGGTAGCCGGGCATGATGGAAGCCAGACGCGCCTCGCGTACCACTGCCTCAAACGGGTACAGGTACACCTCCCGCAACTCCCGCTCCGGGATGTGCGCCGGAGCCCAGTTCATCCCACCTTCAGAAGCTCCGTATCCGACAAAGTGCTTGCCAGTGGCGACAACACCCTGGCGCAGGTTATCGCCCTGCAGCCCCCGCACGTAGGCGATACCCATCTGCGCGACGAGGTACGGATCTTCCCCGAACGTCTCTTCTACTCGGCCCCAACGCGGATCCCGCGTCACGTCCAAGAGCGGCGCCAGCGCCTGATGTGCGCCCGCCGCCCGCATCTGGGCACGTATCACCTCGCCCACCCGGCGCACCACGTCCACATCCCAAGTGCTCGCGATGCCAATCGTCTGCGGGAAACAAGTCGCCCCCTGCGCCATGTAGCCGCTGCACGACTCTTCATGCACCATGGCCGGGATCTTGAGGCGTGTGTGGTGAATCAGGTAGGACTGAATCTGATTGGCCAGCCGCGCGGTCTCCTGTGGCCCCAGGTTGGTTGCGCCGCCGATGCGGGTCACCTGGCCGATGCCGTGGTGCATCAGGCGCTCAGCCTTGGACTCGGAAAAGCTCAAACCGTCCAACACCTCGTAGGCCCAGA
The DNA here is from genome assembly GCF_001552255.1 of Alicyclobacillus shizuokensis NBRC 103103. Taxonomy (GTDB): domain Bacteria; phylum Bacillota; class Bacilli; order Alicyclobacillales; family Alicyclobacillaceae; genus Alicyclobacillus_G; species Alicyclobacillus_G shizuokensis. The sequence goes on from NZ_BCQV01000012.1 coordinate 117,266, forward strand.
ACGAGGTGAGCTGGGCGACTTTTTCCTCAAGGGTCATTTGGGCGAGGAGATCGTCCACACGCTCATCGATGGGCCGAGCAGCGTCGAGATAAGGTGTCATGTTGCCATTCCTCCCTGCTCCAGGTAGAGTGCTTTCTGTCACGGTCATGCACTGATGGCTATTCCGGCACATGCGGTCCGAGGGCTCCGACGGGACCTCCGATTCGGTGTGTTTTACTTTCCGAAGCCGGCAAGCATGCCTTGCAGCAGGTACCGGCGGCCAAAGATGTAGGCCAAGATCAGCGGGAGGGCGGATAAGATCACGGCCGCCATGATGACAGGTACGTTAATCGTATATTGGCCTTGGAAGCTCACGATGGCCAGCGGCATCACGCGGGATTGGTCGCTCTGGGTCAACACCAACGGAAACAAGAAGTTGTTCCACGCTTGCACAAAGTCGTAGATACCCACTGAGACCAACGCGGGCCGCGTGACGGGAATGACGAGATGGCGCAGGACCTGGAAGTCCGTCGCTCCTTCCAGCTGCATGGCCTCGTACAGCTCTTTCGGCACATCGCGAATGAAGTTGACGAGAATCAGAATTGTGAGCGGCAGACCGAAGGCGACGGAGGGCAAAATCAACCCCAGCAGGGTGTCATACAGGCCCAGGTGACTCACCATCACATAGATAGGGATGATGGCCGCCTGAATAGGCAGCGCCAACCCGACCAGAAAGACTTGAAACACGATGCGGACCACTCGATTGTCTGTGCGCACCACTACAAACGCGAATAGTATCGAAAACAACACGACCAGCAGAACGGTGACCACCGACACGATGAGACTGTTGAGAAAGTAGTGGCCAAAATTCGCTTGGAGAACAGTGGCGTAATTCGCCAAGTTGCTCGTGGTCGACGGCAGCCACGGATTACCGACCAGGAACCCCTGTTGAGAGCGGAGACTGGTCATGAGCATATAGAGAATCGGGTAAAACGAGACGACGAGCCACACGATGCCAAAGAACAGTCCAACCACACGCCAGAACACAGGCGGACGCTGGACGCTGGCCATCCGCGTCCGCACCCTGCGATTGGCCTGTACTGCCTCCATCCTACGTTCACATCCCTTCCATCTGGCTCTCCATACGGTTGAAGCCGGTCGCCCGCAGCATGATGAGCGAAAGTATCACGCCGGCAACCGCAAGGATAACAGCCAGCACGCTGCCGTAACCGATATGCTGGTTGACGAACGCCTGTTTGTACATGTCCATCGCCAACACGTTGGTGGCGTCGCCCGGTCCGCCGTCCGTCAATACATAGATCAGATCGAAGTACGTCAACGATCCGGTCAAAATCAGCACTGTCGAAGTGGCAAACGTATACTTGAGTTGAGGCAGCGTAATCCGAAAGAAGATGGCGGTCGGACTGGCTCCGTCAATCCGAGCCGCTTCATACAAGGAATCAGGAATTTGCCGGGCGCCGCCTTGGTACAACAGCGTATGAAAGGGAATAAACTGCCACGCGATGACCAGGGCCACAATCAACAGGGCCACGTGCGGATTCCCCAACCAGTTCTGCATCCCGTTACCGATGTGCAGGGCCTTGAGCAGAGCCGTCACCAATCCAAAGTTGGGGTTGAAAATGTACGACCAGGTGATGCCAATCGCCGTCGAGGAGAATAGCAAAGGCGTGAAGTAAAACACCGCCAACACAGCCCTGTGCCGCTGGGGACTGGACAGGTACACTCCCAACAGGAGACTGAGCGGCGTCTGTATTACCCACGACAGAATCATGATCCACAGAGTTAAGCGCAACGCCTTAAGGGCCTCAGCGTCGTGAAACACCTGCTGCCAGTTGCCCAAGCCGATCCATGCCGCCGTGCCGATGCCGTTCCAGTTCAATCCACTGAAATACACCGCTATCACCATCGGCACCAACGCAAAGACGGCAAAGAACACGACTGCCGGCACCATCATGAGCCATCGCTGCGCGTTCATCCGCGAACTCACAGTGTTCCCCCCTAACCCGACGCCACGGTCGCGGCGCCGGGCCGTTCGTCTATTACTTGTGCAGGTACTTGTTCATGTCGTCCGAGAACTGCTGGGGAGTCATCTGCTTCAGAAACAACTTGTCCAAATCGGTCAACAGTTGCTGAGCTTCCGTGGGCGACAACGCCTGGTCCCAAGACATCTGGAAGTTCGGCGCCTTCTTGACCAAGTCGTAGACAAAGGACATGTAGTTGCCGTTATCCGCGTTTTTCAGCTCCGTCTCAATGCCAGCAACCGGAGGAACCTGGCCCTGTTTAATGAAGTTTTTCACCGTCTGATCGTCCAGCACTGCATCCTTCAAGAAGGTCACTGCGGCGGCCTTATGCTTGGAGTCTGTCGCGATGGAATAGTAGTTGCTGGGGTTTCCGGCAATGTCGTTCGGATCTCCCTTGCCGCCGGTCACCGCCGGGAACGGCATCCAGCCCAGATCACTTTGCGTGAACGCTTTGTTGTTGGTCTGCATGGTGGAGAACTCCCAGCTGCCCATCAGGTACATGGCTGCCTTCCCTGTATAGAGGAGAGCCGTCGCGGACCCATCGTTTTGCCCGACAGAACTGAACCCAGGCTCGAAGGCTCCCGCGTCCACCAACTGCTGAATCATCTTGTTGGCCTTGAGGACAGCCGGATTTGACCAGGCATTTGCCTTTCCGGCCGCGATGTCATTGAAGACCTGTGGCCCGCCAATCCGGTCCACCAGATACTCCTCCCACATCAGGTCGGGCCACTTGTCCTTGCCGCCCAAGGCGATAGGAATGATTCCGTGTTGTTTGAACACGGAGACGTCGCGCATCAGGTCGTCCCACGTCTTGGGAGGCGTCAAGTTATACTGTTTGAACAACGACTTGTTGTAGAACATGAAAACCGGTTGCACATAATTGTTCGGCACCCCATAAATCTTGCCACCAAATGTAACCGGCTTCATCACGGACGGAAGAAATTTGTTTTTCCACGACGGGTCTTTATCGTATTCCGACGTCAAATCGTATACATCGCCTGCATCAATGTAGGACTTGAGTATACCGCCGCCCCAACCAAAGAAGATATCGGGGGCGTTGTGGGCACCCATGGCCACCTGGAGTTTCTGCTTGTACGGATCGTTCTCAAAAAACTGAACCTGCGCGTCAATCTTCGGGTGTTTCTCATTGAAGCCGTTCACCATGTCCTTGATGACCGTTTGCAAATCGCCGGTTTGGATATCCCACAAGGTGATTTTCGTCTTCTCGGACGCGCTTCCACTGGAAGTTCCGCCATTGGTGTTGTCGGATTCGCCCGAACTTGCGCTTCCACACCCGGCCGCCGCGACCACGCTCAAGGCTAAGGCAGCCGACACGCCGACATAACGCAAGCGCTTTCTATTTGTCAAATCCAACACCCCCATGTCATTCGTTTAATTAAGCAACAAATAATTGATGATTGAATGTATTCGAGACGTTTCATCAGATTCCTGCTATTTGTCGGAAAAAGTTTTTCCTTGTTTTTCACCTCTTTTCCACTGTACAGTAAGAGGTTTTCGCCCGGCAGCGTCGAAGCAACACTACGGTTGTTGGACTACGTGCCAGAGGAGGGAACCACGTGCCGATTCACTACGACGCCTCCCGTCGTCAGTTCCATCTGCAAACACCGAACTCCAGCTATGTCCTCCGCGTCACATCGGAGGGCTATCTGGCTCACGTATACTGGGGCCCGCGGCTGCGCAATCCAAAGCTTCCGGACGCGCTACGGCTCGTCCCGCGCGCCTTTTCGCCAAACCCGCACCCCAATCGGCCGGAGCTTTCACTCGACACTTTGCCCCAGGAGTTCCCGGCGTACGGCAACTCCGACTTTCGAGCGCCTGCGTTCCAGGTGCAGAATCCGGACGGATCGACCGTGACCGACTTGCGCTATGCAACCCACCGTATCCTGCCCGGCAAGCCGGGTTTGCCAGGCCTGCCGGCCACCTACGTGGAATCGCCCGACGAGGCGGAGACGCTCGAAATCGACTTGGCGGACAATCTGAGCGGCCTGAACGTCACCTTGTCCTACAGTGTGTTTCGGGACTACGACGCCATCGCCCGATCCGCTCGTTTCCGCAACACAAACACCCAAGCCCTACGCCTTCTACGGGCACTGAGCCTAAGTGTAGATTTTGCCGACGACGCGTTCGACATGTTGCACCTCTCGGGGGCGTGGGCCCGGGAGCGTCACCTGATGCGCCGACCGCTGCGGTCGGGTTTGCAGTCGGTGGAGAGCCGCCGCGGGACCAGCAGCCACCAACATAACCCGTTTGTGGCGCTGATGCGCCAGGACGCCCACCTGCACCACGGGGAGGTCTACGCGGTAAATCTCGTGTACAGCGGAAACTTCGTGGCCAGCGTCGAAGTGGATCAATTCTCCACCGCTCGTCTGCAAATCGGCATCAACCCGTTCGACTTCACCTGGCACCTTGCGCCGGGCGAAACCTTTCAAACCCCAGAAGCGGTGATGACTTTCTCCAATCGCGGATTGACGGGGATGACGCAGACCTATCACGCCCTCTACCGCAACCACCTGTGCCGAGGCGTGCATCGAGACCGACCGCGTCCTATCCTTATTAATAGTTGGGAAGCGATGTATTTTGATTTTCACGTTGAAGAGTTGGAACAGTTGGCCCGGGAGGCAAAAGACCTGGGCATCGAACTGTTTGTACTCGATGACGGCTGGTTTGGCAAACGCAACGACGACCGCACCTCATTGGGCGACTGGGTGGTCAACAGCGAGAAGATCCCCTGCGGCTTAGATGGACTGGCCGAACGGATGCATGCGTTGGGGCTTTCGTTTGGTCTGTGGGTGGAACCGGAGATGGTGTCGCCGGATAGCGATTTGTACCGCGCCCACCCCGACTGGTGCCTGCACGTCGCCGGGCGCGAGAAATCGGAAGGGCGCAATCAACTGGTGCTCGACTTGTCCCGGGACGATGTGTGTGAGTATATCATCGATGCGATGAGTCAGGTGTTCGCGAGTGCCCGCATTGATTACGTCAAGTGGGATATGAACCGGCACTTGACCGAGGTGGGATCGGCCCAGTGGCCCGCCGAGCGACAGCGGGAGGTCGGACACCGGTACGTCCTCGGCCTCTATCGCATTCTCGAGACGTTGACACAGCGTTTTCCGCATATCCTGTTTGAGAGCTGCTCGGGCGGCGGTGGACGGTTTGACCCGGGTATGCTGTATTACATGCCGCAGACCTGGACCAGCGACGACACGGACGCCGTGGAGCGCCTCTACATCCAATTTGGCACCAGCCTGATCTACCCCGTCGTCACCATGGGAGCACACGTCTCCAGCGTGCCGAACCACCAAGTTGGGCGCAGCACTCCGCTCAAGACACGCGGGGACGTGGCCATGTCAGCCAATTTCGGCTATGAACTCGACATTCGGCACCTGAGCGAGGCGGACAAGCAGGAGATCCGACGGCAGGTGGGGAAGTACAAGGAGATCCGCCAGCTTATTCAGTTTGGCGTCTACTACCCGCTGCAAAACCCCTTCGACGAGCAGGACGCGGCGTGGATGTTTGTCGCAGAAGATGGTCACGAGGCCGTAGTGTTTTGGTTTGGTACAAGAGCCGAGCCCAACGGCCGGCTGCGCCGACTGCGGCTAATGGGATTGAAATCCGAACTCAGCTACACCGTCACCCAGGATGGAAGAGCGACGAGCGAGGAACCGGTGGGCGGCGATGAGCTGATGGCGATTGGGTTGGCCATTCCGTTCCCGAATACGGATTTTCAAAGCACGACGTGGCACCTGCGGGCGGTGAACAGTTGAATACAAAGAGCTGAGGGTATCGGCGCATGCGTGTGTGACTCGCTCCCATCCCCACGCATGCGCGATGCACTTGTGTAGGTGTGCGGGCATCGGCATGAGAATGGCACATTCACAACCCTGCCAAGTTATTGGATGGTTGACTGAACAAACTATTTATGGTTTGCTGACGAAAAGACCTCAATCATGGGCCGGGTGCGGCATGATGGCGTGATGATATTTGAACTGGTTGTGGCCTTGTCTCGTAAATAGAAAATGAATTCAGATAGAGGACGATAGCAGCATGAAACGAACAGGTGACCAAGCTTTCATCAAGGAGTTGAACAAGTCGATTGTTCTCAACCTTCTGCGCTTCCACAGTCCCATCTCACGGACACAGATTTCCGTTCAGACGGGCCTGAACAAGGCGACCGTATCGAGCATTGTGGAAGAACTGATTCACGAAGACCTGGTATTGGAGATTGGCCGCGGACACACCCGTGTGGGACGGCGGCCGGTTTTACTTCTGTTCAACGCCCGCGCTGGCTACGTGGTCGGGGTGGATTTGGGCGTGGACTACGTCCGCGTCATCGTGAGCGACCTGTCCGGCGAAATTGTGGCCGCCCGCGAGTTTCCGCTTACGGACAACAAGGGCCCGCAACAGATGGTGGAATCCATTGTGCGCGCGGTAGCCGACCTCAAAGCGGCTCTGCCGCCCTCCTCGCTCGGTCTCATCGGGATTGGCGTCGGCGTTCCGGGACTGGTCGACTACTCCCACGGAATCGTGCTCAACGCGCCCAACCTGGCCTGGCGCGACGTGCACCTCGGTGCGCTTTTGGAGAATTACCTCAACCTCCCGGTGTATGTGGACAACGAGGCCAACACGGGCGCACTCGGCGAGAAGCTGTTTGGTATCGGCAAAGAGGTGTCTGATCTCATCTA
>NZ_BCQV01000013.1 GCF_001552255.1 Alicyclobacillus shizuokensis NBRC 103103
CTCTGTACCATCTCAGAACTAATGTTCGCGTTTTTAGTATACACCTGAGGTATGTGCATAACCAGAACATCGGTTCTACATGCCAGCGCCCCTGCCACATAGGACAAATGATTGGGTCACGACCTCTTACGACGAAATTTGCGTCTTCTCTATACTTCGATTTTCAGCGATATTTTAAGACAACAATCGCGATAATGACCAGAATCATGACGATACCCAATACCTTCCCAAAGGGTGTGGCAAAATTAATGGTGAAACCGAACCCCATGGTTCGCCTGACAAAGGTTTTTCGATTCTCTGGGTCATAATGAATGATTCCGCGCAACCACCGTCGGCTCTTGTTTCGCTCGTCGTCTGCCATTCAGCATCCTCCTACAATACCTTCAAAAAGTTGTCTATCTTTCAAGCATGACCTCTGCCCGAAACCATCGCCCGCATGAGCAAAACCTCAACATGAACGGAACCTCCACTCAGAGCACGGGGGCTTATTTATATATATGATATATAACTAATATTATATTTGGATCAAATCACTTTCAAGCCAGCCAGATAGCGGCTGATCTCGGTGTTATCCTGCAGTCATCTTCAGGTTTGTGCGAGAAGCTGTCACAAACGACATGGAGCGGCTATGATACGAGAAGAGTTTGGAGATTTTTGGCGGCCAACGTGCCGTATGCGTGCCATAGAGAATATATGGGGATACACAGAGATGCGTACGGTACGCTGCATGTTCACGACAATGTTCATGTCGAAACCAACAAGTGATTCCCAACAGCCACGGGCATCCCGAGATGCAACAAAGACCACGAACGGCCGCCCAACGGGCTATACCGCCCAGAGCGGCCGTCCTTGTCCACAGCTGGTCAGGACCGGTACCTATCGTCCGACTGCTGAAAGCGAATCAACGTTGTGACAATCCAGCCAATCACGCCGAAGACGACCACAGCCAGTGGAAAACTGACCGCCAATCGTTCGGCCGCTGGCGTCTTCCCCCGTGGCATCCTGAATCCCCCCAACATCAACCCTCTCGTCCCTCAGTATGAGCCATGAAGGAGGATTGTATGAGAGCGTGCCATCCGATCCTGCAAAGCGCCTTAGACGTAGAAAATATACCGCCACAAAGCGAGAATGACGATGATGATCATCAGCCAATGGATGCGCGTATACTCCTGGCGCCGGAACAGCCACAGAATCGCGTTGATGATGACAAACGCGGTAAAGCCGACGGCGATGCCGTTGGAGATGCTGTAGGTCAAGGGCATCGTCACGATGGTCAGGAAAGCCGGAATGGCGATGCCCATGTTCTCCCAGTCAATCTCCCGCACTGCCTGCATCATCAGCACGCCGACAATCACCAACGCCGGGGCGGTGGCCTGGGACGGGATGATGAGCGCAATCGGCGCGATGAACAGCGAGAGCAAGAACAGTACGCCGGTCGTCACCCCGGTCAGGCCGGTGCGTCCCCCCGCCGCGATGCCAGATCCGCTCTCGACAAAGGCGGTGATGGTGCTGGTTCCGAACAACGCGCCCAGGCTGACACCGGTGGCATCGACAAGCATGGCGCGTCCGAGCCGCTTCTCGCCTTCCTCACCTTCGAGCAGGCCCGCCTTGTTTGCGGTCCCGACCAAAGTGCCAAAGGTGTCAAACAACTCCACAAACGTGAACGTGAACAACGCGCTGATGAGACCGTAGTGAAACACCGACGCCAAATCGAACGCGGCGAAATTCATCTGCGAGAAGTCGGGTACCCAGGAGGCCTTGCCGAGCCCCGATACATCGGTCACGCCCATGGGAATGCCGATGAGGGTGGTGACCAGGATACCGATGATGATGGCGCCCGGCACGCGTAGGGCCATCAGCACCGCAATCAGGAGCAGGCCGATAAACGTCAGGTCCACGCCCGGATCGCGCAGGGAGCCCAGCCCAGGCAGCCAGTCGGAGTTGTTGATGAACACGCCTGGATTGAACTTGCCCGGGGCCGAACCGACAAACTGCATCGTCATGATGCCGCCGTCCTTCAACCCGATGATGGTGATGAACAGTCCGATGCCGACCGTGATGGCCAGCTTCAGCGAATCGGGCACCGCCACCACCAGGAGCTGGCGGATCTTCGTGATAGTCAGGATGATAAACACGATGCCGGAGATGAACACGCAACCGAGCGCCGTCTGCCAACTCATCTGGCCGCCGTGCGACGCAGCCACGGTGGCGAAGTAGGCGTTCAGGCCCATGCCGGGGGCGAGGGCAATCGGATAATTGACAAAAAGGCCCATGAGCAGCGTGACGATGCCCGCCCCCAGCGCGGTCGCCAGGAACACCGCCTGCTCGTTCATCCCGGTGCCGCTTAAAATCTGCGGATTGACGAAAAGAATGTACGCCATCGTGACAAAGGTGGTGATGCCTGCCACAATCTCGCGGCCCACCGTGGTCTGGTGCCGCGTCAAGCGAAACAGAGTTTCCATATCCCCCATTACTCCCATTCAATCGTCGCCGGAGGCTTCGATGTGATATCGTACACGATCCGGTTGATGCCCGGGACCTCGTTGACGATGCGCGTCGACACTCGCTCCAGCACATCGTAGGGCACGCGCGCCCAGTCGGCCGTCATCCCTTCCTCGGAGACCACGGCGCGAATCGCTATAGCGTTTGAATAGGTGCGCTCATCCCCCATCACGCCGACACTCTGGATGTTGGTCAAGACGGCGAAGTACTGCCATATCTCCTTGTCCAGCCCGGCCTTTGCCACTTCCTCGCGCAGGATGGCGTCGGCCTCGCGCACCTTCGCCAGCTTGTCCTCCGTCACCTCGCCGAGGATGCGGATCGCCAAACCTGGACCTGGGAACGGCTGCCGCCAGACCAGTTCCCGCGGCAGGCCCAACGCCTCGCCGAGTGAGCGCACCTCGTCCTTAAACAGCTCGCGCAGCGGCTCAATCACCTCAAACTGCATATCCTCAGGCAGGCCGCCGACGTTGTGGTGCGACTTGATGGTCTGCGCCGTCGCGGTCCCGCTCTCGATGACGTCGGTGTACAGCGTCCCCTGCGCCAGGTACGCAAACGGTCCCAGCTCCTCGGACGCCGCCTCGAACACGCGGATGAACTCCTCGCCGATAATCTTGCGCTTGCGCTCCGGATCGACCACGCCTTGAAGCCGGCCGAGGAATCGATCCGCTGCGTCAATGCGCACCACGTCGACGCCGAGCCGGGCCTTGAGGCTGTCCATCACCGCGTCGCTCTCGCCTTTGCGCAGGAGTCCGTGATCGACAAACACCGCTGTCAGCTGCGATCCGATGGCGCGATGCATCAGCGCGGCGGTCACGGAGGAATCCACCCCGCCGGAAAGCGCGCAGAGCACCCGTTCCCGGCCGACCTGCTGACGGATGCGAGACACCGCCTCGTCAATCAGCGAGTCCATCGTCCAGTCGCCCCGGCAGCCACAGACCTGAAACAGGAAATTGGCGATGAGCTCCTGTCCGTACTCGCTGTGCCGCACCTCGGGATGGTGCTGCACCGCGTACAGGCGACGGCTGGCATCGCTCATCGCGGCAATCGTCCCGTCCGGGGTCACCGCGTCGGCCGAAAACCCGGCCGGAACCTCCACCACCGCGTCGCTGTGGCTCATCCACACGGTCTGCTGCTGCGGCTGCCCGGCGAACAGTGGGTGGTCAGCCCTTGTCACCTCAAGGCTCGCCCGCCCATACTCGCGCACATGGCCTCGCTCCACCTTGGCGCCGAAGCGCTTGGCCAACAGCTGCATACCGTAGCAGATGCCGAGCACCGGCACGCCCAGCTCGAAGATGGCCGGGTCTACATCCGGCGCCCCGGGCTGAAACACGCTGTTGGGTCCGCCGCTGAAGACGATGCCTTTGAGGTTTCTGCGCCGGAGTTCCGCCGCCGGCGTGCTGTGCGGCACCAGTTCGGAGTAGACATGCTGCTCGCGAATGCGCCGGGCTATCAATTGGTTATACTGGCTGCCGAAATCGAGCACCACCACAGTCTCGTGTTGCAACGCCCCACACCCCTTTGTCCACCTAGTATTCAACCGGGCCGACCATTTGAATCGAAGCCGCTCTTTGTCCAAGCTGACATCCCCCTCGGGGGATTGTCTGAGTGGCCCTGAGCCGCGGGACCACGGGGGCCGATTGGACGGACGGCCGCCCATTGGACAAAAAGAAAAATCCCGCCGCCTCACAAACACTCAACTGACGGAACCTAGTGCACCGACTCCGCCTGATTGTGAGGCTGACGGGACAAACAAGCCAAGCGGGTGCGCCAGCATGGCGGGCGCATCCGTACGGCGAGTTTACGCATCGGCCTCGTAGTCGGACAATTTCCGGTTGTCCGGTAGAGACTGCCGAGCCCATTCCCGGCATTATACGAGACAGCAAGACGAACTCCGACACAATTCTACTCATGGAATCGGATGAGGTCAATGATAGAATAAGCAGCTTCACGGACACGTACGTCAACGAAGGAGCGAGCATTGTTCAACCGATTTTGCGGAAGGTAAGGCAGTATAAGCGCCTGCCGCAGATGTCCTTAAGCCGTACGTCCGCCACGTTGTCCGGCAGCAAATCGGCGATGGATGCGCCGTTTACAGACTCGGATCGGCCGGAAAAGTAGCGCCGCATCCACGGAATCTTTTCGTAGGCGTTCTGCACGTGCTCTTCATTTTCGTCCACGACCATCACTTTGGAGCCCGGCTTCGCAACTCGGACCATCTCCCGCAGGGCCTTGCTCCTGTCATTGAAGAAATTGATGCCGCCCACATGGAACACGACATCGAACACGTTGTCGCGGAAGGGCAGGTCTTCCGCATTGCCGTGAAACAGGACGGCTTCCTTGCGCCAAGCTTTCAGGTGCCGCCGGCAGGCTCGAAGCATGCCCCACGACAAATCCAATCCGTACAGACGAACATCGCCATCAATGAAATGGAAATTGTCGCCGGTTCCACAGGAAATCTCAATCACCCGGTCCCCGTCCTCGATCTCCAGCTCGCGAAGAAACTCGTTTCGATACGCTTTCTCTCCATTCCATTTGATGGCATGGTAGGCTTTGTTGGCGAGGTTGTAAACCGGCGCGATGCGGTCGTACAATTCTTGGTACTTTTTGTTCAACCCGTGCACTTCTTCCGGCACAAACGAGAAAATCCCGTCGGTTTGCCGATATGATGCATGGGAGTTGCGGTTTCGCAATTGGAGACTTCCATCGCCGCCGAAAATTGGCTGCAGCGGCTCTTTCGTCAACGGATCGCACAGCAATTCCAGAATGACATCCAGTTCTTCCACTGTGTATCGTCCTCTCTCCGGAGCTGTCCATTCACACGTGAACGGCGCTCATCCTCGTCTCAAGATCCCGTCAGGCAGTGCGTTCAATCCGTAGTTGAACTGCTCGTCTGGCCGATTGAATTCACGCTACATACGGAAGATTGAATGAACGATGATAAGCGTACATAAGTTTGGAAAAAGGATGGAACGAACACGTGACGCGCCCGACCATCACTTGAGCGTCCACTATGGAGAGTACGGCGCCGTCTTTCAAGGGAGGAATCGTCTTGTCAACCGCCGACTTTGTGCGCGCCGCAACGTTTGAACACCGTTTCTGGTTGCAGGTACTTGGTGATCATGCCCGCTTCATCCATGAGAGCTTGTCTCCACGAGAGAACCGGGAAATCGCACGAGCGCGGCATTTCATCGAGGTCTTTGATGAACTCCTCCAGGAAGCCCGACGCCCGGATGTCGGATCCCGTCTACACCTGTTGACACAGCGCGCGAGCAACTACGCGGAACAGATTCGCGAGTTCAAGCTCCACTTGCTCCGGCGTCACCTGTTGGGTGAGGTTAGCATCCTCTTGCCGCCGACGTTCCTCAACCACACGGTCAACGAAGTCGAAGAGTACATCCGGGTTCTTCACTGTTTGCTCGCCGGCGAAGTCCCGCCACCGGTACACTCCGTTCACCACCATCTCCTTTGGCTGCCTGACGCGGCCACACACGCCGACATTATCAAAAACAGTGTTGATTTTGTGGAAAAGGACCTGATCGCTCGTAGCAAACGGTTCAGTCACCATTTTGAGGCGTATTACCTACAGGCCCTGGAACTGGCTGGGTACCTGCGTGCCAACGTCGATCAATTCCCTGCCTTAGACCGCTTCAACCATATGGTGGGCCTCGAAATGCGGTTATTCCGGGGTTTTTTGAACGAGATTCAAGAGCTGGAACTGTCTGATCAGGTGCTCGGCACACTGTCCATTCTACTCCCCGATCACATGGCCCGTGAAGAATGCTATTACCTGATCAAGCTGGCGCAGACGGCAGGCGGACCGACGCCGGATTGCGATCCGACCACGTCGCGGGCCGAAGAACGGAATCGGGACAATGAAAATTGACTTTTCGACATGTTGGCAGTACTAAAGCAGCTTGACCAGTGGCTGTGGTATGCCGTTCCTGTGCCCGTTGGGCATTCATTCTCGGTGACTGGGAAGGAAAACATCCCTGCACGAAAAGAAAAAGGCACCCATAAATGGATGCTCTTTTTCTTGCACATGTTTAGTACACAGATAGTAGTTGTTATTGCTGCTCCGTACAGGAATAAAGATAAAGAGAACAAAAATAATCAAGAATATGGTTTTACCACCAGGCCCACGGACCAAGCGCCGCGAGTGCGAGAAATGGGAAGAATAGAAATGGAAACCAGGCCTCTTGAACGTCTTCCGTGGACTGGGACATGTTCTGCAGTACATCAACGTTTGCCGGATTGACGTTCGTGTCATTCGCAAGACGAGTCGTTCCGCCACCTACCGGACGTACGTAAATTCCATCATGTGTTACGGAATGGAGAATTCCATGGTGAATTGCGCCATCTCTCGTACGAAAGACGATATGCTGTCCAATATACCGCATGCAATGATCACGTGTAATCACAGTCTCCCCCCCTTTCATTGATAAACAGACGCCCTTTAAGGGCTGTCCATCAACTCGTGAACTTGTTCTTTACCACCAAAGAGCAAATATTCAGATTGAACGGAAAGAATGGTTGTATAAGAAAATGGTGATACATGGATTCCTTTTTCTTGCACATGTTAGCACACAGTAGTAGTTGTTGTTACTGCTCCTCCATATCCGTATCCAGGCACCAACAAGAAGAACAGAACGAAGATGATGAGAAACACCACGGCCCAGCGGGTGTAGCCGCCAAAGACCCCGTACATTCAACTCCCCCCCTCCGTCGGTCGATACATTTAATGTCTTCGGGATCGTCATGTTAAAGGATATATGTCCTAGAAAATCGGCCCTTTTTCTTGTCAAGTCGCGACGTTAGTGAATGAAAGGGCTGCAGTTTTAGGTGATTGTGGGCCTCCCTCAACGGACAGATTCGTTGCGCTGGCGTGTGAACCACGGTTTCAGCGCGTAAAGGATCAGCAGCACCACAACACTCACCAAGCTGAGGACGAGCTGCGACCGATCCGTCGGGTTGAAGGCCATCGACACAATCACCACCAGCATGCCCAGTATGCACACGTAAGTTAGGTACGGATACGCCCACATGCGGACCCGCAGCTGCTCCGCCGCCTTTTGCTCTAAGTTCCGACGCATGCGAAGTTCCGATACGGCAATCAACAAGTAGATGAACAGTCCGACCGCGCCGGACGAGTTGAGCAGAAACATAAAAACGTGCTGTGGCGAGACGTAGTCCATGATGACAGACAGGTAACCGACCACCGTGCAGGTCAAGATGGCCCGCACTGGCACACCGCGGCGATTGAGTTGCAGCAGGCCTCGTGGCGCGTTACCCTGGTGTGCCAGCGCGAACAGCATCCGGGATGCCGTGTACAGCCCTGAATTCAGACAGGACAAGACGGCTGTCACCACGACCAGGTTCATAATCGTCGTCGCTCCCGGAATACCGAGCACCTTCAACGCACTGACGTACGGGCTCATCATCGCTTTCGAATCGTTCCACGGCAGGATCGTAACAACGAGGAAGATGGACAGGACGTAAAACACGAGCACGCGCCAGATTACCGAGTTCGTGGCTTTCGCGACTGCCCGGCTCGGTTCGGCCGATTCAGCCGCCGCGATAGTGACAATCTCAGACCCAAAAAAGGAGAAGATGAGCGTCGTCACACTCGCAAACAACGCGAGCACTCCGAATGGCGCAATCCCCCCATGAGCCGTGAGATTAGAGAAATTCAGCGTGGCATGCGGCCACAGTCCGAGCACATACAGCGAGCCCAGGATGATAAACACGGTGATGGCCCCGACCTTGATAGAGGCAAACCAGTATTCAAATTCGCCGTACGCGCGGACCGAGAAGACGTTCGTCGCCGTCAGCAACACCAGCAGAATCAGCGA
This sequence comes from Alicyclobacillus shizuokensis NBRC 103103, assembly GCF_001552255.1. Classification (GTDB taxonomy): domain Bacteria; phylum Bacillota; class Bacilli; order Alicyclobacillales; family Alicyclobacillaceae; genus Alicyclobacillus_G; species Alicyclobacillus_G shizuokensis. The sequence goes on from NZ_BCQV01000013.1 coordinate 8,352, forward strand.
CAGCAGCCACAGTGGCACTTGCGGAAGCAGCCAGTTATGCAACGTCAGCGCACCAGCAGTTGCCTCCACCGCTACGACAATTACCCAAAAGTACCAGTACAGCCAACCTATCAGAAAACCAGCCCAATTTCCGATTGCGATCCGTCCGTACTCCGCAAACGATCCCACGGACGGATGTGCCACCGCCATCTCCCCCAGCATGCGCATGATCAAGATGACCAAAACACCGGCCAGCGCGTATGACAAGACAGCAGCCGGCCCCGTCGATTGGATGACAGCCCCACTGCCGACGAACAATCCCGCGCCGATGACGCCGCCCAGCGAGATCATGGTCATGTGGCGCATTCGCAACTCTTTGTGCAAGGATTTCTGTTGTGTGTTCTGCTCCTGCATTGAGATGTCCTCCGCTGAATAAGGTGGAAAGCGCTCCGACGCAGACAAACGACCATCCGTCCGTCCAGGCATATCATGGTCATTGTGAGAAACATCAATACACTCACGCCGTCAGCCCACAGATGCCCTTTCGCATGTACCATGCCCAGTCATCGTCTGGCAAGCGCTGTTCAACTGAAAACTGCCCGGCGCCGTAGGTCGCTGACTCGCGGCGCCAGCTTTCGGTAGCGTGACAACGCGATTTTTCCAAATTGAGAATCGAGGTCGCTCCAGAGCAAGAGCCCGTCAGGCGATTTTTGAACCTCCGTATAACCGGAAATTCACCATATAGAGTGGCCAAGAACCCTGGTGCGACAAGGGATTTACCGAAAATGTTTCCCGTAACTAAAAGTCTTTCTTAGGAGAAATTTTTTTGTGTACATACAACTTTCGCCCGTATTGTTGTATAATAACGACACAAAGGTTTCCCTAGGCTAAAATTGTTGCCTTGAAGAAACTTCTTTCTAGAGGGGAAATATTCACTATCACGAAAGGTGGTGTCAACGGTGAGTACACCGTCGTTACAGCTGCGAAAGCAAAATAAAGCCCTCATGGCTGCACGTGCGTCAATCTCTCAGCAGAGAAAGGGATTCCGTGCCCTGTTGCCATTCCTTGGACCCGCATTCATCGCTTCAGTGGCGTATATGGACCCAGGAAATTACGCAACCAACATTCAAAGTGGCTCCGAATTTGGATACAAGCTGTTGTGGGTTGTGGTCTTAGCGAACTTGATGGCGATGTTAATCCAGAACATGTCCGCCAAGTTGGGGATTGCGACGGGCAAGAACCTTCCGGAAATGTGCCGTGCTTATTGTCCTAGATGGTTGTCTTACATCATGTGGATGTTCTCTGAAGCAGCTGCAATGGCAACGGACATTGCCGAATTCCTCGGCGCAACTCTCGGGTTAAATCTGTTGTTTCACATTCCTATGCTGGTCGCGACGTTCCTGACAGGGTTGACAACTTACCTCCTGCTCACTCTTGAGCGTTTGGGTTTTCGACCGTTAGAAAAGTTCATCGCAGCCTTTGTATCGGTTATTGCCGCCTGCTATGTCGTTGAAACGGTACTTGCGAAACCGCAATTCAGCCAAATTGTATATCACAGCATTGTTCCCTGGCTGGGAAACAGTGACGCAGTCCTATTGTGTGTAGGTGTCATTGGTGCAACCGTCATGCCGCATGCGGTTTATTTGCATTCAAGCCTGACGCAAAGCCGCGTGGTCCCCCGAAATGACGCAGAAAAACGCAGCATCTTCCGATTTCACACAAAAGAAGTCGTAATCGCAATGAGTCTTGCGGGGCTGATTAACCTGTCCATGATGTTCATGGCAGCTTCCGCATTTCATGGCTCAGGTCGCACCCAAATTGCGGATATACCTTCCGCTTATCAAACTCTGACTCCTCTCCTTGGTCCAGCTTCCGCAGCCGTGTTTCTGGTTTCGCTTTTGGCTTCCGGTATCTCAAGTTCAGCAGTTGGCACGATGGCAGGACAGGTTATCATGCAAGGCTTTGTCGGCTTCACCATCCCGTTGTGGCTCAGGCGCGTACTGACGATGTTACCGACCGTGATCATTGTTGCACTCGGCATTGACCCCACCCAGACGCTGGTCATCAGCCAAGTCGTCCTGAGCTTGGTGTTGCCAATGCCAATTATTTCTCTGATCTATTTTACAAGACGACGCGATATCATGGGGGTTCTCGTCAACAAGCGAATTGTAACACTCACCGCAACACTCAGCGCCATCGTCATTCTAGCTCTAAATGTTTTGCTCCTGTACCTGTCCTTTGGTGGCTCGTTACCGTTCTGATGCTGACCGGAGACATCAGGAGCATTCCTGTAATGCAGGAATGCCGGGTTTGAGGCAATAAAAACTCCTGATGAGTTGGGGTCGTCGAAAAATAGACCACTCATCAGGAGGTCGTACAACAACATGAGTATAACGAGAACCGCAAGGTCTGCCGAATTACAGATTCAACCTTCGTTATCTTCAACCTTGGTTGTCGGTGCAGACATTGCCGGAAAGGTTCACGTTGCTCATGCGAGGAATGCGCGCGGTGTCGGGTTTGGCAAGCCCTTGTCCTTTGACAACACAGTAGACGTGCCTCGCGACATGACGCTTTGACTCCGTGCTGTTACCGCCGTTCTACCTTCCCGCCAGCGATGCCGCGGGTGCGAAGCCAGGTGGAGCCGCCAATCCTGAGGCGCCCAAACCGCGGGCGCCACCGCGCTCTCTGCCGGTAGACAGCCGTCAACCAACGCTGCCAAATCCTTCGTGCAGCCATCAACTCTTCATTCGTCGGTGTAATACCGCCGTACCAATAGGCCTCAGCCAAGCGCAGCAGGCGGTCGCTGTCTTCCCTCGGGATCTGCCAACGCTCGGCCTCATACGCCAAGTCGCGCAAGGTGCGCTGGCACCATCCCCTGTTCGTGCGGGCAACCTCCGTTGGGTGGGCGGCCAGAGAGCGAATCAAGACACGCATGGCCGGGGTGAAGCCGTCCAGCGGCGCCGACTTGGGCCAGCGCCATAACCGCCAAGCCAGCAACAGACGCCGATGCAGGACGACCATCCACACGACAACAAGGGCCCCCAGGCCCATCAGCACATCGTTTCCCCATCGCGGCCAGGTCAGCGACAGGCCGACTCTCCCGCCGCCGGTCGCTGGAGAGGTATCGGCCTGCGCCGAAGCAGTTGGCTGCTTCGGCGTCGGCACCGGCAATTGGGGACTAGTCTGATCAGGGGTCTTCGCCGGCGTGACCTTCGGCGGGGCAAACGGCATCGTGAAACCGGGCGTCGGATCAAACGGGATCCACCCGGCTTGCGGGAAATACACCTCGACCCAGGAGTGCGCATCGTCGTTGCGTATAATGTAACGCCCATCCTTGCCCGTATAGGAGGTATCGAGATCGCCGCTGGCAAACCCGGTGACAAACCGCGTCGGAATGCCAATGGTGCGCAGCATCACGGCTAAAGCAGAGGCAAAGTTGTTGCAATAGCCGCGGCGCGTGTCGAAAAGGAACTGATCCACGTAGTCGGTATGCGGTCCGGGCACGGGAATGTCGTCCGTTTGGTAGGCGTAATTGTCCTGCAAATAATTGATGATCCGCTCGACCACTTGATATTCGCGGGTCTCGCCGTGGACCACGGTTCGCGTCAGCTGGTCCACGCGCGGCGGCAGGTCCTTCGGCAGCTGTAGGCCCTCCAGCCGCACGGACATCGGCCACGTCTGTACACGCTGACTCACATCCTTGGGCAGAGGCGGAAGTTTCTTGAGCGCTGCCGTCGGATCCACCAATTCCAGGCTGGTCACACTGTACGTGTTTCCCTTGTGGTCCCACGGCCCCAGCACCGTGCCGTCGTCCGCATCAGCCGCGACGAACGCAGCCCGTTCGCTCCGGTCGCCCGAATTCACTCGCACCGTCTGATACGCGCCGAAGACGACCCCCGCGTGAAACGTACCGGACAGGATGTGCACCGTCTGCCGCACGGAACGGGTCGGAAGCGAGCTGGAGAACGACGCATCCGGCTGCAGAGGCACACCCCCGCCATCGTCCAGCGGCTCTACCGAACTCTCTCCCTTCTCCCAACCTTTCCCTGTGTACGTGTACAGCACCTGTCCGCGCAGGTAGGATGGATAGGGAGTGACAACGGAGAGCACGGGGTCGTCATTTAACACGAACGATCCGCCCAGATGCGAGCTGTCGGTCTGGTACCCGATGACCTTGGGCACGTCCCCTCTGGCTCCCTGCCCGCCGGATGTGTTGTGCTGGAACGGGTTGGCCCAGGCGGCGGCCGGTTTCGGCAATGCCAAGGCCACCAAGGTCACGGCGGCCGTCACCACGGCAAGCGGCGCTAGCCCCCCAAGGCCCTGTGTGGGCTTATCCCGCCGCCGGACCCATGGCTGGGCCAGATTCTGAGAAGCCGCCGCAGGTCCGGGAACCTGCTGCGACATGGGGAGGTGTTGCTGGTGGGCGCGGGCCGGGAGATGACCCGTAAGGGGGTGGATGGATGAAGGCAAGGCGTCCAAGCCGCCCACGAGCATCGCCAGGACGCAGAGTACAACCAGGGCACCGTCCGGGTGAACGCTCGTATTGCCGTCGATCACGGCCAGTACGCACACACCGAGCGCATTGTACAGCCACCACAGGCGCGGGCGTTTGGCCGCGTAGGCGACGAGCCAGTAGAGGACGGCCAGTGTCCACAGGAAGGCGTGGGTGACGAGCGGATCGGCCGCGGGTTGACCAGCCAACCGGGCGCGCAGCTGCACCAGGTCGGTGTGCAGCAACCAAGCCAGACCGGCCGTCCACGTGTGAACTGGGCTGAAGTAGTGGACCATGTACCAGGTCGAGGCAAGCAGAGCCGTCACCACACGAATGGTCTTCCATGGCAGACACTGGGCGAGAACCAAGGTGGCCAGGACCGGGTACAGCGTGGTCTCCCCCTGCAACAAGTGCAGCTGTGCGAATGGCGGCAGGAACATCCCCAACCAAATCCCGGCCGCCACTGCCCGTACGATATGAAGGCCGGCCGCCATCACCCATTCAGATGCCGTGCGCACGCTCCACACCTCCCCGTCCCAACCGCCCCAGGGCGTCCGGCGACGCCAGCAGGTGCACGCGCACACCGACTTGCCGCAGCAGGCGCAGCGCGCGCTGGAAGGATGCATCCAGCGTTGTCTGGGCGAGCGGGACGAACCACTCCACGGACATCCGGCCAACCAGCTCGCCCACGGCCACTGCCGACTCGGGGCCCAAGGCCGGGGAGATGACCACTATCGCGCTGCCTGCCGGCGCGCTATGGCCGATATGACGCAGCCCCTGGACAAACGGAGTGTCTCCACCCGGGTTGGCGCGCGCCAAGGCCTCGAGGCAGTGCCGGTAGTGCGCCTCATCCAGACCCTTTCCGCTGGTGGCCAAGCTGGCACCGCAAATGGCCCAGGCAAAGAAGCGCCGCATGTCGTAGGTGTGTTTGACGAGCGAAGCGGCGATTGTCATCGCCAGCTCGAAGTGGAAGGGGGCTGCGTCCGGGTAACTGCTCCGGGTCGCGTCGATACAAAACAGGATCTCGTCGCTGACGTGCCGCTCGAACTCCTTGGATTGCAGGACGCCACGCCGGGCGCTGGCGCGCCAGTGGATGCGGCTGAAGCGGTCACCGGGCGTATAGTCGCGCACCCCCAGCACGGTGGTGGAGTCCTCACTGCGCTGCCGCGTGGCCTCGCGCAGTCCCAGCGTCTCCGGCCGCAACGATAGCCAACCGCGGACGGGAACGGCCTTTGGATAGACCACGACTTCCGTCTGACCGGCCACCAAACGGTGTCTGTGCACGAGACCAAACAGGTCTAGCGAACGAATGACAGCCGGGCCGATGGTATAACATCCGCGCGCGAGCCCGGGCACTTCATAACTGAAGGTGAGGCGCCGCGTCCACAGCGGCACAAGGCGGCGCTCGGCGCCGGCGGCCGACCGCCAACGACTCGGGAGCTGGTCGGTCACCGCCAGCCAAACGAACGGCCAGGTGGAGCCGCCGGTTTGCACCGTCAGCTCGACGGACAGCGACTGGCCGGCGGCGAGACGAGTGGCGCGCACCTGGCGGGAGACCGACACCCCACGCAGCGACAGACCCCAGGTCCCCCACTCGTACAGGGCAAGCAGGATGCAAACGTAGAGCAGAAACCACGGGAAAAAGCCGCCCTGCACGCGGGCAAACACAAACAAGCCGCCCAGCGCCGCCAGGGCAGAGCCGCCCGCCGCCGCGTGCCGCCAGGGAATGCGCGTCATCGCCAGGTTGCCCCTTTCGGCATCGGCACGGGCACGCTGTCCACCAGCTCCAGGATGAGGAGCTTCGTCTGCACCCCCGACAACCGCGCGTCCGGGGTCAGCAGGATACGGTGCTCCAACACGTATGGCGCTAGGTAGCGGATGTCGTCCGGTACCACAAACGTGCGTCCGGACAACAGCGCCAACGCCTGAGCCGCCTTAAACAGGGCCAGGCTGGCGCGCGGACTGGCACCCAGGTAGACACTGTTGTGGGCACGCGTGGCCTGGACGATGCGGACCAGGTATTCCCGCAGTGCCGTCTCCACGTACACGTCCGCCCTCTGCCGCCGCCACTCCAAGACATCGTCCGGCCCAGCGATGGGCTCCAGCTGATCAATGGGGTTTTGCTTCTGTTGTCGATCCAGAATGGCCATCTCGTCGGCCAGGCTCGGATACCCCATGGACAGCTTCAGCAGAAACCGATCCAGTTGGGCTTCGGGCAGCGGAAACGTGCCTTCGAAGTCAATCGGGTTTTCCGTGGCCAGGACGAAAAACGGCTGTGGCAGTTCATGCCGCTGCCCGTCCGCCGATACCCCTTGCTCTTCCATCGCCTCCAGCAGCGCTGATTGGGTCTTCGGGGAAGTGCGGTTGATCTCGTCCGCCAAAACCACCTGACCGAAGATGGGGCCGGGACGAAATTCGAACTCTTGCGTTTTTTGGTTGTAAATGGAGGTTCCGGTGACATCGGAAGGCAGCAGATCGGGGGTGAACTGAATCCTCCGAAATTCGCAGCCAAGGGTGCGCGCAACCGCCCGCACCAAGACGGTCTTGCCGACACCCGGGACATCTTCTATCAAGCAGTGGCCCCCCGCCAAGAGCGAGACGAGCACCAGGCGGACGACCTCTTCTTTACCCACAACAGCTTTGGAGATGTTTTCATACAAGGGTAGAAAAGCCGGGTTCCATTCGAATGCATCAGTGGTCTGGGCGTACGGTTTCGCCAAGTGTGTCCCTCCATCCCCATATGCCTAACATCAGGATACTATATGTGGATATGAATGGACAGATGGCACAAGGCGGTCCCGGTTGGCGCCCAGACGTCGCTGGGGTCACGGGTGCACGTAGTTCAGCGGATTGGTCGGAACGGGCAAGCCGTCGCTGCCGACCAAATTCGTGGATACCTCGAAGTGCAGGTGCGGGCCGGTGGATTCGCCCTCGTCGCCGATGCTCGCAATCTGCTGGCCCGCGTGCACCGTCTGCCCAGGCGACACAAGAATTGACGAGGCCGTCATGTGGCCGTAGATCTCGTACAGATTGGGAGCCGACTGGACCACCACCCAGTTGCCGTATCCGCTCGCCGGACCGGCGTAACACACAGTGCCGCCGGTGGCCGCGACAATCGGCGCGCCATATGCACCAGGGATGTCGATTCCCGGATGAAAGTCCCGTACCCCGTTCAGTATACGATATCCATACCCGGAGCTGATGCTGTGACAACTGGGCACAGGCCACACCCAGCCGGAGCCCTGCGGAGCGGACGTTGCAGGCGCGGATGTGGAAGAATGGGCGGATGCGCCCGTCGGCGCCATCTGGGTGGTCGGCGAGGTGGACGACCGCGATGCCGCCTGTTCCTGCGCCTTCCGCTCTGCCTCCTCCTTCCGCTTTTGCTCCGCCTCCATCTTCTCAATCGTGGCAGTGATGACGGCCAGCGCCGACTGCTCGTCCTCTAAGTCCTGCTGCGCCGACACTTTGGAAGTGTGCACCTGCTGGAGGAGCTTTTGCTCCTGCGCCTCCTTGGTCTTCTGCTCCTGCTGTTTTTCCAGCAAGGCTTCATAGACTCGCTGCTGCGCCGATTGCTGCGCGCGCAGGTCTTCATTCTGGGCCTTCAGTTCTTCTTGACGGTCTTGAATTTGCGCCATCATCCGTTGGTTTTCCTCCGCAATCCCGGAGAGCAGCTGGAGACGGCTGATGAGTTCGGAGAAGCTGGTGGATTGAAACAGCACACTTAAATAACTGGTGTGGTCGGTCTCGTACATTACCTGCACGCGCTCTTTCAGCTGCTGGTATTGTTGCTTCAACTGCTTCTTGGTTTCGGCGATTTGACTCTCAAGTTCTTCTATCTGCTGATTCCGCTCCGCAAGGTCCTGCTGGAGACCCGCGATGTTCTCATGGAGTGAAGACAGCTGCTGTTCCACCTGGGCCAATTGCGCCCGAACGGCTCGCTCCTTGGCCGACAACTTGGCAATCTTGGCCTTTGTTTCCTGCTGTTTCTGGCTCAATCCGGCCGCTTTTTCCTTGGCGGCGGACAGGTCATCCGCTTGCACCACAGCCGGCCCGAGCAAAGCTGTGGTAATGGCAGCCGCGTTCCATATTGAGAGGTATCTACTGTGAGCCATCGCCGCGTACCCACCCTCCAGTCTAACTTGCCAGCGGACTAGCTGACGTTCCAATGACTTGGTTCGACACGCCTGTCCTTAGTTCGACGTGAACGGGTGGAATCCTGCCCGGTTCAAAAACGAAAACACCCAGGCGCGGACACATTTCCACGCCTGGGCGCAACACCAAGACGGCAACCACCGCCCTGGGAAACCTCGGTGGAATCCGAGGATTACATCATGCCGTCCATGTAATGTAGACCCCCATGAGCATGAATGAGGGCCAAAAAACCGCGCCACTAAAGGGTTTTTGATTTTGCTGACTCAGTCCGAATGAGCCATTTTGAGAAAAAACATGAGCAAAACATGAGCACTCACCCCAGTTGTGGGGCAAGGGTACTTCTATTATGAGCACCCCATGGGTGAGGGTGTGAGTTCAATTCACACCCCGATGAAGATGACCTAACCACCAGTTACCCCATCGCCCTGGGTGAGGGTGTAGGTTCAATCTACACCCCTTTCATAGGGTTGGGATTAAAGCCCGTCCCTTTGAACGCCATCATGAGCAAAATCCCTGCTGGCTGCTAAGGGTCTGCATTGAATACAGGCCCTTCTCGTCCTAGGGAGGGTTAAATTTGACCCCCCTTGCTTCAGCAGTCTGCATTGAATACAGGCCCTTCTCGTCCCCTCAAAACCCCTAATGTCAATTGAACTGACTTTTCCGTTAGACGAAGATGAAGTCATGCCCGTCAAATTGACGGGCATGAACATGAAGTCAACCGTCACTACCGACAAAAGTTCCTTCCACGGGCTAGGTTCAACCTAGACCGACGCAACACCCCGTGGACGCGCCTACCTATCTTCAAGGTATAAAACTATTGCCCCACATACAAAGGCGCCTTATAGGCGAAAATAAAGCGCTTACATTATGGTGCGGATACTTCTTATGGGAGAATGGAGGTCGGCTTGATTAGACGAAAAGGGTGTAGCTTTAACCGACACCCTGTTCTGGATACTGCCTAGGATTCATGACAGGTAACACACCCTTTTCGTCATCATCTAACCGTGATATAACGTCATGAAATGAGCCCGCGGCACCAGCCACGGGCAGAAAGGTGAATGAAGACATAGACCCGAAAGAGCGAGACCTGAGAGCGAAACTGGCGGACAAGCTGGATTCAGCCTGACAGCTAACGATTGCCTCAGCGAGGGCTCTAGGTCTCATCTCCCTCTTAGCTCCATTATACCCTTACTGACCCGTTGTGCACTCATTGCCGGTCGACTTCGCATAAATCCTCAGTGTATCCCGATAGCCTTCAAAATCGTCGATACGCGTGATGGTATATTCCTTCCCGTGAAAGCATATCCGCATAGTTTCATCAAGGTCATTCCGCCATGCTATCTCGAACATCGCATCTATCTGCACATTGACTGCGGCGGCCTCGTAAAACTCTGAAGCAGAAGTCTGCCGATAATAAGCCCACAAGGTCATTAGAGGTTCCCAGGTCTCTACCGGAAAACCATCGTCCGATGTGGACACCAATTTCAAAATCGTTATGCGCTTATCCCTCAAACGCTGTCGGGACAGATTCGTATTGCTTACGCGTTGCATCCCATCTCACCGCCTTCAGCATGCTCTCAAAAACTCTTCGTAGTGCTCAAACAGGCCGACATACGCGTCCAGCAAAGACGCCATGCCATCTATCCGCATCTTAGCCGCCTGGTTCTTCACTGGGACAATGTTCCCGTTCCGGTCGTATTGAACGCCGGTATTCGTCAGGCACCATTTGAGAATCGGGCTGTTGTTATAGACAACCTTTTTCGCCGCAAGGTCCGCGCCTAGCATCTGCATAGGCAGGCTGAGCGTTTTTGCACCCTGGATGCACCGCACCATCTTAAAGCCGTGCATCTCCATTTCTTCTACCCAGTATTTGGCAGAATAGGAATCATAGTATATCCACAGTGGGGTTATCTCGTAATCGTTCAGCATTTCGAGAAACCAGGCTGTTACGTCACCGTAGTTGATTGTATTGCCATTGCACAGTCGAAGCAGGCCGCGTTTATGCCACACGTCATAGGGAATCTTATCCAGCTTCACCCGAGTCTCGAAGTTGTCCCTGGGCAACCAGTACATTTGGTGGACATACCGCTTTTCCGTCTCGGGGTCCAGCATCAGCAAAGTCGCGCAGGTCAAGTCGTTCGTGATACTCAGGTCCGCGCCGCCAATGGCATAACAGCCCTTAAAGCGCTCAATATCGAAGGTCTCTTCGTTATTGATTGCGTCGAATGTCAGCCATGCGCGGGTTACGGTCTCCCGAATGTTGAAGTCCTTCGTGAGCAGGCCGGTTATCTCGTTCGGGTTGTTCTTCGCCCGCTCCACTTTCAGAACCAGGTCATCAACCTTCTTGATCGTCCCCAGGCCAGGGTTAGCCTTCTGCCACTTGTCCGGGTCCGTCCATTCCTCGCGGTCGTCCAGTTCATAAAGTACAGGTAAAAAACTGTCATCCTGAATCGTTCCGTCTGCAACTCCACAGGCGTAGGAATACATGTCATCGAAAATAGCTTCCCGCACCGTTCCCGCCGTGGTAATCATGATTAAAAGCGGTTGTCGACGCGCTCCCATTGCCTGGCGCATGACTTCGTACAGGTTACGGTCGGTAATCGAATGCAATTCGTCGATAATCACACAATGAGCGTTCAGGCCGTCTAGCGTATTCGAGTTTTTGCCCAGCGGTTGAAACTTACTGAATGTGGCCGGGAAGTATAGGTCACTCTTCCGCTTCTTCGTATGCCGGGATAGCTCGGGGCTCTGCTGAATCATGTGGTAGGTCTCATCAAACACAATCTTGGCCTGGTCGCGCTTTGATGCTACCGAATACACCTCAGCACCGGGCTCCCGGTCGGCAACCATCATGAATGCGGCGAGACCGGCAAGCAAGGTCGTCTTACCGTTCTTCCGTGCCACATAGAACATGGATTCCCGAAAGCGTCTCAGCCCTGTTTCTCGGTCGATGAACCCAAATAGGGCTGCGAGATAGGCCTTCTGAAATAATTCGAGCCGGACCGGTTTCCCCGCCCATTCGCCCTTGCTATGACGGCAGAACTTTTCGATGAACTCAATCGGGCGGTTTGCCTTAGTTTCGTCGAAAGCAAACTTCTCCGAGTGCTGAGTCTGTTGATATAGGGTTTCATAGACCTTCCCCACCCTCTTTGAGACCACAACCTCGCCGCGCTCAATAGCATGCCAATACTCTGCGATATGGTTCATTGCTGGATGAATTCGAGCAATTCGTCTTGCTTTTGTTTTCCATCGACGCGCGGCAGAAGGTCAATCAGTTGTTTGTAAAGCTGGCCATAGCGCTGAATCGTCGTGTTGTATGCCTTCAGCGCCGGGTGCTCCCTCAGGAATTCCTGCTTGCCCTGCTTGAACATCGAAACCGGGCCTTCCTCTTCAATCTGAGCTTTCAGGGTTTCGAGTGTCCGCGCCATGAAGACAAGCTCCTTGTAGAGACTGTTGGCAACTGCCTGCCGTTCCTGGGGGACCTCTTTCAGAAGGCGCTTAAGTTTTTTGAAGTCCGTGGAAATGTCGGTCATCTTTTTGGAACTCATCAAAATCCCTCCCATAATATGGAAATCAATGGAGAGGTTCAGTCAAGGCCCCGGGCGGTCATCCGAGCGAGCGCTCCATTTGCAGACCCGGGGGGTCTGAACTAAATTTCCATTCGTGTCAAACTTTAGTCCGTCCGCACAGATTGGCTGACTGCACATGTGCTCCGCATTATGACAGTCCTGACATAATGCTTCTAGATTATCCCAATTCAAAGTTATGGTTGGGTCGTCAATGTTTCCTGGCGTGAGATAGACCTTGTGATGAACAATCTTCGCCAGGCCGCCGCACCGCTCGCAAACGTAATGCTTGCTCTTCAGGTATGATTCCCGACAGCGCAACCAGGCTTGGCTATGGTAGAACGCACTCGCAAATTCCCTCATCCTAACTCATCGACCTACCGATATTTGTCAATGCAGTCAACAAGCTATCAATTGACTTGTCCAAGCGTGTGGTATTCGTGTCCTGAGGGAAATACCACAGTTGCAACAAAAACTTCGCTACCGTCTGCGCCAATGGATGAATCGGGTCGTCGGCATCCCAGCGTCGCCCAGTGGCAACCTCTACGTAGCTGGATATGGCGTTGAGTAGGTCCTCGATAATGGCATCGTTATCCGTGCCGTCTAACCTCAGCGCATCCCGCGCCTGCTCCATCGTCAGTAGCATCGAATCATCAACCCCTTTGCTAAGCAAGGGCATCCACAGTGTGGACACCCTCACCCAGCGCCGTTTGCTTAGGCCGTCGCTTCGCTCAGCTTCACAAACGCTTCACCGACAAGCGGCTTAGTATCGGCAATGGCCATCGCCCGATAATCAATCAACCCGCTCTTAAAGCTGGAATCCCTGGATACTTCCACCATGATGCCGTCCGGGATGTTATAGCCCATGTATTGGAAGTTCCCGAGAATGATTGTATTGTCCGGCATGTAGTCATCAACGATTACCGGTCGCCCGAGAATGAAGCCCACAGATTGGTTTTGCGCGTCATTGATAAACAGCGGGCGCCCGTTGCTGTCCTTCAAGGCATAGGCCGTGTTAAGCAACGTCGCATGGTTCATCACCCAGGCCGCGCCTGCGCTATATCCGCGCTTCAGCATGGCCAGCGCCTTGGTGTAGTCCTCCCAGGCTGGCACTCCACCAGAAGCCCAGGTGAAGGAATTCGAGGAATCCCATGTGACACCGTTGAGCACGCCCGTGCCTTGCCCTTGGCCCGTGCCGTTGACCAACGCATCGGCAATCGTCCCGAGCACGCAATTGGTCAATTCATCCACAACGTACCGCTCGAAGGCCGGGACAGACATTCGGCGAGCGGCGACAGACAGGCTAAACACCTTCAGAATCTCATAGGCTGCGAAACTCACATTGGAGACGTTCGCACTCTCGCTGTCCACCGCCGCGCCTTCCGAATGCCATGCTGCTTTGCTGCTTGGCGTTCCAATGGGCACAGACAGGTTCGCCGGGATATTGAATGCCCGGCAGGCTGAGATTACGCCGCCCATTGTCCGCGCCTTAGAGATAACCTCATTGAGCGTCTGAGTCGGCAAGACGGCGGCTGAGTTGCCGGTTGTATTGAAGCTATCCGCCCGCTTCTCCGCCTCCTGCATGGCCCGTGTAAACGCGCGGCTTTCAACCTCCGTGAGCTTCTGGCCCAGGAGATGCTTAAAGAAAGCGCTCCGATATTCCGCGCTGGCAAAAATATCGCCCTCAGGTTGTGGGCTTGCGTTGAAGCTCATCGACGCGCCAGGAACGGGCTGGAATTGGCCGCGTTGCTGCCCCGCGCGTTGCTCCAGATTGGCCTTAGCTTCTCGAAGCCCATCCAATTCGATGTTTAGAGCATTGACGTCCACAGTGGGGTCGGTGTCGACCAACTGCCGAATCTCAGCGGCCCTTTGTTCAATCTGCTCCAATGTAAAATTGCGATAATAGTTAAATGCTTCAGCGACGGTTTGGAATTTCATTACATTTCACCTCTCAGGAGAATCTGATTGATTTTGATTTTGAGTTGCTGTCGTTCAGGCGCCCTCAGCTTCGCCCAGCTTTCCTCAATCACACTCCGCGCTTCTACCGAAGTCTGCGGATAGGCAGGAAATGGAACAATAGAGACTTCATAGACCTTGGCGATACGCTTAATGGTCCGCGTGTTCGTCTTAGGGTCCCATTCGTCGCCGCCCTGGGGCACCGTAAACGCAAAGCTCATCCCGGACAAGTCGCCGCGTCCCACTGCCGTGTGAACGCTGCGCCCATCCTCGGTATTGGGCAAGCTGGCCCGCATCGTCAGCCCTGCCGGGTCAACGCTCAGGGTCAGCGTTTTAGGAGTCCGGGCCAGTGGTATGCGGTTCGTGTCGTGATTGTAGAGCAAGCGCACATCCGACAAGTCCGCTCCGTCCAACGCACCGGCCCGGATAATCTCCGTGAATTCGCCAAACGGTTCCTTAATCGTGGTCGGCTGGTCGTAGACAATCGGTCGGCCTTCTAAGATAAGCTCGTTATTGCCGTCGATATTGGTCGCTCGAATTTCGGCAATTCTAAATTCCTTCATTCGCGTTTCCCCCTTGTAGCTGATATTGGTCGGCCTTGTCCGCGTTTACCACGTTGAGCGTTTGCAAACGCCGGTCCCCGTCCTCCACAGAAGGCAAGTTGAGAATTTCCAACGCTTGGTTGACGGTAAACAAGCCAAGCGGCATCAACTCTTTAATCAGGGTCGCCTTCGTCGCCGCGCTCGCATATTGCAGGCGGTTGGATTCAAACAAAATGGCATTCCCAAAAGCCTGTTCCCGCTCCGTGAAAATCTTGTCCGTCATCTCCAAAGAGAGTTGAACAGCTAAGGGCTCAATCACACTCTCATAAAAGGCGGACCACTGTTCCTCCGTGAATGTGGCGTTCACAATGGCCTCGTTGATACCCAGATACTCATAAACCTTCGTCTTGACGGCCTGAAGTTGCTTCTCATCAATCGCCACAGGGTTCATTTGAAGCGGCTGAAACTCGGCCTTGCTATCCAGAACGGCAATCCCGCCATTGTTGGAAATATCCATGTAATCGGCAATGAAGGCATCCCGCTCTTCTTTGAGCTTGGCCGGGGCCAACGCCTGACTGAACCTCAGAATGCCCCTGAGCGTCGCGCTGGACGTGATTGCGTTCTCTAACGCCTTGCATTTGCGTGTTCGCCAGGTCAAGAGCCGGGAAAATGGCGCTGTTGTCGTCACCAAGCAGGTCATTTGAATTGAAATGCCTTCGTAGAATGAGCACATCCGAGAACGGCAGAATCACGCTTCTCGATTCCGCGAACATGAAGCGGCAATAGAGTGTTCCGGTCGGGTCCGTCACAAACTCCATATACTGCGGTCTCAAAGGCCATATGGCCTGAAGGTTCCCCCGCTCGTCCTTCTGCAAATACGCAAACGCGTTATTGAAAAGATAGTAATGTGTTACAAGTTTATACAGCCCATCATAGGCGGTCATATATGGGTTCCAGCGTGTCTGGAGAATTCGGTTTAATCCGTTGTCCCCAGGCTTGCGCTGACCTTGATTCGTGACAACATGAACGCCCCGCAGCTTGGCCGCGTTTCGGGCAATAGCATCCACAGCGGCGCGGTAAATGTCGCTGGCGTATGCGTCCCCCGAAAACGGGCTGAAATATGCAGTTGAAGCGCTTAGCACTTGTGCGCGTTCCGTGTCTTTTGGTTGTCTTATGCGCCCGAAAAGCCGGGCGAATAGTCCAGGCATTGGCTAACCCTCCCATTATTTAGAATACACTTTTTCCTAGCGAATGCAATCCTGATAGCATTTTGAATGTATGAGACTAAATTCCACAGGTGGTGATATTGACCCTAACTTCAAATGAGGGTCAGCGGTAACAGAGTAACAGGTACAGTAACAGGTCATTTGTTACCGAAAAATCCAGTCGTGGCGCGGGTTTTCGGGCTGCGGTAACAGGAGTAACAGGTTTTTTGAAACACATATATACATAGAGTTTTTTTTGCGTTGAAGAGTTAGCATTTTTCAGAAAACCGGTGACTTGAATTATAGGTATATGCTTTTACCTGTTACTCCTGTTACCCCATATAAAAAGGGGCTATAAACCCGCGTGGTTAAAGGATTTTTGCGGTAACAGGTCACCTGTTACTCTGCTGTTACTCCTGTTACCGCTACCCCTGATATTTCCATCTACAGGTAAATAAAAAGGACACCTAAAGGTGCCCCCCAGTGTGGACTAGTTTCCGAGCACTTCATCCTCAGTTTCGTCCGCGTTGAATTCTACACCTGCGGCCTTCATGTCGATGCATACGCATCTGCTCTTCTTTCCCCGAATCGACGTCAACTTTTTATTAGCACCGTCATTGCCGATGATTAGCCATCCCCGATTCCGCCAGGATTTTAAGATCCCCTCCGGTGAGAATCCGGCGTTGCTTATCATCTGCTCCCATATGTAACCAATGATTGCAATCTGGTTTTCATCAATTCTACCTAGTGTTTCGTGTCCAAGCGGGACGTGCGTTCCAACAGCGAAACAGTCGCTATTTGCCGTCACCCATCCGATTGTCGTGTCTAACGCTTGCTGCGGCCTGTCGTATTCCTTCAGCCCGCTAAGGATATCCAGCCATTCGCCATACATATGGGCAAAGTCGTAGATTCGCACGTTGAAGCATTCATCACACATCCGCCCAGCGACATCCAGCACTGCCATATGCTCAGCTAAACGCTCCGCCACCGCGCCTTGCCCCTTCGCCTGCTTTCTATACTCCGCCTTGGCTTGGCTGACTTCCTTGGCAATGACTTCTGCGCCCACGTCAGCTAGATAGGCTATCCAAGCCCTCGCGGCGTGCCCGTGGCTCTCTTCAATGGCCGATTTAATCCATTCCAGTGTTTCCGCCGTCGCTTCGCTTCGCTCTCCGAAAGGCGGGTTTTGTAGAACCAGGACACGCGCGGTCGCGCCCCCGGCTTTGCTGAGGCTCACAATCGGCTCTTCTCCCGTGGTCAATAGCACTGTCCGCCAGGTGTCCGCCTTCCGCGTCCCCTGCAAAGAGCCGCGCCCCTTGCCCATGTTCGTTGAGAATTGATAGATAAACTCGGGCAACAGGTCCTTTTTTGGCGCGGCGTTCGTCTCGTCGTAAAACATGGGCAAATGGTTCATCAGCCCTGCATACCGCTCGAAGGCCACACGCGTCGTATTCCACGACATGAGCATGCGGTCAGGGTGCCCATATAGGGACGCCGCCAGCTTCAGCACCGTGGTCTTTCCCTGGCGGGTCTCACCGGCAATGTCCACGGCAAACGAATCCGCGCCTATCATATGTAGCATGGGCGCTGCCAGGGCCGCGTATATGACTAGTTTGGCTGTCCCAAACGGGGCCAACTTCGTCAGGATTTCCGCCGTCCGGTCTGTCCCTGAAGCCCTAAGCGCTTCAGTCATCCGCTTCGCACCGTCATCCTCCGAACGAAACTCTATGTCTCCGCCAATGCACTCTTCGCCAATGAGGAAACCCGCGCCCGTGTCGCCAAACTTGTCACTGTATGTCAGCGTCGGAATAGCATCTCGGTTTGCAGCCTCGAAGGCGACAAGGTATGAGGACAACGCCCGCGCGGTCTCCGAGCCCACAGGTAGGCCCATGTCGGCAAGTTTAATCAGCTTACTAGAGTCGAAAAACACGCTCTGAGGGGCCGTCACGCCACCGCCGCGCCACTGCACGCTGAGCATGTATGTGTCCCCTCTGACATGCCGATAGCGGCCTGTAATCCACACCGGACATGTGCATACGCGTATTTTGACGTCCTCTTTCTTCCGCTTGACCAATTTGAACAGGCTCCCATTCTCGAAGAAAAACGGCTTAGGGATAACCATGCCCTCGGGCAATTCCTCAAACCTGTCACGCTGGCCGTACCAACTTTTCAAGTCTGCAATGGCCTTCTGAATGGTCCGTTCGCGGTAATCGTCGCGCTCCCACTTGTGTTCGCGATACAACCCGCTTCGCCGAAACAGGCGGTCAATCTGTTCAGGATCTTGCGAGAAGAATGCGAACATGTTGCAAAGCGCTTGGTCCGCTTCGCTTTGACTCTTGTAGTATTCTTCCCATCGTCCCTCAAATAGGTCCGCGAATTTGAACCCGTTTTTTGCCCCGTATGCCAAGCGCAGAATCGTGTCGTCGTCCATCGGCGGGCTTTTCGGTTCCACAGAAGCAGATTCCTTCTTCTCGCCACTGTCCAGGAATTCCCGATAGACTGCGTTTATCTCTTCCTGGCGCTCTTCAATCGTCGTCGGCGTCCCTTCCATGTGTTTACCCGTTACCGTGAAGAATCGCTTGCTGTCGTACATCTCTATGTTCCCGCGCCGGTGCCGTGTTCCCGGAAGTTGCGCACGGACAAAGATATGTACACCCTCACCGCTTGGGCTAAGCTCCGTATAGCTGTTCAGTCTTTCAACGATTGCCATAGCATCGTCCGTGAGCTTTCCATTTTGCGTACAGTGGTCTAAGTCCACGCCTGTATATGGGTCATCATCCGAGAAAACATAGCCGATGCCGTCATATTCCTTGCTCTTCAGCTTAAGCTCCGTCGCCGCGTTCCCGTAGGCCGTCCAAGTATTCGGGTCGTCTACGCTGGCCTTCTTACGTGTCCGGGCGTCATAGAGCACCTTTCTAGGCTTATCCTCGCCAGGCACGAGTTCGTATTTCCACAGAACCCATTGCTTGCGTTCTTTCAGTTCGTTCGGTATGCTCTCAAACATCATTTTCTCTCTGTATTCCCCCTTGATTTTCGGTTCGTAAATTGATACGTTGTTCATAGTAGTTTCACCTCGCTTCGAGCAGTCGTAGTTGAACCTCTCGCCGCACAGTTGTCATACGTCCAAGTTTTGGTATACTTGGGTTGTGGCTGAGGATTGCGCCGCCTCAGTCAAAGCTGCGTGTGGTCGTCTCCACGGAACGGCTCATTTTGAAGGCGCGGGCTTGCATAAGCCCAGGTTGGTTCATCTCCTTTCGTTCATTAAAGTGAAGTTTTCTGGCACCCCGCCGACAAGATAGTCAGCGGGGCACTTTCTTTTTTCGGCCTATCTGCGGCCTGCCTTCGCTTCTGCCAGTACGGTCTCTAACCAGCGCTGGATAGGCGCTCCTATCTCCCGTGTGGACGTGCTATACTGTTTGCGGGATGAATTTTTGTGGGAGTCTCCCCTGGCCGGGAGGCTCTTTTTTAATGCTCTGAACATGGCCGTTCCTCCTTTACGCGGCGTGCTGTCAGATATGAGATTCCGGTCCACGGGTCGGACGGTCGCAACCCGAACATTTTGCAGTACCTCCGCTTGGCGTCTCGCGAATTCTTGGCCCAAAGCCGTAACCAGTCACCGCCCGGCTTGCGCACCTCGTACAAGCTCAGCATCAGTCGTCCTCCTTGCTTTCTGAATGCCAGTCTTCATACCCATCCTCACGTCCAGCCTCATACCCATCCTCAAAACCTTCAGAGTGCCCGGCTTCAAATCCAGCCTCATACCCATCCTCAAAACCTTCAGAGTGCCCGGCTTCAAATCCAGCCTCATATCCCGCCGCAAAACCTTCAGAGTGCCCGGCTTCAAATCCCGCCTTATATCCCGCCGCAAAACCTTCCGAGCGCTTGGCCTCAAACTGTCGTTCCAGAATCTCATTCAGAATCCGCTCACGCTCTGTTGTCACTTTTCCATCCTCCTTCTGACGCATTTCAGGTTTCGTACTGGCCCATCCAGCGACGCGCAAAGCTCATCCATAAACCGGTCAATCTCGTCGCGTTTGAACAAATATTTCGTTCCGAGTCGGTAGAACGGCAATCCTCTAGGAATGAGCGTGTCCTCAATGGTTCTTTTTGACAGATTCAGGTATTTCGCCAACTCAGCAAATGTCAAAAAATACTTTTGTTTGGCCAGTTCATCCACGCGGGCCTGAATGGCCTGTTCGAGCATGGCTCGCACGGTCGCTTCGTCCACGTGGATATCAAGCATGCGGCTTCACCGCGTCCACGGTTTCACCGCGCAGCCACGCTTCAATTGCATCGCGGTGAAACATAACGCGCCTGCGAATCCGAACGTGTGGGATCTGTTTGTCCCGAACCATGTAGTAAATGGTCACAGGAGAGACGCCAAGCAACTCAGCCACTTCCTGCACCGACAGCGTGATTTTGTCCACAGTAAGTAGCACCTCCATTTCCTTGGTACAAGTAAACAATAGCACGTTCCCTAATTAATATCAAGCACACGAATTCAGTTTACTTGCTCATAATTAGTGGGTACTATAGAAAATAAAAAAGGCGGGAAACAGATGAACGATGATTTCATGGATGATTTAGACCTAGGGCCTGAGGATGTATCCGCGTCAGCGCGGCCTTTTGTTGACTCAGGACCTTTAGACGTAAAGGAATTCGGAAAATGGCTGAAGGCATTACGCGAAGAGCAGGGGCTAACGCTCACACAATTAGCAGATAAAGTCGGTTATTCAAATCCGTACCTATCTCAAATTGAAACCGGGAAAAAGAAAAATCCACCTTCGCCAGAACTCCTCGCGAAACTCGCTGAACATCTTGGCGTTCGGTATTCGGACATGCTCCGCATGGCCGGATATACGGACCTGGCGAAAGGAATAGCTCTGAAAGAAGCACAGTCGGATTTTTCTGATACAGCGGACGAATATCGGCTTCTAGAGCTAAAACAACAGGCTAGGCTGATTCAGGAGATTGCAGACCTGAAAACCTTCCTAAACCGCAAGGTTTCGCCATTCCCAAAATACAACGGGCATGTTCTCACTGAGCAGGACAAGAAACGGATATTGGATATGCTCGCCTTGCTCTTTCCACAGTATCAAGAGCCGCCGTCTGAGAGGAAATGATAAATGGCACGAGTATATAAACGAGGAAAAAAATGGGCCTATGTGGTCTACGCGGGCAAAAATCCAGTCACCGGGAAGGACAAGCAGATTACAAAGTCAGGCTTTTTGACCAAAAAGGACGCGCAGCTAGCGGCGGCAATCGTTGAGCGACAGCTTCACAATCGGGAATACCTTGAACCCTCGAACATCACCTTCGCTGACTTGTGTGGAGACTGGGAACGGCATTATCAGGCCCAGGGAGCTAAGGCAAGTAGCGTCAGGGCACGAAAAATCGCCCTAAAGCATGTCATCAATGCCATTGGACAAGTCCCAGTCCAACGGATAACGAAAAAAGCATACCAGGATATGATTGATAGCCTAGCCGACAGGTTCAGTCCAAACTACGTGTCCAGCATCCACACGTCCGCGCACATGGTCTTTACCTACGCCCAGGAAACTGGGCTTATCCGAGACGTGCCGAGTGCTGGGGTACGCCTGCCTAAAAGGCGCATGACGGTTGAAGATATTGAACAGGAAAGCGCCCTGCCGGACAAGTTTCTCGAACGGGAAGAGCTAGAGGAATTTCTGTTAGTCGCCAAACGGGAAGGGCTAGAGGGAGACTTATTGGCCTTCACCATGCTGGCCTACACCGGCCTGCGCATTGGCGAATTGGCAGCGCTGAAATGGTCGGACATTGATTTCGACAATCTCACCCTGAGAGTGGCACGCACCTACTTTAATCCGACAAACAGCACTAAAAAATTCCAAGTTCTACCGCCGAAAACGAAAAGCTCAATCCGTACCATTCCCATAGACCCGGTTTTGGTGCCCTTGCTTCGGGCACATCAGCGTGAGCAAGAACAACTGAAAAAGTCACCCTTCTACCAGGACCAAGGCTTCATTTTCACCACGAATGAAGGGTACCCGAAAACCATCAAGCACTTTCACGTCCGGTTAAAGCGCCTGTTGAAAAAGACAAGCATCACGAAAAACATCACACCGCACTCGTTCCGGCACACCCATACGTCATTGCTGATTGAGGCGAACGTGCATATCAAGGAGATTCAGGAACGCCTGGGCCACTCCGATATACAGACCACAATGGACATCTACGCCCACATGACCAAAAACATAAAAAGAGACGCCGCGCAGAAGTTTGGCGACTTCATGCGGGACGTCTCTGATAAACTGCTCTAAAACATGAGCAAAAGCATGAGCATTTTCAATGCCCGGCCCTTAAAAACCCTTGTGTATCAAGGATTTTGGGCTTTTCTTACATCATGCCGTCCATGCCGCCCATACCGCCGCCGGCCGGGTTGGCCTTCTCCTTCTCCGGCTTGTCGGCAACCACCGCCTCGGTGGTCAGGAACATGGCCGCCACACTGGCCGCGTTCTGCAGGGCAGAGCGCGTAACCTTGGCCGGATCGACAATACCAGCCTGAATCATGTCGACCCACTCGCCGGTCGCGGCGTTGTAGCCAATACCGACCGCTTCCTTCTTCAGACGCTCGACGACGACGGAACCCTCGATACCCGCGTTCTCGGCAATCTGCCGGACTGGGGCTTCCAGCGCCTTGCGGACCAGGTTGACGCCGGTCAGCTCGTCGCCCTCCGCCTTCAGGCTCTCCAGCGCCTTGATGGCGTTGATCAGAGCCGTGCCGCCGCCCGGGACAATGCCCTCCTCGACCGCTGCGCGGGTCGCGTTCAGGGCGTCCTCGATGCGCAGCTTCT
The DNA here is from genome assembly GCF_001552255.1 of Alicyclobacillus shizuokensis NBRC 103103. GTDB lineage: Bacteria > Bacillota > Bacilli > Alicyclobacillales > Alicyclobacillaceae > Alicyclobacillus_G > Alicyclobacillus_G shizuokensis. Next base: position 31,074 of record NZ_BCQV01000013.1, read on the forward strand.
TCTCCTTCAACTCCGTCTCGGTCGCCGCGCCGACCTTGATGACGGCGACGCCGCCGGCCAGCTTCGCCAAGCGCTCCTGCAGTTTCTCGCGGTCGAAATCGGACGTGGTCTCCTCAATCTGCACCTTGATCTGCTGGATGCGGGCATCGATTTCCTTCTTCTCGCCCGCCCCGTCGACGATGATGGTGTTCTCCTTGCTGACGCGCACCTGGCGAGCGCGGCCGAGTTGATCAATCGTGGTGTTCTTCAGCTCAAGGCCGAGTTCTTCGGAAATCACCTGGCCGCCGGTCAGGGTGGCGATGTCGCCGAGCATCGCCTTGCGGCGATCACCAAAGCCCGGGGCCTTGACCGCCACCGCGGTGAACGTGCCGCGCAGACGGTTGACAACCAAGGTCGCCAGCGCCTCGCCCTCGACATCCTCCGCCACAATCAGCAGCGGACGGCTGGACTGGACGACGCGCTCAAGCACCGGCAGGATCTCCTGGATGTTGCCGATCTTCTTGTCGGTAATGAGGATGTACGGGTCTTCCAGAACGGCTTCCATCTTGTCCGTATCCGTGACCATGTACGGGGAAATGTAGCCACGGTCAAACTGCATACCTTCGACGACTTCCAGTTCGGTGGTGAAGCCCTTCGACTCCTCGACCGTGACGACGCCGTCGTTGCCGACCTTCTCCATGGCGTCCGCAATCAGCGCGCCAATCTCCTCATCGCCTGCCGAAATGGCGGCCACCTGAGCGGTGTTCTCGCGGCCTTCGACCTTCTTGGAGATGCGACGGATCTCCTCGACGGAAGCGTTGACCGCCTTCTCAATGCCCTTGCGCAGGACCATCGGATTGGCTCCCGCCGCCACGTTCTTCAGTCCTTCGCGCACCATCGCTTGCGCCAAGACGGTGGCAGTGGTGGTGCCGTCGCCCGCAACGTCGTTGGTCTTGGTGGCGACCTCTTTCACCAACTGGGCGCCCATGTTCTCGTACGGATCTTCCAGCTCAATCTCCTTGGCGATGGTCACACCGTCATTGGTGATGAGCGGCGATCCGAACTTTTTCTCGAGCACCACATTGCGGCCCTTCGGGCCGAGCGTGACTTTCACTGTATCCGCCAGCACGTCGACACCGCGCAGCATGGCGCGACGGGCTTCTTCACTGAACTTGAGCTCCTTTGCCATTCGGAAAACCCTCCTGTTTGCCTATGTAAGTATCAGCCAACGCCGCTTACTTCTGTACGACAGCCAGGATGTCGCTCTCACGCAAGATGAGCAGTTCTTCGTTGTCCACCTTGACCTCGGTGCCAGCGTACTTCGAGTAAATGACGCGGTCGCCGACCTTAACCTCCAGCTCAACCCGCTTCCCGTCCTCGACTCGACCCGGGCCGACGGCGATGATTTCGCCTTCCTGCGGCTTCTCCTTGGCGGTGTCGGGCAGCACAATGCCGCTCGCGGTCTTCTCTTCCCGCTCCAGCGGGCGCACCACGACGCGATCTGCGAGTGGTTGAAGCATGTAAAACCCTCCTCGATAGTGTCATGAAGGATGCTGCGACCGGCACCCCCGTTGTGGACGAGTGGGCAGACGGGCCGGCCACATTATTAGCACTCAAGACGCACGAGTGCTAACGCCACTGATTATATTAAAGGGTCTTCACGGGGATTGCAAGCGAAGAAAAGCGAAGAAAATCGTGGGTATCCATACGGACAGGACCTGCGGGCAGCTAAGCCCCGACCTCGCGTACCAACGCGGTCGGCGTGAAGCCCACTGCCCCCCCACGTGCCCATTGCGGGCACGCCGACCTACTCGCGCAGGTACGGCGCCACCTTGTCGATCATCTCCTGCAGCGTCTTGGCCATCTCGGCGTACAGTTGCTTGGCCTCTTCGCTTTGCGTCTGGAGCGAGAACAATTCGATATCCGCCTGCATCTTTTTCAGGTTGGCGAGCACCAGCGGTTTTGCCTTCACTTGTGGCTGGGCCACCGAATCGTGGTAAAGGTCCACTACCAGATTGCCGGCCGAGTCGAACTGGGCTACGGCCACGTCACTGAAGTTGTTGGCGCCTTGTTTGCGGATCTCCGCCAGCAGCCAGTCTTTGCTGTAGCCCATGTGATGCAGGGTTTTCTCCAGCACTTTCCCATTGCGGATAACCATCTGGGGCAACGCTTGCGGTGACTTGATCATGCCGATGTCGCGCGGGGTCAATGGGTTCAGGTCGGGCTTTTTCATGACGCTCACCTTGCCGTTGTTCTCAAAGACGGCATATTCCACGTCGGATACGTCGAAGATGTCCTTTTCCCGCAACAGCAGCAGCATCTCCTCCTGAGAGAGGTTACTGCGTTTGAGGTTTTGTTCTTGTACCTGCCCGTTTTGTATCAAAACCAGCGGCTTGCCGTCCAGCAACACGCCCAGCTTGTACCATTTGCGCTGAACCACCGCGAGGAGAATCGTCAGCGCCGTCCAGACGACCAGGCTGATGATAGCGTGTTCAATCTTGGTGTCATCCAGGGAGAAGCTGGCAGCGATGTTGCCGATGGTGATGCCCGCGACATAATCGAAAAACGTGAGTTGTGCAATTTGGCGTTTGCCCATAAGGCGGGCGAGAAGGAACAGGACGATGAACGCAACGATGGATTGGACGGCGACTTCAACAACCTGTGGCATGGCTTCTCCCCCGTACGCGGACCAATTTCGCTAATAGTGTGTCCGAGCACGGAAGAAAAGATGAGGCCACACCGCTTATCGGCGACTCTCGCGCAAGCGCCCGTTACGGCAACGCTTGCTCGGCCGCCCCGGCGCGTCGGGCCTTGCGGCGCTCCACCAACCGCGAGAGAAGGATGCTGGCCTCGTACAGCGCAATCATCGGCAGCACCACCGACAGATGAGAAACCAACTCCGGCGGACTGATGAGCACGCCGATGACCGAGCAGACAAAATAGGCGTACCTGCGGATGCGGCGCAGAAACCGAGGACTAATGACGCCGATGCGGGTGAGGAACACGACCACAATCGGAAGTTCAAAGATGAACCCAAAGGGCAGACAGATGTCGGTGACAAATCCGAAATACGCCTGAGCCCGCAGCTGAACATTGAAATTGGCCTCGCTCAGGTGGATGAGGAAATGGAATATGGTGGGAAAAATCAAAAACCAGGCGAACAATACCCCAAGCACAAACATGATGAGCGCCGCCGGCAACAGACGCAGAGTGTACCGTCGCTCCGTGGGCGTGAGCCCCGGGGCGACAAACCGCCAAATGTGATACAGCGCAAACGGCAGCGTCAGCCCGACGGCGACAAGAATGCTGATGAGGAAGTAAACCGTAATCACCTCGCCCGGCGAGATGACCATCAGCCGCAGCCCCGCCTCAGCCACCGGCCGGGTGAGGTAGCGATAAATATAAGAAATGAATATCAGGCTGGCCGCAAACATCACGGCCAGCGTCACTAAAATATAGATTAGGCGCCTGCGCAGGTCGGCCAGGTGTTCGACAAACGTCATCTTTTGCAAGGTGAAAGCCTCCGGGGCTCGTACTCTCGCCGTCGTGACACACCGCTCACCGTATCCCTCGCCTATTGGCGCGGCTGCCTGTCCCCGCCAGCATCGAGCGTGTCGTCCTCCGACTCCTGAAGTTCTATGGGCTCAACGTTCCCTGCCGCGCCGTGGGCCTCCCCGTCCTTGTTGGACGCGGACGGCCTGCCCTTGCCTTTCGCGTCTTCTTTGCCTTCCTGAAACCCTTCCGCCAGGCCGCTGGTGGCGTTGCGAAACTCGCGCAGCGAACGCCCAAAGGCACGGCCAATCTCCGGCAATTTGCTGGGGCCGAATATGAGCAAAAGGGCGACCAGAATGATGACCAGCCCCGACCAACCGATGTTGGACAGCATACCGTCTCACCTCCGAGCGCCCGAAGCGCCCGACATTCTGCCCAAGACTCCATCAGAGACAGCATTCACCCCCATCATACACGGGCAACAGAAGCCCAGCAAGGCGAAGCCACCTCGTCCGGGCGCAGGCTGGGCCGCGCGCGGACGCCGAAGGAGAGGCAGCACGCTCAGCAGAACCCTCAGTGGGAGAACACGCCCTGGCTTGGCGGTCCCGATAGTCCGTGCCGCGCCATTTTCCGCAGCAATGTGGAATGGCTCAGCCCCAGCGCCGCCGCAGCCTGCCGGATGCTGGCCGCGGACGCCAGAGCCTCCATCAAGACCTGTTTTTCAGCCCTAGCCATCGCCTCCTGGAAAGAGCGCACCCCCCCACCACCGCCGGCCTGCTGGCTGGCCTCGGTGTGCGCCGGGCCGCAAGCGCCCGCTACCGCTCCCGGGGTCACCCCGGGCTCCGCGGCTGGGGAGCTTGAAGGCAACACGGCCGCCACATCCTCCGCGCCGATCCGCTCGCCATCCATGGTGACACAGAGCCTCTCCATGACGTTGCGCAACTCGCGGACGTTGCCGGGCCACGGGTACGCCACCAGGAGGCGCTCCGCCGCTCGCGACAGCCGCCGAACCAGGCCATAGGCTTGACAGAATTCGGCCAGGAACGCGTGGCAAAGCGGCACAATGTCGGCCGGGCGATGCCTCAGGGGCGGCACCCGCAGGTGCACGACCTGCAGCCGATAGTACAGGTCTTCGCGAAATCGCCCCTGCTCGACCAACGCACGCAAATCTCGGTTGGTGCAGGCGACCACCCGCACGTCCACCGCCTTCGACCAACTCCCGCCTACCCGCCGGATCTCCCGCTCCTGCAGGACGCGCAGGAGTTTGGCCTGGATGGACGGCGAAAGCTCACCGACCTCGTCCAGCAACAGGGTGCCTTGATTGGCCAGTTCAAAGAGTCCCGTATGGCCCTCGCGTTTGGCGCCCGTAAAAGCGCCCCGTTCATATCCGAACAATTCCGACTCAAACAGTTGCTCTGGAATCGACGCACAGTTCACCTTAACGAAAGGCTGGTTCCGCCGCGCACTGTGCTCGTGCACATAGTCGGCCAGCACTTCCTTGCCGCTCCCGGTTTCCCCCTCAATCAAGAGGGTGGTCGGAAACGCGGCCACTTTGCGCGCCAGTTTCAGCAACGCACGCATCTCTTCACTCTCCGCGACCGGCTCCATCCCCTGTATTCCCCTTTCCTGTACGCAGTGTGCCGCGCCTGCGGTCGCCGGACTCTGTGCATGTCCCTGCCGATGCGGTGCATTATTGCACCATTCCTTCCGCTTGTGAACCACTTGCCCCGAACTATCGCATAACCGACACGGTTTGTAAATGCCTGTCTTGTCCTGAAATCCCCCGGTCCGCAGCAGCAGACCATGGATTTCATCGTTTTCAGGGTCATTGGCACGAAACTTGCTTTGGAAACTTGCGTTAGAAGTCTTCACATCACCGGCGACCTGTCGAATTTCACGGGTGGGTCCCGGTCCTTCAGCGACAGGAGGTGAAAAGGCATGCGACCGACAGAGCCGACCACGGCGGAGGAATGGCGCAACCATGTACACGCGGTACACGCGCTGGTGCGCGAGCATCAGATTCAGGCCGTCCGCGTGTGCGTGCAGGATCTGGCCAACATAGCGCGCGCCCGTTACGTATCGACGCGCCACTTTCTCGAACAGTTGGAGGCTGACCAACTGTCCTTCCCGTCGGCGTTGTTCGGCCTGCCCGCCTCGTCCCGCCTGGTGTCCGGCCCGGAGGGGACCTCGTTTCCCGCCGGCTTCCCCAGCTGGCCGCTGCGGGCAGACCTGGGCACGTTTTCGGTGCTCCCCTATGCACCGGGCGTCGCGCGGGTCATTGCCGACATGTATAACCCCGACGGTCTTCCCCTGCCACATGCCCCGCGCGAGGTGCTCCGCCGCGCGCTCAAACGCCTGGCGGAACGGGGGTGGCGGCTGTGCGGGTCCTACGAGTACGAGTTTTACCTGCTGCGCCGGACGGACGACGGATGGGAGCCGGCGTGGAGCGGTCTACAGTGTTTCTCCGAGACCGTACAAGCGCAGCTGGAGCCTGTGCTGCTGGACATCCTGCAGACGCTGCAGGAATTGGGCGCCGGCCCCGAGGTGGCCAACACCGAGTACGGGTCGGGCCAGTTCGAGGTTTCCAATGCCCCCTTCTGGGATATCGAGATTGCCGACATGGCCTTCTACTACCGTACCAGCATCCGGGAAGTGGCGGCCAAACACGGCTATCTGGCCACGTTCATGAGCAAGCCTCGAGCCGGCATGAGCGGAAGTGGTGCACATCTGCACCACAGCCTTCACGATGCGAATGGAACCAACCTGTTTTACGACGAGAAAGCGCCGGACGGGTTGTCCGCCATCTGTCGCTGGTTCATGGCCGGACAACTCGAACACGCTTCCTCCATCGCGGCCGTGACCTGCGGAACGCTGAACGCATTCAAGCGGCTGCGCGCCCATTCCTTCGCCCCAACCCGTGTTTGTTGGGGATACGAACACCGTGGCGCGATGATCCGTGTGCCCCGGGCGCGCGGCGAACAGACCCGGTTGGAAAACCGCGTGCCAGGCGCGGACGCCGATCCGTACCTCACCCTCGCCGTCATCCTGGCCGCCGGCCTGGATGGCATAGATCGAAAGTTGGAGCCGCCCCCGCCCGTGCGGGCGGATCCCTACGAGTCGCCGGATTGGCGGCAGCTCCCCCGCACCTTCGAACAGGGGCTGCAGGTGCTGCGCACCGATGCATGGCTGCGTGAGGTGTTGGGCGATGCTACCGTAGACATGCTGGTTTCGCTGCGTGAGGCGGACTACGAATCGTTTCTGGATTCCATCACCGATTGGGAGTGGCAGACGTACCAGGACGTGTTTTGAAGGGAGGCATCTTATGAACTCGCATCAACAGGGAACGGACGACACGTTTCCATCTGTGGAACAATACGGATACAAGCAGGAATTAAAGCGGTCCCTGTCGTTTTGGGATTTGGTCGTCTACGGTCTCATCTTCATGGTCCCCATCGCACCGATGGGCATTTACGGGCAGGTCGTGCAGACCGCGAACGGGATGGTGGTATTCGCCTACTTCATCGGCCTTGTCGGCATGATTTTTACCGCCTACAGCTACGCGCGAATGTCGGAAGCGTTCCCCGTCTCCGGATCGGCCTACGCCTATGTGCAGCGGGGTTGGAACCCGTACATCGGCTTTTTTGCCGGCTGGATGATCCTGCTCGACTACATCCTGATTCCTTCGCTTTTATACCTGGTCTCCGCATCCTGGCTGGGCGAGCTGGTCCCGGATGTCCCCACCTGGGTCTGGATTGTCGTGTTTGTCGCCATCAACACCGTCATCAACGTGCTCGGCATCCAGCTCACCAGCCGCGCCAATTGGGTGATCTTGGTCTTCGAGTTGATCACCTTCGCTTTGTTCTGCATCATGGCGTTCGTGTATGTGGCGAGCGGCCAAGGCCACACCGCCTTCACGGCCGCCCCCCTCCTCAGGCCGCACGCGTTTAGCTGGAGCATGGTGGGCGCCGCCACATCCATCGCCGTGCTGAGTTTTCTGGGCTTTGACGGCATCAGCACGCTGTCCGAGGAGACCCGCGGCGGGCGACGCACGGTGGGCCGCGCCACGGTGACGGCCTTGGTCGTGGTCGCGGTGCTGTTCATGTTGCTGACCTACCTGGCCGCCTCCGCGTATCCCGACTTCAGGCACTTTCCAGATCCGGATGTCGCCTTTTACTTTGTCGCCGAACGCGTCGGGGGCACTTGGCTGAAGGTCTTATGCTTGGTGGCGACGGTCATTGCCTGGGGCATCGCCAACGCGCTGGCTGCCCAAGCCGCTATCTCTCGGCTGCTCTTCAGCATGGGCCGCGACCGCGTGCTGCCGAGCTTTCTCGCGAAAGTCCACCCGCGCTACAAGACGCCGTACACGTCGACCTTGCTGGTGGCCGTGGTGTCGATTGCGGTCAGTGTCTCCAGCTCCATCGGCCAGCTCAGCTCACTGGTCAACTTCGGCGCCCTGACCACATTCCTGCTGCTCAATCTGACCGTGATGATCTATCATTTCATCAAGCGCCGATCCGGACGTTGGTTCGCCCACCTGGTCATGCCGCTGCTCGGGTTTGCCGTACTGCTGTACGTGTGGCTCAACTTCGACCGCTTTACGCTGCGCCTCGGCGCCGCCTGGGCCATCGTCGGCGTCATCGTGCTGGCCATCAGCAGCCGCGGTTTCCGCCGGGCGCCCCAGGCCATGCGGCTGGAAGAGTGAACCTTTTCCTCTCTTCGCCCGTGCCGGGTGTGCCCGGCGCGGCGCAGGATACACCCGACCATGCGGAGGAGGATGCCCTGTGACAACCCGCTTGTCCAACGCACACCTGATTTACGCCATGGCTCCAGACAACCCGCCGGTGTTGCGGGTGGCGAATGGGGCGATTGTGGAAATCGCGACCTGTGACTGCTTCGAGAACCAGATCACCGACGAACACCAGGATTTCGGGACCCTCGACTGGGAGCGCATCAATCCCGCCACCGGTCCCATTTACGTGGAGGGAGCCGAGCCGGGCGACCTGTTGGTGGTGCACATCCAGGATATTCGCCTCGCGGAGCGCGGCGTGATGACCACCGGCCCCGACCTGGGGGTGTTTGGCGACGAACTCCATTCCAACGTCATCCGCATGATCCCCATCCGCGACGGAAAGGCCGTCTTCTCCGACCGCGTGCAGCTGCCCCTGCGCCCGATGATTGGCGTCATTGGCACAGCCCCCGCCGAAGGCCGGGTGGCCTGCGGGACACCGGGAGAGCACGGCGGCAACATGGATTGCACCCGCATCACCACGGGTGCCCGTCTGATTCTCCCGGTCAACGTTCCCGGCGCCCTGTTGGCGCTGGGCGACCTGCACGCCGCGATGGGCGACGGCGAGGTGGCCGTATGCGGCGTCGAGATTGCGGGAACGGTGCAGGTTAAGCTGCATGTGCTCAAGGAACGTCCATGGCCGGTACCGATGCTCGTCGACGATGAGGCCGTGATGACGATTGCGTCGGCCGAGCTGCTCGACGATGCGGCGACGCTGGCGGCCAAGCGCATGGTACACTGGCTGGAGCAGGAATTGGGCCTGGAGCGGGCGGAGGCCGCGCTCCTGCTCAGCGCGGCCGGACAACTGCGCATCTGCCAGGTGGTGGACCCGCGCAAGACGGTGCGCATGGAAGTCCCCCGCAGCGTGCTCCAACCGCTCGGATTCATGTTCCCGTACTGAGCGCGGGGTCTATGGATTCAACCACCCGCCTACCCCCAAGCGGGCGATGTCGTCCTCAGTGATGCGCATGCCAGCGAGCACCCGCGGCAGGAGCACGTCGAATCCCGTCTTCGCGTCGTGGATGACCGCACCGGGCAGGCCGAAGATGGCGGTCTGCCCGCGATACGCCAGCATTGTCATGGAACCGGGCAGGAGCGGCATGCCGTAGCGGATGACCGTGTCCGCCGCCCGGCGGATGGCGCCGGGGGAGCGGTCGTCCGGATCGACCGACATGCCGCCGGTCACACAGACGATGCTGGCGCCGTGTTGGCATGCCTCGACAATGGCCGTCACAATCGCCTCCACCTCGTCGCCGGGAAACACCTGGCTTATCACCTCGACGCCAAAGCGGGCAAACTTCTCGCGCAAAACCGGCCCCGACCTGTCGGCGACACGGCCGCTTTGAATCTCGGTGCCGGTGGTGACGATGGCCGCCCGGTGTGGCTGGTACGGGAGTACGTCGATGACCCCTCTGTCACCGGCGCCCGCTGCCAGCGCCTCCACCCGCTCCACTTTTGCCCGCTCCACCAGCAGCGGGATGGGCCGCACCGCGCCAATCGACGCCCCTTCGGCGACGTCGACAAGGGGCGTGCGGGTGATGACCGCGATGTCGGGAATGCGGTTCATCTCGGTGACCGTCTTCACGTCCACCCACAACAGGCCGTGCGCCGCCGCGTACAGGATCACTTTGCCCTCGTGCACCTCGCTCAACCGCACCCCGGGACCCGCCACCGCCTTCGCCATGCGCAGAGCCCCCTCGTTTTCGTGCAGTTCATCTTCATCTGGCTCCAGCACATAAATGTGGCGCTTGCCCATGTCCAGCAGCCGGGGGATGTCCTCCTCGCGGATGACGTGCCCCAGCTTGAACGCGACGCCCTTGAACTGACCGGGGATAATCTGCGTCAGGTCGTGCGCCAGCACCATGCCGACGGCCTGCTCCACCGGTACCTCCCGCTTCATGTCGCCCCACCTCCATGCATCCTCGTGTACTCGCGCCAAGCTGCCAGATCTGCCAGGGTGTGCAGCGGCCGCGTCCACCAAGACGGCCAGCCTTGCGCATCCGCGTCCACGCCGGCCAGACGCAAACCGTTCAACGCCCGCATCAGCCGCGTCTCGCCGCTCGCCACTGCCGCCCGCCAAATCCGGCCCGCGGCCGCACTGTAGCACCCGATGAGCGGCTGCCAGCGCCCGTCCCGCATCACCAGCACCGCATCGCACGCACGCTGCTCCGACAACACCTGGTAACGCTGCCATAGAACCTCCAACACGCGTGGCACCAAGCCCGGCAGGTCCCCCGCCAAGAGGAACACCGGATGCTCGGCCGCCAACGGTCCGCCTCCGTAGAGTGCGGCACCGCAGGGTCCGGTGGCGGCTGCGGGACGGACGCCGCCCGCCCGTTCGGCCCCTGGGCCTTCTCCTTCCAGCTGCGGCCACACAGCCGCCAGGGCGGCGAGCGGTCCTTGGTGCGGGCGCGCATCCAGGTGCACGCGAACATCGGCCATCCCCGCCAAACGCGCCTGGCGGATGACAGCCTGCACGTCCGCCCCAGGCGCCGCCAGCACCGCCGCCTCGCGCGCCACCGGGCGCACCGCCGCCAACACCGCCCCGAGAACCGTGAGCTGACTTCCCGGCCGCCAGGGCAGCGCCAGTTTGTCCACGCCCATCCGGCGGCTGCCTCCGCCCGCTAAGATGAGCGCGCGCGGCTGCATCCCACAACCCCATCCTCCGTGATGAGGATATCGACAGGCTGGTCGAACGGATCGACCGGCCAGGCGGCCGACGCCGTCACCTGAACGGAAAACGCCACACCGACGCGCAGCGCCCGCACGCCCGGCTGGGCCAAGTAGGTGTCGTAATAGCCGCCGCCGTAGCCCAGGCGATAGCCCGATTGGGTGTAGGCCACGGCGGGGATGACCAGGATCGACAGCTGCGCCGGCGGCACCACCGGCGCGTCCGCTGGTGGTTCCAAAATATGAAACGCCCCGGGCGTGAGCTCCCACTCGTCGGCCACGCGATGAAACGCCATTTGGCGGGGCCCCTCCACGCGCGGGTACGCGACGAGACCGCCCAGTGCGCGCCAGGCTGCCGCCGCGGGAGCCACCTCCGGCTCCCCGCGAATGGCGGCGAAAAGGCCGGCTGTGCCCACGTCCTGGCGAGTGGACCACGCCTGTGCCATCACGCCTGCCAAATACTCCTGAATGGCGTGTTCCGCGCGGGCCCGCTCGTCCACGGGCAGGGTCCGCCGCAATTGCAGAAAGTGCCGCCGGGCCGCCGCCTTATCCGACTGCATGGGAGTTCGCGCCGCCTGCATCCCTGTTCACCCCGCAAAGCTTGTGCATCCATTGTACCGCAAACCGGCTTCGCCTTGTCCGGCCGCACGAAAACTGGTTAAGTAGAGGAGAACGCCGGTCGCGTGCCCGCGTTGCGGCGCGCCGGCGAGACCAAAGGTGGGAACGCAACGATGATTGTCCTGCAGGCGAATCAAATCGAAAAACAATACGACGGACACCCTGTGCTGCGGGGAGCCAATCTCGTCCTGCAAGAGCGGGACAGGGCAGCTGTGATTGGCAAGAACGGCGCCGGCAAGACCACCTTGCTGCGCATTCTCGTCGGCCTGGAGCCGTGCGACGCCGGCAGCGTCAGCCTCGGCCGCGGGGTCTCCATCGGTTATGTAGCGCAATATGTGGAGGCGGACGGCAAACAGACGGTGTTTGACTTCGTCGCCGGCGCCTTTGCCAGGCTACGGCGAATGGAGGCCGAGATGCGGGCGGCGGAAGCGCAAATGGCCGATCCGTCCGTCTACGCGGACCCGCTGCGCCTGGAGGCTGTCAGCCAGCGCTACGCGCGCCTGCAACAGGAGTTTGAGGAGGCGGGCGGGTACGCGGTCGAGGCGCGGGTGCGCCGGGTGCTGGACGGCCTGGCGTTTCCCGCCGCGATGCACGGCCAGAGCGTGCAGAGCCTGAGCGGCGGACAGAAGACGAGGCTGTCGCTGGCGCGCCTGTTGGCGATGGAGCCGGACATCCTTGTGCTCGACGAGCCGACCAACTACCTCGATACGGAGCGCTTGTCCTGGCTCGAATCGTACCTGACCGGGTACCCCGGCGCAGTGCTGGTGGTCTCGCATGATCGCTACTTTCTGGACCAGGTGGCCACTGTCACGTATGAACTGGCGGACGGTCGCACAACACGGTACGAAGGAAACTACTCCCGCTACATGGAGCAGCGGGCGGACAGGATGGAGCAGGCGCAGAAGCGATACGAGGCCCAGCAGCAAGAGATTGCCCGCATGGAGACGTTCATCCAGAAGAACATCGCCCGTGCGTCCACGACCAGACGGGCGCAGAGCCGACGCAAGCTTCTGGAGCGGATGGAGCGGTTGGAACCGCCGCGAGCCGACGACAGGCGGATGGGGCTGCGGTTTTCGGCGGCCCGCGCCAGTGGGCGCGATGTGCTGAGATTGGAGGACGTGGCGGTGGGATTCCCGCATCGGCCGCTGGCAGGGCCCATCAACCTGCACCTGCTGCGCGGACAGCGCCTGGCCATCGTGGGGCCCAACGGGATCGGCAAGTCGACGCTGCTGAAAACCCTGGTCGGGCAAGTTCGGCCGCTGGCGGGCCACATCCACTGGGGACAACATACCCACATCGGGTACTACGACCAGGAGCAGGAGGACCTGGACGAGAGCAAGACCGTCTTGGCGCACATTCACGACGAGTTTCCAAGCCTTGACCTGACCAGCGTACGCACGGCGTTGGGGCGGTTTCTGTTTCGCGGCGAGGACGTCCAGCGGCCGGTCGCCGGACTCAGCGGCGGTGAGCGCAGCCGGCTTGCCCTGTGCCGGTTGATGCTGCGTCGGCCCAACGTGCTGCTGTTGGATGAACCGACCAACCACCTCGACCTGGACAGCCGGGAAGCCCTCGAGGATGCCTTGGCTGACTATGACGGCACGATTCTCTTCGTTTCGCACGACCGCTACTTCATCGACGGTCTCGCCACCCACGTCCTGCACATGGACGCCGATGGGGTGCGGTTATACCTGGGCAATTACAGCGAGTATATGCACAAGAGGGACGAGGAGCAAAGGTGGGCGGCGGAGCCTGTAGCGACACCCGCTGCGACGCCCGCCGCAAAGACGTCCGGGCCCGGCGCGAGGAGGGATAGCACGGACCGATTGGCCCCCACGCAGGCGGCGGGCGGAGATCCGGAAACAGCCGCCGAGGCATCGGGGCCAGCGGCCACTGCGCCGGGTCCTGTGCGGGTGCGCTCGGCCGACCTGCGCAAACTGCGGACCCGCGTATCGGAATTGGAACAGCAGATAACGACCATTGAGGAGCGAATGCAAACCGTGAACGAAGACCTGGTGCGAGCCGCGCAGGACCAAGACTACGAAACCGGGCAACGACTGCAGGCCGAACATGAGCAGCTGCAGGACCAGCACCAGCAGCTGCTGGCCGACTGGGAACAGGCCGCGGGTGAGTTGGAGGCGCTGGAGCAACAGGCGCAGCAGCCCTGACCGGAGCACTCCGGCGGCGGTGTAGAGTGGCGGCGCGAATCTTGGCTACTCGGACACTCCGCCCACTTGGCGGCTCCGGCCCATCGGCCCCCGGCCCTGTGGAAAACCGTTATCCACCGATTTATCCACAATATCCACACGGTTATCCACAGGCCGAGAGCCCACCCCGGTTGACCTGAGCCCAGTTGTGCACACCGTCCACAGGGATGCCCATCCACAGTATGCACAGGTTATCCACAGGGCTGTCCCCAGCTTCCCCCCAGGCCGTACCCGAGCCGGACATCCCCGTCTTCCGGCCAGAGCCAGCGTGGGCGGTCGACCCTCACGCGCGCTCCACCCGGCCGCTGCGCAGCGTTCACACCACCCGGCCGCACTGCCAATCGGCCAGCGACACGGTGGCATGCGCGTTCAGGCGCAGGTCGTGGCGCAGCCCGCGGCGCATGGCGAAGTACCCGGCGGCGGCAATCATCGCCGCGTTGTCTGTGCACAGCCTGAGCGGTGGAAACACCACTGTGAATCCGTCCTCCGCCGCCCGCTCCGTAAGCGCCCGGCGCAGCCCTTGGTTGGCGGCGACCCCCCCGGCCACAACGACGCGGTGCAGTCCGGTCGCAGCTACCGCGCGCGCGGTCTTTTCCACAAGCACGTCGCACACCGCCTGTTGAAAACTCGCCGCCACATCCGCAATATCCACAGCCTCTCCCTTTTGCCGCCGCCGGTTCAACTCGTTGGCCACTGCGGTTTTGAGGCCGCTGAAGCTGAAATCGAAGTTCGCCGCATCTATCAACGACCGCGGGAAGGTATAGGCCTCTGGATTGCCCGTCAGAGCCAACTGATCCAGCTTGGGTCCGCCGGGATAGGCAAGCCCGAGCAGGCGCGCCACCTTGTCGTAGGCTTCGCCGGCAGCGTCGTCGATGGTGCCGCCCAACCGGGTGAAGCCGAACCGCTCGTCCACCTGTAGGATCTCCGTATGCCCGCCGGATACGACCAGGGCCAGGGCGGGCAGCCGCGCGCCCGCATCCGCCTCGTCCGCCAACAGGGCGGCGGCCACATGGCCGGCGATGTGGTGAACCCCCACCAACGGCAACCCGCTGGCCAGGGCCATGCCCTTGGCGGCAGACACGCCGACCAACAGCGCCCCAAGCAGGCCGGGTCCATAGGTGACGGCAATCCCGTCCAAATCGGCAAAGACCAGGCCGGCTTGGGACAGCGTGTCCGCCACCACGCGCGTGACCACGGCCACATGCCGGCGCGAGGCCACCTCCGGCACCACGCCGCCGAATCGTGCGTGCACATCCATCTGCGAAGCAATGTTTTGTGCTAAAACAACGCGACCGTCGCGGACTATCGCCGCGGCGGTCTCGTCGCAACTCGTCTCGATACCCAACAAGAGCAAGCCGTTCACCCTTTCTTGGCCGCCCCGTCCAGGCTCGAGAGCGGCGGCAGATTCGCCCACATGATGAGCGCGTCCTCGTGGTTGTCGGTGTAGTAGCCCTTGCGCACCCCGACCCCGTGAAAGCCGAATTTCTTGTACAGGTTCTGCGCCACCGCGTTCGACACTCGGACCTCCAGCGTCATGCGCAGGATGCCGTTGGCCGCGCAGATGGTCATCAGCGCGCGGAGCAGCGCTTCGCCCAAGTGGCGGCCGCGAAAGTCCGGATCGACCGCGATGTTGGTCACGTGGCCCTCATCCACCACCAACCAGACCCCGGCGTAGCCGACCACCGTGCCGTCCCGTTCCGCGACCAGGTAGCGCGCGAACTGGTTGTCCAGCAACTCGGCCAGAAACGCCTGGCGTGACCATGGGCTCGTGAACGAGCGCTGCTCCACCCGCATCACCTGACTTATGTCACGAACTGTCATCGGGCGCAGGTGAAACTCGCCGGCCTCGAACTCATACTTGGCCATGGCCACGCCCTTTCGCCTCCTCCAGTTTGACCTCAGCTTCGACAGCCAAACCATACATCGGCTCAATCTCGTGCACCTCATCCCCGCGTCTCCACGTCGCCGCCCCGGCGGCGGCAAGCCGCAGCAGCGCCGGGCCCAAGCCGCCCGCGACGGCCGCCAGCGGTGCCCGCATGTGCACAGGGGCGAGCCTTAACTCCGGCAGCACGTGGTGGGATTCGCGAAAGTCGTCGGTCACCAGGCAGAGCGGCGGCCCCTCGGGCTGAGACAGGCGGGCCGCCTGTGCGGCCATTCGGCTGGACCACTCTTCCACCGCCCGCACCCGCTCTTCCTCCAGTGTCCGCCACACACCAAACTGTTTGTGGTACAGAGCGCCGAAGGCGCGCCGACGGCGCGCGTAGACGAGCGGCATCACCAGCCAAGACGCCGCCGTTTGGTCCGGGCAGGACGCCTCCGCCAGCGCCCGCAGTGTCGACACGGGGAGCACCGGCACACCCAACACCAGTGCCATCGCCTTCGCCGTACTGACGGCCAGCCGCACGCCCGTGTACGATCCCGGTCCCACCCCAACGACGATGCCTTCAAGCTCCCTGGGCTCGATACCGGCGGTCTGGCAGACCTGCATGGCCAGCGGCTGCAGCAGCCGGGAATGGCCGCGCGGCACCAATGACGCGGCTGCGGCCGACACCTCCACCGCGCCGTCTTCAATGCGTCCGACCGCCACAGACAGCGCGTCGGTGGCCGTGTCCATGGTCAAAACAACCATCTTTTCACCCACTCATCCAGGCGCTGCCAACTGCGCGGCCCGAGCGCGCGGCACGAGAACGCCCGCTCGTCGACACGCGGCAGCGGCTGCCGGGCGATATGGACGGTCAGGGCGTCCTCCATCTCCCCCAAGACCGCCTTCGGCCACTCAATCAGCACCGCCGCCCGCCCCTCCAGGTAGTCGGAAAAACCAATCTCATCCAGCTCGGCGGCCATCGGCCCGCCTTCCTCATACAGACGATACAAGTCCATGTGCACAAACGGAATGCGGCCGTCCTCGTATTCAGCAATCAAGGTGAAGGTCGGACTCGTGACCTCCTGACCAATCCCGAGCCCCTCGGCCACCCCCTTGGCGAACGTCGTCTTGCCCGTGCCCAAATCGCCGGACAAGAGCACCACATCCGCAGGTTTGAGCAGGCGCCCCAACACGCGGCCTAACTCTTTCGTCTCTTGCGCAGATTGGGTGGTAAAGGTCATCGCATCGACCATGACCGGCTCCTTCCGCCAGGCTGTCGAACCAGGCCCTGACTGCCACTACTCTCTGAAATGATTGTAGCCCCGCGGCTCCAGGATGTCCAAACGGCCGTCCGGGTGCTCGACAATCACCCCATCGCCCGCCTCGACGCGGCCAATCTGGGTAAGCTTCACACCCTGCGCCTCCAGCTGCGCGAGCGCGCGGGCGAACGCCAACGGCGGAGCCGTGCCGACCAATTCGAAATCTTCGCCCCCGTACCAGGCCCAATCAGGCGCGGGCACCCCAAAGCGGCGCGCCGCGTTGACCGCCGCCGGGTGCAGCGGCAGTTTGTCGGCGCGCACCCGCAACCGCACTTGACTGGCCTCCGCAATCTCGTTCAACTCATTCGCCAACCCGTCGCTGATATCGTTCAACGCGTTCGATCCGCACGTGCGCAGCACCTCTCCGGCCAGCACCTGGGGCACGGGGCGGCGGTGCGCCCGCACCAGGTACTCCACCTCGTCCGGCGCCAACCCGCCAAGCCCGACCGGCCCAACGGCGGGCTCCGCTCCCTCTGTCCCGCCAATCGGCGACATTCCACCGCCCGCTTTGGCCCGCTCCAATCCAGCCAGCCGCCGCAGCACCTCCAGGCCGGCGGCCGATACGCCCACCCAGCCGGTGACAAACACCACATCCCCAGGCTGCGCCAGAGAACGCAGCCGCGCTCCCCCGGCCGGGACGGTGCCGAACACGGTACTGGTCAGCACCAGCGGCCCCGCGGTGCCGACCGTGTCGCCTCCGACGAGCGGGCAGGCGAAGGTTTGGCAGACCGCCGCCACGCCGTCGTACAAGGCGGTCAGACGCTCGACAGGCCACCTCCCCTGTTTGGGGACCGCCACGGCCAGCACCGCCCCTCGCGGCCGGCCGCCCATCGCCGCGATGTCGCTGATGGAGACCGCCAGCGCCTTCCACCCCACATCCTCCGGGCGCATTGTGGCGTCGAGAAAGTGCACCCCTTCCACCAAGGTGTCGGTGCTGACCAGCCACTGGTCACCGTCCACTCCCGCCAGCACCGCCGCGTCGTCGCCGATACCGGTCACCACCCCCGGCGCCGCCTGTCCCAATCGGTCCGCCAAGGTGCGAATCAAGGCAAACTCGTCCAGGTTCACCGCAACCTCTCCATCCTCCCATTGTGTGCATACGCCACACATCCGCCGACCACCGTCCACAGCACCCGCGCTTCCAGCAGCGCGTCCTCCGCTTCCGCCAGCACATCGCGGCTGAGTACGGTCAGGTCCGCCCATGCCCCCGGTCGAATGACCCCTTTCACCGCCTCGCGTCGGTTGGCGCGGCACGCCCCGCGTGTGAACAGGCGGATGGCCGTCTCGCGGTCCAGCACTTGCGACAGCGTAAAGCCAGGGCCCTGGGCATGCGGTGGCCGTCGCGTAACGGCCGCGTGAATCCCCAGCAGCGGGTTGATGGGTTCCACGGGCGCGTCCGATCCGCCACACAACCCAATCCCTGCCTCGGCCAGCGTCCGCCACGCGCACACTCCGTTTAGCCGTGCCGGGCCCAGCCGCTCCTTAACCCAGGGGAAGTCGCTGACCGTAAAGCGCGGCTGAATGTCGACGATGATGCGATCCCCCAAGGCTTGCATCCGTCGCACCAAGTCCGGGCGCACCAGCTCCGCATGAACGATGCGATCCGGAAGGCCGGCGCCGCCTCGTCCCTGCTCCAGGGCGGTGAGGGTCATGTCGAGCGCGGCATCCCCGATGGCGTGCACGGCGGCCGCAAACCCGAGCTCGTGGGCCGCCCGGACGCGCGCGGTCAACTCCTCGGGGCTGTACACGGGCATCCCCCGCCAACCAGGAGCGTCCGTGTAGTCCTCGGCCAGCCAGGCGGTGCGCCCGCCCAGCGCCCCGTCCGAGAACAGCTTGGCCGCCCCGACCTCCAGCCACTCGTCCGGTTTTGGCAGATCGGCCAGGGAATTCCGGCATTCCTCCAGAAATGAGCTGTCCACCAGTTCGTGCACGCGCAATGCCACCCCGTCCTGGTGAATGAGTTCATGATACAGCGTCCAGGTGGCGGCAAAGCCGCCGAACGTACGCGTGTCGTCCGTATGCACGGCCGTGATGCCGTTGACCAGAGCCGCCTCCATGCCCAGCCGCAACATCTGCTTCTCTTCCGCCCGGGAGCGCGGTGGAATGGCTCGCAAGATGGGGAAAATCGCGTTGTCGTGCACTAACCCGGCGACTTCGCCGCGCTCGTCGCGCACGAACCGGCCGTCCTTCGGATCGGGGGGCATAAGGCCCAAGCCTGCTTCCTGCAGCGCCTGGGTATTGACCAAGTACGCGTGGTGGCAGACACGCGTCAAAACCAGCGGCCGTCCCCCGGCCGCCTCGTCCAGCTCTTGTCTGCTCGGCCAACAGGCTTTATCGAAGCGGTTTTCATCCCAACCGGCGCCCAGCAACCACGCGCCGGGCGGCAGCGCCGACGCGCGTTCACGCACCTGTTGCAGCAGCTCGCACTTGGACTGGACGCCGGTCAAATCCAACTGCATCGCCTGCTCACCCACCGCGCTGACGTGCAGGTGGCTGTCCACAAATCCCGGCAGGACGGTGGCACCCTCCACGTCCAACACGGCGTCCACGCGCGCCCCCAGCTGCAGCCGCAGCTCCTGACATTGCCCAACCGCTGTGATGACCCCGTCCTCCACGATCAGCGCGTCAAAGCGCGGCTGCCTGGGATTTAAGGTGTAGCCGTTTGCTCCCACCAACATCCACACCGCCGTTTCCCCCCTCGGTCGCTCCAACATCCTCGTGCCTGCTTCCTTGTGCCTTATGATAGCAGGCGATGCCAGCCGGCGCATGACCGTCCCCAGGGGACATGTTTGCCGGTGGACGGGCGTATGTATGACAGGGGAGCAACCTGCGCGCCGCCGGCCGCGGTGCACACGCCAAACCTGGGGAGTGACCCGGTTATGCTGGCTTGGTTCAGCCACATCCTGGAAGGCGTCTTTCGCGTCGGCTACCCAGGCATCGTCCTGGCGCTCATCGTCGAGGGCCTGGGCCTGCCGTTCCCCGGGGACGCCGTAATGGCGTTCTACGGTTTCGCCGCCGCCGACGCCAACTTCCGTTTAGACGGCGTCATCGTGTGCAGTTTCATCGGCTATATGTTCGGGTCCACCCTGGCGTATGCGGCCAGCCGCCGCTTTGGCCGCGGGATGCTCGACAGGCTGGCCCGGCTGCGCTGGTTCAGCTCCGGCAGCCTGATGCGCACCTCCCGCCTGATTGACCGCTTTGGCCCGCTTCTGCTCGTTCCCGGCCGCTTCCTCCCCGGGGTCCGCTCGGTCAGCCCCTACGTGGCCGGGATGGGCGGCATGGAAATGGAACCGTTTCTGTTTTACACTGGCCTTGGCGCGGCGCTGTGGTGCACCGCCTGGGTCTGCGTGGGCTATTGGTTTGGCGAACACCTGGACTGGATTTTGCATGTCGCCCAGTCGTCGCTGGCGTACGTCACCGGATGCGCCCTGGTCATCGGCGCGGCCTATTGGCTGTGGCGCCGCCGCACCATGGGGTCATGATTGGACTGGAAAGCGGGATCGTGAGCGTGGAAAGCCGTCTCAACAGCCAACCCGTCATCGAAGTGTGCCGTGAAAACCTCGAACTGGGATCCGGCGCTGTGCTGAAGCGCCTGGAGGCCGCGGGCCCGGACCTGCAGGTCCACTGCCTCGCCTGCACGGAACAGTGTGAGCTGTGCACCCGCCGCCCGTTTCTGTGGCTGGACGACGAGCTGGTGGAGGCCCGAGACGCGGCAGACCTGTGGTCGCAACTGACCCTCCGCCTCCCCTCGCTGCATCGGTGAAGGCCTGTCCTGTTGCGCCCCGCAGGGATGTCGCGGCGCCGTCCCACTGGTTGTGCAATCGCGGCAGGGCGAAATCCCGTAATTCCCCCAGAGCCCTGTCCCCCCGAATCCTGCTGTCGCTGCATTTCCCGAGGTGCGCGACGCTTCGCGCGGAAGGGAGGAGCCAACGATGGCCAACGTCAACCCACTCTCGAGCCGGCTGCAGATTCAAGTGCAGACCGGGACGATGGCGGACGGATCGCCCAAGATTGGCACCTACAGCTTCGCCAACGTGTCGCCCCAGGCATCGGACGATGACGTTTTGGCGGTGGGCCAGGCACTGGGCGCTTTGTTCGCCGAACCGACGCTGCAGGTGGTGCGGGTGAACCAGGATGCGCTCTCCGGCGCGTCGGCCTGACCGGCAGCGGATTGAACCGAGCGAGGGGGTGAAATGGCATGGACAAAAGGGTGGTCTTGCAGCTTCTGTTTCGCACCGACCAGGATAAGACGGTGCGGATCTCCATCCGCAACCCGAAGCAGCCGGTCGATGCGACGGCGGTGACCAACGCCTTGGACCAGGTGGTCCAGCACAGCGCCGTCTTCGCCTTCAGCCAGGGCAAGATTGTCGCCAAGGCGGGCGCCAACCTGGTTGAGACGGACACCACCGCGGTGGTCTGACACACCGCCTTGTGCGAACCCGGTACGCTTGCTTGTAGCCGCCCCCGCCCGACTTGGACGGGGGCGATGGCTGCTGCATCAGGTGGATGGAGGCACCGCGCGATACTGAGACATCCTTGCGTCAAATGCAGCGACCCACTTTTGCCAGAAGGCTTGCAGGTCAAAACCATCCGGCCGCTGGAAACGTGTCTCGGTCAGCCGGACGGTTTCGATACGTGATATGCGATACGCATGAACCCCTTTGACCGTGGAACCAACCGCAGGTCCCACCATGAACCAGATGCCAGCTTTGCATACGAGTCCATACGGCTGGATGGTCAATTGCACGATGTCGCCATTTGCCGGGCGATAGACGAGCTCCACTTGTCGTTCGGTCAAAACGGCTTGCTGCACGACCTTCACAAACTCTGTTTGTCGGGAGTCTCTGGACCATGCCACCGAATCAAGATATATTCTCCCCTGTATCCACTTGGCTTCTGCCTGCTTTTGCTCTGGCAATTCTCCTTTGCCGTCAATCTGCCTTCAGTCCGCAAGCTCATGATGATGCCCAGGAGTCTATCCGCCCTCATTGCGCTCTGCTTCATCATGCTGATGACCGCGCTGGTGACCGTCACTACGGCGGAGTGGAACCACTGGTTTCCGAATGCCGCCAGGATACGCCCGTTGGTCCCATTGACAGTTGTGATTGTGATTTTTGCGCGAAGTTGGTGGTAGATAAAATACGGCACTCGAAACACGAGGCCCGACGGCGCGTGGCACACGCTTCGGTCACACTTGCGCAGACATCGGCACCAGGGAGAACTCAGGCTGTGGCGCAACTGGCCAATGTCATGAACGGAGCAGCCGTCGCGCTTGCCAGCACGATGACCTCCTACTGGTTTTCAGTCCGCTTTGACGCCCCTGAAGCACTCATCGGACTGGTGGTATCCGCATCGTACATCGCCACCGGGATGGTGGCGCTGGCCGCTGTGCGCCTGGCGGACCGTTTTGGCCCGGTTCATGTGATGCTGTACATGCAATTGTGCGGCATCTTGTTTGTGCTGGCTTTGCCTTGGGCGCGATGGTTCTGGTTGGCGGCCGTTTTGAACATGGGCTGCATGGCTTTGAACCTTGGCAGTCGGGGCAGCCGTTCGGCCATCGCGGCCGCAGGCACGCGCGGCCAGCGTTCCTGGCAGCGGAAAGTCAGCACGATGATTGTCCTGAGTCTGACGACAGGCGCTTGGCCGAGCGCTTTTGGTCGGATGCTGGAGGAAGGCGAGTATGTGCTACCGTTTTGCGTTGCCGCTTCGGCCCAACTCTTCTCGACGATGTGGTTCCGTGCTGTCTATCGACGCACGCCAAACTCGTAGGGTTCCCCCTCCCCGGCAGGACGGCGGCGTCTTCGACCCCAGCACGGGGCCGCCCGTTTGTTATCATGTGCTTGTGCTGAGTTTTTGCATTTTTCGAGCCTCAAACCCGCTTGGCCAAGCGCCACGCGCAGAGGAGGAGGCGCAGATATGGGGAAACGTTGGTTCAAACATGGGAAATGGCCGCGGTGGATGGTGTGGCTGCATTCGTACACTATTATTTCCTTTGTCCTGTTGATGCTGACCGGTGTGGCCCTGTATGCACCCGGCGTGCACAGCATGCTTATCCCTTATCTAATGATACTCTACTATGTTCACATTGGGCTCGGCATTATCTTCGGCATAACGCTGCTGGTACCGCTATTGGTACGCCTGCCCATCCGGAAACTCATTCGCCGTTTGGATTGGTTGTTCCCGCTCGTGTTCGGTGCCATGGTTGTGGCCACAGGGGTCCTCCTCTGGCTGGTGACCGTGTTTCCAACGACATGGCGCAGTCGGGCTTTCACCTGGCATGGATGGCTGTCCTACGTACTGTCCGCATGGCTGATCATCCATGCCGTCTACAAAGCGTTTGCTTATCAGCCGAACAAGGAGGGGATAAACGCCCAGGTTGACCCCTCCCGGAGAATGTTCCTGCGCTGGTTGGGCACCGGAATCGCCGGCGCCGCCGTCTTGACCGTGATTGATCCGGTAGGGACGCTCAGGCGCTCGTTCGCCTCCCTGAGCACAGAGCAGAAAAACGACGGCAACGGGGCTGACTTTGGCGCCTATTACACGGTGACAAACGGATACCCCACTCTGGACCTTGCCCGCTACCGCCTGATCGTGAACGGTTTGGTGGCCAATCCGGTGACACTCAAATGGAGCGATGTCATGAACCTGGCTGCCCAGCAGGAAAAGACAGACTTCCACTGTGTGACAGGTTGGAGCGTGGCGAACGTGCGGTGGCACGGCATGTCCATGCAAACTCTCGTGGACTTGGTGAAGCCGTCGCGGCAAGCGAAGTATGTGCACTTTTACTCGTTTGACGGCGTGTATACAGAGTCGCTCTCCTTGCCGGAAGCGCTGGATCCGACCGTTCTTTTGGCCTACAGGCTGAATGGCCAGCCCCTGCGTCAAGAGCAAGGATTTCCGTTGCGCCTGGTCGTTCCCAAGATGTACGGATATAAATCCATCAAATGGGTCAATCGGATAGAATTCGCCGACAAACCTCTGGTCGGTTATTGGGAGGCGCGAGGATATCCAAACGAGGCCTATGTGGGCCGCGGTATTTAGACCAGCCCCATCGGCGGATGAGGCTGGTCACCGCCTTTTTGTCCCTTACGCCAACTGTCACGGCAGGTGTTCAAGCGGCTCCGCCTTGACGCGTGGAACCGACTCCCCTGCGCAACATGCGCGGCCGATAAAACAGGTAGTAGCAGATCATGATGACGGCCATAATTGGCAGGCCCGCGTAAATCGCGATGCGCTGGTCCGGGATGAAGATGAGACTGACGGCAATCGCCAGGTTCAGCACCACCCCGGCCAACGGCAGCCACGGATAGAACGGCGTGCGGTAAGCCAGGTCGCGCACCTCTCCGCCCTGGCGCACATACTGGCGGCGAAACCCGATTTGCGCCATGCAGATAATCGCCCAGTCCACCACCGCCACCAAGCCGATGCCCGAGACAATCCACAGGTACAGCGTGTTCGGGGAAACCTGGTACAGCCAAAGCGAGAGCGTACCAATCAGCAGGGTGACCAACACCGACCACACCGGCACCCTCGCCCGGCTGAGGTTGGTCAGAAAGCGCGGCGCCATCCCATCCAACGCCATCGACCACAGCAGGCGCGAGGACGCGTACGTCCAGGACGATCCGGCCGACAACGCGGACGTGATGACGATGATGTCCATCACCATGCGCGCGTACGGAATGCCAGCAACTTGGAAAATGGTCGCAAACGGGCTGTCATTGACGCCCGCCTTCTGCCACGGGATGATGCCCACCAAGACGATCATCGACACCACATAGAACAGCAGAGTGCGCACGCTCGTACTGCGGATGGCGCGCGGCACCGATTTCGCCGGGTCTTTGCTTTCCCCCGCAGCGATGCCGATAAGTTCCGTACCGCTGTAGGCAAAGCACACCGGCACCAGCGCCATCGCCACCGCTCCCAGGCCGTGCGGGAACAATCCACCCTGCCCCAGGTAGTTCTTGGCGCCTATTGGCGCGTGCCCGGTCAGGCCCAAGATGGCGCCCAGCCCTACAATGCACGCCGCCACAATGCCAATCACCTTCACACTGGCAAACCAAAACTCCGACTCCCCATAAACCCCGACGGCGGTCACGTTGAGCGCCAGGTAGATGACCGCAAACAGCGCGTACCAGGCCCACAACGGCACACCGGGCAGATACTGATGGATGATGATGGTGGCCGCTATCCACTCGCCGCCGATGGTGAACGCCCCGTTCAGCCAGTACAACCAGGCGCTCAAAAACCCTACAGAAGGACTGATGAACTCCTGCGCGTACGTCTTGAACGATCCGGCCACCGGCATGGCGGTGGCCAACTCTCCGAGACACATCATGACGATGGATACAATGATGCCGCCGATGACGTACGCCAGGACCGCGCCCCCGGGCCCCGCCTGGTTGACCGTGTAGCCGGAACTGAGAAACAGGCCCGTACCAATGACGCCGCCAATCGAGATCATGAACATGTGGCGACCCTGCATGCCGCGTCGCAGTTGCGATTCCTTTTCGACGATGTCCTCCAGTTGCTGCACAAGTATCCTCCTTCAGAATCTTAGGTAGCGCTTTCATAGCCCGCCATGGCGGTCACGCTGATTCTATACGATTTTCACTAGCAAATCTTGTGCCAAAACTTGCATGCCGCGAACCGGCGCGAAATCTTTAGATCCATGACGAATTTGCCTGCAAATTTCCTTTGCACCTGCAAAACTCACTGGCACTGTGCTCCGTCACAGGGCTCGCGCCAGACCGCTTCCCGGCTCCCGCCGCTATCCCTCATCCCCGGTACCGCCCCGGCGTGATGCCCAGCTTGCGCAGCCAATACTGCAGGTTCTGGCGGCTGAGACCCAACTCCCGCGCGGTGGCGGACACGTTCCCCTGGTTGCGGACCAGCGCCTGCTCAAACACCTGACGCTGTGCCGCCTCCATCTGCGCCTTCAAAGAACTCCCCCCGCCTGCCGGCACAGGACGCGTTTCCGCCACCTGCATCCCCCCGGCACTGGATTCGTTCGCCGCCCCGACCGGCGATGCAGGTTGGACCGCGGGCCCAACAAGCGGAGCGGGATGGGCGGCGGACGCAACGGGCGGGACGGAGCCCGTCGCGGGATATGGCTCCAGTGCGCCGCGTCCACCGCCATCCTGGATTGCGCTCTCCAGGCGCCGGCGCATGGGGAACGGCAGATGCGCAAAGCCAATCACCCGCTCCTCCTGCACCAGGTTCATCGCGCCTTCGATGGTGTGCTCCAACTCACGCACGTTCCCGGGCCAGGTGTACTGCAAAAACGCCTGCATCAAGCCGGCATCCAACCGCTCGATGCGCAGACCAAACCGCTCATTGTACTTGGCGATGAAGGTGTCCACCAGGCGCGGGATGTCCTCGACGCGCTCACGCAAGGGCGGAAGATACAAAGTGACCACGCTCAGGCGATAATACAGGTCGTTGCGCAGGTGGCCCGCGCGAATCGCGTCGAGCGGGTCTTCATTGATGGCGGCGAGGATGCGCACATCAATCGCCCTGTCCTGCAGCTCGCCCACGCGGCGGACGGTCCGCTCCTGCAGCACGCGCAACAGCTTCACCTGCAGCTGCGGGCTGAGCGAGTTCAACTCATCCAGCAACAGCGTGCCCCCGTCGGCCTGCTCCAACAAACCCGGACGGTTGATGGCCCCTGTGAACGCGCCGCGCGCCGTGCCAAACAAGAGCCCTTCCATCAGCGACTCCGGCAGGGCCGCGCAGTTCTGGGAGACAAACGGCCCTTTGGCCCGCCGGCTGGCGGCGTGCAAACTCTGTGCAAACAGCTCCTTTCCGGTGCCGGTCTCACCGACAATCAGCACCGACGAATCGGTCCGCGCCGCCCGCCGTGCTTGGTCCAGCACATCGGCCATGGCGCGGCTGGTCCCGACGATGCTGTCGAACGTGTAGCGTACCCCGGATTTAGCCAAGATGTGCTTCTGCAGACGCTCGACTCGGGTGACATCGCGGGCAATCTCGACCGCCCCCAACACCCGGTCCTCGGCGAGAATCGGATACGTGTGGTTAACGGTGGTGATGGCCACCCCGCGATTATTGAAATACGTCTGTTTCACATTGTCGCTGGCGCGACGAAAGCGGATGGCCTGAAGCAGGGTGCTCCCGGACGCATCCGGGAAGGTGAACACGTCCTCAATGCTGCGGCCGAGGACATCCTGGGGCCGCATCGCTTCAATGTCGGCCATCTTCTGGTTGTAATAGACCGTCACCCCGTCCGCGTCGACCACATGCACCCCTTCTTCAAGCCCGTCCAGCACCGCCTCCAGCAGCTCCAGACGCTGCTCCGCGGCGCGGTTCTCGCCTCCGCCCGATGGGTCATGGCCCGGCATGTTGGCTGCCCCCTTCGACATATTTCCATTGTTGGCTTTCCGTTGGCCTTCCGTTGGCTTTCCGGCTCTGACCGGCACAGACCGCGCTGACATCTGTGCTGGCAGGGCCAACCTGTCCGAAGTCGCCAGCGCCCCAGCCGATAGATCCGACCACCTGCCCCAGGCCGACCGCTTCCGACATCGTTCCCGTCATCGGATGACGCGACCGCATTCGGCATGCATCGACTCCCTTCGCCAGAGTAACGGGTACGGGCGGATCGTGCAAATGCGTTTTGCAGCCTGTCTCCCGCGGTGACTGCAGGAATTCCGAGCCAAACCCCGAATTTCAAGGTTGGCATGCTTCTTGCTTGAGACTTTGCGTCAGATGTGTTGTTGGGGTGGGCGGTCCAGCCCGCGGTGTTCCGTCACCCCTCACGGCATCGGAAGGAGGATGTATTCATGACCCCATATCGCCCAGAACCATTGACCGATTTCACCGTCGCCTCCAACCGGCAGGCGTTCGACGAGGCGCTGGCCCGCGTAAGCCAGGAGTTGGGCCGGACCTATCCGCTCCTTATCGGGGGCGGGGCCATCGACACCGGCCGCTACCTCGAATCGCACAACCCGTCCGCGAAGAGCGAATTGATTGGCCGCGTGGCCAAGGCTGGCAAGGAACAGATTGAATTGGCCATCCGCACGGCGGAAGAGGCGTTCTCCACCTGGTCCGAGATGCCCGCGTTTGAGCGGGCCGGCGTCCTGTTCAAAACGGCAGCTATCCTTCGGCGGCGCAAGCATGAGTTTTCCGCCTGGATGCTGCTGGAAGCCGGCAAGAGCCGCGCGGAGGCGGACGCCGATACGGCGGAGGCTATCGACTTTCTGGAGTACTACGGCCGGCAAATGCTCGATTTGACACGACGCGGGGACGACCTGTTGACCCCGCTCGCCGGCGAAGACAACCACATGGAGTACATCCCGCTCGGGGTTGGCGCCATCATCCCGCCGTGGAACTTCCCGCTGGCGATTGTCACCGGCATGACCGTGTCGGCCGTGGTGGCCGGGAACACGGTGCTGCTCAAACCGGCCAGCCAGACGCCTGTCATTGCCTATAAGCTGGTGGAAGCGCTGACGGAAGCCGGCCTCCCGCAAGGCGTCGTCAACTTCGTCCCGGGCGATCCGGACGAAATCGGCGACTTTCTTGTCGAGCACAGGGATATCCGTTTCATTTCCTTCACAGGATCCAAGAATGTGGGGCTGCGGATGAACGAACTGGCCGCCAAGCGCATCCCCGGCCAGCGCTGGATTAAGCGGTTTGTCGCGGAGATGGGGGGCAAGGACGCGATTGTCGTCGACGCGGACGCGGACCTCGAGAATGCCGCGCGCACCATCGTCAACTCGGCGTTCGGCTTCTCCGGGCAAAAGTGCTCCGCCTGCTCCCGCGTCATCGCCCACGAAGCGATTTACGACGCCCTGCTGGACAGAGTCGCGGCCCTGACGCGGGAGCTGTCGGTCGGTGATGTGCGCGACCCCGGACACTTCACCGGACCGGTGATTGACCAGAAAGCATTTGACAAAGTCACCCGTTACATTGAAATTGGTAAGCAGGAAGGGCGCCTGGTTGTGGGGGGCGAAGCCTCGGCAAACAAAGGGTACTTCGTGCAACCCACGGTGTTTGCCGATGTGACGGCCGACGCGCGCATCATGCAGGAGGAGATCTTTGGCCCGGTGGTGGCGTTCACCAAGGTCGCCAGCTTTGCGGAGGCCATCCGGGTGGCCAACCAGACCGAGTTTGGCCTGACGGGATCCGTCTTTACCAAGAGCCGCGAGCATATCGCGCTGGCACGCCGCCAGTTCCACGTGGGCAATCTGTACTTCAACCGCAAGTGCACCGGCGCCATTGTGGGGGCACACCCGTTCGGTGGGTTCAACATGTCCGGCACTGACTCGAAGGCGGGCGGCCCCGACTACCTGCTCTTGTTCACCCAGCCGAAGGTCAGCTCCGAACTGCTGTAAGCAAGCAAAAGGCGCGGCGCGCGGCCGCGCGCCTAGGCTGCCGCTGGGCGGGCCTGTTCCTCTGCTCTTGCGGCGTCAAGAAAGAAGGCGGGGAAGGGCGGGTTGCGGCGCATCGCCCGCCCCCAGCCTATGCACATGAACTGACCGTCAGAAAGGATGAACCGATATGACCGAATCACGGCATACCTCCAATGCGTTGTGCCTGGAGGAGGAATACGGCGCGAAAAACTACCACCCCCTGCCAGTGGTGTTGGTCAAAGGCGAAGGCGTGTGGGTGTGGGACGAGGAAGGCAACCGTTACCTCGACATGCTCAGCGCCTATTCGGCGTTGAACCAAGGACACCGCCACCCGAAGGTCATCCAGGCGCTCAAAGACCAGGCGGACGCCATCACGCTGACCTCGCGGGCGTTTTGCAACGATAAACTGGGGCTGTTTTACGAACGGCTGGCCAAACTGACCCACAAGCATATGGTGCTGCCGATGAACACCGGCGCGGAGGCGGTCGAGACGGCCATCAAGGCGGTGCGCCGCTGGGCGTACGACGTCAAAGGCGTGCCGGACGACAAGGCGGAGATCATCGTCTGCAGGGGCAACTTCCACGGCCGCACCACTACCGTCATCTCGTTCTCCTCGGACGCCGAGTACCAGCGCGGGTTCGGCCCGCTGACGCCCGGCTTCCGCATCATTCCGTACGGGGACATCGAGGCGCTGAAGGCGGCCATCACCCCGAACACGGCGGCGTTTCTGGTCGAGCCCATCCAGGGCGAGGCAGGCATCATCATCCCGCCTGAAGGGTACCTGCGCCAGGCGTTTGATCTGTGCAAGAAGGAGAACGTGCTGTTTGTCGCCGATGAAATCCAGACCGGGCTGGGCCGCACCGGCAAGCTGTTCGCCTGCGACTGGGAGAACGTCATCCCGGACGTGTACATCATCGGCAAGGCGCTGGGTGGCGGGGTCTTCCCGGTGTCGGCCGTGGCCGCGGACAAGGACATCCTCGGCGTGTTTGAACCGGGATCGCATGGATCCACATTCGGCGGCAACCCGCTCGGCGCGGCGGTCGCCTTGGCGGCGCTGGATGTGATTGAAGAAGAAGGGCTGGCGGAACGCTCGCGCACGTTGGGTGAATCGTTCCTGGCGCGCCTGAAAACCATCCACAACCCGGCCATCAAGGAGATTCGCGGGCGCGGGTTGTTCATCGGCGTGGAGCTGCACACGAAGGCGCGTCCGTATTGCGAACGACTAAAGGATGAAGGGCTGCTCTGCAAGGAGACGCACGAGAACACCATCCGCTTCGCGCCTCCGCTCGTCATCGAAGAGCCGGACCTGGATTGGGCGTTTGAGCGGATTGCCCGCGTGCTGGGTGAGGTGTCGAAATGAACCCACAAGCCCTCGTGCAACAGGCCAACCGGGAGCTGGACGTGCTGCAGTCAGCGCAGCAGGTGATTCGCGATGCGCTGCAAGAGCTCGGTTACGGCCCCGAATACTACGAGCTGCTCAAAGAGCCGATGCGCATGCTGACCGTGCGCTTTCCCGTGCATATGGACGACGGCAGCGTGCGCGTCTTCACCGCCTACCGGGCCCAGCACAATGACGCCATCGGCCCGACCAAAGGCGGGGTGCGCTTCCACCCGGACGTGACCGAGGCGGAGATCAAGGCGCTGTCCCTGTGGATGACGATTAAGTGCGGCATCAACGGGCTTCCGTACGGCGGCGGCAAGGGCGGCGTGGTGTGCGATCCGCGCGAGATGTCGTTCTCCGAGCTGGAGCGTCTGAGCCGCGCCTACGTGCGGGCCATCAGCCAGATTGTGGGGCCTACGAAGGACATCCCGGCGCCCGACGTGTTCACCAATTCCCAAATCATGGCCTGGATGATGGACGAATACAGCCGCCTGCGCGAGTTCGACTCGCCCGGCTTTATCACCGGCAAGCCACGGGTGCTGGGCGGATCGGAAGGACGGGAAACGGCGACGGCGCGGGGCGTCGTCATCTGCATCGAGGAAGCGGCCAAGCGCCGCGGTCTCAACCTCGCGGACACGCGCATCATCATCCAGGGCTTCGGCAACGCGGGCAGCTACCTGGCGAAGTTCCTGTACGACCTGGGCGCGCGCGTGGTCGGGATCTCCGACGCCTACGGGGCGCTGTACGATGAAAAGGGGCTGCCCATTCCCGACCTGTTGGAGCAACGCGACTCGTTCGGAACGGTCACGACGCGGTATAAAGACACCATCACAAACAAGGAGTTGCTTGAAAAGCCGTGTGACATTCTGGTCCCGGCCGCGATTGAAAACCAAATCACCGCCGCCAACGCCCAGCGGGTGCAGGCGTCGATTGTCGTTGAAGCGGCCAACGGCCCGACCACCCTGGAGGCCACCCGCATCCTGAGCGAGCGTGGGGTGCTGCTGGTGCCCGACGTCTTGGCCAACTCAGGCGGGGTGACGGTCTCCTATTTTGAATGGGTGCAGAATAACCAGGGATACTACTGGACGAAAGAGGAAGTGGAGCAGCGCCTGGTCCAGGCGATGCGGCAATCGTTCGACAAAGTGTACACGACGGCCCAGCGGCACGATGTCGACATGCGTCTGGCGGCATATATGACCGGCATTGAACGCACGGCGACCGCCCTGCGCCTGCGCGGCTGGTTGTAGGGCACATGCGCGGCCGGCTTGGCGGGCGCTGCGCGAGGGTGGGGGCCCGCGGCCGGATCGCGGAACGTACAGGAGGTTCAAGGCATGAAAGAGATTCACATCATCGGCGTGCCGTCCGACTACGGGCAGGGCCGGCGCGGCGTGGACATGGGCCCGAGCGCCATCCGCTACGCGGGGTTGAAGGAAAAGCTGGAGCGGCTTGGATACACCGTCAAAGACCTCGGGGACGTGCCGGTACCCACCCCGGAGACGCGGCGCATTGAGCACGAGAAGTTGAAGTACCTGTCCGAAGTGATCTCGGTGTGCGAGGCGCTGGCCGACAAGGTGCGCGAGGTGGTGGCGGCGGACCGCACACCGGTGGTGCTGGGCGGCGACCACAGCATCGCCATCGGCAGCCTCGCCGGTCTGGCCACGGCCGGGAAGAACTTTGGCCTTATCTGGTTCGACGCCCACGGCGACATGAACACGCACGAGACCACCCCGTCCGGCAACATCCACGGCATGCCGCTGGCCGCGAGTCTCGGCCTTGGGCACGAATCGCTGACACGGCTCGCGGGCGTGAGCCCGAAGGTCCAGGCGGACCGGGTGGTGCTGGTGGGAGCGCGATCGATTGACGGCGACGAGGCCAACCTGATTCGCCAATCCGGCATCCATGTGTTCACGATGGCCGAGATTGACCGCATGGGCATGGACGCGGTGATGCAAAGGGCGATTGAAATCGCCGGCGACGGTACAGACGGCATCCACCTCAGCCTCGACCTGGACGGGCTCGATCCGATGTTCGCCCCGGGTGTGGGCACGCCAGTGAACGGCGGTGTGACCTACCGGGAAGGCCACCTGGCGATGGAGCTGCTGGCGGCCTCCGGCAAGCTGCTGTCAGTGGACGTGGTGGAGGTCAACCCGATTCTCGACCACCGCAACCAGACCGGCCGCATGGCGGTGGAACTGGTGGAGTCCCTGTTTGGCAAACGGGTACTGTGACGCATTGTTCGGAGATGCGGCGTAGGCTGCGTCAGCCGGCGAATCGGCCGTCTGCAACGCCTGGAATGTCCACGGGCAGACGGCCCTCGGCCGGCGCACCGAATAATGCGGCAACGCCGGCCCGCACCATCCAGGGTGTATATTCGTACAAGGCCAATTCTCGCACTTGCTGCCTGGTCATGAGCCCACCCCTTACTCGCGCCTCTCGAGAACTTGGCGCAGGCGGCCTTGGGCAGCCGCCAACAAATCCTCCGCCTGCTCTCTGGGCACATGTTTCTCGTGCATCACAATCGCGGTCTTCACACTGCCTCCAGCGTCAGCCAAAAGCTTGGCGGCGTCCACGTACTCCAGCCCAGTGGCCAGCATAATAATACGCTTAGAGCGTTCCACCAGCTTTTCGTTGGTCGCCCGCAAGTCCACCATCAGGTTTTGATAAACCTTTCCCAGGCGCACCATCGTCGCCGTGCTGAGCATATTGAGAACCATCTTCTGCGCAGTGCCGGCCTTCATCCGAGTGGACCCCATCAACACCTCCGGTCCGGTGACAACCTCAATCGCCACTTGCGCATACCGGCTGGCGATGGCGTCCGGATTACAGCACAGCGAAATGCGGCCCGCGCCCACGCGCTCGGCGTATTGAAGGCCGCCGATGACATATGGGGTGCGGCCGCTCGCGGCAATCCCAACCAGTACATCCTGGTTGCTTAGGCCCAGCGATTGAAGATCCCGTTCCGCCCATTCCGGGTGATCCTCCGATTCCTCGACGGCTTCAAACATCGCCTGTCGCCCCCCAGCTATGACCGCCCATACCAACCCTTGGGGAGTGTTG
This sequence comes from Alicyclobacillus shizuokensis NBRC 103103, assembly GCF_001552255.1. Taxonomy (GTDB): domain Bacteria; phylum Bacillota; class Bacilli; order Alicyclobacillales; family Alicyclobacillaceae; genus Alicyclobacillus_G; species Alicyclobacillus_G shizuokensis. The sequence goes on from NZ_BCQV01000013.1 coordinate 64,806, forward strand.
AAGGTCGGCGGACATTCCGCTGCGTCCAACACAGCCAATCGGCCGCTGGTGCCGGCGCCGAGATAGATAAGGCGGCCGCCGCCGTGCATCCGTTCCACAATCAAGTCCACCGCCCGCGCAATCTGCGGCAGCGCCCGCTCCACAGCCAGCGGTACTTGTTTATCCGCTTCATTCATCAGACGCAGAATACCCAGCGTGGAATGCTCATCCAGGTCTCTATACCGTTCGCTCGCCTGCTCCGTCTGCAGCCGCGTCCAAATCGTGTCCATGCTCTCCACTCCCGTATGCCCCACCTGCTCTCTACAAGACTGCGGTGGCCAGCCATCTAGACAAAGGATGATTTCGTCATCTTCGTCGGTTGCCCCAAAGTGTAGAGGTAGAAGAAAACTACGGACACCAAGCAAAAAACTCATCGTGCACAGCACCTGGATGGCAGTTCCCAGTTCATCCCCAGGAATTAGACACGATATCTCCATCTCCGAAGTGATGACCATAATTATGACGATACCTGCATCACTCAGCGTGCGAAACATCTGACAAGCAATTCGTTGGTTGCTGAATACCCCCACACCGAGAAGCGAAACCTTGGCTACATTGTCTTGGCACTCGATTCTCGAATACCCTAAGCTATTCTTCATCCGCTTGAGGATGTCCACAACCTGTTCAAGGTCTTGCTGATTGACTAAAACCCTACCGCTTGATCACGGGTAAAATCACGGCGGACGGCCGCAGGGCGTCATGATACACCGTTTGCTCGGCGCATTCGACCCGCTCGGACAGGCCAAGCGCGTCCTCCGTATTGGGGTTCCTGTCGTACTTGGGGAACGCGCTGGACGCGACGTGTACTCGAATCCGATGGCCGGGCAGGAACACATGGCTGGTGTTCCAGCAGTCGATGGTCAGCCTCATCACCTCGCCAGGTTGCGTGAACACGGTCTTGTCCATCCCGTGACGGTACCGCACGCGCACCATCCCGTCACACAGGCGCTGCACATAACCGTTCGGCCACACGTCGTGCAACTGCGCCATAAAATCCGTGTCCGGCGCACTGGTTGCCGCATACAACTGCACGCAAACCGGCCCCGTGATTTCCAGCTCTTCATGGACCGGATCGCTCGTGTATACCAGCACATCCTCTCGTAGATGCACCTCGCGGTAGTCGTCCGGGCCGCCGATCTGTTCCGACGTTGGTTGGGTGAGAAACGGTACTGGATTCCGTGGATCATATAGATACTGATCCGCCGGCTCCTCCACACTCGGTTCCCGTGTCGACAGGGTTCCGTCTCCGAACGATCCGTTCGCATTCCCGCGGCTGTGGAAATACCAAGGGACGTACGCGGTGTCAGGTAGCGGCCAGGCAGAAGCGTCGCGCCACTCATTCTTGCCCATGAGAAAATAGCGCACAGGCGGCTCACGGTCGACTCCGTTGTCGATGCCCTTCAACCAGCGATCAAAAAACCGCAGTTCCAAGCCGAACAAGTCAATGACCGCCTCTGGCCCAAAGTCCACATCCCCGATTCGGGTCGATTCATTCACCTGATGCGGCCAGGGCCCCATGACAAGCCGCTGTGCGGCCCGCGCCCGCGCGCTCGGCGCGCGCGTCGTCATGCCCACAAAGTTGCGCAGCGTCCCCACCTGTTCGTCGTCGTACCAGCCTGAGACGTGCAACACAGGCAGGTCGATCTCGCCAAAACGCTGTTGGTAAGAAATTTCCTGCCACCACGCATCCAAAGTGGGATGCGCGAACTCTTCCCGCCATTGGGGAATCACCCGCCCAGCCGCCTTGTCCATCGTGTAGAGCGGAAGGTGCCAGTAGATGTTCTCCCAGTCGAGCGCGTGCGTGTTCTGCACCGTCCGTCCGCTGACCAGGAACAGCCAACACAGGTGGGAGGGGACAGGCGTCCCGGTGGGCCATTCGACAAACGCGTCCGACGGCGAGACCAGGGTAACCATGGCCTGGAGGTGGGGAGGGTGTTCCAAGGCGCAGAGCCACTGGCACTTGGCCAAATAGGACCCGCCGAGCGTCCCCACCCGTCCACTCGCGTACGGCTGGGCAGCCGCCCATTCGACCGTATCGTAGCCGTCCCTTCCCTCGTTGCGGTACGGTGTGAACACGCCTTCACTATCGCCCCTGCCACGCACGTCCACGTTGAGCACCGCATAACCGTGGCTGGCGAAGAAACGCGCCTGTTGAATCAGAGCCTGGGACTGGCGACCGTAGGGTGTGCGTACGACAATCGTCGGCATTCTATCCTCAGTGGTATCGGGCAAAAACAGATCCGCGGCCAATTGCATACCATCCCGCATGGGAATCGAGATCCCCCATCGTTCCGCCATCTTCTCACCCCTCCCACAGTCGTCCAGCGAACGGATCGAGCGCTCCCGTAAGGGATTCCAGAAAGGTCATTCCGGTTCTGGTTTCAATCTCTAGCGGCGACACCATAACAGCGTCGACCGACACATACCGTGCCCTGCCGTTCACCCGGTCCACGTAGCCGGCGAAACCGTGAATCACGTAGTGCTTACCGCCCTCCGCACCCAGGTACATCATGACGTGTCCCGGCATAAACAGCAGATCGCCTGCCGAGAGTCCTGCCAAGATGTCCATTCGAGCCGTGATGGACGCCTTTTGCGGAATGACAATCCGATTGGGCAGGGCGACCTCCTGCATGGCGGCGTCGCGCGGCAGCTGGACGCCCACGGTGCGATACACATCCATGACGAAGCTGGAACAGTCGTGCATGCCAAAGGCGCCGCCCCAACCATACCGCTCGCCGAGCAGTCGAAAGGCCACACGTACGATGCTCTCGCGTGTGAACGGAAGGTATCCGACCTGGGTCCTGCCGTTGTCACGAATCGACGCCATCATCGGGGTGAGTGTCCCTGCCTCGCTCCGGCACGGCCAGGCCACATGGATACTGCCAAACTCCCTTTCCGCGTCCCACAGCGGCAAAACCGCCGCGAACTCCACCGCCTTGTTGGAGACAGCAGGATGATATGGATTGGGCTGCGTAGCCACCCCGGTGTCCGCCACCACGAGCACGTGTTGCGGGTGAGCCCAGCGTTCAAACTCCGCCTGGGTCATATCGGCGACATCGTGATCCCGTACCCACCCGGCATAGGTGCGCGATATCACATAGCGCCACTCTCGGTCCCGGCTGAGTCCAAAACTCAGCAGCGGTTCAAAAGTGTGCAGTGTGGTATCCTGAAACTGGTCATCCACACGGTCCTCCGGCGTCCGAAACGCCTTTGCAGCCGTTGGAAAGCGACGAAGATCCGTCTGCCGGACCGCGACCCCGGGTATGCAAGCCAAGACGGACGCTGAGGCGTTGTCCTCCACTTCGGCCCAGAATCTATCGCCCAGAGGCTCGCCGGTCTCGTCAAACAGCGTCCTTGCATCTCGTTGGACCGGTGGAATGGGCCGGTCAAGCACCGGCGCAGCGAGCAGCGCCGTCAGGTCAGTCAATCCCTCGCTGAAGCAAGCCAGGGCTTGGTTGCATGCGTCGCGGTCGCCGCTGCCGTGGCTGTCCGAGGGAAGACGGTCAAGCCAGTATTCAGGACAGAGATGTTCATCGCGGACACCCCGGATGTATTCAGCCACCATGGACCCCTCCCATGTCAGAACGTCGTCGATGGCCAACCCTGTGAGAGAACGACAAACACCTCATGAAATTCTGTTTCAATCCATTCACTCATTCGATTAAATATATTATCATATCATTGATTTCATTGGTCAATTCACAATATACGTTCAACCCATTCTGTCTATTTGCCAGGAGGATAATCATGGACGCATCCTTTGGGGTCGAAGTCCTTCTGTCCAAACGAACTGATCTCCTTCGCGACAAGCAAATCGGAATTGTCTCCAACTACGCCACCACGGAGAGGCATTTCCGACCGACGATCAACCTGCTCATCGAAGTGACGGAATGGCGAGTGACGACCTTGTTGGCCCCCGAGCACGGCCTCATGGGCTGCGCGAAGGAGGGCGAGTTCGTTGAATCCCAAACTGATGCTCACAGCGGTCTCACAGCCTACAGTCTCTATGGGAAACACCAAAGGCCGACCCGAGAGATGCTGGCGAACGTGGATGTTCTCATCATCGACCTGGTGGATATCGGGGTGCGTTACTACACGAACATCGGCATCGCTGTCAATTGCCTGGAGGCCTGCGCGGAGCTGGGTCTTCCAGTGGTCGTGCTGGATACACCCAACCCTCTAAACGGAGTGACGCGGGAGGGAAACATTTTATCGGCGCCGTTCGTTTCCCTGGTCGGGAGACTGGCCATTTTCAAGACTTGGAGAAATTCAACGAGCATATTGTGCAGTTCTATCTCTACTAGAGACTGCGCCAACGTGGCGCGTTTCCCGACGCTGCTCTTCAGCCGCATATGACAATCTTACTGTGGCAGGTGACGTGAGGTGTGTATTCGCAGGGACAGGCTCACAGCTCTTGGCAGCCGTTTGCAGCAGGAAGTGGAATCATTTCGGATTCCCGGGGCAGTCGTTGCACTGGGGATTCGGCAAGAGATTGTTTATTACGAGACATTCGGATACGCAGAAAACCGCAACGGCACCGTCCGGAAGATGTCGCCAGACACCCTGTTTGACCTCGCTTCCCTGACAAAGGTTGTAGCCACGCTGCCATCGTTGCTCATGCTGATGGATGACGGGCGCCTGCGTCTCTCAGACAAGGTGGTGGACTTTATCCCCGAGTTTCCTGACCACGAAGTCTGTGTCCTACACCTGCTCACCCATACCTCAGGATTGCCCGCCTCTCGTCCCTACCATCGAATCTGCAAGACTCCAGATGACATCTGGCATCGGGTTCGGACAGAAACCCTGGAGTACCGACCAGGCACTCGCGTCGTTTACAGCGATGTCGGATTCATGCTGCTGGCCCAGATCATCCAAGTTGTGGGCGGTCAACCGATCGACGAATACGCCCGCCAGCACATCTTCCAACCGTTGAAGATGAATCGAACGATGTACTGCCCACCACGCGAGTTGCAAAACCTGTGTGCTGCAACCGAAGCGAGTCACGACGGACCGGCCAAAGTCGGCATAGTGCATGACGAGAACGCCGAGGCCATGGGCGGAATTTCTGGCCACGCTGGCCTGTTTGCCCCCATGACGGACCTCATCCGTTACGTCCAGATGTGGACGTCCCCCCAGTACGCCCTGCTGTCATCCGCAGTGCGTCGTGTGGCCGTCCGCTGTCACACCGCAGACCTGGACGGCCGTCGCGGCTTGGGCTGGGTGTGCCGAGGAGACAGATACGATCACATGGGCGATACGTGGCCGCAAACAGCCGTTGGGCACACCGGCTTTACCGGCACCAGCCTCGCGTTCGACCCGGAAACCGGCCTATGGATGATACTGCTCACCAATGACGTCCACTACGGAAGGGAAAACCGGACCATCGTGAGGCTGAGAAGCTTGTTGCACAACATAGTGGGCAGCGCCATGGTGCCTTGACGCACGCAACAGGGCGAAGGGTTGGCGGCCGATAGGCGTCGCCGTCCCGTCGTTCCCTGCCCAACGACAACCCTTCAGACGTCTCTCTGTTGGGCCGTAAGCGCCAATCGTCGCGCGATGTCAGCCTGACCCCTCACGGCGGCGTGGGAACCCTCGCTTGCCGCCTGCCATAGGCGAATGGCGCGCAGAACCGAGCCTGCGGCCGGCGCACGCCGCAAGACGGAGCACACACCCCCTCCAGGCAACAATCGGACAAGCCGCTCCCGAAGGACATCGGTTCGCGTGAACAGGCTGCCGGCAAGCACCACGTTCCTCGGTGTATCTGGGGGCAGTTTTTGCCACACCGCTTCAATCAAGTGCTGATGATCCACCACAGCGGCGTCCGTGATCGCTTGGGCGACCGGATCGGCATGAGCGTGGGCAGCCTCAAGCACGACCCGAGCAAAGGCGGCCACCGTGGCCACCGGCTGGGTGGATTCGTAAACACGCGAAATCAGGTCCGAGGCCTCGCGTACACGGAACCACCGCTGAGCCATATCCCACAGGATGGTCTTGGGCCCCCGCCCTTCGAAGGCCTGAATGGCAGCCATCAGGCCCTTGCGGCCCATGTCGAAGCCACTGCCTTCGTCGCCTATCAGGCTGCCAAAACCGCCTGCGCGCACGACGGTCCCGTCCGCCGTCTCCCCGAGCGCGATTGACCCTGTCCCGGCAATCAAAACCGTGCCAGGGCGGCCTTCGGTACCCGCAGCGAGAGCAGCCAAACCATCGTTCACAACCTCCAGCTTGGCTGGCTCAAGTTGCTCCTGCATGGCTGCGCGAATACGCTCCGCCTGATGGGGCCTGTCGACGCCTGCCAAGGCCAGCGAAACGGAATCCGGCTGAGGCAGACTCTCTTTATGTGGCTGAAGCTTTCGCAGCACCTCCGCGATGAGCTGGGTAATGACCTCCACACTTGTCTCAAGCCCCACCCCCTGCGGGTTGCACCCTGCACCGACGGCCGTCGCCACAACGGACGTATCGGTGTCCACGGCCATGACCTCGGTTTTGCTGCCACCGCCGTCCACCCCGACGAATATGGCCATTCCGGGTTCACCCCCCCGAGCCGGATCGCTTTTATTTTGACACTTCGGCAAAATGCCGCTACACTCATAGTAACTCGTTTCATGATTTATCGGCAATGCTTTGAAACAAAAGTTCAGTGATGAACTCAGCGGAAAAGCGTCGCGTTGTCTGCGGGAGGCAGTCATCCTATGTACATTCCCGGTGGAGGGCTCGTGCGGCTGAGGGAATCGCTCAGCTCCCTGGCTGAATCGGAAGCACGTATCGCAGAATACATCCTTTCCCATCCCTCCGAGTTTCTGCACCTGACCGTGCAGGAACTGGCGCAACGCAGCGGTGGGAGCACAGCGGCTGCGGTGCGTCTTTGGAAATCCTTGGGCTTCGATGGGTATCAGGACTTCAAGCTGCGGGTCGCCAGCGACCTGCAGTCGCATATGCATGAACCATACCGTGAATTAACCATCGGCGACTCGTTTGCATCCATCGTCCAGTCGGTGCACGACAGTCACATCGCATCCATCCAGAACACCTTGCGGCTGCTCAAAGAGAATGACCTGCATGCTGCGGCGGATGTGCTGATGAAGTCGCGCCACATCCTGTGTTACGGCGTCGGTGCGTCCAGCATGGTAGCCGCAGACCTGGCCCAGAAACTGACGCGCATCGGGCTTTGGGCGCAAGCGGCGTGCGATTTTCACACGGCCGCGGTCACCGCCGCCGCGTTGCGCCCCGGCGATGTGCTCGTGGCCATCTCTGACTCGGGGAAGACCTCGGATGTGGTGGAAGTGGCACAGGCCGCCGCCGGAGCGGGCGCCCACATCATTGCCATTACGCGCTTTGGCGACACGCCGCTGAGCCAAATCGCCCATACCCGCCTGTACGTGAACGCCGTGGAACCTCAGCCGCGAGTCGCCGCCACCGCTTCCCGCATGGCAGCCTTGGTCGTAGTGGATACGTTGTTCATCTATCTCGTCAACCAGCACCAGAATGAAATCTATCCGGTTCTGGAAGCCACCCGCCAGGCGGTGCAGTCGCACCGATTGTCCTAATTCAAAGCAAGCGCACGGCGCGTTGCCGTGCGCTTGGCGTGTGCGTCAACTCGACGACACAGGCGGATGATACCGATGCAGGCGTTCGCCTCACGCATCGGCCGACGGTGAATCCGAATGTGGAGATCCCGTCTGCAAACCGGATCGGGAACCCTTCACCAGATGCCACAGTCCGTAGAGAAGACTCAACATAACCAACCAGAGAACCCCGAACACAATCGCCGCGTGAAACGGTCCAGTAAACCACATGCTGACAAACACGGCCAGGAGCATGAGCAGCCCGAACACAGGAAGGTACGGGTAGCCGGCCATTCGAATGGGCAACCTGCGACTCACCTGCCGCGCCCAGGCCCGGCGGAAAAATAGATGGGTGAGCAAGATGATGAACCAGGTAATCAACGCCCCAAACAGGGCCAACCCCATCAATATCGTGTAAGCGACGCTGGACGTGTTGAGCGTTAAGAGCGCCGCCAGCACGACACCGAACGCCGAAACGGCCAGTGAGGCTGCCGGCACTCCGCGCCGCGTCAGGCGGCCAAACAGCTTGGGCGCGTAGCCACCGCGCGCCAGGGAAAACATCATGCGCGTGGTGGCGTACAACTGCGCATTCATGGCCGAGAGCGCCGCCGTCAGAACGACGAAGTTCATCACGCCGGCGGCACCTGGGATGCGCAGGATCTGCATCACCTTTACGAATGGGCTTTCGTCCGTTCCCGCCTGCTGCCAGGGCACCACCATCAGCATGATGGCGATGGCCAGCACGTAGAACAAGACCAGCCGCACCACCGTCCAGCGGAACGCCTTGGGCACCGCCCGCTCGGGGTCTTTGGCTTCACCGGCGGTGATGGCGACCACCTCAAAGCCGATGAAACTAAACAGGGCGACAAACCCGCCAACCCACGTCCCCCACGCCCCATGCGGGAAAAATCCGCCATGATTGACGTAGTTGGCGAGGCCGGTACCCGGCACGCCCAGGCCGAAGACGACGTAAGCTCCGACAAGAATGAACAGGATAATCGCGGCCACTTTGATCATCGAGAACCAGAACTCGAACACGCCAAACAAACGCACACTGTACGCATTCGCGGCCAAAAGCAAGGCCCCGAACAAACCAATCCACAACAGTCCGGGCGAGTCGGGGAACCAGTACTTCATATAGATGGAAATCGCCGTCACTTCGCCGCCGACGGCCACCGCGTTGGCCGCCCAGTACGAATATCGGATGATAAAGCCTGCCCATGGGTGCAGATACTGTTCAGCAAACATCCCAAACGATCCGACGGTCGGATGAGCGACGCTCATCTCAGCCAGGCATCCCATCAGCACAAAGATCACACAGGCGCCAATCAGGTAACTGATGATAATGCTCGGCCCCGCACTCCCAATGGCCGATCCGCTGCCCAAAAACAGCCCGGTGCCGATGGCACTGCCCAGCGCAATCATCGATAGTTGCCCCGTCCCAAGACCGCGCCGCAAACCCTGCTCGCGCGCCTCGAACGGATTTTCCGCACCCTGGCCGGGTGCGGATGGATGCGCATTTGTCGCCATTCACAATTCCTCCTGCTCCGCTCATCTCGGCTCATAAATAGCTTACCGTGCTATCGTACCATCCGAGCGGGCCAAAAGGCACCTGACGACTCTACCAGTTTCTTCAATGGCACCCATGCCTCAATTTGACCCGGGGCAGCCGAGGCGTCGGGAAATCTCCCGCGTTGCGTTCAACAATTGTTGCTTGGCGTCTTCGAGCACGGGGCCTCGAAACTGAACGGCCGGCCCAATAATGCCAACCACGGCGGCGAGTTGGCTGTTGGCGTCAAAAACCGGCGCGGCGACGCCGCTGACGCCCATGGTGGTCTCGTCTACGTCGACAAACCAGCCATCCTGCCGAATCTGCTGAATTCGCTGCCGGATGGCGCCGACGTCCGTCATGGTCTTTTCCGTCCAGGCCGGCAAAGGTTGGCGCAGAATGCGCTCCCTATCCGCTTCTGGCAGATAAGCCAGCATGACTTGCCCCACGACGCCGAACGGGATGCGGCGACGCTGCCCGAATAAGGATGAATACTTGAGCCCTTGTGCATTTTCGCGACGAAATACGTAGACCATTTCATCGCCTTCGCGCACCACCATCAACACCGTTTGCGCCACGCGCGCCTGCAGCTCGACCAGCACGTCTTCCGCCTCACGGCTGACGTCGAAGGTGGCCGACAGGACACCCGCAAACTCCAGCAATCCAAGCCCCAAGCTGTAGCGGGCGGTAGCCGGGTTATACCGAATCAACCCACGCCGTTCGAGCGTGTACAAAATCCGGTATGCCGTGGCTTTCGGCAGCTTCGTAGCTTCCATCACTTCGTCAATGGTCATCTGCGGGCGTTCCACTGTAAAAGCCAGCAGGACGTCCACAGCACGATCCAAAACGCGAATCGGATTTAACTGAAGCTCGCGCATGTTCTCTGTCCTCGATAGGTTTGTCTTGGAAAGGGCACTCATGAGTCCGAGTGACTCCTGAACACACCATGAACATACCACGGAGAACAGGCCAGCTCCAACGGAGCCAGCCCGAAAAGCGCTTTCAAAGCAACGAATCAGAGTGGTTGCTGCTCGGCGGACACATTGGCTGCCGCCGTTTCCAAAGACCGCATACGCATGCCAAGGGTGGCAAGACCGGCGATGAGTGCGGGAACGGCGGCGACAAGAAAGATGGTCTGCAGGCTGGCGTGCGCCGCTATCAAGGAACCGCCAATCAGCGGGCCCACAATGGAGCCGATGCGACCGATACCCAACGCCCAGCCGACCCCTGTGGATCGCACCGAGGTCAGGTAGATGCTCGCTGCCAAGGCGTTGATCCCAAACTGAGTCCCCACGACGAGCAGTCCGGAAATGAATACCATCGTCATCACACTAGCGAGCGTGTGCATGGCGCCCGTCACTGCGAGAGACACGGTTCCCACCAAGAAAGCGACGGCCAATACAGCGCGAATGCTTTTCCTGTCTCCCAAACTGCCGATGAGAATCCCGCCAACCACTCCGCCACCCTGCAGCATGACGACGCCGATGATGGCTTTATCCAATGGCAGACCGGCGTCCTCCAACAAAGTGGGCATCCAGTTGCTGACGAAGTAGATGATCATCAAGTTCATGAAGAAGACAATCCACAAAAGCACGGTGTTCACAGCGTAGCCAGGGCGAAACAGATGCTTGACCGGTATGCCCGGCTGCGGAGGCTCCGAGAGATAAAACGTCACCCGGTCAGCCACCGCCACGGACGGAGAGATCCGCGACAAGATGCGAGCGATTTTGGGAGATTCCGCATGCTTGGTCACCAGGAAACGAATCGACTCAGGGAGAGCGCACGCACTCAATAAAGCGATGGCCATGGGTATGATGCCGCCCAGATAGAACAGCGACTGCCAACCTAAAGCCGGGATCATCGACGTCGCCAGCAGTCCGCCAACCACAGCCCCGACCGGCAAGCCACAGAACATGGCGGAGATCATCGACTTACGGACGCGCTCGGGCGAATATTCGGCAGTCAAAGAGATAATGTTCGGCATGGAACCGCCGAGACCCAGTCCCGTGAGAAAGCGGAAAACCATCAACTCACTGGTGTTGTGAGACAACACGGTCAGCAGGCTGAAGACGCCAAACGCCAGCGACGAGTACGTTACCACCATTTTGCGCCCCGCCCGGTCCGCAATCGGGCCGGAAATGAGCGCCCCCAGCATGAGTCCGAGGAGGCCAATGGAGAACACCGGCGCCATGGCCGACTCGGCCAGTCCCCATTGCTTGGAGAGAACCGGCGCGACAAATGAGATGGCCTGTAGATCGTATCCGTCAAGCATGGCGACAATCGCGCACACAACAATGATGAAGACCTGAAAGCCGCTGATAGGACTGTTGTCGATCACCTCAGATACATTGACTCGATCCGTCTGCCTCATCGACATCCCCCTTCCAACTCGCATCTATGGCATCGCAACACCAGTCAAGGCCCGGGCATCCGGGCGGCCTCACGCGCCGCATCCGCATGCGTCCGTACCCGGCCGCCCAAAACCGTCCAAAGTACAAGCCCGCTGTTCTCAGCTCACCTGGCGCTTCGGCGGAGTGCCAATCCCCTGCTCCCGCACCGCCTGCAGCAGCGTCGAGCGCAACAGCCACTGCCGAGCGCGCACAGGGTCCGCCGCTTCCGCGGCCATCTCCTGCTGCAACTGCAGCCGGCGCACCGGGTCCTTTTCGGTGAGGACATTGGTGTTGCGCTCGCTGATTTGACGCACATAAGCCAACGCCACCTGGCGGCGGACCTCGGAGTACGTCTCCAGTTCTTCGACGATCCGGTCGAAATCCCGGTACTCGGCGATGCGCAGGAACCGGCGCCCGAGGTCCACCGCGTCGTGAATGCCGCTGTTGAGCCCCAGTCCCCCAAGCGGACTGTTGACATGCGCGGCATCCCCCAGCAGGATGACGCGACCGTCGTAAAAGCGCTCCGAGACTCGTTGGTGCACGCGGTAAATCATGCGTTCCACAATCGGGAAGCGGTCTTCAGTGCCCAGCGCCTGCTGCATGGAGGCCTGAATCGGCTCCTCAGCCAGGGCCGCTTCATCCGACACCTCGGGTGGCACCGGATACAGCAACCGCCAGGCCTCCGGCACGCGGAGAATGAAGAGGAATTGGTCCGGATTGGAAATGTAGTTCACATAAGCGATGTCAGGAAGATATTGGTTGAATGAGACGGGGGTGCCGATGAGCAGGAAACGCTGCTCAAGGGTATACCCGGAAAACGCGAACCCGAGCCGTTTGCGCACGCTGCTGCGGGCGCCGTCCGCGCCGAGCAAAAACGAGGCGCGGATTTCCTCCCGCCCGCTCGGCGTGTCCACCTGAACCGTCACGCCGTCGCCGTCCTGGGTGAAATCGACCACCTCCGCGTTGAACCGGATGTCAGCCGACGGACGCTGCTGCAGGCGTTCGTAGACCACCTGCACGTAGGTCGACTGCGGGCACTGCAGCCGAAACGGGTATCGGGTCTCATCGCGGATGAGAGAACAGTCGAACTCCGCGAACAGCCCGCGCACGCGATCCCGGTACTGCACCGTTTCAGCCTTCAGCCCGCGCGAGACCAGTGCCTCCGACAACCCGGTGGGTTCCAGCAGTTCGAGGGTGGCCGCGTGGAACGTGGATGCGCGCCACTCCTTACTTGGGGTTGAACCTTTCTCCAGAACGGTCACGGGTATGCCCTGGGAAGTGAGAATCTCCGCCACCGTCAGCCCGACGGGGCCGGCGCCGACAATCACCACAGGATGGTTGAACAATCGGATCACCCGTTTCTGTGTGAATTTCTCCAAAACCGGACACCATAACTTGTTACTTCTGGTTCACATCATGAACAGACAAGAACATAAGAGACTCCCACCCGCGAGGACGCGGGGCAGGCTTCTTTACCGAGCGGACGGCACGTCGTCCGGCAGGAGCGGCACAAAAGTCTCCCGCACCTCCTGATGCCCGTCACCCGCCGTCAACATCTCCTCACGCTCAAAGTCGAACGCCTCCATGATGGGCAGGTCATTGACCGAGAACAGGTAAGCGGGTTCACTGCCGGTGTTGACATGTTCGTGCCAAGCCCAGGTCGGGACCACGAAGAAGTCTCCGGCCTGCCACTCAAAGCGGACGCCGTTGATCACGGTATACCCCTGCCCCCGGTAGGCGCAGTACACGGTGCTGTGGACGTGGCGGTGCGCCTTGCCGGCAAACCCGGGGGGCAGACACTGCATGCGCGCGCCGATGCGGCCGTCGGCATCGCCGCCTGTGGCGGGATTGATGTATTCCACGGCGTAGGCGTCACACGCGTCGGGAGGCAGGGCGGCCATGCGCTGCAGCGCCTGCTCGGTCGGCTGCCAGCGATAGGCGGTCAGTGGCGAGCGTTTCCGATTCCGATCCGAAATCGGACGCACCATGCCGCCTCCGTAACGGAGCACGCTGTAGTTGTCCGGCACCTCTAGCGACTGCTGCGCCTGGTCAAGGAACTCCGTGAAGCACACGCCCAGATACAGGGTGAACGGCGTGTCCAGGCAGTCCATCCACAGGACCGTCTCGTTGCCCGGGTTCATGTGGTCATGCCAACTGCCCCCCGGGGTGATGAGATAGTCGCCGGGCGCAAAGTGCAGACGTTCGCCATCCACCGTCCCCATCGCCCCGTGTCCTTCGAGGACAAACCGCAGGGCCGACGTGGTATGGCGGTGCGCCGGGGCCACTTCGCCGGGCCGGACCGCCTGCACGGCGACGTACAGGGTCTGGGTGGCGCCGCCCCACCCCACCGGCTCCAGGGCCTGCATGCCCGGGTTGATGAGGAACACCGCCCGGCGCTCGGCGTCCTTGCCGACCTGCAGCCGCCGTCCCGCCTCTTCCAGGTAGTGCCGAATCAACTGCGATTTCCAGAGATACGGGACGGGACGAGACACCGGCTCCACCGTGTTCAGCTGCTGGATGGATGCCCACAACGGGCCGAGATGGGCCTTGGCCATCTCCGCGTGCAGGCTTTGCAGTTCGTCCACAACCGCTCCTCCTTTCGTTTCCACGCCACCATCACGGACTCACCGCTCCTGGCTCCGCTCCGCCTCCACAGCGACCGAAAACTCCCCAATGCGCTCAATCTGGATGCGCACGGTGTCCCCCGGTTGTATCGGCCCCACGCCTTCCGGCGTGCCGGTGGTCAGGATGTCGCCCGGTTCCAGCGTCATCACGCTGCTGGCCAAAGCAAAAAATTGGTAGCTGTCGTAGATTAGGTCGCTCGTGTTCGCGTCTTGCCGCAGGTCATCGTTCACCCACAGGCGCAGGTCCAATTGATGAGGATTTTCGACCTCATCGGCGGTCACCAGCCAGGGCCCAATTGGGGTGAAGGTATCGAACGATTTGCGCATCGGGCGGTCTTCCATGCCCCGCATCGTGATGTCCATGAGGGCGAAGTAGGCGAAGATGTACTTGTGCGCGTCGGCGGCCGAGACATGGCGCGCCCGACGGCCGACGACAAACGCCAACTCGGCCTCGTGGTCAAATCGCCGATCCGCGTGGGGAAGCTGCACCGCGTCCCCCGGCCCAATAATGGAAGAAGGCGCTTTCAAAAAGAAGCCAAGTTTTTCAATCGTGTGCTCGGCGTTGTTGAACTGACGGTTCATTTCGTCCTGGTGGCGGTAGTAGTTCACCGGGGCCGCGACAATCTTGCTCGGCGCCGGCACCGGTGGGCGCAGCCGGACTTGCGCAAGCGGCTGGGACGGGGCTTCGGCAAACCCCTGCAGCCGAGAGGAAACCTGGTCATAGGACGCCATCAGGCGCACTAACGACTCCTGCGGCTTCTCCGCCCGCCAGTTCACCCACGCCCCCACGTCATAGACGCGGCCTTCGCTCACAACACCGAGTTGATAGTCGTTGAACAAGGCAAGCTTCATGCATCCACCTCCGATGTAATTCACATTGTGAATTTATAGATTCACTTTATGAATCCAGTCTACAGGAACACCACTCCGTCCGTCAATCCGATCTCCCCACAGCCGTCGATCCGCCCCTCTGCGCGGCTTCTACCAGTCCTTGAAACAATGCGAGAAACTCGGATTGTTCCTGCCACAGGTTTTCCGGGTGCCACTGCACACCGAGCAGAAACGGTGCGTCAGGGTGCTCCACCGCCTCTATCAGCCCCTCCTCGTCCCACGCCACGGCGCGCAGCCCTAAGCCCACGTCCTTGACGGCCTGGTGGTGGAACGAGTTCGTCCAGACGCTCGTGCGCCGGCCCAGCAGGCGGTAGAGATGGCTGTGCGGATCGATCAAAACCCTGTGGCTGCGGTGGGCGCGCGGGGCGTGCTGCATATGCTGTATCCGCCCCGGCCACTGCCGCCCGAGGTCCTGGTAGAGCGCGCCGCCAAAAGCCACGACGAGCACCTGGACGCCCCGGCAAATCCCGAGCACCGGTTTGCCCGCATCCACCATCGCGGCCAAGAGGTGAAGTTCCAGCAGGTCACGCTCCGGGACCACGGTGCCCAGGCCCCGCTCCGGCGCTTCCCCGTACAGGGCGGGGTCCGGATCTTCCCCGCCGGCCAACAACAGTCCGTCCATCCTCTGCGCCAGCTGTTGGACGGTGTCCCCATCGCGCACGTAGGGAACCACGAGCGGCAGGCCGCCGGCCGTCTCCACCGCGCAGGCGTAATCGTCCGCGGAGACGAGGGCCGGGAGCGAGGCCCCCGCCCCCACGGCAATCTGATGCCTGCTGCCGGTGACGCCAATCAGCGGCCGCCACCCGGTGTGCGACGAGAGGGACCCACGGAAGCTGGGCATACGCCATCCCCCCGCTGCCGAATTGGATTTCCGACCATCGGATGAACTACTCGGCCTGCCAGCTGTCCAGGTACCGGCGCTGCGCGGGGGTCAGTTCGTCCATTTGGACACCCCACGCCTCAAGCCGCAGGCGAGCCACCTGTTCATCCATCTCCCTCGGCAGGTTATGCAGGCCGGGC
Organism: Alicyclobacillus shizuokensis NBRC 103103; assembly: GCF_001552255.1. Lineage (GTDB taxonomy): Bacteria > Bacillota > Bacilli > Alicyclobacillales > Alicyclobacillaceae > Alicyclobacillus_G > Alicyclobacillus_G shizuokensis. Next base: position 80,881 of record NZ_BCQV01000013.1, read on the forward strand.
GGGTAGTGCCCCTCCACCACCGCGCGCAAGGCCAGGGCCTGCAGAGCGAAGGTGAGGTCCATGACCTCCGCCGGATGGCCGTCGCCCGAGGCCAAGTTGACCAGCCGACCTTCGGCCAGCAGGTACAGCCGCCGCCCGTCGGCCAGTTGGTACTCCTCCACATTGCGCCGGACGGTGCGCACACCGACGGCCAGACTGGCCAGGTCCGGCTTGTTGATCTCGACGTCGAAATGGCCGGCGTTCGCGAGCACCGCCCCGTCCTTCATGACCTCGAACGCCTCCTTAGTGATGCAATCCCGATCTCCGGTCACGGTAATGAAAAAGTCACCCTGCTTGGCCGCTTCGACTACCGGCATGACAGAAAACCCGTCCATCACCGCCTCCAGCGCCTTAATGGGGTCCACCTCGCAGACAATCACGCGGGCGCCGAGGCCCTTCGCGCGCATCGCTACACCCTTTCCGCACCAGCCGTAGCCGACCACCACCGCCGTCTTTCCAGCCACCACGAGATTGGTGGTGCGCATGATGCCGTCCCACACTGACTGACCGGTGCCGTAACGGTTGTCGAACAGGTACTTGCAGTACGCGTCGTTGACGGCCATCATCGGGAACCGCAGCGCGCCCTGGCGCTCCATGGCGCGCAGGCGCAGGACGCCGGTCGTGGTCTCCTCGCAGCCGCCGATGATCTCCCGCGTCTGATCCGGCCGCTCACGATGCAAGGTGGCTACCAGATCCCCGCCATCGTCGATGATGGCCTGCGGGTGAAAGTCGAGCAGCTGCTGCAGGTGCTGATGGTACTCCTCGGCCGTGGCCCCGTGCCAGGCGAACGCCGTGACGCCGCGGTCCACCAGCGCCGCGACCACGTCATCCTGGGTGGACAGGGGATTGCTCGCCGCCACGGCCACCTCGGCGCCGCCCGTCTGGATGGTCAGCGCGAGGTACGCAGTCTTGGCCTCCAGGTGCAGGCAGATGGCCACCCGCTTGCCGGCAAACGGCCGGTCCTCTTGAAACTGCTGGCGCAGCCGGTTGAGCACCGGCATGTGAGCGGACACCCAGTCTATCTTGAGCGCACCCTCCGGAGCCAGTGAAATGTCGCGAATGGAGGATTGTCCGATGGGATTCATCCAGTTTCTCCCCTTCCGGGCCTTGCGGCTGGGATGTTCCGTGCAGAAAATTAGGCGCGTATCCCGTGCGGATCGCCTGAACCCATGATAGTGGCTGAGGAACGACAAGGAAAGCACTCCGGCCCACCACGTTGACGGACGGTGGAGGTTTCGGGGAAAATAGGCAAGCAAAGGAGGGTGTCGGATACATGAACCTGGAAGACCTGCGCGAGGTGGTCTTGACCCGTCGCAACATCAAAGTCTTTAAGCCGGATCCGGTCGACGAATCGCTCGTCCTCTCGCTGATGGAGATTGCCAAATTTGCGCCCAACCACCGCATGACCCAGCCGTGGCACATCGTCTTTATCGGCCCACAGACGCGCCGCCAGTTGAACCACAAGGCCGACTTCGGCGGGGCGCCGTTGGTTGTCGCCATCCTTTCGGAAGGCGCCGCAAAGGACGAGGATAGAGTGGAACAGATTGTCGCCACCTCGTGCTTCATACAAAACTTCTTGCTGCTCGCGCACACCGTGGGGCTGGGCGCGCGCTGGACGTCCATTGGCGCGCAGCCGCAAAACCGCGCCTTGCTCCAGGTGCCGGAAGGATACGATGTGCTGGGTATCCTCGGTATCGGGTACCCGGCGGAGGTCCCGCACGCCAAGGACAGGACCCCGATTGTGGACAAGGTGCGACATATGCCGTGAGCGCCCTGCGGCCGCGAAGACTGCTGGATGGTCGGCCCGAACCTGGGGCACGGGGCACACGGCGTGTGTATCGGCGAAACATGCGGCCCCGTGTCGGCTTTGGGTTTGTGCGCCAAGACGGAGAGGGCGCGCTGGCCCCCAAAAAGCGCGTGGCCAGGTGGATGACCTACCTGGCCACGCGCTTCGCCATTTCCCGAGAACAAAGCCTGCGGAATTAAAAATCAACAAGTCCAAGACTAATCTGCAGAGCTTCGTTCACCCGTTTCATCATGGCTTCGTCGAGGTGCGTGATCTTGTCCGTCAAACGCTGCTTGTCTATCGTCCGCAACTGTTCCAAGAGCACGACGGAGTCCCTGTCCAGCCCGTACCGATCCGCCGAAATCTCGACATGGGTCGGCAACTTGGCCTTTTGAATCTGGGCTGTGATGGCTGCGACGATGACGGTGGGGCTGAATCGGTTGCCGATGTCGTTCTGAATCACCAACACGGGCCGGAAACCACCTTGTTCCGAGCCCACAACCGGCGACAGATCCGCAAAAAAAATGTCGCCCCGCTTGACGCCCTCCGCGCGTTTGACGTTCAACCAGTTACACCCCGCTCACGAGTCGCTCGACGGTACCTCCCGCTTCCTGTTCGAGTGGAAACGCCTCCGACGCCAGGCGCAGATTGAGATGCGCCATTTCCATGTACCCTTGCTGCATGAGCGTCCGGATATCGCGCTTGTACTGTTCCGCCAGGTACATCTGCATTGCCTCGCGGATGACCTCGCTCCGGTTGGTGCGCGCTCGTTCTGCGATGCCATCCACTTGCTCAAGCAAGTTCTGTGGAACATAGACTACGATGCGCTTAGTTTCCGACACGCACGGCACCTCCACTACACTGCGTTGCAACTACCATATCCAACCGCTATTATACGTTATTCAATTTCCCCGAGTCCAATGTACAGGCGGGGCACGCGCGCGGATACAGCACACAAGAGTTCATAAGAAATGGTGCCAGCGAGACGCGCCAGTTCATCTGCCGGCAACACCGGCAAGCACGCGCCCTTGGCGGCGGCAAACCCTGTTTCCATCAGGGACTGTCGCTCCCCGGGCTGGGCGTTCAGCACCGTCTCCGCGTTCCACGCGTCCGGAGCGGCGCGCCCGAACAGCGTCACGCAGTCCCCCGCCCGCACCTCGGGCACATCCGTCACATCCAGCATCAGCTGGTCCATGCACACATTGCCGACAACCGGGACCCTGCACCCGCGCACCAGTGCGTGCGCCCGGTTCGACAGCACCCGGTGATACCCATCCGCGTAGCCGACGGGCAAAGTGGCAATACGAGTGGCCCTGCGGGCGGTGAAGGTGGCGCCGTAGCCAACCGTCTCTCCTGGGGAAATCTCCTCCACCCGCGTGATGAAGCTGTACACGTGCATCGCAGGCTGCAGCGCAAAGGGCAGGCTGTAATCCCCACTGGCCGGGTAACCGTAGGCGCTGATGCCCACACGCACCATGTCGAAGTGCCAATCCGGCCGCCGCACGGTGGCCGCGCTGTTGGCGGCGTGGACGAGCGGCGGCTCCAGACCGGCCGCGCGCAGCGCATCCAGGACGTCCCGAAAGCGGCGAATCTGCATCTCACTGTGCTCCAGCGAGGCGGCGTCGGCGCAGGCCAGATGAGTAAACACGCCGGCCCACTCAAGCTGCGGCTGCTCCTCAATCCAACGCGCCAGACGCACCACGTCCTCGGGACATCGCAATCCCAGGCGGGTCATTCCGGTATCGACCTTGATGTGGACCTGCAGTGGGGATTCACACGGGGGAACGCGGCTAGGGGATGGCCCGTCGGCCATCGTTACCGCCACGTGGTGACGGGCCGCCAGCGGAAACGCGGTCACGGGAATCGGCCCCAACACGAGAACCGGAGCTTTAATGCCCGCCCTCCGCAGCTCCAGGGCCTCCTCCAGCGACGCGACACCCAAGTCCGTGGCTCCGCCGGCGAGCGCAGCCCTTGCCGCCACCTCCGCCCCGTGCCCGTAGCCGTTGGCTTTGACCGCAACCAAAAGTCGGACACCGTTGGCCAGACAAGCCCGCAAATGCGCCACATTGTCCCGAATAGCGAGCGGATCGACAATCGCAAAAGTCCCTCTGTACACACCGGGCGCCTCCTCGTTTGTCCCCATTCTAGCAATTTCCACCTCGGCACGAAAAAGAACGGCCGCGATGCTGGGAGCAAACCCTGACGCACCGCCCGCCGCCAACCTCACATGTGCTGAAGCATTCGGTGAGAAAGCATCGTTGTTGCGCCGCCGTTCCTGGACGGCTTGACAATCCGCCCGGCATCGGCGGGCTCTGCGATGGCCGCGCCCTGGTCCTCCGCCTGAAGGACGAACCACTCGGCGACCATGTCACGCGGGAAAAATCGAACCGCAATGAAGTCGGGCGGAGACATCCCGCCCGATTTTCGTATCTGCATGCAATTGCCTACTGTTGTTGCATCCGGAGACTTTCAATTTTCTCTCGACTGAACCCGGTCGCCTTGGCAATGACGTCCACGTCGATACCCTCAGCCAGCAAGTTGCGCGCCACTTCCTTGGCCTTCCTTTCCGCCCCTTCCTTGAGGCCTTCTTGGCGGCCTTTTTTGAGACCCTCTTGACGACCTTCTTTACGGCCTTCTTCGCGTCCCTCTTGGAAACCGGCCATAAGCCCTGCCTGATGGCCTTTTTCCCATGCCTCTTGCTCAATCTCCTGCACGAGCTCGCGAACCACGTCGGTCATCCTCATCATCTCCTTCAGGAGCTGTTTCTGCCCGTCCGTCAGGCTGCGTCCGCTCAGACCGAGAATCAACGCAGTCACATAGTTTTGTTCCGCCTGATCGACAATTTGCCGCGTCAACTCCAGAACTTCCACAAACGCTTCGTCTCGCGACCTCTTCTCAAACTGCATGTGAAACGCAAACGCTAAACGAATTCGGTCCTGCTCCGACCACTCACCACGCGCCAGATGCTCCTTCACAGCATCCAGGGCATCGTCCCCATTGAGACGATTCAGAAACAGATTCTCAACACGGTACTGGACACTCCCCAAATCCAGCATGTCCATCCCGGAATGTACATTGCCGGTATACAGTATGACCGTCCGAATCTTTCGATGAAAACGTTGGGCCAAGGCCACATCATAGGCCAGAAAACGATTGAGTGTACGTTCACGGCTCGATTGAAACTCCAAATGCAATATTTCACCGGTGCATAACTCAAAAACGATATCCGTGAACTGCTGGCGTATCACGACCTCGTACAATTCTGTGGGCAAAGCACGCAAAACGGGAGCGTGCCGGATGCCAATGACGTCCAGAACCCCGTCCGGGCAAGCGCCGGTCAGATGCTTGGCCAACACATCGTTGGCGTTACGGACACTCTTCACCGCTTCACCCGCCTGTCGCCAGTATAGTCCAGAATTCGAGCCCTGTCACCAGACCACAATGCCCGCCACCAAGACACCTAACCTGTCCACGACCGTAAAGCTCGACCCACTGCCCAGACACGTGGCGGCATGCCGAGCAGAGCCAGCACCAGATTCATTCCACACCCTGCCTTTCATCTATCGAACATACGTTCGTCTCCATGATTCATGATTATAGCAGGTGGAGGCCGCTGTGGCCAGGCATGGTAGGCACGGGTGACCCCATCGCCGTGAGTCGACACGGTCTGGGGCAACCTGCGTCTGCACCGGCAGGGGATCTATACCGGCTGAGAATCGGCGGGGTAGTGAAGGCGCCGCCACAACCAAATGATGGCCGACTCGGGCGAGTCGGCCATCGACTGGCAGCCACCTATTTGATTTGAACTCGACAGGCGGGTTTCTCAGTCCGCGCGTATCCTCTTCCCATTCCAACCAGTCACTTTCCAACCTGGTCAAACGTGGACACGGCGAGGCTTTCCATCTGCTCCAACGAGAGGTCCTGGCTGGTCAACCCAAACTCGACACCGTTATGCACCCAGACCAGCCGTTTGCTGTCGCCAGACCCGTCGTACAACGCGGGTACACCGTACAAATCCACCAGTTGGGCATCCGCCAGACCGCTGTCGCCAGGGCTCGGGCGCTGCTCGCTGAGCGTGAACGCGTGCGATCCGCCGTAGCGCAGGATGACCGTGTCCTGGCCCTTCGTGTCGATGAGCGCCTGCAGACGATCCCCCAGCCCGTCGATGTCCGGCCGAACGTAGCCGAAGTCCGAGTCCGAGACCTCGGCCATCGCCTGCTTCGTGCCGCTCTCCGCAATCTTCTGCGGGTTGAAGTCCGACTCGCCGAAGCGCACGCCGGTCTGGAATTGGGTGAACTTGATGGTCACCATCGCCTTACCGTCCCCGTCGTACAGCACGACCTGGCGGGGATGCATGGTTTTCGGGTCAATCGTCACCTGTTCCTTGCTGACCACGTCGTTTTTCGGCGTGACCGGCATGTCGAACGTCCAGGCGTCGCCCGTGTGCTTCATCTTGACGTGATCACCAGCGAGAATCTGCTGCAAGATCTGATTGTAGAGATAGATATGCCCCTGGTTCTGCGCCCAGTTGCCATTGAAGCGGAACACCTTTTGCAACGACGGGCTGACGATGAACATCCCGGTCTTGTTCTTGACAATCACCTGGTTGATGTTCTTCTGGTCGTCCCCCAGCTTAATCAGATAGACGTCCGGGCCGTCATACCAGGTCTCGATGTAGTACGTCTGCGCCCCGTTGTCCATCTGCACCGTCATCATCGCGGTGCTCTTATAATTTTTGTCGGCCAGTGTCTGCATCTGCGACTGCAGCTTGGCATTGACGCTCCGCTGTGTGGGCGCCCCGCAGCCCGCTGCGACCGTCAGCACCAAGCCGACGGCTGCTGCCCAGCCTATGGCTTTGCCCATACTCCACCTCGCCTCTCTTCGACACACTGTGCAACACGGTGCACCCTCGGGCTATCTGTCGAAATGGAGGTGTATTGCGCGGGAAATGTTGTCGATCACGTCCGACGCCATGACGCTGGCTGGTCCCATCGCTTCCCCGGCCAGTTCGCCAGCCCGCCCGTGAATCCAGGCCCCGGCGGCGGCCGCGGCAAACGGGGGCAGCCCTTGCGCCAATAGCCCGCCAATCAAGCCGGCCAGCACGTCGCCCGTGCCCGCCGTGGCCAGTGAAGCGTCTCCTGTCGGATTGACGGCAATCCGCCCGTCCGGATGCGCGACAATCGAATGGTAGCCTTTCAGGAGGACCACGGCTCCTGTCTGCCGAGCCAGGGTGGTGGCCGCTGCCAAGCGCCGTCCCTGCACGTCCGCGGTTGTCCAGCCTAGGAGACGAGCGCACTCCTTCGGATGCGGCGTCAACACCCAGCGCGGCTCTGCAGGATAGCCCTCCACGGGTGGCCGCAAACGCAAGAGCCGCAGACCATCCGCATCCACAACCACCGGCCCCTCAAACTTGGCCAGCACCGGCTGCCACAAGTCCACGGCATCGCCCAATCCCGGTCCCAGTACCAACGCCTGGCAGTCGGACACGGATGCCGCCAAGTCCGGGGCCCCAGCCCGCACGACGAATTCGGGAGGAACAGCCAAGGTAGGCTGGTCAGGCCCCGTCAACGCCACCAACCCAGCGCCGCCGCGCGCCGCTCCGAGGCCCGCCAGCACCGCCGCTCCCTGCATGCGGCCGATGGCGACAGCCACCCGGCCGTACGTTCCCTTGTGCGAGAGCGGTCCGCGCGCCGGAAGCCAATCCCTGACGGCCGTCTCCGTCACCCACACGGCCAGCGGTCCAGCCACCTCGCCGGGTTCGATACGGATGCCGATGTCCGCCACGTGCACCCGGCCCGCGTACTCGCACCCGGGGCTGACAGCGGTGCCCAGCTTCTGCGCGGCAAACGTGACGGTCTCGTCCGCGCGCACGGCGAGGCCGTCGACACAACCGGTCGAGGCGTCGACCCCGCTCGGAACATCGACCCCCATCACCCAGCCGTCGACCTGGTGGAGAGCCGCAATGACGCGTCCGATGCGCGAATCCGGCGCCACCGGCCGGTTGCTGCCGGTGCCCAGTAGCGCGTCGATGTACACATCCGCCTGCGGCAACCGGAGGCTTCTTTCCGTCGCGTCCGCCGGCTCACACCCCATGGTCGGCTCCAACTGCGTCAGCGACCGCTGCGGCACGCCGGCACAAAGAGCCATTTCCGCCGCCAGCCGCGCGTCCCCGCCAAGTTCGTCAGGATGGACGACGGTCAGCACTTCCACCGCCACGCCCATGTGATGCAGCCAGCGGGCGGCCACCCAGCCGTCGCCGCCATTGTTGCCCTTGCCGCACAACACCACCACGCGCTTTGGCCGCCTGGCCGCCGCCCGTTCAGCCACCGCCCTTCCCGCGTGCTCCATCAAGACAATCCCCGGTACACACAGTGTTGAGATGGTCCGTTGGTCGAACAACTGCATTTGCTCGCTCGTCACCAGATACACGAAGCACCCTCCCCGAGGATTGATATATGGATATTCCGCCTGTCCGACGTTTATGAAGGGTTGTCTGGGCTGACCTCCCGCACCGCCACCGCCATCGCCACCGTTTGGCTGTGGGAAATCGACACCCACCAGCGCCCGCGGACAAAGGCGGCGTGTTCCAGGACAGACGCAAAACGGACGCGCAGACCACCCTCCTCCAGCACGATGGCCACATTCTGCAGGCCCATGACGCCAAGACCTATCCCCGCCGCCTTGGCGACCGCCTCTTTGGCAGCGAAGCGCCCGGCGACAAATTCGGTCAGCCGCTCTGCGGGAAAATTCGCAGCCATATTGCGTTCCAGCGGATGCAGGACGCGACGGACAAACCGGTCCCCGTACCGCCGCAGCGCCGCCGCGATGCGGGATATCTCCACCACGTCCGTGCCGATGCCACCAATCACAGGCCATTCCTCCCCCATCGGCAGGTCCAATCACCGTTGCATTGAAAAGTCCGATTTCGTACGCGTACAATGAACCTTGACAAGAGCGTGAAGAGCCTGGACGAAGGAGGCGGAGCCTGTGCTGCAGCGGTTTTGGCGCACGATGGCCGGACTTTTCCTGGTAGTCGTCGTGTTTACCCTTTTCTCCTGGCTCGTCCTCGCTGCGCTCGGGTTCCCACTCAACAGGCCCAATCCGGCCATGGCGATTGCCCACCTGCCGACCGATTTCCCGTCGCTCTGGGACCTCGTGAGCCCGTCACCCCAGGCGGCGAGCTGGGCGGCGCCGGTGGCGGTGCTGCTTGTCCAGGTGCTGCTGAGCGGAGGGCTGTACGGATCGCTCCTGCGGGCCAACTTGACGTCCACGGTCAGCCCGGGCAGCTTCCTCAGCGACGCCCTGCGCTCGTTCTGGCGTTTGCTCTGGTGGAACCTGCTGTGGGCTGCGCTCTACCTGGTGTTGGGAACGCTGAGCAGTCTCGGGCGCGGTCTGCCCAAGGCCGACATCGTCTTCGGCCTGCCGGTGCTCATCCTGCGCTTTCTGTTCCTGTTTGCCGACGCGGCCCTGGTCGCAGAGCGGCGCGTTGCAGCGCTGACCGCCATCGCGCGGGCGGCCCGGGCCTTGCTGGCCGGTTTTGTGCCGATGCTGCCGTACGCCGTAAGCCTGGCTCTCCTGGCGGATGCCGGAACGGCCGTCGCCCCGCGCTTGTCCCATGCCGGCCTGCTCGCCGCCGGAATTGTGTACAGCCTTGTGGTGACCTGGCTCCTGCACATGGTCACCGCGCGCTACCTGTACTTCTCCGCTTGGCGATCCGCCCCCGCGTCGGCCAGCCGGCCTCCGCAGACGGAGTCCCTCCCGCCGGCGGGCAGCTGAGCCGCAACGGGTGGCGGCACCCGAGCGGGCTGCCTTTGGCCGTCAGGGGTGGTGCCAGTGCACGACAGTGGACACCACCACCCCTTGCTTCGACACCAATTCTACCAGTTCGGGCAGGTGCTTATCCATGCGCTCCACCGTGTCGAGGATGGTGATGATGATGGGGACCTCGTCCTTGCGCAGCCACCATCCGGGCTCATGCCAACGGCCGCCGTCCCCCAGCCCGCACAGTCCGCGCGTCGTCGAAAGCCAGAGCAGGCCCCGGCGGCGCGCAAACTCGGCGACCGCCTGGTACAACGGCCTGCCCTGGCACCTGCACCGTTCCAAAGTATAGATGTCCACGCGCCGGCCCAACCGGGATGCGCCTTCGCCGCGGTCGGTCTCCTGTGACCCCGGGCTTCGTTCCATCACCATCACCCCGTGTCCGCCCACCAGCTTGGCGGCCCTGGGCAGCCAAGGAAGAAGCCGCTGCGGATGAGCGACAAAGTCGAGCAAGAGCGGCAGTTCATTCGAGGCGACCTCGCTCTCAACGCTGCGAAAGGCGCCCCGCGCGTGACCGCCTTCCACCCCGCGCCAGACCGTCGCCCCCGTCAGGCCGCCCGCCTTTGCGTCCAGCAACAAGCGCCGATACAGCGGCATACCGCCGACGGTCGCGGCGCCGTTCCACAGCCCGATGCGCAGCGTGGCCACCTGCGCGTACCCGTGCTCGCCTGCAGAGGTTTCCGATGTTGCGGCCATTCTGTCACCCCGCTTTGGTTCCAACCTATGCCCGTTTGTGGCACAATAGTGCGCAGATGCCCTGGGATAAAGGACGGATTGCCACATGCCAAGCACACTCTCCGTACTCCTCGACCACGCCGGGACAGCTCTGTTTGTCCTCGTCATCGCCGCCACCTTCTGTCTCATCATGGCCATTCGCCCGGACGCTCGCACACCTATCAAAAAGACGACCGTGTTCGTCTGCGCGGTCGTCGGAATCGCGATTGGGCTGCTGTTCTTGTCCACATATTCCCTGTATACCCAAACCAGCACGTCCTGAAACCCCAGCAAGGCGCCCGTCAGCGGGCAGCGATGCTCCCGTCGGTGCGCGGCTCGGTACCGCCGATGAGCACGCCGTCATGGCGGAGGATGATTTGCCCGCGCCCAAACGATCCGCTGTCACGGGCGATACGGATGTCGTGCCCGCGCCGGGCCAGCGCCTGCGCCAAGTGCGATGGCCACGTGGGCTCCACGTCGACACGCCGACCCTCCACCCATTGCCAGCGCGGCGCATCCAGCGCAGCCTGTGGATTGAGGCCAAAGTCCAACAGGTTCATCAGCACCTGCACGTGCCCCTGAGGCTGCATGAAGCCGCCCATCACGCCAAACGGCCCGACGGGCTCCCCGTCTTTCGTCAAAAAGCCCGGGATGATGGTGTGATAGGGCCGTTTGCCCGGCCGCAGGCAGTTGGCGTCGCCGGGTTGCAGGGAAAAACTGTGGCCCCGGTTCTGCAGCGCGATGCCGGTACCCGGCACCACCAAGCCAGACCCGAAGCCCATGTAGTTGCTCTGAATCATGGAGACCATGTTACCCTCACCGTCGGCGGTCGCCAAGTAGACGGTGCCGCCCCCGGGCGGGCGTCCGGGTGCTGGATCTCGGGCCGTCTTGGCAATCTCCTTGCGTCGTTCGGCCGCGTAGGCGGGCGACAGCAGGTCCTCCACACGCACCCGCATGTCGGACGGATCTGTAATGAATCGGCGGCCGTCGGCAAACGCCAGCTTCATCGCCTCAATGGCCAGGTGCTGCGTCTCCACCGCTGCCCAGGCCGAAAATTCGAACCCAGACAGGATGTTTAAGGCCATCAGAGCGACCAATCCCTGGCCGTTGGGCGGCAGTTCCCAGACGTCGAAGCCACGGTAGCGCACATGCACCGGGCACACCCACTCGGGGCGGTATTCGGCCAAGTCAGCGAGCGTGAAAAACCCGCCCGTCTGTTTGGAAAAGCGGACGATGGCCGCAGCCAATTCGCCTTCATAGAACGCCCGCGCGTCCGTCTCGGCGATGACCCGGAGGGTGCGGGCATGGTCCGGGGATCTCCACACCTCGCCGACGCGGGGCGCCCGGCCGGCCGGGGCGAAGACGCGAAACCATTCGGCGAACATGTCGTCCCGCAGGTGATGCTGGTAGGCCTGGTGCGCCAAATCCCAAACGTGGCCGAGCACGGGTGACAGCGGGTAACCTCGCTCGGCATAGTGGATGGCCGGGGCCAGCGTCTCTGTCAGGGGCAGGCGGCCAAACCGCGCGGACAGCTCCGCCCAGGCGGCCGGAGCGCCGGGCACGGTGACCGGAAACCAGCCGAACCTGGGCATGCTCGTGAGGCCTTGCCGCGCGGCCTGTTCCAGGTCGAGAGCGCGCGGCGCATAGCCGCTGGCGTTCAGGCCGTGCAGGCGGCCCTCCGCCCAGACGAGCGCAAACGCGTCCCCGCCGAGACCGTTGGAGGTCGGCTCCAGCACCGTCAGGGCGGCCGCCGTCGCCACGGCCGCGTCGATGGCGTTGCCGCCCCGCTCCAGCATGCTGAGACCGGCCTGTGCGGCCAGCGGCTGGGATGTGGCCACCATGCCCTCTTGGGCCACTACACACACCCGCCGCGAAGGGTGGGGATGATACAACATATCAAAGTCCAACACTCGCACACCTTCCCCACACAGGTTTAGCCGATGGCTGTTGGCCGTCCGCGGACCGCTCAGTCTGCGAACTTCCGACCAACCTCTGTCGGTTCCATTCTACTGTACAGGTTTTCATCCGTGGTATGATCGATAGTAAGGAGTCGCCCAATCTTTCGCCAACTCCCGTGCCTGCTTCCGCTCGACCGAACGCAAGCATGGTGGGTACCATCCGCGAAGGGAACGAGGTGTACAGATGCTGGAGCACCGCAAACTGGAGATCTTGCACATCCTGCACGAAAATTCACGCCTGTCGATTGAGACGATGGCCAACATGCTGGGCGAATCGCCGGACGATGTGGCGGCGGCCATCGACGAATTGGAACGGGACAACATCATCCTCCGCTACTCGGCGGTCATCAACTGGGACAAAGTCGAATCGCGGCGCGTCACGGCGGTCATCGACGTGAAGGTAACGCCGCAGCGGGAGGTCGGATTTGACGCGATTGCCGAGCGAATCTACCGCTTCCCGGAGGTCAAGTCGGTCACCTTGATGTCCGGCACCTACGACCTGCAAGTCATCGTAGAGGGCCACGACATCAAGGAGGCGGCCCGCTTTGTCTCGGAAAAGCTGTCCACGATTGAGAACGTGAATTCGACGACCACCCACTTTTTGCTCAAGACCTACAAGACAGACGGGGTCATCTTCGATGAACGGGACGGCGACAAACGGCTGGTGATCAGCCCGTGAAGACCCTGACCAGCCGGCTTTCGCCGATTGTGCAGAACCTGCCCCCATCCGGCATCCGCCGCTTCTTTGACCTGGCCAACCAGATGGAGGAAGTGATCTCGCTCGGCGTCGGCGAGCCGGACTTTGTCACCCCGTGGCACATTCGCGAGGCGGGCATCTACGCACTGGAGCAAGGATACACCAGCTACACCTCCAACCGCGGCCTGCCTGAACTGTGCGAGCAGATTGCCCTGTACCTGGAGCGCTTCGGCCTGACCTACCGCCCGCAGCGCGAGATCTTCGTGACCATCGGCGGCAGTGAGGCGATAGACCTGGCGCTGCGCGCCCTCGTCTGCCCCGGAGACCAGGTGCTGATTCCCGAGCCTACGTACGTGTCCTACCGGCCGTGCGCTCTGTTGGCCGGGGCGGAGGTGGTCAGCGTGCCGACGCGGGCGGAGGACGAGTTTCGGCTCACCCCGGATCTGCTCGCCTCGCGCATCACCCCGCGGGCGAAGGTGCTCGTGCTGTGCTTCCCCAACAACCCGACCGGATCGACCATGGACAAGGAGGATTTGGCGGCCATCGCCGAAGTCGCCGTCCGCAACGATCTGTTGGTGATCTCGGATGAAATCTACGCGGAGTTGACGTACGGGCGGCACCACGTCAGCATCGCCTCACTGCCGGGCATGAAGGAGCGGACCATCGTCATCGGCGGGATGTCCAAGGCGTATGCGATGACCGGCTGGCGCATCGGCTATGCGGCTGGCCCGGAGGACATCCTCGACGCCATGCTGAAGATCCACCAATACACCATCCTCTGCGCGCCGGTGACGGCCCAGCTGGCGGCGCTGGAGGCACTCAAACACGGTGAAGCGGAGAAGCGGAAGATGGTGCACAGCTACGACCAGCGGCGACGGTTGATTGTCCAGGGGCTGCGCGATATCGGGCTGCCCTGCCACGAACCGAAGGGGGCGTTTTACGCGTTCCCGGACATCCGCCCGACGGGACTCAGTTCCGAAGCGTTTGCCGAGCGCCTCTTGACCAACGAGCGGGTGGCGGTGGTGCCGGGGAACGTATTTGGCGAATCGGGAGAAGGCTTCATCCGCTGTTCGTACGCCACGTCGGTCACCCAGATTGAGCGGGCACTCGAGCGCATGCGGCGTTTCGTGCAAACCCTTCGTTAGGGTTTTCCGGCCTGCTGTGATACAGTGGAAAGCGTGAACCCAGGCCCTCGGGTGGGTGCTCCACAGGCAGCCGTTTTCAGCCTTCCCGGGGCAACCTGTGACTAGGGGGAGACGGCGTGATTGTCACCAAAAGCCAATACGAGATTGAGATCATGCGCGAGGCGGGCAAGGTCATTGCCGAATGCCACGCCGCGCTGAAAGATTTCATTCAGCCGGGCGTCACCACCAAGCAAATTGATCACTTTGTCGAGACGTTCATTCGCAAGCACAACATGATCCCCGCCCAGAAGGGCTACAAGGGGTACCCGTTCGCCGCCTGCACGTCCGTCAACGACGTGGTCTGCCACGGCTTTCCGGGTCCCTATCGGCTCAAGTCGGGCGACATCATCACGGTCGATATGGTCACCCTGTACAAGGGGCTGCACGCCGACTCGGCCTGGAGTTACGCGGTCGGAGAGATCAGCGACGAGGCGCGGCGACTGATGGAAGTGACCGAGAACGCGCTGTACAAAGGGATTGAACAGGCGGTCATCGGCAACCGGCTGAGCGACATCTCGCACACCATACAGACGTACGTCGAAAGCGAGGGGTTCTCCGTCGTGCGCGACTTCATCGGCCACGGCATCGGCCGCGAGATGCACGAGAGCCCGGAGGTGCCGCACTTTGGCCCGCCCGGGCGCGGCCCAAAGCTGAAAAAGGGGATGACGTTCACCATCGAACCGATGGTCAACGTCGGCGGCTACGAGGTCACGGTGGACGACGACGGGTGGACCGCCCGCACCGCCGACGGAAGCCTGAGCATCCAGTACGAACACACCATCGCCATCACCGAAAACGGTCCGGACATCCTGACCAAACTGTGATGCCCGGTCCCAGAGGACAAGCGCAGGGCGGCGCTTCCTGGCGCCGCCTTGCGCCCTCGGGCTCAGCCGAGCAGCACGGACCCCAACATCCCCAGTCCGTACGAGACAACGCCGACGATAAGCCCCACCACGGTCATCTCAAAGCCGCTCGCCCACCACGAGCGCACCGTGATCAGGCTCTTGGCGGCGCCCACCGCGAAGTGCGCGGCCAGGCTGACGACGGCCGCCACCCACATGGCCACAAATCCCGAGAGGAAAAAGAACGGTACGAGCGGAATGATGGCTCCGATGAACGTCGACAGACCGCCGAACAGGGCCGATTTCCACGGGTTGCCCTTGCTCGTCTCGTGGATGCCGAGTTCTTCCTGCGCCATCGTCTCCAGAAACTGGCCAGGATTGGCCGCGATGCGCCGGGCCACGGCCGCCGCCTCCTGGCTTGAGAAGCCCTTCAGTTCGTAGAGCAGCGCCAACTCTTCCAGCTCGTGCTCCGGACTGGCGGCAATCTCCGCCCGCTCATGCGCCATCTCGGTTTCCATCAGCTCGTTTTCCGACTTGGTCGCCAACCAAGCCCCCGCCGCCATCGAGAGCGTGCTGGCCAGCGCCCCGAAGAATCCAGAGATGAGCACCGTCTGGCTGCTATCGGTGTAGCCCGCCACACCGGCGATGATGCCGAAAATTGCACCCAGGCCGTCATTGACGCCGTAAATCGCGTCTCCCACCCAGTCCCCCGTGCGCTGGCGGTGCCAGCGCTCCGCCCCCCATATCGACTGCAGGCGGCTGCGCCGTCCTTTTCCGACAGGTTCGGGGCGGACATGTGGGGACAGATCGAGGTCCGCATGCTCCGCCTCGTCCCGGTCGATCCGGTCGATGATGGCGGTCAGGGACGGATCGTCCAAGACCTGGCGCAGTGACTGGTACCACTCGGCATTGCCGCGCTCCACTGCCTCTATCCTGTCCAGCGCCTGTTTGGGTGTAAGCTGGGCCAAATCGTCGCCCGTCGGCGCGTCCGGAAGCGCGACGCCCAATTCCTGCAGCTTCTCCTGCCACCAGCGGGCGTGGTCTGCCTCCAACTGGGCCAGGCGCGCAAACACGCTGCGCCGGCGCTCGTCCGCCTCCCGCTCCGCGCATAACTGGTATAGTTTCGCCGCCTCCCACTCGCGGCGCCAACTCTCCTTCAGACTACGCTCCAGCAAACGTCTGTCCTGTGCCTGTGACAAAGGTTCGCCTCCTGTCTGCGGGCCAGGGGCCCGTCTCGTCTGCTCACCTGAATTATACACAGCGGCGGCCAGGTGGACGCGCGCCGTGCCCACAGCTGCGGCAGTGGTTGGGCCACCGGCCGGATTGGTTCACGGAGTTTTGCGCCCGCTACGAATCCAAACTTTTGCTCGATCCGTCCCACCGCGAGCAACTGGACAAGCTGTGCGCCATGGGCGCGTGCGGGCCGCGTCACGCTCGTGTACGCGGCCAAAGACGCGGTGCACAGCCACGTGGTCGTCCTGCAGGAGGTCTTGCTCCGCCGGGCGGAGGAGCTTGGGGAGGGGTGACCTGCACCAAGATCGACGCTGCAGGCCAGCGGCGTGGACCGGGGACGTGGCCCCACGCCGAGCCGGCGTCCCTGTTTCCGCTGTTCGACAGCGGCTGGGGGCTCATACGTCCGGGGCTTGCCAACGCTCGTCCACCTCGAAGTGGGCGCGCGCCAGGATGTCCGCCAGGTGCTCCAGCGGCGTTGTCGCCACCTCGCGGTAGACCTTGCGCGTGTACAGATGGCGGGCGTTGGGAAACTCCCGGCGCAGCTGGCTGCGCAGGCGATTCCCGGACTCGTCTGCGTCCACCAGGACATACACCTCGTCGTCCCGTATGCTTTTCAAGAGCGACTCCATCTTCTCATAGCCGAGCGTGCCGTGGGTGCAGATGATGCGGACGGGCTCGTCCAATACCTGTTCCAGCCGCCGCTTGTCGCTCTGGCCCTCGACGATGATCACCTTGCGCTGTCTGGCCCCAGATCCCAACAGCCCCATCTCCTTGCTGTCGCTGTTTCTCTCACTGTACGCCGTGCAGCGCCAGCAGGCAACCGGCGCGGCGCCGCCCCCCAGAGGCGCACGCTCTCTGCATGCCCGTCCCCCGAGGCCAGGGCGTGCGTCGGCGGGAACGGCGCCCGCATATACTGCTCCAAGCTGCGAACGCCGGCAAACTTCTGCAGGATGCCGGCTTCCAATCGGACGGAGGTGTCGCCTGTGCTTCGCCATGCATGGTACGCTGTCGCCGCTGGCGAGGAGGTCGCTGCCGCGCCCAAGGCCGTGCGGTTGCACGGAGAAGACCTGGTTGTCTATCGGGATCAGACCGGCGCAGTGCGGGCGGTCGCCGGCCACTGCCCGCACCGGGGCTGCAGCTTGGCGTTGGCCCGCGTGGACGGGGACGATTTGGTGTGCGCCTATCATGGCTGGCGGTTTGCGGCAGACGGACGCCTGCTCGCAGTCCCGGCCAACCGGCAGGGGGCGCCGCTGCCCCGCACCCGGGTCGCCGCCTACCCGGCACAAGAAGCGGCCGGCCTGGTCTGGGTCTGCGCGGCGGGGCCAGAGACCAGTCCCAGCGCCGGCGCCGACAGCGACGCCGATGCGCATCGCGGGAGACACGCCGGACCTCGCCCACTCCCTCCTCCCGATTTGCCCTTGTTTCCGGAGTTGACGGAAGAGGGGTGACATCCTGCCGTTTCGCTGCACCTGGCGTGCCCACTTCTCACGCGTCGTGGAAAGCGTGTTAGATGTCTCCCACCTGCCGTTCGTCCACCCAGAGACCACCGGGCGCAACGTGCCCCCGGTGGTGGAAGGGCCCTCGTTCGGGGTGGAAAATGGGGACATATGGATACACCCAACCCCGTTTGCGCCCGTCCACCCGATGGAACCCCTGCCCTATCCGCAGGACACCGCGGGCGCAGGCGCCGGTCGGGGAACGGAGATTGAACTCCTCTTCCCCAACCAGTGGATCATCCGCACGCCGATGGAAGACGGCCTCTTTATGTGCACATTCCTGACCTTCACCCCGACGGACGACGAGCACACCGACATCTTTGGCCTGGCCATGCGCAACTTTGACTTCACGGCGCCGCTGCTCGACGCGTTTCACCTCGAGCATACCCGGTTTGTCATGGAGCAGGACGAGGTGGTCGTGGAAAGCCAACGCCCCCGCGTGGCACCCCAGCCGCAGGCGGAGGCGCACGTCGCGTCGGACGCCCCCACCCTGCGCTACCGCAAGCTGCTGCAGCGGGCTTGGGCCGGGGAACAGCGGTCTAGCCAGCCTGTCCCGCCCCCGCATACGCTGGAGGAAGCACCTGACAAGGGGGAATGAGTGTGACCGCGAAGGCGACCAAACGGAGTCCTTCTGGGCGGCCAGGCCATGCATCCAAGCGTACCCGCTCCCGCCGCACGGAAGCGCCGGTTTCATACATCCGCGGGGAAGACATCGGAGCGGAACCGACCTTTCTGCCCCTCCTGCTGCTGCTCGGCGGGCTGTGGGGTGCCAAGCGGGCCGGCCGCGGCTGGTTCGGCGGTGGCGGTGGCGCTGCTGATGCTCCACCCGCTGGCTCTGGCGGGATGGGAGCACCTGGCGGCTTCGGCGGATTGGGGGGCTTGGGCCCATTCGGCGGTTTCGGCGCCAGGCCGGGTGCCGGGGCTGGCCCCGGCTTTGGCGCAGGGCAGGGCTTTGACGGATGGGGCCGCGGTCCCGATGCCGGGGGCCCGGGTATGTACGGGCAACGAGCCGGTGCGGGGGGTGCCGGCGGCTGGCCGTTCTTCTTTTGACCCCACCACAGCCAGCAAGTGCGAGGCAGCAGAGGCCGATCCGCACGTGAACCGAGCGGATCGGCTTTTGCTTGGACCGGGACCCGGGGCGTGTTCGTAAGACCCGTGCAGAAAGGCTTGCCATATTCAGAAACTATAGACAAAATAGAATCATCTTTGGTCCCGGGCAGGCGGTCTCCGTCGATACTGGAAGAAAGCCCAGCAGCCGTGACACGTGCGAGAGACCGGTGGGACGCGGGTGTTCTTTGATACAATGGACATGGACAGGAAAACTGCAGAAAGCGGGGAGCGCGTTTTGGCGAATCTGGTCATCTTTGGCCCGGGCCGCGTCGGTGCGGCGCTGGCCTGCAGCATGCAGGCCGCCGGACACCGGGTCTTGGCCGCCTACGGCCGGCCTGGCGGTGCCAGCGCGGAGCGGTTTGAGCAGCTCACGGGCGTTGCGGTCAAACCATCTCCCATCACGGCCGGTGCGCCGGATGCGGCTGGCGACGGAGAAGTCGGCCACACCGATCTCATTCCGACACCCGTCATCGACCTGACCGAGGCGCATCTGGTGCTGCTGTGCCTACCTGATCGGCTGCTGGCCACGGCCGCCCAGCAACTCGCCCAGTGTGCGCGGTTTACTGAGCAAGCGATTGTCGCACATACGGCCGGATCGGCCGATGCGAAGGTGCTGCATCCGCTGGCACGCCAGAGGGTGCGCACGGCGGCGATGCACCCACTACAGACGGTGGCGGCTGCCGGGGACGCGGGGGTGTTTCGGGGCGTCTCGTTCATCCTCGATGGCGAGGAAAGCGCCCTGGCCGAGGTCATCGGCTGGATCCAGCACATCGGCGGGCAGCCGGTGGTGGCCACGGGACTCAATCGCGCCCGCTACCACGCGGCGGCGGCTCTGGCGTCCAACGCCCTGGTGGCCCTGGCGGCGGTCGTCGCCGAGGTGTCCACGCTGCCGGGCGGTATCCAGCCGTACTTGCCGCTGATGCGCGGCGCCTTGCGCAACCTGGAGCAACTAGGGTTGCCCGATGCCCTGACCGGCCCCGTAGAGCGGGGCGATGTGCAGACGGTGGAACGGCACCTGGCGGCGCTCGCGGAGTTGCCGGAGGCTCTGGCGGTGTACCAAGCACTGGGACGCGTGACGATGCGCCTGGCACAGCAAAAGGGATCTGGGAATACCGCCGCGCAGACGGCGTTGCGTGAATTGTTTGGGGGGGATCTGGAATGACAAAACCGGTGACCACCCGCACGTTCCTCAGGATGAAACGAGCGGGCGAGAAGATTGCCATGATGACCGTGTACGACTACCCGTCCGCCCGGTTGTTGGAGGAGGCGGGCGTGCACGCCCTGTTGATCGGCGACTCGCTGGGTATGGTGGTGCAGGGAAACGAGACCACGCTGCCGGTGACGCTGGATGATATCATCTATCACACGCGTCTGGTGTCGCGGGCGGTGACCCGGCCGCTGGTGGTCGCGGACCTGCCGTTCATGACCTACCAAGTCTCGCCTGAGCAGGCGCTGATGAGTGCCGGCAGGCTGATGAGCGAAGGCGGCGCGCAGGCGGTCAAACTGGAAGGCGGCACCGCCATGGCGGAGACGGTGCGGCGATTGGTCGATGCCGGGGTGCCAGTGATGGGGCACATTGGCCTCACTCCGCAGTCGGTGCACGCCTTCGGCGGCTTTGTGGTGCAGGGACGGACCGCCGGGGCGGCCAAGCGGCTGCTGGAAGACGCCCTGGCCCTGCAGGAGGCGGGCGCGTTTGCGGTCGTGCTGGAAGTGGTCCCCGACGAGGTGGCCCAGGCCGTGTCGGAACGCCTGACCATCCCCACCATCGGCATCGGAGCCGGCCCCCACTGCGACGGGCAGGTGCTGGTGTTCCACGACGCGATGGGTTACACCACCGGGTACATCCCCAAGCACAACAAGCGTTTCGCCCAGCTGGCGGACACGATTCGCAGCGCGGCCGCCGCGTACGTGCAGGAGGTGGCGAGCGGGCAATTCCCGGGGCCAGACCAGACCGTGCAGTTGAAAGCGGAGGAACGCGCGGAATGGGAAGACCTGCTGCGCGGCGAAACGCGCGACTCGTGATCACCCGACGGGCGACGCAGGACAAGCCGTCAAAGCGAAGATGAGGTGCCTACATAGCATGCAGACGATAGAGACGATTGCTGAAGTGAGAGAAGCGGTGGCGGCGGCCCGACGTGAGAGCAAGACGGTGGGCTTAGTGCCGACCATGGGATTTTTGCACGATGGACACATGCGCCTGGTGGACACCGCCCGGCAGGAAAATGACCTGGTGGTAGTCAGCATCTTTGTCAATCCACTGCAATTTGGCCCCAACGAGGACTTCGACCGCTACCCGCGCGACGCCGAGCGCGACCAAGCGATGCTCGCCGAGCACGGCTGCGATATCGTGTTCATGCCGAGTGTGGACGAGATGTACCCGAGACCACCGGAGACGGTGATTGAGTTGCCCAGGATGAGTGAGACCCTATGTGGCCGGTCCCGCCCCGGCCACTTCCGCGGCGTGGCGATGGTGGTCTCGAAGCTGCTGCACATTGTCCAGCCCGACCGCGCCTATTTTGGCCGCAAGGACGCCCAACAGGCGGCCATCATCCAGCGACTGGTGGAGGACCTGAACATGCCGGTGCAGATTGTCACCGTCCCGACCGTGCGCGACGCAGACGGACTGGCGAAAAGCTCGCGCAACGTATATCTCACGCCTGAGGAACGCCGACACGCGACCGTGCTCTACCGCTCGCTCAACCGGGCCAAGGAAGCCATCCTGGCCGGAGAACGGTCGACGGCAAGATTGGTGCAAGACATGCGCGCCACCCTCGAAGCAGAGCCGGGCGTACGGCTGGATTACGCGGACATCGTGTCCCTCTCTGATCTGCAGCCGATGGACAAGCTGGAAGGCGAAGTGCTGCTGGCGGTGGCGGCCTATGTCGGCAAGACGAGGCTGATTGACAACTTGCAGATGAACGTCACTGAGACCCATGCGACGCTGATATAGTTCGCAGCCAGGCCCCAGGGCGGCCGACATCAAGTCCATGCTCGGGCGGCGTCTGCGGCGCGACGGCGCAGTGAACCTATCTGCGCCCGAACCAGCCCCGCCGACGCCGCTCCCCTCGCTGCGTCCCGCCATTTCCCCGCAACCAGCGGGCGCGCAGAGCGCGCACGCGCTCCTCCATCTCTGCCCGCTCACTCTCAGTCGTGCACTCGCCGACCAACTGCAGGTCTCGCCGACCGGCATGACAATACGGGCAAGCCGTATACATCTCGTAGGCGGCCGTGTCCGCTCCGCAGGACTTGCAGAAATAATAGTATATCTTCTCTGCCATGTGCCATGTTCCCTTCGTTCCCCTAGGACGTTTGCCTCGTCTTCTCTGTATCGGGTCCAGCCCCGTGTAGACGGACAGCGCCCTGACTGTCCCTCACCCCAAGTTGCCAAACTTCATCTTTAGTGCATTTTACCAGCTGCAAACAGCCTGGTTCCATAGGCCAATGTGTCGAGCCTTGTCAAATCGCGTTGAAGAACCAACGAGCATCCGCCTCACGCTTCCGTACGGTCCGTCCGCGTCGACGCGGTTTCGAGCACGCGCAAGGCGCCGGCGAGCATCGCCTTGACGGCAATCGGCAACGCCGCTTCATCGACCGTGAAGCGCGGGTGGTGGTGCGGGTACCGGATGCCCTTGTCCGGGTTGCCCGCTCCCACGAAGAAGAACGTGCCGGGCGCCGCCTGCTGATACGCGGAAAAGTCCTCTCCACCCATGGTCTGCACCGCATCCACCACGACGCCGGGACCAAACACGCGCGTCAACGTCTGGCGCAGGGTCTGCGTCAGCTTCTCGTCGTTGACGACCGGCCGGTATCCGTATTCGTAGCGAAATTCGTAGTCCGCCCCGTGCGCCTCTGTCACACCGCGGATGACGCGCTCCATCCAAACGGGCGCCGATTCACGCAGCTCCTGCTTGAAGCTGCGCACGGTCCCGCTCAGCTGCACCTCATTCGGGATCACATTGGTGGTACTGCCGCCCGCAATCTGCGTGACAGAGAGCACGAGCGGATCGAGCGGATCATTGTAGCGAGAGACCACATGCTGCAGGTTGGTGATCACCTGCGCCGCGACGGTGATGGGATCGACCGTCAGGTGTGGCTGCGCGGCGTGGCCGCCCTGGCCGCGTACGGTCAGGTAGAACGTGTCTGGAGCGGCCATCAAGTGACCCGGTTTGAGCGCCACCTGGCCGCATGGCAACGGTGCCCACAGATGCAGGCCGAGAACGGCGTCCACGCCCTTGAGCACACCCAGATCCACCAGCTCCTGGGCGCCGCCCGGATACACCTCTTCCGCGTGCTGGAAGATAAACCGGACCTCCCCGGCAACCTCCTCACGCATGCGGCTGAGCACCTTCGCGACGGCCAGCAGGACGGCGGTATGCCCGTCATGGCCGCAGGCGTGCATAACCCCTGGGTTTTGCGACACGAATTCGAACTCGTTCTCCTCCTGAATCGGCAGCGCGTCCATGTCCGCCCGCAACGCCACCACACCTCCCGGGGCCGATCCGATAAGGCGCGCGACGACGCTGGTGCGCGTGGGGCGCGTCAGTTCGAAGCCGCCGAATGCCTGCAGGGTGTGGTAGACAAACTGGGCCGTCTTGCGTTCTTCAAACGACAGCTCCGGGTGTTGGTGCAGGTGCCGCCGCCAGCGGACCACGTCACTCGCCACCGTCTCCACCAGGTGATCCAGGTCGTGCAGGACCATCGCCATGGTGAACCCCCCTTTTGTGCGTGTTGAACCGTTCCCTGCCACATGCTGAACCCGAACTCCTCGTTCTCGCTATTGTCGTCTATTATAGCTGTTTCGGTATTTTTCTGACTAGCATGGACCAGCCGCGGGCGATATTGTGTCCCTGGTCCGCCGTCGGTCGCCGTGTCCTCCATCGACGCCGGCGTGTGGTAAAGTGAGAGAAGATGGAGAGGATGGATGCGGATGAACCCTGCTGTCTATACGGATATCCACGCCCACGTGCTGCCGGGTGTGGACGACGGACCGGCGGACGTGGCGGCCAGCCTGCGGTTGTTGGAGGCGTTCTCCGGACAGCAAGTCGGCCGCATCTTCTGCACGTCTCATTACCTGAGCCCACATTTTACGGTCGACAAACAACAGCTGCGAGACGCCTACCAGGCGCTCCAAGACGTCCGAGCCATGGCTGTCGGTGTCGGCGCCCCCGGTTCGGACCGGGCAGAGGCCGAGCCCACATCCTCATCCGGCAGCGCGGCGGCTTCCGGCCCAGCGGCACCGGGTGCGGCCGAGACGGCTGCCGGCGAATCCCCGACCACCCGTGCCCAAGCGGCCTCAATCGAGTTGGCGCTCGGAGCGGAGGTACGGCTGACCGGCGACATCGTCGAAGACATTCGAGGCCAACAGGTGCCCACACTGGGCGGCACCCGCTATGTGCTGGTGGAATTCCCGAGCCACAACATCCCCGAGGAGGCACTGGCCTGGGTGTACGAACTCCGCATCCGCGGTTACCGGCCCATCATGGCCCATCCAGAGCGCAACCTGGAGGTCCAGCGGCACCCGGAGCGGGTGGCCACGCTCATCGAAGCCGGACTTTTGTTGCAGCTGACGGCCGCCTGCTTTGTCAGCCCGCCGCAGCACCGCCACCGGGCGGATGACCTGGCCTGGGACATCCTGCGCGCCGGCCAGGCCAGCCTCATCGCCTCCGATGCGCATGATGCACACCTGCGCGCTCCCCTGCTGGCGGACGCTTACACGGCCATCCGCGGAGAGTTGGGCGACGACGTCTGCGACGCGCTCATCGCCAACGCCAACGCCGTCTGGATGGACGAAAAGTGCCAGACCGTTCCCGCCGTCCCCGCCAAGCGACGCTTTTCGCTGCCGTGGCGGCGGTGAGCGCCCATCCCTGCATGCGCCCAGCGTTTTCCACAGACATTAAGCGACACAGAGCTGTCGCAGATGTGTCAATTCTGCCGTCCACCGTGGATGCTATGATAGACAGTGGCAATGGTCATGGAAGGAAGGTGCAGCATGAGC
The DNA here is from genome assembly GCF_001552255.1 of Alicyclobacillus shizuokensis NBRC 103103. Lineage (GTDB taxonomy): Bacteria > Bacillota > Bacilli > Alicyclobacillales > Alicyclobacillaceae > Alicyclobacillus_G > Alicyclobacillus_G shizuokensis. Next base: position 105,753 of record NZ_BCQV01000013.1, read on the forward strand.
CGCCGCTGGAAGCGCCTGCGCTTCAACCCCCGCAGAGCCAACCGAAGACGGGCTGGCCAAGCCGAGGACAACGCTAATTCGGAGCGCTTGCTGCGGCCGCATAACCGCCGCATCAACTTTGTCTATGGCGTCGTCTTCGTCACCATGTCCGCCCTCGTCCTGCGACTGGGCTATGTTCAGATCAACCAGGGAGATTACTTCCGTCAGCAGGCCGCCACGGCCTCGCTGAACCGGGTGCCGGTCCTGCCGCCGCGGGGCTGGATCTACGACACCAATGGCAACCTGTTGGCCTACGACAAGCCAACGTACAGTGTGACGCTGACCAGGTTTGGCAACGACGAACAGGACTTCAACCGCATGGCGGAGCTCCTGGCGCCGGTCTTCCACACCTCCTGGAAGAAGTTGGCGCATACCATGCGGTACGAGAACGAGCAATACCAGGACATCACCCTGTTCAAGAACATCGACGACAAGCAGCTGGCGTTTATCCAGGAGCACCTGAGCCAACTGCCGGGCCTGTCGATCCAGACCAACGGCCAACGCACCTATCCGAACGGCGATCTGGCGGGTCAGGTGCTTGGATACATCGGACAGATTCCGAAAACGGAGCTCAAAAGCTACCTGGACGGCCAGTACAACGGCATCAAGTACAAGATGACACAGTACGTGGGCCGGACGGGCATTGAGAAGGAGTACGAAAAGTTACTCCAAGGCCAGGTCGGCGAACAGATTGTCGCCGTCAACGCACGGGACAAGTCGCAAAGTCAACTGGGGTTTTCCCCCGAGCCCGAGCCTGGCAAGTATCTGCAGCTGACGCTGGACGGCCATCTGCAAGCGATGGCGCAGGAGGCCGTAATCAACGAGGTCCAACACTCCAAGTACGCAAACGACATCAGCATGGCCTCGGCCGTCGTACTGGACGTCAAAACCGGTGGCGTCCTGGCCATGGTCAGCTACCCCTATTTCGATCCGAACTGGTACACACCGGGCAACGGCGGCTACCAGAAGCACGCGCAATACCTGAGTAATACCCTGGCCCAGATCAACACCACCATCAGCAGTGCGCAGCCGCCCGGATCGACCGTGAAACCGGCCAACCTCATCACCGGCCTGGAGGCGGGCGTCTTGTCCTCCACGACCGATTGGCTGGACGTGCCCTATCTCGACGTGGCCAACCAGATCATCAAGGACGACGCCAACCACGGCTGGGTGACCCCGGTAAAGGCGATCGCCGAGTCGTGCGATGTGTTCTTCTACCGCGTCGGGCTGGCTCTGGCGAACTGGGTCGGCTCGACCATGCATAACCCCGGCCATCCCGCCGGAAAGAGCTTGACCGACTGGCAAGAGACGGATTTCTGGAAAGGGTACGTGCGTCTCTTGGAGGGCGAGTGGCGATTTGGCCTCGGGCAGCTGACCGGCATCGATCTGCCGGGCGAGATTGCGGGTAAAGCCTGGATTGACAACTTTGAGACGGGCAAACCCCAGTACATTCAGTTAAACAAGGTGGCCCAGGAGCTCAAGGACAAAGGCAAGGTCGACCTGTTGGCCGCGCCGCCCGATGCGGCCTGGGCGGCCATCGGCCAGATGCAGCAATTCACGCCCATTGAATTGGCGCAGTACGTGGCGACGATTGCCGACAATGGCAAGCGGCTGCAGCCGCACCTGTTGAAGGCGGTTTACAACCCAACCTTGCAACAGCACCTGTCCAAGGACGCCAAGCCGATTGAGACCGTCAAGCCGAAGGTGCAGGCCGATCTCAAGATCAATTCGGCGTATCTGAAGCTGGCCCAGGAAGGCATGCGCGGCACCTGCAACACACCCGGGGGCACCGCCTACACGGTGTTCCAGGACGCGCCGTATGTGGCGGCCGGCAAGACGGGTACCGCCGAGATCAGCCTGCACAACCAGCGCATGGACAACTCGGTGTTTATCGGCTACGCGCCGTACAACAACCCCGAAATCGCAGTGGTCGTGATGGTTCCCGGCGCAGGCTTCGGCGCCGACACCGCCGCGCCGGTCGCGCGCCAGATCATGGACACCTACTTCCAGGAACACCACCAGTTCTTCCCCAAGAAAGATTGGCAGAACACGGCCATCCCGGCAAACTGGAAGCAGTCGGCCGCCTACAAGCAGCCGGAACAGGAGAAATAAGCCCCGTTCCGGCTTCTTTTCTCTTCACCCTGCCGACGCTGTCGAAACGCGCACACAGTTTGCTCAGAAATGCTATGATATGCCTAGATTTCGTCATCCTGTGTCTCGTCGTCTGATCTTGAACTTTCCGTACTTGGGGAGGGATAAATGCCGTTGGCACGTCGATCCCGCTCATGGTTTCTCTCGCACAAAAAGAGACACCGCTCCGCAAAACCGAACCCGCCACGGGCCCCGAAGCGGCAACCTGTCGAGGAGGAACCGACGGCGGCGCCGCACCGCCCCCACACAGCCCGCGTCAACTTTGTCTATGGCTTCGTCTTCATCGCCATGGGGTGCCTCATCCTGCGTCTTGGCTTTGTGCAAATCAATGAAGGCGCCTCCTTCCGCAAGCAGGCTTCAACGGCGTCCATCCAAAAGGTGGCCGTCCTGCCTTCGCGCGGCTGGATCTTTGACACCAACGGGAACCTGCTCGCCTACAACAAACCGTCGTATTCGGTGACGCTGGACGTGTTTTCGGATACCAAGCAGGATTTTCACAGCATGGCGCAGCTCCTGGCGCCCGTCTTTCACGTGAACGCCAAGAAGCTGGAGGACACCATGGAGCAAAAGGGTGTACCCACAAGTAAGCGCTTGGCCCAGATCAGCCTGTTCAAGGACATCAGCAAGAAACAGCTGTCGTTCATCGAGGAGCACCTGGACTCCCTGCCCGGCGTCGCCATTCAGTCGGACGGCATGCGCGAGTACCCGTACGGAGATCTGGCCGGGCAGGTGCTTGGCTACACCAGCTCCATCACCCAGGATAACGAAGACCAATACCTGCACCCCAAGGACGGCGGCCCAAAGTACCTGCTGAGCCAGAAGGTCGGAACAAGCGGCATCGAACAGGAGTACGAGCGGCTGTTGCAAGGCACCGTCGGTAAACAGGAAGTCCTGGTGGATCCGTCCGGAGACAGCCAGCAGCAGTTGGGCTTCAATCCGGCGCCACAGCCGGGCAAGACCCTGCAGCTGACGCTCGACGGCCACCTCCAGGCGGTGGCCCAAGAAGCGTTGTACTCGCAACTCTTACACACCAAAGACGCGAGCGAGATTCCGTTTGCCTCCGCCGTGATGATGGATGTGCACACCGGCGCGGTGTTGGTGATGGCCAGCTATCCGTATCTGGACCCCAACTGGTACACCCCGGGCAACGGCGGCTACCTGAAACACCAGGACTACCTGAACACACCCGGGGGGGCACAGACCAACCACGTCATCCAAGGACCGCAGACGGTCGGATCGACCGTGAAGCCGGCCAACCTGATTCTCGCTCTGGAGGCGGGCGTCATCACACCCTGGACGACCATCGCGGACTCCTACTACACGAACCTGGGCGGGTACATTGCGCATGACGATGCGAACCACGGGATCGTGGATCCCATCAAGGCGATTGCCGTCTCATGCGACACGTATTTCTACGAAATTGGCCTGCACTTTGCCAAGTGGTTCGGCGCGACCGCGCAAAACCCCGGTGCCCCGCAGGACGGGAAATCGCTTTTGTCCTGGGCGACGACCGACTTCTGGCAGGGGTACGTGAAGCTGATGATGGGCGAGTGGAGCTTTGGCCTGGGCCCGAAAACGGGTATTGACCTGCCCGGCGAGGACATGGGCAAGTGGTGGGTGGACGAATTGGGGAATCAGGCGAAGCAGCCAACGGTCGTTCCGGCTGAAGTCGCCAAGACGCTCAAGAAAAAGGGCCGTGTGGACATCCCCGCTTCGCCCGCGGACGCGGCGTTCATCGGGATGGGACAGATACAGCAGTATACACCCATCCAACTGGTGCAGTACACGGCGATGCTGGCCAACGGCGGCCAGCGCATCCAGCCGCACGTGCTGAAGGCGGTCTACCCCTCGGTGATGAAGCCGACCCTGCCCAAGGACGTCAAGCCGTTGCAGGTGGTCAAGCCACACGTGGAGTCGACGGTGAAGATCAAGCCGGAGTACCTGCAGATTGCCCGCGAGGGCATGCTCGGCGCGCTCAACAGTCCGGGGGGCACAGCCTACGATGTCTTTCACGACGCGCCGTACAAGGCCGCCGGCAAAACGGGTACGGCGGAGATCACCATCAACCAGCACAAGGTCGACAACTCGGTGTTCATCGCCTACGCGCCGTACGATAAGCCGCAGGTAGCGATTGCGGTGATGATTCCGGGCGCGGGCTGGGGCGCAGACGCGGCGGCGCCGGTGGCGCGCAAGATCCTCGATTCGTACTTCAAGGAGCACCACGCGTCGTTCTTCCCCAAGAAGGACTGGGAGAGCACGGCCATCCCGGCCAATTGGAAGCAGTCGGTCGCTTACAAGCAGCCGGAGGAGACGCATTAGGCCGGCGAGGGCGTGCAGGTGGCAGGCCAGTGACGCGTGCCAAGCCCGCTTAGCCCGCCGGGACGGCGGGCTTCACCAGAGCCTTGGTCGCGCGTGATGCGGGCGGATCAACGAGCGGGGCCCTGTCGCTGATAGTAGTCGAGCGTCTCGGCCAGGCCGGCGGCCAGCGTATACCGCGGCTCCCAGCCGAGACCCGCGCGGGCAGCTTCGTTGGCCAGCGAGCTGTGCCGGATATCGCCGGGGCGCGGCGGAGCGTGTTCGGGCTCCAGCTCCCGGCCCAACACCTCGCTCATGGTCCGCAACAGTTGGTTGACGCTCGTGCGCTCGTTGCGGCCGATGTTGAAGGTGCCTCCATCCCCCGCAGTCAATGCCGCCACATTGGCGGCTGCAACATCTTTGACATAGATGAAGTCGCGCGTCTGCTCCCCGTCGCCGAAGACGACCGGGCGCCGGCCCGACAACAGGCAATCGACGAACACCGATACCACCCCACCTTCGCCTTGCGGATCCTGACGGATGCCATACACGTTGGCGTAGCGCAGGATGGTGTGGCGCATGCCGACAGACTCGGCAAACATGCGGATGTACAATTCCGGCGCGTATTTGGAAGCGCCGTAGGGAGATATCGGCCGAATCGGGTGCCGCTCATCCACAGGCAGATAGGCCGGATTCCCATAGACTGCGGCGGAAGAGGCGTAGATCAGCTTGGCGACACCCGCGTGCAAACAGGCCTGCAGCAGGCGCAGCGTGCCGAGGATATTGACGGTCGCGTCCCAGACCGGGTCTGCCACCGACAGTGGCACGGAGATCTGGGCGGCATGGTGGATGACCACCTGCGGACGCTCCGCCGCGACAATCGCGTCCAAGTCGTCCCCCGCCAGATCCGCCTGGTAGAACGTCACCCTGGACGGCACATGTTCTCTTCGGCCCGTGGACAAGTTGTCCAGCACGGCCACCTCGTGCCCACTGGCGACAAGCGCGTCGACAACATTCGATCCGATGAAACCGGCGCCGCCGGTGACCAGCACTTTCAGTATGTTCACCCCTTTGGCGCGATATCTCTGTTCTCTCCCTATTCTAGCGGTGGCTGTGTGTGGCGGAAACCGCACCTGCCATGAAAATTTGCCCAAATGACTTGCATCTGCGGCCGCAGCAAGGCAAGATGTATCAGTGACCATGTGTCGAAACCGGGACTGTGTCCATCACTGCGGGTCACGCATGTGAGCGAGGCAACTTGCAATGTGGCCGACCAATTCTTGAGCGACGGCCGCGGGGAGGCCGACCAATGCATATCGGGATGGGAGTACGACAGGCCATGGGCATCCTCAGTCCACGCGTCGGGTTTTCACCATACATCTCGTTTGACCGCGACGAATGGGCCCGCCTGCGCGATGCCACACCCCTGCCGCTGACCGAGGAAGAGCTGGAAGGGTTGCGCGGCCTCAACGAAAACATATCGCTGGCGGAAGTAGAGGCGATTTACCTGCCGCTGTCGAGGCTGCTGAACCTGTACGTGGCCAACCGGCAGGACCTATACCGCGCCACCAGTGGCTTTTTGGGCAGCCAGAGCGCCGAAGTGCCGTACATCATCGGCATCGCCGGGAGTGTGGCGGTGGGCAAGAGCACGACAGCGCGCATCATACAGGCGCTGCTCAAGCGCTGGCCCAACCACCCCAAGGTCGACCTGGTGACGACCGACGGGTTTCTGTACCCCAACCGCATCCTGGAAGCCCGCGGTCTGATGAACCGCAAGGGGTTCCCGGAGAGCTATGACATTCGCCGTCTGCTTCAATTTGTCGCCGATGTCAAGTCGGGCAAACCGGAGGTTGTCGCGCCGGTGTACTCTCACTTGACATACGACATCGTGCCTGGGGAGTATGAGGTCATCCGCCAACCGAACATCGTCATCTTGGAAGGACTGAACGTGCTGCAGACCGGCACCTCGGATGGACGGCGCAGTCCGCGGGTGTTCCTCTCGGACTTCTTCGATTTCTCCATCTACGTGGACGCGGACGTGCGCTACATCGAGGAGTGGTATGTGGACAGATTTCATACCTTGCGCCGGACGACATTCCGGGACGAGCACTCGTACTTTCATCGCTACGCGTCCCTGACCGACACCGAGGCGGAGGCTGTGGCGCGGCGCATTTGGCATGAGATCAATGAGCCCAACCTGCGCGAGAACATCGCCCCGACCAAGGCGCGGGCCGACCTGGTGCTGGAGAAAGGGGAGGGCCATACCGTGCAGCAGGTGCACCTGCGTAAGCTGTGAGTGGACGGAGCCCCGGTCCGCGGGTTATTCCAGACCCAGTTCATCGCGTCCCGCGTCCACCCGCACAGCCAGGGTGCAAAAGCTGCACACCAGTTCGGTGATACCCTGCCGGCGCAATCGCTCAAGCGCGGCTTGGGCGGCTTGCTTCTGCTGCTGCCAACGGGCCGCGTCGCCGCGCACGGTGGCGAGCTGCATCATGGCCTCGGTGAGCCGGGTCACCTCGAGTTCGCGGCAGTAGTCCTCAAGCAAGATGTAGCGGCCGCGCGGCAGAACCACAGTGCTCGGCCACTGGCCGTGCTGGTCTTGATATTGTCGAACCTGCTCGTCAATCTCCCGCAGGAGTAAGTCGAACAAGCGATGCCCATGGCTTGCCGTCACAGCGCCACCCCACCCGTTGATCTCTCTGTGTCACGGATTCTTCCATGATTACCACGATTCGTGATGGGGAAACAAATTCCTGCAAGGAGCCCGCGGATTCAATCTGCGTGGATATAATGGGGAATGGAGCGTGGTCTCGAGTGGCCAGTTGACGGAGAGATGGCCATGTGGCATAGTTGCATTACGGCGACTAAACAATATAGCCACTAAACCATTTGCCAAGACGGAATATTGCCGCTTCGTGCGGCGAGAGTGGAGGAATGCTGTTTGGAACAGGAGAACGTCCTGCCCAAGGAGCAATCGGGCACGTTTATTCGCCACCGCGCGATGCTCATCACCGGCCTTATCATCGCGATGCTGTTTGGCGCGTTGGACCAGACGATTGTGGGTACAGCGATGCCGCGCATCGTCGGCGACCTGGGCGGCCTCGCCTACATGACCTGGCTGACCACCGCCTACATGCTGACGTCCACCACCGTGGTGCCCATCGCCGGCAAGTTGGCCGATTTGCTCGGCCGGCGCGTGGTCTACATTTCCGGGCTGGCGCTGTTCATGATAGGGTCCGCCCTGTGCGGGACGGCCCAGACCATGGACCAACTGATCATCTTTCGCGGCTTTCAAGGCATCGGCGGCGGCATCATGATGCCCATGGCCATGGTCATCATCGGCGACCTGTTTACCGGCGCCGAGCGCGCCAAGTGGCAAGGCGTCTTCGGCGCCATCTTTGGCCTGTCGTCCATCATCGGCCCGCAGATTGGCGGTTGGATTGTGGACGCACTGAGCTGGCGCTGGGTGTTCTACATCAATCTGCCGATAGCCCTCATCGCCATCGCCTTCATCGCCCTCGGCTTGGCCGGACATGAACGGCACGAGCGCGTCCAGTTTGACATCCTCGGCATCCTGACCTTGATTGTCGGCGTCGTCAGTCTGCTGCTGGCGTTCACGTTCGGCGGCAAGGACGCGCCGTGGACGTCCTGGAAGATCCTCGGCTTGTTTGCTCTCACGGTCATCGCCTTGGCCGCGTTTGTCTGGGCGGAGGCCAGGGCCAAGGAGCCCATCCTGCCGCTGCGCCTGTTCCGCAGCCGGATTTTCGTGCTCATCAACGGTGTCGGGTTCCTCATGAGCGTCGGCATGTTCGGCTCCATCATGTTCATCCCGCTGTTTCTGCAAGGCATCGCCGGCATCAGCCCGTCCGCGTCCGGGACCGCCATGACGCCGATGATGCTCACGGTCATGCTCGGCAGCATCGTGGGCGGGCGTCTGGTGACCAAGGTTGGCGTGCGCACCCAGACGGTGGCAGGGATGCTGATCATGGCGACGTCCTTCTACCTGCTCACGCACCTGAGCGTGCATACGGCCAGTTGGGTGGTTACCGTGTACATGATCATCCTGGGTCTGGGCCTGGGCCTGGTCATGCCGCTTTTGACCATCGCGCTGCAGGAGAGCTTCCCCAAGACCGAACTTGGGGTGGTCACCTCGTCCAGCCAATTTTTCCGCCAGATTGGCGGGACCTTTGGCATGACGATTCTGGGCGCCGTGCTCAACGCGCGTTCCAGCGCGCAGCTCACGGACGCGTTGGGGCCGTTCCTCAAGCAGGCCGGCAACAACCCAACCGTCGCCCATATTCAATCCATGATCACGACCAACGCGCAGGGGCTGTATTCGTCGCTCTTGAGCCCATCGGCGCTGGCCCAGATGCCGGCCGCGATTCGTAGGGCAGTCGTGCCTGTGCTCAAGTCCACCCTGGTGGATTCGCTGCACAGCGTGTTTCTCATTGGCATGCTGTTTGTCCTCTTGGGTGTGATCTGCGCCCTGTTCCTCGGACGCATCCACATCTCCAACTCGCGCGCGCCGCGGGCGAAACCGGTCGCCGAATAAGGAGAATGCTACTTCAGGCGCTGGGTGGCATCCACCACCGTCATCCAGCCCGTGAATTCAGCCCCACCGGCCCCGGCCGGATCGGAAATGTATTCAAAGCGGCCACTCGTCCAAGGGGCGAAGCCGATTGTCGACACCCGGCCAGGGGCTAAGGTCTCCGTGTAAATGCGGTAGTAGGGTATGGAAAACTGATGCTCCTTCTTGCCGACGTTGATCACACGCAGCTGCAGCGGCTGGTTCAGCGCCACCAAGATGTTTTGCGGGCGAAAGCCCGCGTCCGTGATGGCAATCTGCAGCGTACGCGGTTGGGCCTGGACGTGCGGAGCGGAGAGGGGAGAGAGCCCGGTTGCGGCGAACGCCGCTGCCGCCAAAGCCCAACGCCCCCATGTTGAACATCGATGCATAGTTACCACCTCAACCATAGATTTCCCGAATAGCCCGGAGGCATACGCGCCACTGGCCTCAGGAATCCGCAAATTCGTCAACGGTGAACACCCGGTCCTATAGAAATCGCTGGCTGTACGTGGTAGAGTATGTCTATCCATGTCGTTTGGACGGTTTGCGGCGCACTGTTGGCAGCACGGGATCGCCGTGGACACATGCCGCAGAGGCTATTCTGTTATGATGAGGGGAAAATATGGCGAATCGTGAAACCCGACGCGCGTCGGGCAAGCCGCGCAAAAAAAAGCGGCATATCCTGCGCAACACCCTGTTGTCAATCGCGGTCATCTTGGGCGCGGCGGCCGGGGTTAGCGCGTGGGAATACCACAAACTGCAACCGCAGAACCATTTCAGCAACCTGCCCATCGTCACTCCAACGGGCGAATCGAAGCAAAACACCACCCTGCCGAGCGGCGTGTTCAATGTTTTGCTCATCGGATCAGACCAACGCCCGGGAGAGAAGGCCAGCCACACCGATTCGATGGTGCTGGTGCACGTCGACCTTCAGAGCCACCAGTACAACATGCTCAGTATTCCGCGCGACACGCGGGTGTACATGCAGGGATACGGGTACACGAAGTTGACCAGTGTGCAATACATCGCCCAGTCCGTGCACGGCACCAAGGAGGGCATCCTTCAAGCCGTCGCAGCTGTAAGTCAACTGACAGGCGTTCCTATCAACTACTATGCGGAAACCAACTACTGGGGACTCCAGGACTTGGTCAACGCCCTCGGCGGCATCACGATGGACCTGCCGTTTGACGTACGTCTGACCCACCCATGGTATAAGGAAGACCGGGGCAAGGTGTACACCAAGGGTGTGCATACCATGACCGGCAAAGATGTCGCGGAAGTGGTGCATGAACGGGATTCTCTGCCCGGAACCGATTATGGCCGGCAGCAGCTGCAGCAACTGGCGCTGGCGGGAATCGCCAAGAAGGCGATGAGCCCGGCGGAGATTCCGCATCTGCCGGCGCTGGCCGCGGAGATTCCCAAATTCCTGATCGCCACCAACATGTCCACAGAGGATTTTTTGAGCCTGGGTTTGGCGGTGAAATCGGACTTCAATTCAAGCAGTGAAATTCACCATTACCAGGTACCGGGGACCAACGAGACGATGTACGACGACATCCTCAAGAATTATAACTCGGAAATTGTCCTGGATAAAACCAAGCTGCACCAAATCATTCAGGAGCATTTTGTCGGACGGATCGAAAACAACTCGGGCGGCAAGAGCTCCACAAGCGGCTGAGAAGTCTCCCGAGAGGGCGCTCGTCTGGATGAACCCGCCACCGACTTCCGCGTGGTCTCCGGCTCGTTCGGCCGTCGGTCAATCCCCCAGGAATAAGCGCGCAGCACAGTACGCCACGATGAACGACGCCACCAGGCAAACCACAAACCAGACCGCTGTGCGCAGCGCCGGGGACTTGCGCTCTCGCTCGCTTACTGGCGCCTGCGACGAATCCATGTCCGATTCATCAGCACGCCAACGTCCGGCTGGCACATCAATCAGCCGCGTGTCCTCCGGCGTCTGCTGGGGCGTGGCCCACGCGTGCTTGTCCACCGCTGCACCACCGGACGGCGCACGGCGGCTGGAGGACTCCCAGTGTTTACTAGATCGCGGCTCATCCGCCTCGCGCCCCTCCCGATGGGAGGAGGCGCCGGTGTCCAGGCTCTCGCTCAACGGTACACCTATCATCTCGGCCAATTCCACATCGTCTTTGCACCAGACCAAATCCAAGGGATAGAACAACGCGTTACCGTCAAAGTCGTGACCGACCGGACGGCCGCGATACAGTGCGATGAACACCCCGCGCCCGCGCGCGTCCGAAAGTGCCTGTTCCAGCCACGGGGTCTCTTCGCCCGGGCGCGCGTAGTAGCGGGAATTCAGGACGTAATTGCCTGCTTCAGCACTCTCCGCCGCTTCTATGTGTCGACGCGCCACGGCTGGGGATTCCTCAAAGCGAATGAAGACCAGGTACTCCACCTATCCGTACCACCTTCTGTCGCCATCTGCGGATCTCGATCGACCAAACTCGACATGATATGCCCTAGCATACCATGAATCCAATCCGTTCGACGACGCTGGCGGGAGCACCTTGACCAATTCCGCAACCCTTGTTATCCTGGGAACGGATTGGCTGGGAGCCGCGCGCTCTGACTCCGCTCCCCTGCGAAGTTCCTAGCGCGAATGCCAACAATGGATAGGAACCACCATATGACTGGCGGAACGTGGAGCACCACGAGGGAGTATGGTGGATAGAATACAGCCGACCGCCTGGGCGAACACGTACGAGGTACGTGTGTACAGCTCAGACGGTCTTTTCGTTAGGAGGGGCAGCTGATGACCATGCAACTGTGCGGCCGTGGCCTGGCTGAAGACATTCGCGCACGCGTTCGCGCGCAGGCGCTGGCGTGGCAGGCCCGCGGAGTCACGCCGCGAATGGTGACCGTGCTGGTGGAAGGTGATGCGGCTTCGGATTTTTACGCCAACGCCAAGCGCCGCACTGCCCGCCAGCTCGGCATCGAACTGGAGGTGCGGCAACTGCCCGCTGACACCTCGCAGGCGCAGCTGTTGTCGGTGCTGGAACAGTTGAACAGAGACCCGCTCGTGCACGGCATCATGGTCGAGCTGCCGTTGCCGCCAAGCATTGATACGCAGACCGTTACCGCCGCCATCCGCCCGGACAAGGACATCGACGGCCTGACGCCACACAACCGCATGGCCAACCTCTGCGGCATACCCGGCATTTATCCAGCCACGCCGGAGGCCTGCGTGCAACTGGCCGAGTATCACGGCTATCCCCTGGCCGGAAGACATGCCGTCCTGGTCGGGTGCGGGCAGACCGTCGGCCAGCCGCTGTTGCATCTGCTCCTGCGCAAAGGAGCCACCGTGACCGTCTGCCATATCGGTACCCCCGATCTGCGGGTGCACACGCGCCAGGCGGACATCCTGTTTGTCGCCGTCGGCAAGGCCGGCCTGATTCGTGAGGACATGGTGCACGAGCGGCTGTGGGTGATAGACGCCGGCATCAACGAATCCCCGGACGGTGGCGTGGTGGGAGATGTCCATCCGGCCGCCGCGGCCCGCGCGGCCGCCTGCTCCCCCGTCCCGGGCGGCGTCGGACCCGTGACCACCGCGCTCTTGTTCTCCAACTTGATGCAGGCTCTGCGTCTGCAGCAGCCGCGAAAGACGAAGCCGCAAAACAAGCCTGTAGGACGGGCTGGAGGAGGTGCCCAGTGGTGAAGGGATGGATGCCCACGGCCAGCGCCGCCACAGCCAGGCATTCTCCGCCGGGCACACCGCACCCATGTCAATAATATGTGCGCAGCACCGTCAGCCGACCGTCGCTGGCCAGCTCATAGTCGTCGATGCTCGCTGGCACCAACAGTGTGTCCCCGGCCTTGAGCGGCAGCTCTTCCTTCTGCCAGCGCAACACGCCCGATCCGTCCGCGCAGATGAGGATGTCCGGGTTGCCCGGGCGGCCGCTCTGCAGAGTCGCCGATGCCTGCTCCAACTCCACTTTGTCCAGCGTGAAATACGGACAGGTGACCAACCGCAGCATCGTCCAGCCATTCCCTTTGCCGAGGATGCGACGCTCGGTGGCGTCTTCCACATGCCGTTTCTGAGCCAGAAGCTCGTCCGCGTCATCCCGGAAGATCATGGCATCGGCCGCCCTCTCGACATGCAGCTCCCGCGGCCGTCCGTCCTTACCCACGCGATCCCAATCGTACACGCGGTACGTGACGTCCGAAGTCTGCTGCACCTCAATCACCATCGTTCCCCCCAACAGCGCGTGCAGGGTGCGCGACGGGACGTAGACCACGTCTCCCGGCTGAATCGGCCGGTACTCCAAGAAATCCTTCACCCGGCCCTCCAGCACCGCTGCCCGATATTGCTCGCGGTTCTGAAAACGGTGCCCGTAATTGACCTGGCCCCGCTCGGGGCACTTGAGCACGTACCAAGCCTCTGTCTTGCCAAAATCACCCTCGTGTTCCTTCGCGTAGGCGTCGTCCGGATGGATTTGCACGGACAAATCTGTACTGGCTTCCAGGAACTTCACCAACAGTGGAAAGCGGGGCTGCGGTGAGTCGCCCAGGTACTCCTCTGGATACTGTGCCGTCAGGTCCACCAGCGACTTGCCGGCAAGCCAGCCGTTGCTGACCACGCTCGTGCCGTTGGGGTGACCGGACAGCACCCAATACTCTCCTATCGGCGCCTCGGTGGCAACACCAAACCAGGACTTGAGCACACCCCCGCCCCAAATCCGTTCCATGGCGATGGGAGCGAACTTGACTGGATAAAACATGGCCATGCGCACCTTCCCCTTTCGGTATCATCCGTCCCATTGGGCGGCCAAAGGGCCTAACCACGCCCCGCGAACATAAAAAACCGCCCCTGCTGTCCAGCATGGCGGCCCGCCCGCCCACAGCGGCCTCTGGCTGCGGGTTTATCTCTGACCGACATCTTAGCACAGGGGATGGCCTCCGGCAAATCATGCCCGTGGCAAAATCCGGGATGCTCCCGCGCGAAGCGGATCACCACGGAGCCGATCATAAGGGGTCCTAGATCCACTACACGATTTAGCGCGCCCGATTCCATCGCCAGTTCAGCCTCAAGATGAGACCCAAAATCTATGATATGATAGCAGATATATCATAATATATCTTCGCAGATTTCGCAGATGGATTCATGCCTCTTTTAAGGCGGCAGAATCAGACCGACACAATTTTTGACACAATTTTTATGGAAGGATCGTTTCCCTGTTATGCATGAGCATACTTCAACGCCAATCAACACGGCTTTGCCAAACGACTCGAGCGATTTCCCAGTCACTCGCGAGAAGCATGTCGTAGACCGGCTGCGACACGCTATACTCGTGGGTCAGTACCGTCCCGGTGAGCGATTGGATCAGGCAGAAATCGCGAAGCAATTTCAGGTCAGCCTGAGCCCCGTTCGTGAGGCCATTCGGACGCTTTCTGCCGAAGGCTTAGTGACCATATATCCACACCGCGGTGCATTCGTCACCGAACGAAGCCCGGCAGAGATTGAGGAACTCCATTTTATCCGCGCCCTCCTGGAAGGTGCTGCCATCCGACGGGCGGTTCCGTACATGACCCCGGAGAGGCTAAGCCGTCTGCGTGAAATTATCCATCTCGCGGAGAACTCAGATGACTTCGTCACCATTCAGGCGTTGAATCATCAATTTCACCAGACCATATACACCGCCTGCGAGCAACCGAACCTCCTGGAGCTCGTGATGCACCTGCGCAACAAAGTGGCCCCCTATATTCGGTTGTACCTTGATTACGGGATGCGCAGTGAAGCATGGGAATCTCACCGCAAGATTTACGAGGCGTGCGCTAAAGGGAATGCCGCGCTCGCAGAACAAGAGATGCACGCGCATATCAATCAGGTGTGCCAAGGAATCCTTGCATCCCTGCGAAACGACGCCACAGCCACCGATGCCTCCAAAGAATCCCGCAGTTGAACTGTAGGATAGCGTCCCAAACGATCCTCCTCGCCGGATAAGCCAGCGAGCGGTACCGCATAGCACTAGAGTGGAGCACGGATAAGGTGCTTTACGACAGGTCGGCCGGATAAGGGATGTCCTCCGGCACATAGGTGACATCTAGCAAGAGTTTGCCTTTGTTCATGGGCGCTTCCATATCACTCCTCCACCGTTTCGACAACCGTCGCCAAACCTTGACCCACTCCCACGCATAGAGTGGCAAGCCCGTAGCGACCGCCAGCCTGGCGAAGCTGCCTCACCAACGTCCCAATCAGCCTCGCGCCGGAACAACCCAATGGGTGACCTAACGCAATGGCTCCGCCGTTGGGGTTCACCTTCTCCATCGGCAATCCCAGTTCGCGAATGCACGCAAGCGATTGAGAAGCAAATGCCTCGTTGAGCTCAATCCAGTCCAGGTCGTCGACCGACAGCCCCGTCTTTTTTAACACCTTTTGGGTGGCGCCAATCGGCCCGATGCCCATGATGCGCGGACTGACCCCCGACGCGGCAGAGGCAATGTAACGGGCCAACGGCTTCAGCCCCAGTTCACGCCCCTTTCGTTCCGAGACCAAGAGTAGCGCCGCGGCTCCATCGTTCAAGCTGGAAGAATTCCCGGCCGTCACCGTACCGCCAGGACGAAACGCTGGCCGCAGCTTGGCCAACGCCTGCCGCGTCGTCTGTGGACGAGGCTGCTCGTCCGCCTCGACCACCGTTTCTCCCTGTGGCCCCCGCACCACCACCGGGACAATTTCGCCCCGGAAGAAGCCGGCTTCCTGCGCTTTCGCCACCTTATGTTGACTGGAAAGGGCGAATTCGTCCTGGTCCTCGCGCGAGATGCCGAATTGTTCGGCCACATTTTCCGCGGTCTCGCCCATGCTCTCCAGCGGGTACGGAAAGTTTGGATTCCCCATGCGCCAACCCAAGGTAGTGTCCCACAATGTTTGATTCCCGCGGACAAATTCCACTTCAGGCTTGGGCAGTACCATCGGCGCACGCGTCATGCTCTCGACCCCACCGGCCACGGCGACGTCAATCTCCCCCAGCGCGATGGCGCGGGCCGCCTGGTTGACTGCCTCTAGGCCGGATGCGCAAAGCCGGTTGACCGTTACGCCCGGCACGCTGTCTGGAAGCCCGGCCAGCAACAGCCCCATTCTCGCTACGTTTCGATTGTCCTCACCCGCTTGGTTTGCACATCCCATCACCACTTCCTCGACTTGTCCGGCCTCCACGCCAGCGCGCCGAACCACCTCACGAATGACGTGCGCAGCGAGATCATCTGGGCGAACCCGCTTTAATGCACCACCGTGACGCCCAATCGGCGTTCGAACGTATTCCACAATCCATACGGATTCAAGCATGCTTCGCGGATACCCTCCCATCTCCTTGCGTTTCATTCGATTCAAACGTGAACTTTCGGAGGAGGCACAACCGGCACGAAAATCATGTCGACTGCGACCTCATCAGCCCAACTCCGGGCGCTCCCCGCGGAAAGCAAGTTCCAGCAATCGCCGAATCTCGGACCGCTTGGGCATACGGGGATTGTAAAATGAATCCGTCGTCACCAATTCGGCAACCTCATCCAAATCGGAAGCCTGCATGCCGAGCTCTTTCAAAGAGGACGGAATCTGGAAGCGACGCTCAAAGTCGTACAGCAAACCCGCAACCTCTGAAGGATGGGCATCCGGATGGCCCAACGCCCCCGCAATCGCCCGCATCGCTGAATCGGTCGCTGAGGCGTTGTAAGCCACCGCGTATGGCAAGACCACGGCGTGGGTCTCGGCGTGCGGCAGATTGCACTTTCCGCCTAGTGCGTGGCATAACTTGTGGTGCAGAGCCATTCCCACAGTGGCGAGAACCATACCGCCGATCCAGCCGCCGTATAGGGCTTCGGAACGTGCCTCCCGATCCTCAGGGTTCGCGGCGATGCTTGGCAAGCTTGCAGCCAGGGACCGGATCCCATCCTCGGCCACTCGGAAAATGAAGCGGCAGGTATGCACTCGTCATTCCTCCCGCACCGGATGCACCAAGACGGAACAACCGCTTGGTATCGCCCGGTCGCAAGTTTCCAAGTGGTATCCCGTGAAGTGGTAGAAATCCATCATTTGGATCCCAAGTATGGCAGTCTACTTTTTGTGTAACACAGAATCCGCTGCCAATCGTGGTGCGGGTCCCGGCTTCAGCTTTATCATGGACTCCATGCTCAAGCAGCGGAGAGATACCAGCCACCTCTTCGTGTCTTCCTGTAAGAAAGTCCACATCAGGCGGTTTACAAAGTCTCGCTTCTGGTTCACCCACCGTACCGTGCAACTGTTCTCGGACTGCTTCCCGAGTGGACCGAGCGATGTTTTATTTTATAGTAAATATAAAATATAAAGTCGAATTTGTAAAGATAACACCTCTTCTGCTGAGGACAGCTGAATTTCCTAGCCCCGAGTGGCGCAGGAACGTGTCCATGCACTGCGGCACGGACGGAGACGCCACGACCCCCCACGGGCAAAACCACGGATCAAGGGGTCGTGGAACTCATGACGAAAATGCTGGAAGGCCATGTTGAAGCCGCGCTGGCCAGGCTTGGACGCCTCGGTAGTGGCTGCCACCGCAGTGGGAGTGAACGCGCACTCGAACATTCCCATAAGTGCCCCGCAGACAAGCATGAGCACGAGGCCGTTGGCCAGGCCCGTAAAGATAGACAGAAATGAAAATGCCACAGCTGCGGGAATGAGCACCTTTCGGCGTCCACTCGCGATTTCATGGGCCGCGCATGGCCATGAAGTGACGGCGCCGCCCACTCACATGGCGGGGTGGCTTGCGCGCTGCCGCCACTCAGCGTAACGCTGCTGGACCAAGGCCATGGCCACGGCGGACACCACGCTGGGCAGCGCGAAGGCGAGAAAGTCGGCGGTCAAAGACAGGTGTCCGGCCACCAACAGGCCACCCATCGTCGGTCCCAAAATGCCGCCCAGGCGGCCCACACCCAGCGCCCAGCCGATGCCGGTGGACCGCATTTCCGTCGGATAGTACTGGGACACATAGGCGTTGGACGTAATCTGCGTGCCCGTGGTGGTGGCCCCGGCGACGAACAAGAGAACATAGAGCAGACCGATGGACGGCCTCTGACTCATCGCCACCAGCGAGGCGGCCGCGATGAGAAACGATACCACCAGCACCGGTTTCGCCCCCACCCAATCCGCGATGCGCGATCCGATCACCGCACCGACAATGGCCCCGAGATTGAGCGCGAGCAGAGACCCGAGACTCGACGCCACCGCAAACCCGGCGGTCTGCATCAGCTTCGGAAGCCACGTCGTCAAGCCGTACATCGTCAACAGGCACATGAAAAACGAAACCCAAAAGAGGATCGTCGATACGCCCCGGCCTTCGCCGAACAGCCGAATGACCGGGAACCCGCTCTGCACTGGCCGTGTCAACACGTAGCGATCCTGCACGTCATAGGTCTCCCCAGACACTCGCTCAAACACAGCGGCGAGCTTGTCTGTGCGCTGTTTCTGCGAGTAAAACTGCAGGGAATCCGGCACCCACCAGACAAACAGCGGCAGCATCAGCAACGGAACGGCTCCTACCCAGAGTACGGCCCGCCAGCCGGCCGTCGGCACCAACCACATCCCGATAAGCGAAGCCACCACGCCGCCGAACGGGTGGCCGCTGAACATCACAGCGACCAACGTGCTGCGGACGGACGCCGGCGCGTACTCCGTCACCAGAGCGACCGTGTTCGGCATGATACCGCCCAGGCCCAAACCGGCGATAAACCGCAGCACTGCAAACGCCGTTGGCCCGCCGGCGAATCCAGCCAACCCGGTGAATACACAAAACACAGCGCAGCTGATCACAATCACGTTCTTGCGCCCCCACCGGTCCGCCGCAGGCCCCAGCGCGAGAGCGCCAATCATCATGCCCACCAGCGCGTAACTGTTGAGCGATCCGGCCACCACCGGGGAGATCCCCCAGTCCTTCATCAGCGACGGGACAATCGTCCCGTACATGAAGAGATCGTAACCGTCGCACATGATCATGAACGTACAGCATAAAAGGAGAAACCAATGAAAGCGGTTAACCCGAGCGCGTCCAATCACCTCATCCACCTGCACGGTTCGCACCGTCCTTCACCTCCACTCCCCCACCGGGGGTTTCGTTATCCGTCCAGCTCTGATTCCCATCAGGGGCTATCGTTGTCCATCCATCCGAGCCCTATCCTGGGCTCCCTCGCGTTATGCGTCGCCGCAGCCCAGTTCCCGGGACAGGCGGCGGCACTCCTCTTTCAACGCCTTCACAACCGGCGATGTCGCGCCCCCGTCCAACACGCCCAGAATCCCGACCACCGTGATGGCCGCGACCACTTCGCCGTCGCGCCCAAACACCGGGCAGCCAATCGCCAAAATCCCCGGCAGCAGGCTCTCTTCCGTGGTGGCAAAGCCGTTCTTGCGAATGGCCGCCAATTCGACTTCCAACGCCTCAGCGTCGATGCCGTACTCCCGCAATTCGCGACGCTGCACCGCCTCCGTCTGGGTACGCGGCAGATATGCGAGAAACACCTTACCGCCCGCCGACTTCACCGCGCTCACCTGTGCTCCGACGCGAATCCCGATGTTGACGGCGCGGGTACTCTCTTCCCACTGCAGAAAGTGCGGCCCCCGCTCCGTCCACACCGACAGCGCCACCGTCTCGTTGATACGCTCGCGCAGCCGCTCCAGCGCCGGCTTTGCCAGCCTGCGAATGTCCCAGCGGTTCGACGCCAACAGCCCCAGCGACATCAGCTCCAGTCCAATCGAGTAACGCAGGTCGTCGTCGCGCGTGAGAAACCCTGTCCGATACAAGCTGGTTAGGTAGCGGTGCAGCCGGCTCTTTGACATCCCGCATAACTCGCTGATCTCCGTGATGGACAACGGTCGATTCGCTGCCCCAATCTTTTTCAAAATCTCAATCGCTATCTCGACCGATTGGATGCCGAGTCCTGTCATGTCGCGTCGATTGGACATCCTCTGCCTCCGTCCATAAGTCGTTTCTAGCCCTTAACTCTATCAGATTCGTCCTCCCGCCTCACCCCCCAAACTATCAACAATGAGTAAATAATATTCACGATATCGTGATTATCATAGGAGGAACGCATCCGACTTGTCAATCCCCTCTGAATTCAACCGTTTACAAAACCAGCCGTGGTTGCTATAGTCAAATTAACGAATCGATAACTATATTTACTATTGGTAAAGGGGCGTGGTGCAGCTTGAAGCTTGCGACATTCAGCGAGGGTACGGGCCACCGCCTGGGCGTGGCCCTGTCTGAGGAACAGTTGTTGGACGTGGGGCGGGCCGAGCGGGCGGTGGACGCCGTCCTCCCCGGCCAGCCCGTGGGTTCAATGCTCGACTACCTGACCGGCGGAGACGCCAGCCACCAGCGGCTGCAACGCCTCGTGGAGGCGGCCCGCCAACAGCCGCGGGTGTTCGCCGATGCCTGCGTGAGCACCGCCTCCGTGCGGCTGGAAGCGCCCGTCCCGCGCCCTGGCAAGATCATCTGCGTGGGCCATAACTACCGTGAACACATCCTGGAGATGAAGCGGGAAATCCCCCAGTACCCGGTGCTCTTTGCTAAGTTCGCCAACACCGTGCGCGGGTCGGGGGATGTCATCCCGCTTCCGTCCGTAACCCAGAAACTGGACTACGAAGCCGAGTTCGCGTTTGTTATCGGGCGCACGGCCAAAAACGTGCCGCCCGAGGAGGCGCTCTCTTACGTCGGCGGCTACACCATCGCCAACGATGTGTCCGCCCGCGACCTGCAGCGCCGCACCATCCAGTGGATGCAGGGCAAGAACCTGGATGGCAGCCTGCCCCTCGGCCCTTACTTAGTCACCCCGGACGAGGTGCCCAACCCGCATGACCTAAACGTCACCCTGACAGTCAACGGCGACGTCCGCCAACGCGCTAACACCGGAACGCTGGTGTTCAATGTCAACTTTCTCGTCGCGTATATCTCGCAAATCCTCACGCTGGAGCCCGGCGACATCATTCTCACCGGTACCCCCGGCGGCGTCGGCGACGCGATGAACCCACCCCAGTACCTGAAGGACGGGGACATTGTTGAAATCACGATTGACAAGCTCGGCACGCTGACAAACCGCGTGCAGGCTGTTTGAGGAGGTGGCCTCATGAGCCAAGTGGAGGAATACCGGCAGCAAATTCACGGTCTGCTGGACGAGATGTTGTCCACCGTCACGCCGTTGCCGGAAACCGTTATCCGTTTTCAACCAGCGGCGGACAAGTGGACCATCCTGCAGGTGCTCGCCCATGTCGAGGAGGCAAACACGTTCTGGATGAATGAACTCAAGGCCACTTTGGCCGATCCAGCCCGTAAGTGGGGCCGCACGCTGCAACACGAAAGCCGCCTGGGCGCTGTCGCTCGGGCACACGACCGGACCACCCAGGATGTCGTCGAAGGGGTGCGCGCGACCCAGGACCTCATCGACCGCACACTGGCCAGCATCACCGACCAGGACTTGCAGGTGCGGGCGGATCACGTCAATCCGAAGTTCGGCAACCAGCCGCTGTCGTTTCTCCTCGATCATTTCCTGGTGGAACACATTTCGGGCCACATCGGACAGATTCGCCGCAACCTGGCGGCATACGAACAGGCCCACGGGGAGGGATTCTGATGGAGACGCACACGTTCCTCGACAGCCCGGAGGTGCAACAGTTCAACGAAGAGCTGGAAAGCGTTCACCTTGGTCCGCTGTGGCACGCCATTCCCGTCCTGATGCCAAGGGAACCTCAACCGCAGGCGGTGCCGTATCTGTGGAAGTGGCAGCTCCTGCACGACAAGCTGATGAAGGCCCGCGAAATCTTCACGCCCGAGCGGGGCGGGGAACGGCGCGCCATTTACCTGCAAAACCCCGGCCTGCGCCAACGCCAGCCGTGGGGCTGGGCGTCGACTACGCAGACCCTGTACGCCGCCGTCCAGCTGATTCTGCCCGGCGAGGCGGCCCCGTCGCACCGGCACACCCAGAGCGCCCTGCGCTTCATCACGCACGGCAAGGGCGCCTACACCATTGTCCAGGGGGAACGGGTGTTCATGGAGGAAGGCGACTTTCTCACCACCCCGCAGGGGCTGTGGCACGGGCACGCACACCCGGGCGAGGAGCCGATGATCTGGATGGACTGCCTCGATATTCCGCTCATCTACGCCATCGGCGGCACGTTTTTCGACCCGCACCCCGACCACCTGGAGTCCCCGTCCGTGCCGGACGGCCACTCGGCCCAGCGCTACCAGGGCGGCATGCTGCGCCCGATATCCGACAGGCACCCCGCCGCGGCCCCGCTCAACCGGTTCCGCTGGCGCTCGACCGAACAAGCGCTCCTCGGCATGGACGGCACGCCGCCGGATCCGTTTGACGGCTATGCGGTCGAATACATCAACCCCTCCACCGGCCAGTCGGCCCACCCGAACGTGGCGTCGTGGATGCAGCGCCTGCCCAAGGGCTTCCACTCGCTCGCGCATCGGCACACGTACGCGAGCATCTATCACGTGTTTCGCGGCAGCGGCTACACCATTGTCAACGGGCAGAAGTTTGAATGGGCAGAGGGTGATTACTTGGTCGTGCCCAACTGGGCCTGGCATGAGCATGTCAACACCGGCTCAACCGACGCCTATCTGTTCTCGGTGAGTGATCTACCCATCATGGAACGGTTCAACCTGCAGCGGGAAGAGGTGTTACCCGCAGAACATCAACCGATTGAATCGGTGTTTGAACCGGCGCTGGGCTGAGTCCTCGACCGAAACTCGGAGACTGGGGCGAAATCTCTCCCCAGTCTCCCTTCCCGTCTCAGTATTGTTTGGCCTCCTGTCTTCCTCAAGCATCCGATTTATAGTAAAGTAAGGTTGTGTTATATTGCGGTTTCTGTCGAATCCCACGAACAGTTCACGGGAACCACCGCGCTGCATCCTCAAAATTCGACAAGCGCAAGGAGCGTAAGGGCGTGGCGTCATCCAACCATTATCCCCAACACATTGCACTGGCAAATCCGAAATCGCCTATCACAGAAGCCTATAGAATGATACGGACCAATCTGCAGTTCGCAGGGGTGGCGGAAGAGACGAAGGTCATCCTCGTCACCAGCAGTGAACCGGG
Source organism: Alicyclobacillus shizuokensis NBRC 103103 (assembly GCF_001552255.1). Classification (GTDB taxonomy): domain Bacteria; phylum Bacillota; class Bacilli; order Alicyclobacillales; family Alicyclobacillaceae; genus Alicyclobacillus_G; species Alicyclobacillus_G shizuokensis. Next base: position 128,881 of record NZ_BCQV01000013.1, read on the forward strand.
TGAAGGCAAAACATCGACTATATCCAACCTCGCCATCGTCACAGCCCAGTCCGGTAAGCGCGTCCTGCTCATCGACGCCGACATGCGCAAGCCACAGATTCACCAGCGCTTCCAGACCTCAAACCTGGACGGCTTGAGCAACCTGCTCATTCAGGAACGGAAGCTGGAACAGTGCATTATGTACAGCGGCATAGACAACCTGTTCCTATTATCGAGCGGCCCCATCCCGCCCAATCCGGCCGAAATGCTTGCCAGCTCCGCCTTCGCGGACCTCATGAAGTGGGCTCGCGGGGAATTTGACTACATTTACATTGACGCGCCGCCCATTTTGGCGGTGACCGATGCGCTTGTGCTGACCCGTGTTGCTGACGGAACCGTCCTTGTCGTGGACGCCCAACGCACCAACCGCAATATGGCCCAGAGAGCCGTCGGCATGCTGCGGCAGGTCGAAGCCCGCATCCTCGGGGTTGTGCTCAACCGGGTACCAAGGAAATCAGCAGGTTATTACTATTATTACTATGATTCAGGCGTTCAAGGTGGCGCACACGCAAGCACGGAGGGTCATTGATGGAAGAACTGGAGCTTCGCGAATACTGGAATGTTATTCGTAAGAGGTGGAAGATAGTCCTCGCCATCCCCATTTTGGCGGTGATTGTGAGCGGCATCCTGTCCTTCTTCGTGCTGACGCCGCAGTATCAATCCACCACTACCCTCCTGGTGAACCAAAAGTCGGATAACACCCAAAGTGGCATGGAATATCAAACCGTGATGGCCAACCAGGCATTGGTGAAAACGTACAGTGACATCATCAAGAGCGCAACCATGGAGCGGGCGGTCATCGCCGACCTGGACCTCGGCTACACGCCGCAGCAATTGGACAAAATGATTGACGTCTCAGCTCCAGACCAGTCTCAGGTCATTCAGGTGACCGTCACCAACCCAGACCCGAAACTGGCCACCCTGATTGCGAATGCGTTGGCCAACGTGTTTCAGCGCAAGGCCGAGTCCATTATGGACGTCAAGAACGTCCAAATTGTCGATCCAGCCGTCACTTCGGCCAACCCGACACCGGTGAAACCCAACAAGAAGCTGAACTTGGCGATTGCCCTGGTGCTCGGATTCATGGTCAGCATCGGACTCGCGTTTTTGTTGGAGTACTTGGATACAAGGCTGAAGACGGAGGAAGAAGTGACGCGGTACTTGCAGCTGCCCGTCATCGGTTCGATTGCCGATTATGAAGGGGAATAAAGCCTTGCTTGCGGCTTGTCTAACAGCGAGTAGGTTCTTTACAATGTTCACGTGTCTACCCGTATAAACAGACAAACTGGCGCAAGATAGGTTTGCGGACCAGTGATAGACATAGCGGTTCAATTTTATACGAAGCGAGCTGGAACCTGAACATGACATCATGATTGTGCTTTATTGAGGGGACGAAGAGATGAATGGGCTCCATACCGGAAGTTAAGACGTCGAAACGAACGAGCAATGTCTTGGTTAGCCTGATAATGCCAATTTACAACGTGGAAAATTACATCGAACAGACGATACAAGGACTGCTGAAGCAGACCCTTCAAGATATTGAGTTTATCTTGGTTGACGACGGATCGACCGATAAGACGAACGACATCGTAAGTCGATATGCCGCCATGGACCCGCGAATTCAAGTTTTGCGAAAGAAGAACGGAGGTCCTGCGTCGGCTCGTAATCATGGTTTGGCCGCAGCCACAGGTCAATACATCTGTTTTGTCGACTCCGACGATCTTTTGCCAGAAGACGCCCTTGAAGTACTGTACTTGGCGGCATGCAAGTATCATGCTGACCTGGTCATGGGTTCCATGGTCCGCTTCAGCAGCAAAGGGCGCTGGCCCGTCCGAATTCAAGTAGAAAAGGGCCTTACCATCCCTGGATTCAAGCAACTCAGCGACAATCCAGAATTATTTTACTCTGTCGGTCCCTGTGCAAAACTCTACAGACGGGATCTCATCCAAGATATCCGTTTCCCCGAGCACATTACCCTGGGTGAGGATCAACCGTTTGTCATTCAAGCCTATTTGCGCGCCCATCGGATATACTCGGTTGGCTCAGTCGTTTATTATTACCGCGTCCGGGAAGACGGAAACAACTCACTGACACAAGAAGCCTTAGCAAAGCCGCTTTCAGCCCTGGAGAACCTGTACGAAATGGTATCCTTAAATACGTCTCTTCTGGTTCACAACCGGGACTTGTTGTGTAACTATTTGGAACGAGTCGTATCCATGGATATTTGGCCGCGCCTAATGTCGGCTCTTCGAACACGAGATGTTCATGTTCAAGCAGCGACGTTTGAGTCTCTGAATAACTGGATTCGTGATTGGGACAGTGAGTTACTGGTGTCGGTCCCCGGCGTGCGTTATTGGTTTGTGAAAGGTGTTATTGATCGCCTCCATCAGGTTCGACTCGGTGCATATCGACCCTATTGGCGACTTCTGAATACCATATTCTCGAAGCTGGACTCCTCTGCGAAAGACGCATTTCGCAGACGACATCCCAAGGTATTCAGAGTGGCGACCAAGGCCATACGGCGTCGCAGCACGATACCATTCTGGTGGTTCGTTCAACAGAGAAAAGGTAGACAGCTAAGAACCAAATTGACGTCCGCCTTTCTCCGACGGGTAGTCTTCACTTTCGGGAAGATATTCCCGGGCAGATCGCGAAAAATTGTTCTTGCAACCAGCAAGGGGAATCAACTACGAGGTAACCTCAAGGCTATCTATGACCACATTTTCTATACAAACGATGTGTCGCGGCTACGAGTGTACGGTGCGCACAAAAGGGGATTTCTGCAGAAATGCTGCCAGTTCTATAACTTTGGCAGTGCTGCCACCATCGTCCTGGATGATTACTATAGACCCTTATACAACTTGCTAGCCAGAAAGGACACAGCGGTAGTCCAGACTTGGCATGCTTGCGGTGCATTCAAGAAGTTTGGATTCAGCGCCATAGGCCAGGTGGACTCCAACTCTGACGAATTCGAACGAAGAGCTCATAGAATTTATACAGCGGCGGTGACAGATTCTCGGTCAGTTGTACCGCACTATGCCGAAGCTTTTGGTATGCCAGAGAGTACCGTGTTGCCTATAGGCGTACCCCGTACAGACATGTTTTTTGATCAGGAACTCATCGAATATACCAAGCGGCGGTACCTAGGTGAATATCCAATTCTGCGCAGAAAAAAGATACTCTTATACGCACCGACCTTCCGTGGTCGACCTGGTCAACGGGCCAAATTCAATCTGGACCTTGATCTACGTCTCATGCAAAGACATTTGTCATCGGAGTACCGACTCATTCTCAAGCTGCATCCTGTGGTCAAGAAAGCCATTCGACTGAATGAGGAGCTCACAGACTTTGTCTTGGACTTGTCTTCGGTCCAAGATGTGAATGAGCTCCTGTTGATCGCCGACCTGCTGATCACGGATTACTCGTCTATCGTATTTGAGTTCAGCCTGCTCCGTAGACCGATCATATTTTACGCTTACGACTTGGAAGAGTATCTCTCGGAGCGAGGGTTTTATTATGACTATACAAAGTTTGTTCCTGGACCCATCGCTCGAACGACCGAAGAAGTCGTTCGCCTCATCTCGGCCGGAGCATTTGATTTGGATCGGATAGAAAGGTTCTCGGAACATTTCTTTGACCACCGTGACGGGCTTTCATTGCACCGGTTCATGCAGGCATTCACGCATCATGAAGCGAAATGGAAGGGGAAGGATCTCCGTGGACGAGCTGCAACCAGTCCTATGCTTGGTAATCGCGGTTGATGAACTGAGTACTAGCCATGACAAATTTCTCGCGGATACACCAGCAGATTCTTCCGACCTTGCGCGCGAATACTGTTTCCTATGCCGGAGAGAGGCCCACATGAGTGATGGTGACTTGTTGGCAGTGAAGAACTCAAGCAGGGTTGTTGTTTCAAGCGAACCGAATAACATCGCATACAACCTATCCCAGTTGCTTGACAAAACGTCGGCGGCATATTATTGGTTTCCGCAGGGCACGGATAGTCACGAGTATTCTGTCGGGGAGATCGTTCGTCTGGTCGCCGAAGTCGGCCTCCATGACAACGACGTGATCGTCTTTCGCTCGCATAGCGACTCCCCCAGGCAATTTTCACGAATTGAAGAGGTGCCATCCTTACTGCACGACGCCGAAATCAACCATATGGTGTTTCATCGTAACCTGTTGGAGAATCTGTCACGCGAAATCCACAGCGCCAGCAGACAATATGACCAATACGAATGGAAAGCCCGCGCCCTGCTCAATGCTGACTGGATCCATGTATACCCTCTCGCTCGGCAGCCATTGCTCCGAATCCCCTCGATAGGGGAGGAGTCTTCTGATTCAAGAATCAGAACCCAAATCGAAACGACTATCCAGGAGTTCACAGAAGCGCTTTCCAGCTTCTCGGAGAATGTCAGCAGACTCCATATAAACAAATACATTCGCGGGGAATTGATTGCAAACTACTGTGAGGAGTTGATGAGCGGCTACATTGGACCCCTGTACCAAGAGGTTGTGAGCAGGCGAAATCGGAAAGAACAATCCATCATGCTTACACTTATTTACAGGTGGCTGAACACATTAGACAAAAGGACCTTAAATTCTGTACCCTCAATTCCATATTACTTCGTGCGAAACACAATCGATCGGTATCTATCATTGTCCTGGTTTACCAGACGGAAACACTTGCGCATTTTGACATATATACTGACGAATATGCATTATAATGTTTTCCAAGAATACCGCTCGCGACACAACAAACTTTATCCAGCTGCCATGAGAGCGGCCCAATGGAAATCGACTCTTCCAATTTTCCTCTACTTACTCCGGCGGAAACTCAAGGCTAAGAGAGGAGATGAATCATCGACGGAGGTACGGCGTTATTCTGCATGATTTCCATCCTTGTTCTGAGCATTGAGATGGAGTGATGCCTTATAA
>NZ_BCQV01000014.1 GCF_001552255.1 Alicyclobacillus shizuokensis NBRC 103103
AAACATTCTATGGACATCGAGAGGTGAAGACCGATGAGAGGGGGGAGTCTGATGTACGGGGTCTTTGGTGGATATACCCGTTGGGCCGTGGTATTCCTGATCATCTTCGTTCTTTTCTTCTTGTTGGTTCCTGGATACGGATGCGGCGGAGCAGAGACAACAACTACGACTGTGTGTTAGCATGGGCGAGAAAAAGGTGTCCATTTAAGGACATCTTTTTCTCTTATGAGAAAATGATTCCTTATTGGACGCCGACATGATCCTTAAAATGGATGAAATGGCCCAATTGCAAAGGAGGAGGAAAAGAAAAGTGTATCATCCACTTTATCCTGTCGCGAGGCGTCTGGTCGGCCGACCAGTCAATGCCCACCATGTCAACGGCAGAATTTACAGTGGTTATCTCCATTCTGTGACAACGAGCGGGATTTATATGATTCCCTACAGTACGACTGGAATGAACATGACGGGTTCAAACTTAGGGATCAACCACGCCATTCAAACGTGTGATTCAAGCGAAAGGGATGAATTGGTTTACTCACCATTGGCGTATTTCGGATTCGGGGCTTTGACTGGGCTTACATTGGGAGCACTGGCAAGTCCGTTATATTGGTGACAGATTGGTTTCCCATGGGGGGCGACTCATGGCCGTGATGCCCGCCACGATGCTGCCGCGACTGCGAGGCGCGTGCACCGCACCGTTTCGACGTCCGGATCATAAACGGCAGGGGCGATGGTTCCCGCATTCAGGCATTCACGATAAACGGCTCCGTGAAAACGCGGGAGAAACGCGCGAAACACCTTGCCTGTCACAGTATGGAGCGGCATGTCTCGCGAGGTCCATGCCTTCACACGCTGCACCGCCGAGCGCAATCAACTCCCGTCCGAGCGACCAGCGCGGCACCCCGTCTTCATGGCGAATCAACACGCCGCCAGAAACGGCTCGTTGTCCGCGCTCCCGTTGTCGGGCGCGGACATGACCGCAGCCATCCGCGATGGGCGACAGCAGATGGAAACCCCGGAGCCGGAGCCGCTTCCGCCTCCACCTTCCGCCCCGATGCAGGACCGTTCCAAATAGGTCACAAGTGCAAACACCGCCGCCCTGGCTATGCAATGGGGGTGCCGTTTTCAACTGTCGCATCTGGTGCAAGCAGCACCACGTCTCCTTTTTCGGGTATGGCGCCCAGCACCAAGACCTCCGAGACAAAACCCGCGATGCGTTTGGGCGGGAAATTGACCACCGCGACCACCTGGCGCCCTTTCAGGTTGTCCGGCGCATACCGTTTCGTGATCTGAGCGCTGGAACGCTTGACGCCGAGCGGCCCGAAATCGATGATAAGTTTAATGGCAGGTACCCGCGCTTCCGGAAAGGCCTCTGCTTCGATAACAGTCCCTACCCGCAAATCCAACTTCGTAAAATCTTCTATCGTAGCCATGGTTAACAGCCTCCCGTACACGTGTTGCTCGTCAGGTGAAACACGCTCGTACAGGGGCTTCGCCCCTTTCCCGAGCGTATCTTTGTGGATAGCAGAGGAAAGTAACAGCCTAGAGACGCGCCGCACTCACTGGAATGCCCAAGCGTTGCTCGACAAAGTCGCGGCACACGGTCAAGCTTTGGCGCGGTGTGCTGGTGGACTGGTCGATCTCGACTGTGAGCCAACCATCGTAGTCGATATCCTGCAAGCACTGGATGATGGGCGTGAAGTTCAATGTGCCCAGACCGAGCTCGCAGAAGATGGGCAACGCTTCGTTTCCGGACAAGATGGGAAACGCCTCGACATCCACTGCATCGGGCGTCACATCTTTGAGATGGACGTACGCGATGCGGTCGCGATAGCGCCGCAGGATAACCTCCGGATTCATACCGGCCTTAGCCAAGTGCGCTGTGTCTGGGCAAAAATGCACATATTTTGGATCTGTGAGTTCCATGATGACATCCAGTTCCCGCTCATCCTGAATCTCCGTGCCCAAGTGGGGATGCACACACGCCTTGACACCCAGGTCCGCGCAGCGCTTCGCCGCTTCGTTGATGGTCTGCGCCGCTGTCTTCAGGTCTTCCAAGGGAGTACCGCCGGCTGCACGCGGGCCCTTGGGGCCAAACACAATGCGGTCGCTCCCGTTTTTCGCGAGGAACTCGGCGACACGAGTGTTGTATTCGATGACATCCGACTGCTGGGCTTTGTCACTGAATCGGCCGCCGCCATACAGGGCGGAGAGGACAAATCCGTACCGGTGCAGGAGTTCCTGAAACTCTTCCACTCGCTGCTCGTATTGAAGCGCCATGTGGGTAAACGTTTCACAGGCTCGAAACCCGAGCGAAGACGCCTCCTGTAAGCCGGTGATGAAGTCTTCCCCCCAGGTGATGAGATGACATGAAACCTTAGGGCTGGACATGGCCGTTCCCTCCTATGCCTTACGACGAGTCGGGCATTGCCCGACTCGTCTCCGGTTGAATGCCCCGGGCCTACAGGACTCCCAAAACATCCTGGGCAATGAATGGTGCAGGACGTTCGCAAGTGCTTTGCAACTCGTAGTGCTTCCCCTCATCGGATGCGATGTGAAACCCGTGCATGGCTTCGAGCACATGGTAGCCGAGATCGCCATGCGCGCGGTGCCGCTGTCCCATGTGCAAAGACGCAGCCATTTCCGCGACGCCCAGCCCGCGGCTGTTTTCGACGAAGTCAAACAGGACCGGGATGTCGCTCCACTGGTCAGCCCCGCGTCGGCGAATCCGCACCGGACCCGAGAAATGGTTCGGATCTGGCACGCTCATGGAGCCCTCGCTGCCATAAATCTCGATGCGCGGCACCTCACCGTACCACACATCGAAACTGGTCACCAAGGTGGCGATGGCACCACATTCAAAGTCGATGACCCCAGCAATGTGTGTGGGCGTAGAGACCGGTATCCTCTCCCCGCGCCGTGCGGGGCTGGTGACGATGCGCTCAGGAAAGGTGATTCTCGCGGACCCGGTGACCCGGCGCATGGGTCCCAGCAAGTGAACCAACGCGGTCAGATAGTAGGGGCCCATGTCGAACATCGGGCCGCCCCCCGTTTGATAGTAAAAGGCGGGATCCGGATGCCAATGCTCATGCCCGTGGCTCAACATGAACGCCGTCGCCGCCACCGGCTCACCAATCCATCCCTCGTCGAGCAACTTGCGGCAAGTCTGCAGGCCGCCCCCGAGGAACGTGTCCGGCGCACAACCTACGTGAAGGCCGCGCGTGTGAGCGGTTTCCAGCACTCGCCGAGCGGCCGCCAAATCCACCGCCAAGGGCTTCTCCACATACACGTGTTTCCCGTGCTCCAGGGCCGCCAGAGAGACCTCGGCGTGCGCTTTCGGCACCGTCAGATTGAGGACGCAATCAATTTCCTCCCGGGCCAACAGCTCCGGCACTGTGCAGGCGTGCGGAATGGAAAATTCTTGTGCTTTCTCTTGGGCGCGCGTCATGTCCAAGTCTGCAACCGCCACAACCTCAACCGTAGGCAGCGCCTGGAGGTTGGTTAGGTAGACGCGGCTGATGTTCCCACAACCCACCACGCCTACTTTCATCGGACGCAATCCCTGGGATACCTGTGGCATCAGTTGCCCACCTTTTCCCACTGGCCACTCGCAACGGATCGTTCCACAGCTTCCAACACCTGCTGATTGCGCAGCCCATCCATAAAATCAGGTTTTACGCCTGTGCCGCGCGCCACGCTTTGCAAGGCTTCGTAGAACAGATTGAGGAATGTGTGCTCATAGCCAATGATGTGCCCAGCCGGCCAATAGGCGCCAGCGTACGGATGGACATCCTCCGTGCAGTTGATGGTGCGAAAGCCCTGCATCCCGGGTTCATCGTCCGTCAGGTACACCTGCAGGTTGTTCATGTTCTCCAAGTCCCAACGAATGGAGCCCTTTTCCCCATTGATTTCAAACCGGTTTCCGTTGCGGTTGCCGGCGGCAAACCGTGTCGCTTCAAAAACGCCGATGGCCCCGCTTTCGAAACGAGCCAGAAAAGCGGACGCATCGTCGACATCGACCTCTCCCAAGGCTCCCTGAGTGGTTTGGGCGTGCAGACCGCCCGTCATCTCGCCCAAGGGACGCTGCTTGATGAATGTCTCCATCATGCCCACAACCTCGCGGAATTCTCCGACCAAAAAGCGAGCCAAGTCGATGATGTGGGCCGCGATGTCCCCGTGCGCGCCGGATCCGGTCACTTCCTTGCGCAAGCGCCAGACGAGGGGAAACTGCGGGTCCATAATCCAATCCTGCAAGTAGGTGGCGCGGATATGATATATCCGGCCGAGGCGCCCTTCGTCAATCAGCTTCTTCGCAAATTGAACGGCCGGGGCAAATCGATAGTTGTGGCAAATGACGTTGACCACGCCGGTTTCTTGGACCGCCTGCAGCATACGCTCTGCCTCGGCGACACTCATGCCGAGAGGCTTTTCACATATCACGTGTTTGCCGGCTCGGGCGGCCGCGATGGCCATTTCCGCGTGCGTGTTGTTGGGCGTGACAATGTCGATGACATCAATGTCGTCACGCTCTATCAGACGGCGCCAATCGGTTTCATAGGATTGCCAGCCCATCTGCTGTGCTGCTGCCTTGACCGCAACCTCGTCGCGACCCGCGATGGCCTGCATCACGGGTAAAGCCTCCATATTGAAGAAAAACGGAAGATCCCGATACGCGTGACTGTGGGCCTTGCCCATAAATTTATAACCAATCATGCCAATACGAATCTGTCGTTTTGCCGTGCTGTGCACAGAACACCCCGTCCTTTCAGGAAAGAAAATCGCCACCTTCTTTCTTATTGGCAATCGACCGCGCAAATTCCTGCAAGCGCATTCGAGTTTTGAGGCCAGGTAAAGCCGGTCGTCACTTCAGTCGACTGAAGCCCATCACGCACCTCCAGAACGGGGATGGGAACTGGGGAGTGTCGTGACAACTTGCCATGTTTCCTTGGGGGCGTGTAACCTGAAGACAGCCCTCAGGAAGGAGACACAGAATGCCAGAATTTCAGTTTAACGACCGCATCGTCCCGTATGTCATTGAGCACCGGGCACGCAAGACAAGAATAACTCTGCATGTGGATGGTGAGCGCGGGGTGTACGTCCGTGCTCCGTTGACCGTTCCGGACGCTCAAATTGAATCGATTGTGGCCGACAAGGCGGAGTGGATTGTCCGGAAAATGGACGAGATTGAAGACAAGCTCAAGTCCGTGGAGCCACACCGTTTCGAACCGGGAGAGACGTTCTGGTTTCTGGGCAAAAGCTATCCTTTACACATCCTTCACAATCGCGACGAGGAGCCACCGCAGCTTCACTGGAACGCCCAAGGCTTCTTCTTGCATACGCCTGTTCCCGGTCGCACAGGGATCCATGATCCAGACCCGGCGACGGATACTGCCGCGTTGCGGCGCCTGTTTCGCGACTGGTACATGCAAGCGGGCAGGCCTGTGATTGAAGAGCGTGTGCAAGCCTTCGCCCCTCTCTATGGATGGCCTAGACGAATCATCTTGAAGGAGCAAAAATCCCGTTGGGGCAGTTGTTCTGTGGATGGAACCATTCGCTTGAATTGGCATATCTTGATGGCGCCGATGGCCATCCTAGACTACCTTATCGTGCACGAACTGGCACACCTTCGACACCGCAATCACTCGCAGCCATTTTGGGACGCTGTCGCGCGCACCATCCCCGATTACCCGAGGCGGCGCAAATGGTTGAAAGACAACGGTCATAGATGCAGCCTGTAACCACTTGCATCAGCCTCCGCGGACGACCATCCAAACTCCCAGTACGGTCAGAGGGGTATACACAAACGTCAGCCACGTTCTGTCTTCCAAGCTGCCAAACCACAGCGACGACAAGATGGCGAGGACGACAGGCTGAATACCGACAATCGTGGCCACCACGCTCACCGGCGCAAAATCCACGGCTGTGTAAAAGGTGAGGACTGCGGCGGCCGAGGTGATGGACGACACCAAGGTGTAGGGACTGCGTACAGATACATAAAAGCGCGTATACGCCCGAAGCCTTCCTTTCGCCGCCAAGTAGGTCATATAGGCCACCGCCGCCACGGTCATGTCGACGGCGGCGGCCCACAGAGCATCTCCCGCATGCATACCGAGCTTGCGCCAGGTGTGACCCACCCCTTCAAATACAGCGGCAGCCAATCCGAGGACGACACCCTCCAGCACACGGGTCCGGAAGACCGCCCGGGTGTCCCGCTGGCTCCGCTCCACGAGCAGCAATCCGACGCCGGACAACATCATGAAGATGCCCAACCACTCGTCAATCTTGAGCGGCTCGCGCAAGAAGACCACCGCGGTCATGATGGTGACGATGGGAGAGAGCGATTTAACCACCACACTACGCGTGGCCCCTAAGCGCACCATCGACGCAAACAGAGCCGTCCGACCCAAAAATGTTCCGCACAACCCAGACAGAGCTATGAAACCGATTTGCGGCCAAAGCCATGCCCAAGCGGAAGGCTCCAGCGAGAGACGGACACCGGAGGCCACGAGCAACAGAGCAGAGGAAAGACAGAGAACGGGCAAGACTCCGTTATCACAGGTCTCGCCGCGGCGCTGAGCAACATGCAGCAACAGGTAAGACAGGGAATACAACACGCTCGACAGAAAAGCTGACCATTGGCCCACTACAGTGCCCCCTCCCCTCCTCGCAACCACCCAGTGTCCTGGGACAACTACGAACAACCGTATGGGAGGCAGCACAAAAATATGACTCATACGCCGCAGGCATCGGCTTGGAGCCGGTCTCGCTCCGTACCGAAGAGGAGCCCGGAGATGCCCTCATCGGCGGCCGACATTCATCCAAACTCCCCAGAGCACAAACACCACTAGCAGAACCACTGTGGGCAGCCAAACGTAGATCGGGGCCACGGTATGTATCCTCCTCAATCGGGATTGAACGCCGTGAAATAAAGGGCTCAAACAGAGACGGACAGAGCAGACACAATTCCTTGAAAGTTCTATCTTCAAGTCTATAGTAACGTGCTCTCCCTAGGAACTCAATCCCGTCGCGTGAAAAGCGCATAAAGCGCCCCCCTCGATGGAGGCGCTGTCCTTGTTCCCCAATGCCCGATTGGTGGCATGGCGATGGTTCGCATGGATGGAAGGAAGGGGACGTTCACTACCAGAGGAAGGCCAGCCACCATATCCAGGCAAACGCTAACCACCACAGCCACCAGCCGGCCCACCAACCAGCCCAACCAGGGTAACCCCAGCGAGCACCGTATGTGTAGGGGCGCCGGTAACCCCACTGGGCAAGTGCGATATCCAGCTTCTGCTCATCGGTTGCACGGGCATCTGCCTGTGCGGCCTTCTGAATTGACGCGGTGGCATAACTAGCCGGGGCATATTGCTTCGGCACACGCATGAGGACAGCATGAGGTGTAACCCGCTCCACAATGCCTCTGTGATAGCCCCAAGGCGTTCGGAACTCAACCCATCCGCCCACATACTTTTGAACCTGACACCGGGTGCACACAAGTATTCACCTCCTGGTATGGCGAGGTTGTCACCGATTGCCCGCGGCGTGATGTGGCTGTCGCGGCCGCTGCACGACAGCAACTCGTCAGCACACAGGAGTTGTCGTGCAGGTGCGGACGAAACCGCTGGGGATCAGCAAGAAGAACAGAACAAAGATGATCAGAAATACGACGGCCCAGCGAGTGTAGCCGCCAAACACCCCACCATCATACATGTCGCTTTTCCTCCCTTTGTTGGTCAAATGCGCGTTTATAACACCCGAAAGTCCCATCGGCGTACAATCGCATCCCCCCTCATGAATGGCATGCTTCACGGTATGTCTTCCCTGTCCCGCGGGACCGTGCGATTGACCTAGTGGGACGACTTCTGGTACAGAAATGGAGCGACGTTGACGAGTCCATATCGATGGCTCTGCAGAAACTGCTCGGTCGATCCGACAAACAGAATGCCTCCGGGCGACAGCGCGCCCGCAAGCTTTGCGATAACCCGGTCCTTTCCTTCCTCGGTAAAATAAATCAACACATTTCGACATACGATGAGGTGAAAAGGCGCCCCCGGCGGCAGTACATCGCTGAACAGGTCGTGCTGCAGAAACCTGATGTGCCTCTGCAAGTGCGGCTGGATTCGCCAGCCGCCTCCAGTTTGAGGTACAAAATATCGATCCCGTTCGAAGTCCGGCAATGACCGCAGTTGATGAAGGCGATAGACGCCGTCCTGGGCAGCGGAAAGAGCGGACTCATCAATGTCGGTGGCGAGGATGCGGTAGGAAACCCCGTGCTGCTCAAACAGGATAGCCAGCGTATACGGCTCTTCACCCGTCGCACATGCGGCGCTCCAAACGCGCACAGGCGCCACCTGCAGCCGCTCAATCCATGGCCACAAGGCCCGCCAGCGCTCCGGATTGCGAAAAAATTCGGATACATTGATCGTGATCTTGTCCAAAAATTCCTGACGCAGTCTTGGATTTTGTGCCACCGCCTCGGCCAACGCGTTCAGATTGGGATAGTGATGACGGGTTTGGAAGGAGCGAATTCGCCGCTCCAGTTGAGGCCGTTTATAGAAGGTTAAATCGAGGCCAAATCGTTGGCGAAACGCATACATGAATGTGTCGAAATCGTCCATAGACGTCCCCTTGCTTCTGGAGGTGAGATCCTCGTGATCCCCACATCGGAACGACCCTTCCGAATTGGTGTAGCCCTGAGCGGAGGAACTCTCAAAGCTGCCGCTCATGCTGGCGCCCTGGAGGCGCTGCGCGACTTGGGCGTGAATCCCGCTATGGCGGCCGGAACCAGCGCCGGGGCCGTTGTCGCCGCCTTGTTCGCCCACGGCTACGCCCGCACGGACTACCTCGACCTTATTCGACACTTTCCGGGAACTTCCCTGCTTGATTATGGACTGCCGTGGTCCCTGCGCGTCTCTCGGTTCTTGCGCCTGCCCATCCACCTATCGCATCGGCCGCAGCGGATACGATTTCCCGGGGGGCTGGTCCGCGGGCAAACCCTGCAGCGTTATTTCCGCAAGACTCTGGCTGGACGCAAGCCTATCGCCCCCTTTTTCGTCCTGGCCACCGATTTGGTCACTGGCGATCCGGTCGTGTTCTCCAACTATCCGCCCGCCGTGGCTTCGGGACGGGCCCTGCCCGCGTCGCCGATTGAACAGTGCCTGCTCGCCAGCTGCGCACTGCCTGGCATATTTCGCCCCGTATGCCGAGAGAATCAGGTGCTGGTCGACGGGGCGCTGCGCCACTATGTGCCTGTGTACGTGCTGCGAGAGATGGGGTGTCAAAAAATCATCGTGGTCAACCTGCATACATTGGACAGAGACTGGCGGCCCCGCCACCTGGTGGATGTCTTGATCCGCTCGTTCGATGTGCTTTTGCGGGAAACCATAGAGGATGATATGGGCGGAGATGATGTTTACGTCGTGGAGCCAAGTGTACAGGGCATGAATTGGACCTCTCTGCAACGATTGGAGGACAGTTTTTACGCCGGATATGAAGCCGTCATATCAATCAGGCAGCGTCTGCTCACGTGGATTCACGATGGTCCTCCCATCCACCGACGACCGCCGCTGCAGATGCGCCGGTCTGCGGAGATTCCGCCGAGAACCACCGGCAAGCGGCCGGACAATCGAAAGACCTCTGCCCCATGAGGGGACAGAGGTCATGTACCGAGGCCGCGATGGGCGATGGGCGGTCAAACTCAACCGCCGACTAGGCCAACCAAACGTCCACGGCCCGCTCGTACGCCACCATGCCCTCTGGGAACCACAGCCTGATCTCTCGGTCTGCACTTTCCGGTGAATCGGAGCCGTGAATCACGTTCATGCCGATGGTGAGTCCATAGTCGCCACGAATGGTTCCAGGTGCCGCGTCCGCAGGATTGGTCTGTCCCATGATGGCGCGAGCAATTCGGATGGCTCCTTCCCCTTCCCAGACCATCGCGAACACGGGGGAGGAGGTGATGAATGCCACCAAGTCCTGAAAGAACGGGCGCTCACGGTGCTCCGCGTAATGCTGTTCAGCCAATTCGCGGCTAACGGACATCAACTTTGCCGCCCGCAGTTTCAGCCCTTTGCGCTCCAAACGAGCGACAATCTCGCCCACCAAGCCCCGCTGCACGCCATCTGGTTTTACCATCACAAACGTCAATTCCGTTGCCATGACCGTCCGTAACTCCCTTCCATGTTGTACGCGCCCCATTTTACGGGAAGGCGGACGATGTCTGCAAGCTTCCGCCACCTAATAAACGCGCTGATTGACAAACTGGGCAATGCTGCGCAGCTGCGTCACCACCTGGTCTGCTGGCAGCAAATCCAATTCGGCCATCGCCTTGTCCAAATACCTCTCTGCCAGCGACCTGGCGTAGTCCAGTGAATTCGATGAACGAATCAGGCGAACAGCTTGCTCCACATCGCTCGCATCCATGTCGGTATGTACCAAGCTGCGTAATTCCCGGGCATGAGGGCCAGTGGCCAGTGCATGCAGAGTGGGCAGGGTCAAGTTTCCCTGCCGCAAATCGCCCCCTACCGGTTTGCCCACCACTTCGGCATCGCCAATAAAGTCCAACAAATCATCCGTTATTTGGAATGACATGCCCGTGTAATGACCAAACCTGCGTGCGATGCCGATGGTCGCTTCGTCGCACCCGCCCACGCGGGCTCCGACGGCGCAACTTACCGAGATCAACAGCGCCGTTTTCCGTTCCACGCGGCGCAAATACGATCGCAACGATTGATGCCAATTATAAAAATCTCGGATTTGGTCAATCTCTCCCTCGCACATACGAACCATGGCCAGAGACATCTCTTCATGAACCGCAGGAATGTCAATGGTGGTCAACAGCTGGATCGCACGGGCGAACAAAAAATCGCCCGTATACATGGCTGGACGATTGCCAAACCGAGCGCGCACGGTCGGTCTCCCTCTGCGCACGTCCGATTCATCGACCACATCGTCGTGCACCAGAGAAGCCATATGTACCAACTCGAGAGCGGCCGCTGCGCGGTATACCTGCTCGCCTGGCCGTCGACCGTCGAGTTGACTGCACATCAAGGCAAACAACGGCCTGATTCGCTTTCCGCCGGCCTCCAAGAGCTGCCTTGCCGATTGAGTCATTGCTGGATTGGCAGACGCCACGGCCTCCATAAGACAACGTTCCACACGTTGCAAATCGCTCTCGTACGCCCGATAGACCGAATGAAACTCCATGCTTAGCCTCCTGCCTTACGGCCTAGATGGAGGGCCGCGACGCCGCCTGTCAGCGGATAACTTTGCACTTGTTCAAGTCCGACTTCGCGAAATATGTGTTCCAACTGACGGCGGTCCGGAAAATCCACCAATGACTCCGGCAGCCACGCGTATGGCGCCCTCTTCCCCACTGCCAGCGCACCAATCCAAGGTAGAATCCGATGAAAATAAAAGTAATACAGCGATCGCCACACCGGCCACTCAGGCTTGGACAGTTCCAGGCTTACAACCCAGCCTCCCGGCCGCACCACCCGCGCCATTTCCGCCAAGACCTGGTGGATATCCGGCACATTACGCAAAGCGAAGCCAATTGTCGCCGCGTCAAACGTATCCTGTGCAAACGGCAGCGCCATGGCATCCCCTTGCACAAGCCGTACCCAGCGGGCCAAGTCAGGGTGGCGTTGCAGCTTGTCCTCAGCAACATCCAACATTTCCTGACAAAAGTCGATGCCGACCACTTCACCCTGTTCCCCGACCGCTCGCGCCAAGGACAGCGTCCAATCGCCGGTTCCGCATGCGACATCCAATGCGCGGCTGCCAGGCTCAAGCTTCAGGTGCTTCATGGCGAAGCGCCGCCATCCCTTGTGCTGCGAAAAGCTGAGCACCGTATTCATCATGTCGTATCGGTGCGCGATCTGGGAAAATACGTCGTGCACATATCGCGCTTTATCCGTCCGCACAGCCATCATCGGTTCCCCTCGGCCAACAATTGTTGTTCTAAGTTTCGTTGTACCGGCAACAGGCACTCCAGCAGAAAATTGGTGGTCTGCTGCAACCGGACATTGATGGGACCTCGTAGAATATTCTCAATCAAATCGGATAACCACTGATTCAGTTGCCGCACTGAGAATACGCTCGGCAGATCATCGACCGATCGACGGTCACTCAAAACGTACGCCTTGACCAAGGACCTGACCTGATTGAGCCAAGCGGGATCCCCAGGGAATAGCCACTGGCAGACCGCGTACAGCAATTCACCGTGTATCGTAGAGCAGAGCTCCAGTTTCTCCTGCAAACGTTGCAGGGAGGACTCCGCATCAGCATCTCGTTGCAGACTCCATAGTGCCATTTTGGCCTCGTTGACTTTCACGACCGCTTCACAGAGACCCGCCAACAGACGCAAATCGCCCAGACGAGCCAGTATCCAATAATACCGTCCGCTGCTGTAATCCCCTGTGAGAACCATTAACTGGCGAGCCTGTCCGGTGTGAGCATCCACTTTATCGTGAATGGACAGACCCAGCTGCAGCAACAGAACGGCTTCCAGAATGGGACGAGTTTTCACGGATGGCAGATTGGCGCCGCGCAGGATGGCTGACAGCACGTCGAAATGAAACCGGCTGGCTGCAGGCTCTATGCGGTGCTTTCGCAACAGTGGGTGATCAATGTAATAGCGGACTCGCTGGTCCAGCTCTTGAAACCGAATGTCGTTCACCTCAGCAAGTGCCACGCAAGTTTCATCCCCTTGCTGTCGTCCAGAATCCTCCGTGGGACGCCCGCCCAGTGCCATCTGCAGCCTTCGCCCATGCATAGTATATAGTATAACACAGCTGCAAAATCCTGCTTGCATCATCAGTCCCTGAACAGCGAGAGTCTCGCTTCACTTTCCATCGTCACCGCCCGCCGCTATCTTT
The DNA here is from genome assembly GCF_001552255.1 of Alicyclobacillus shizuokensis NBRC 103103. GTDB lineage: Bacteria > Bacillota > Bacilli > Alicyclobacillales > Alicyclobacillaceae > Alicyclobacillus_G > Alicyclobacillus_G shizuokensis. Next base: position 12,879 of record NZ_BCQV01000014.1, read on the forward strand.
CCGTGCTTAGTATATACCAACGCTTTCCCACGGATCTTCATGGCTGAGGTGTGTTCTGTAAATTGAACCACCATCACCTCCCCCCGGTCCAACTTCTCGGTATGATGAAACTTGGTTTCCGGGCCGCGGGTCAGACCCATAACCTGCACCCCGTTTTCCAACGCCTGAATCACAAAGTAATCGCCAAGAACAGGAGATTCCGACATCCCGCTCCCCCTTTCGATCACACCCGGATGGTGGTGTCCGAGGCGACACCGCCATCAAGTCCAGAGTAGTCCAGATCGACGAGGAGAGGGCGCCTAGCCCCCGTCCTCTCACACCACCGTACGTGCGGATCCGCATACGGCGATTCACGAAACGCCACGAAGTGTCAGCTATCTGACCTGAAGACTGCCTAGATATCGCCCATGCCGGGCGCACCATAACGAAAAACCAGCGTACAACGACGCTGGTTTTTTGGTCGGAATGCCGGGATTTGAACCCGGGACCTCTACCTCCCCAAGGTAGCGCGCTACCAGGCTGCGCCACATCCCGTGGATTCATTGCCGCGCAAAAATCATTATAGCCGATGTTCACCGACATTGCAATCATCCACGTGAAATCGCGCGCTCAGCCTGCCGCATACAGCACACCGCGGGGCGAGGGCAACGGCCTACTATTGGACCTCGGCCCGCAGCACCTTGCCGGCTTTGAACGACGGCACACGACTCGCCGCGATGTCTATGACCTCACCAGTCTGCGGGTTGCGCCCCTTGCGCGCCGCCCGTTCGCGGATGTCAAAGTGCCCAAACCCGACCAGTTGCACCTTTTCTCCTTGAGCCAACGCTTGGGTGATGACATCAAAGACAGTGTCCACCACCAACGCGCAGTCCTTTTTTGTGAAGTGAGTGCGCTCAGACACCAGTTGTACCAATTCGGCTTTGTTCATTCTTCAACACCTCGCACAACACCGTGATTTTACAGGTGTTGCCGGGTTTTTGGGAATTTATACCCTATATCTCCGCCACAGCTCCTGCCATCTTCCATCGACACCCCATTCAGAGGATGATGGCGATAAGCCCGCCGCTGCCCTCGTTGATGATGCGCTGAAGAGTCTCCCGCAATTTGTACTGCGCGTTTTCCGGCATCAGAGATAGTTTTCCAGATATCCCTTCTCGCACAATCGCAGCCAGGGACTTTCCAAAAATGTCACTGTCCCAGATTTTCAACGGATCTTGCTCAAAATCCTGCATGAGATAGCGGACCAGTTCTTCAGACTGCTTCTCCGTACCTACTATCGGGGCGAATTCGGATTCCACATCAACCCGAATCATGTGAATCGACGGCGCTGTGGCCTTGAGCCGAACGCCAAACCGCGATCCCTGCTTGATCAGTTCCGGTTCATCCAACGTCATTTCTTCCAGCGCTGGCGGCGCAATGCCGTAACCCGTCATCTTGACCATCTTCAGTGCGTCCGCCACCTTGTCGTATTCGCGCTTGGCGAAGACAAACTCTTTCATCATCCGCAGCAGTTGATCCCGCCCTGTGATCCGCTCGCCAACGACTTCCGTCAGCACTTGGTCATACAGTTCATCGGGCGCGGACAACTCTATCACGGCAATGCCCTTGCCCATGTCCATGTGCGACAATCCGGCATGAGACACGAACTCGTACGTCCCGAATTGGCTGACCACCCGGTCTATGTCGCGAATTCGTCGGATGTCGCGGATGGTCTCGTGCACACAGGTTTGAAAGCGCTGGCGCAACCAATGGTCCTCATCCAACACCATCACCCAGTTAGGCAGGTTCACGTTGACCTCTTTGACAGGGAACTCGTACAGCGCCTCGCGCAGAACAATGTTGATCTCATGCGTTGTGAGTGTGGCACAGGACAGGGCGATGATGGGGACATCATATTTTTCAGCCAATTCCTGACGCAGGTCCTGGGCCTGCTGAGAGGCCGGATTCGCTGAATTCACGATGACCACAAACGGCTTGCCCAGTTCCTTCAATTCCTCTACGACACGCTCTTCCGCCTCGACGTAGGCGTATCGCGGAATCTCGGCAACGGTGCCGTCTGTGGTGACGACGATGCCCAGCGTGGAGTGGTCGCTGATGACCTTTCGGGTACCAATTTCCGCCGCTTCCTGGAACGGAATCGGATCATCAAACCAGGGCGTTGAAACCATTCGCGGCCCATTGTCGTCTTCGTAGCCGCGGGCGCCGGCCACCGCGTAGCCCACGCAGTCCACTACCCGTACGTTTACATCCAGGCCTTCCGCCACCGAAACCTCCACCGATTGATTCGGGATAAACTTCGGCTCCGTGGTCATGATGGTGCGACCGGCAGCGCTCTGAGGCAGTTCGTCGGTCGCACGTGTCCTATCGGCTTCATCCTTGATATTTGGAAGCACGATAAGTTCCATGAATTTTTTGATGAAAGTAGACTTGCCTGTGCGTACGGGGCCAACCACGCCGAGGTAGATATCGCCCCCTGTCCGCTCGGCAATGTCCTTGAATACGTCGAATTTCTCCACGCTTTCCTCCTCCTCGCGCAGCGGGCCAAAGCCCCAAGACTGTCCAACTCTATGAGGACATTACATGTATATGCGGTTCGGCGCGGGCTATGCCCAGGAGGCTCGCCGTTCCTGACACTGGTCTATGTATACGTGTCAGATTCGTGTGTAGAACAAACTGGGCGCCTGGTCGGCGACGTAGAGGGATAAAGCAAGCAGCGGGCAAACCAACGCGACACAGCGCTGGTTTGCCCGCCGTAAGATAGGCGCAGCCGCGGCCCACCCGCAACCTCGTACAACCGCCTGATTCATAGTTGCATTTGCCGAAGTCGGATCACGATTCGGACACGAATGATTCGTATCCCGCCGCGTCCAGGAGGTCGTCCAATTCTCCGGGATTCTCCATCTCGATGACAATCATCCATCCCTCTCCGTATGGACTGCTGTTCACGAGTTCTGGACTGTCGGTCAATTTGTCGTTCACCGCGACCACCCGTCCTGAGACCGGCGCGTACAAATCGGACACGGTTTTCACCGATTCCACGGTGCCGAAGGTTTCGTTTGCGTGCACGGTGGCACCGACGTCCGGCAACTCGACGAACACGATGTCGCCGAGTTCGTCTTGGGCAAAGTGAGTGATCCCCACATAGGCCCGGTCGCCTTCCGTGCGCACCCATTCATGTTCCTTAGAATACTTGAGATCAAGGGGGATGTGGCTCATACAACGACCTCCCGGAGCTATGTTTTCATATTTTCGGAAAGCATCGACGCATCTCCAGTGTATCAAAATGATCCTGCGGAAACACGCAGCTTATTGAAAGCATTGTTAGTGGAGCCACTGCGGGACGGCCCCCTCAATGGCCACCTCCTCAATCTCATGGCTGCGAGCCCGGCCCATCAACTCTTCTACTGCATGTGAAGGGTTTTTACCTTCGAACAGGACGGCGTGCAACGCGGAGGTGATGGGCATCTCCACTTCGCACTCCGCAGCCAGGGCCACCGCTACGCGGGTTGTCGTGACACCCTCGACTACCATGCCCACATGACGCAGCGACTCATCAAGCGTCATGCCACGGCCAATCATGCGCCCGGCCCGGAAATTGCGACTGTGTTGGCTGGTGCAGGTCACAATCAGATCGCCGATCCCCGAAAGGCCAGCAAACGTCATGGCGGCCGCCCCCAGTCGCACCCCAAGTCGGATGATCTCCGCCATCCCTCGGGTCATCAAGGCGGCGCGGGCGTTGTCGCCAAACCCGAGCCCATCGGCCACTCCCACCGCCAGGGCGATGATGTTTTTGAGTGATCCGCCGATTTCCGCGCCCACAATGTCGGGATTTGTGTAGACACGCAGGCTGCTGTTCATCAGCGCGTCCTGCAACTGCTCCGCGGTGGATCGGCATGTGGACGCCGCGACGATGGTGGTGGGCAAGCAGGCAATCACTTCTTCCGCGTGGCTGGGTCCTGTGATGGCACATACCCGCTCCGGCGGCCAACCCGTGAGGTCTTGCATCAAGGTGCTCATGCGACGGTGACTGGCCGGATCGAACCCTTTGACAGCGTGCGCCAGCATGCATTCAGGCGGAAGCAAGGAACGCGTCGACACCAAAACCTCGGCCATCGCCGCCGACGGCACCACATACAATACGATCTCGGCGCCCGCCAAGACGGACTCCAGATCCACCGAAGCACGGAGTCCCACCGGCAGCTCAGCCTCCCCGAGGTAACGGCGGTTCCGATGATGCTGATTGATCTCGTCGACCATACGGGCACACCGTGCCCAAAGGTATGTCTCATGTCCGTTGCGCGCGAACACCGCTGCCAGCGCTGTACCCCAACTACCTGCGCCCAGCACCGCGATTTTCAACGGCCATACCCCCTATCGCCTGCACGCCAGTGGTCGTAACGTCGGCTATCCCGTTCAGCCGCGCCTGCCAAAAATTTGATTTTCCTCCCGGCGCCACAACCGTCCGATGTTGGCGCGGTGACGATAAATGGACAGAACCGCAGCGGCACACGTGAAGAGAAAGACGCCGATTTGCGGGTGGATAAGAACCACAAAGACGGGGGCCAACACCACAAATGTCAGCGCACCCAGGGAAACGAATCGAGTCAAGACGATGAGCGTCAGTGCGACGATACCGGCGCAGACTGTCGGCCATGGCAATAACAGAAGGTAGACGCCAATCGTCGTCGCTACCCCCTTGCCACCGCGCAGTCCAAAAAACACAGGCCAGTTATGCCCCACGATGACGGCGAGGCCGGACAGATACAAAAACCATGGATTTCCGTGTCCCCATGCCTGAGCGATGAGTACCGCCACGACTCCCTTCAGAACATCGAGAACAAGAACGGTAACGCCCCACTTCAAGCCGAGGACGCGCAGTGTGTTGGTCGCTCCCGCGTTGCCGCTTCCGTGCTGGCGGATATCAATTCGAGCCAACCAGCGGGCAATGAGCGTACTCGTTGAGATGGATCCAAGCAAGTACGCCACCAGAATGCTCAACACCAGCACGGTAAGATTCCTCCCCCATATCCCCTGCACTGAGCTATGCGCAGACGGCCCTATTCCCCGAGGCCACCTCTCTCAGCGGAGACATGCTGTTTCCCTACCTGTAGGATAGCATAGGTTCAACCACGTTCGCGCACACGCAGACGAATGGGCGTTCCCTCAAAACCAAACGCTTCCCGTAACCGGTTCTCAAGGTAGCGCTCGTATGAAAAATGCATAATCTCCGCATTATTGACAAAAATCACGAACGTCGGCGGTTTGACCGCCACCTGTGTGGCATACAGGATTTTCAGCTTGCGCCCTTTGTCGGTCGGAGGTGGTACGGCCGCCACCGCATCCTGAATCACGCTGTTGAGTGTGGAGGTTGCCACGCGCATCGCATGCATCTCCGCCATTTCTCGGGCCAGCGGCAAAATCCGATGCACCCGTTGCCCCGTAAGCGCAGACACATACAGCACCGGAGCCCACTTCATGAACGGGAACACCTCGCGGACTTGGGCCGTGAATCGCTGAGCCGTCTTATCATCCTTATCGACAATGTCCCATTTGTTCACGATGAAGCCGATGGCGCACCCCGCGTCGAGCGCGTAGCCGGCAATTCGTTTATCCTGTTCCGCCAGCCCTTGCTTGCCATCGAGGACCACAAACGCCACTTCCGCCCTCTCAATGGCCCGCAGCGCCCGCAAGACGCTATACTTTTCCACGTCCTCATAGACTTTGCCGCGCCGTCGTATACCGGCCGTGTCCACGAGGATAAAGGAATTCTCGCCAGTATCGACGCGTGTATCGACCGCATCGCGAGTCGTTCCCGCCATATCACTGACCATGACCCGCGTCTCGCCGACCAGAGCGTTGAGAAGCGACGACTTACCGACATTCGGCCGGCCAATGAAGGCCACACGAATGGCATCGTCCTCCTCCTCAGCCGGCGACGCGGTCGGCAGCTTAGTCAACACCTCATCCAACAGGTCTCCGGTACCACTGCCGTGTTCAGCAGAAATAGGAATAGGATGGCCGAAACCAAGTTCGTAGAAATCATAGGCGTGAACGTGGTGGTTGGGATGGTCCAGCTTGTTCACCGCCAGCACAACCGGCTTTCCGGACCTTCGCAGCAACTTGGCCACGTCCATGTCCGCGTAGGTGACGCCGTCGTGGCCGTCCACCACAAACACAATGACGTCCGCTTCGTCAATGGCCAGCTCTGCCTGCACGCGGATAAGGTTGACCATTTCATCCGCTTCGCCCAACTCGATCCCGCCCGTATCCATGAGGGCCAGCGAAATTCCATTCCATTCCATGCGCGCGTACAATCGGTCTCTTGTCACACCGGGCCTGTCTTCTACAATCGCGATGCGCTCGCCAAGCAGACGGTTGAACAAGGTCGACTTGCCCACGTTCGACCGTCCGACAATGGCGACAACCGGCACAGCCATAACCATACTCCTTTTCTTGAGACGTAGCGGATGATCATCAGGAAGACGCAGGCAGCGGCGACGGTATGCTCAGCCCGACATCCATGTTTCTGAGCGTGGCTTCATACCGTCGACGCGGCGGCAACGCCTGGGTGAAGCCGAGCGTGCCGAACAGCAGCCCCCTGCCTGTGGCCGGGACCACCGTTACCGGCTTCCCCAGTTTCCGCTCTAGCCGTTCGACCGTCCAATCGTCCAAAAAGACATCCTCTTCGTCCTTGAGCATAATGTCGGGCAACAGGACGGTATCGAACCCGTCAATCTGTCCGGCCAATTGCTGGGCAATGTCCTGACCGGTCAACAGCCCGGTGACGGTCACATGGGGACCGTAAAAGTCGTTGACAATCGGAAACACCTCGGCGGTCAAACCCTCGATACCATCTAACCGAGACAAGGATTGACGAATCGTCTTCGCAGCGGAAACGGCTGTGACAACGGCCACTTTTCGCGACTGGCCGTTCATTCGTTTGGGCACATGCGGCCAGGCCTCTTCCAATTCATCGAGGAACGTGCGGATGACGCCGACACCGTTCTCCGTCTGGCCGAAGTCGTCATAGTACTCCGACGGCGGAACGTCCATTTCGGCCAGCACGTAAAATTCGTCCGCGGCATACACGAACGATGCATGCAGGCTGGGCCGCAACTTCTCTTGCCACGCCTGTACCTGCCTGATCACCTGCCGGGCTTCTTCTGGGGTGCATGGACGAAGCTTATGCAATCCCCGACGGTGCTTGGTTAAGCCAACCGGGACCACCGACAGCGTGCGCACGGCCGGATAGAACGGATGCAGGTCGGCAATGGTACGATCCAACTCAGGGCCGTCGTTCCATTCGGGACACAGGACAATCTGCGTGTTCATCTCAATCCCGTGTTCGGCCAGGAAGGAGATCTGACGCAGAATCTCGCCCGACCGCTTGTTCGCTAGCATCCGTACACGGAGTTCAGGGTTGGTGGTGTGCACCGAAATGTTGAGCGGCGACATTTTCATGTCGACGATGCGCTGAAGTTCCTCATCCTTGACGTTGGTCAGCGTTACGAAGTTCCCGTGCAAAAACGACAGACGGTAGTCGTCATCGCGAACGTTGAGGGTCTCCCGCATGTTCTTCGGAATCTGGTCCACAAAGCAAAACACGCACTTATTGTGACACAACCGTACGCGGTCCACCGTGGGATATTCAAAGTCCACGCCCAGCCCCTCGTCATAGTCCTTTTCCACTTCTAAAATCCACACTTCACCATTTGCCCGCTTGACTTCCAACTCCATGTCTTCGGTAGCGAGCGCATAGGACAAGTCGATAATATCTTGAATGGGTTGCCCATTGATTTTCACAATTTCATCGCCGGGAGCCAATTCCAACTCCTCGGCCAACGAATTTGGCCGCACTCTCGCGATGCGAGGCATCGTACCACTCCTGACTCGGAAGTTGTCATTATATCATTATGCTTGATGTTGTCCAATCCGGTCAACTTAATGACACGGGCAAACCGGATCGGCCGCGGCGCCGTATGGCCAAGACGCAGTGGGTCAGCACGTGAATCAGGCTGCACACAGCGATCACGGTCCACCATTGTCCTATGAGAGTGACCCAGGGTGCGTACGATAGCCACGGCGGCCGGCTTGGAACCTGTAAGAGCATGGCCAGTCCAGCTCCCATGATCTGTTCCTGTATGTCTCGTGTCATCGCGCTCATCACCCAGGCGCACACCATTCCCAACCACACACACATGGGGACCCCATGCCAGGTGCTGAATGGGTAATGCTCCCACATCCAGCGGCTCGCCCAGGCGGATACCCATGCACCGCATGCCAACGCAGAGAGCTTTGGATGGGCACGGAACAAAACGAGACAGGTGCAGTACAGAAACAGGGCACTCGGCATGAGAAGCAGCCACGGACCTGGGGGGGTGAGCAACTGTACAAACACGGCAGCCAGGTTGACAAGGTACAGCATCCAGGCATGTTGGACACGATGCCGGCTGGAACTGAGCGCCGGGTACACAAGTTCCAATGTCAGAACCAACACACTCAGGATGATCACCACATGGACATCGTTCATGCTCTCGTCCTCCGAACCCGTCGTCACCGTCACACACCAGGTCAACCAGCCGGCCCCCAGGGCCTGCACAGCAACATGTCTGCTGCTACATGGTAGTCTTTCCCTGGCAGCAAAAAAAAGACGCACAGCCATTGGCCATGCGCCGGTATTAGGAATGCGAGACAAGCGACCTACTCAGCGTTTGAACAAGTCGCCAAACAGATCTCCAAGGGTCGCTCCTGTCCCCGAATGAGTATCGTTGTGCCGGTCAAACAGACGGTCCGATTGACGCGAGCCGCTGCCAAGCGGATCATTGCCTGCCTCCTTGATGGACAGCGAAATGCGCTGACGAGCTGGATCAAACGACAGGATTTTTACCTGAACTTCCTGTCCTGGGCTGAGTACATCCGCCGGATGGACCACATGCTGACGGGAGATCTGAGAGACATGAACCAATCCCTCCAAGCCCGGACGCAACTCCACAAAAGCTCCAAAATCCACGAGTCGTTTCACCGTGCCGGTCACCACGTCGCCCTCATGGAACTCATCGATGTAGCGCTCCCACGGGCTCGGCTCGGCTTCCTTCATGGACAATGAAATGCGTCCAGCCTCCGGATCCACCCGCAGAATCTTGACCCGGACCTTGTCTCCCTTCTTGACGACCTCCGCAGGGTCATCCACGTGATGCCATGCCAATTCGGAGATGTGCACCAAGCCGTCCACGCCTCCGACATCCACGAACACACCGAAGCTGGTCAACCGCTGAACGGTACCCTCAACCACCGCCCCTGTTTCGAGAGAGCGCATGATGTTTTGTACCTGCGCCTGATGCTCGTCGTCCAGGACAGCTTTGCGCGACAGCACCAACTTGTTGTTTTCGGGATCGATTTCGATGACGCGGACCCGGATGGTCTTATTCTTAAACTCACTCAGGTCTTCGACAAAGTGTCGGTCAACCAATGAGGCCGGAATGAATGCGCGCACGCCGACGTCGGCTACCAGACCGCCCTTCACCACGTCTTTGACCACCACATCGAACGCCTCGTTGCTCTCATACTTGTGGAGAAGTTCGTCCCAAGCATCGGCGGCATCCGCGTCCCGCTTGGACAGGACAACAACTTCCGAGTCCTCGTCAATTTTCAGCACCTTCGTCCGAACCGTGTCCCCCACAGCAACGACTTCACTGGGATGATCAATACGCAACGCGGACAATTCACGGATGGGGATGATGCCTTCAAATTTATATCCGATATCTACAGACACCTTTTTGTCGTCAACGGCGGTTACGGTCCCACTGACGACGTCCCCCGGCTGCAGAGCAGCAGTATTCAACATTTCCTGAAGATCCTCAGACATCCGAAGCCCTCCTCATGTGACCACAGAACTTTATATAGTACTCTCGATTCCCGACCGCAGCGGCGAAAACCGAGCCATACGCGACGAATGGATGATCCATAGTATGCGGCTTCCCTTTCTGGTCAATGCCCCATGCAAAACCCGTCGCGGAACCTCAAGCATGCCCCTCGTTCAGCAGCTCCTGGATGCTGGACATCAGCTTCTCCAACAAGGTCTCATTGCTATCATCGGCCTCTGGCAACAATGGACGACCAAAGCGAACGGTCAGCGGTTGTCGGAAGCGATAGGGGCCCACGATAGCCACCGGAACAATCGGGCAACCGGCCCGCCGTGCGATAAACGCCACCCCCGTCAATCCCTTGCCCAGACGCCCATCCTTGGACCGGTGCCCCTCCGGAAAGATGACCAGACATCCCCCCTTTTTGGGCACCGAAACAGCGTACTTGACGGCGGTGGTGTCACGAAGACCGCGACGAACGGGAAAACCTCCGAGCCATCGCAGAAAAGCGCCGATAGGACGGATTTTGAACAGTTCTGCCTTGGCCATGAACTGCACGTGGCGGTGCGTGCATATCCCAATCACGGGCGGATCCAAATTGCTGATGTGATTGGACGCCAAGATCAGCGGCCCTGTACTCGGTATGTTGTCCGCGCCCACGATGCGAAACCGGTACGTCACACGGAAGAAGCTCGTCACTATCACGCGTGCGACGCGAAACCAGAATGTGCGCGTGGGGTCGTCCGTTCTACTCATGCACGACTTGCTCCACAATCTCGAGAATCTCCGCCACGACCTCCTCTACCGAACGCCCTGTCGAATCCACATGTCGGGCATCCTGGGCCGGACAAAGCGGCGCAACTGCCCGTGATGCATCCAAACGGTCACGCTCCTCAATTGAGCGCGCCAAATCCTCGTGCGACACGGCGAAGCCCTGATCTTCCAGTTCTTTACGGCGCCTGCGCACCCTTTCGTCCAGGCTCGCCGTTAGAAAGATTTTGACGTCAGCGTCTGGGAGGACGACTGTCCCAATGTCCCGACCGTCCATGACGACGGCATGCTCTTTACTGAATTCTTGCTGCAACTGTGTGAGCAGTTGACGCACCCGCGGCTGGGCCGCCACCCGCGAGACCTTGGCCGACACCTCGGGAGACCGCAGATAAGGAGTGACGTCCTCTCCATCCACAAACACGGCCAGCGTCCCCGATGACGACTCCCCGATGGACAGTGAGTGGCTATGCAACAGCTGCATCAACCCCGCCTCATCGTCGACATTCACACCGTGTTGATCCGCCAGCCACGCCACAGCGCGATACATCGCCCCTGTATCCAGGTAGAGAATCCCAAGCTGCTGCGCGACGGCCTTGGCCACTGTGCTCTTTCCGGCGCCTGCCGGTCCATCAATGGCGATAGCCATACGACTCATACGCAAATAAACCCCTATGATTCCGTCTTGGCCTTGCTGCCAATACGTCTTTTTCCAGCGTCCGAGAACAAGAAAAGCAGGCCAACGCCCGCTTTTCGTAAGCCCTCACCGAGCCATTCTCTATGCCTCGTTTGACACTATAGGTTAAGACGCACGACAGCGCGAGCGGGTAACTGTAGCGCTATACCAGTAACCATATAGTAGCATAGGGAATCGACGGTACGCAATGGACCTACACCGTGAACTTTGCAATCGGCAGATGGACACGTGGTTGGTCTGGCCCCAACGTCGCGGTCCAGCCGGGAGCCGGCGTCAGCAGCCGGGGATTGTTCTGGTCCACCTTGACGGTCAAACTGTGATCCAATGTTGGTGCGTACAGCGTGATTTGGTCTCCCTCGTGTAGTTGGAGCGACCACGAGGCCCGCTCAAACACCCCTACCAACCGGCCGTTACAAAAGACCTGAATGGGCGCATCGAGGGAAGTCTCAGGCGACAAGTACAGCGTGATGGTGGCATGCTCCGTCGCTACACTGGCCGGGACCACCTCGCTCGGCATCTGGACGAATCGGTCGGCCGCCGCATCCAGATGCTCACGCAGGAAAGGCAGCCGGCCCGCTGCCTGGACCGCCAGCAGAAAGGTCAGGCAACCTGCACACACAGGCAGCAACACGCCATCCGTGCGCGCCACCAGGTCTTGCAATCGCCGGGTCCATGTCTCGCCAGCCATCGGCATCCCTCCACTCCTAGGATATGCCTCTCACCGGCGGGACATGCCGAACTCACAGGCACGCCAACCCCTACATCAATGCCCTTTGCCGTTGAAATGTGTATTGAATGATGCGTTGGCGAACCGCCTCTTTGATGCTGGTGAACGCCATGGAAGCCACCGCGTACCCCGCTTCGTTACGATCCGAAACCCGGACTACGTGGCATTGAGCATCTATCGCGAACTGATTGGTTGGCAAGGCAAAGAAGACTCGAACTATCATTCCAGGCTGGAGACGGACCTGCCTCGGGACCAGCAGCGCCAGTCCACCGCCGCTGATGTCGCGGGTAAATACATCGTCGATTCGCTTGTGCTCCCCATCCGTCCACTCCAACCGGACCGGGATATCGGCCGGCACACGAAGGAATTCTCGTCGTTGCTGACGAATGATTTCGTCTCGCCTTGGCGCCCGAATCTCCCAGGATGGCAACGCGCCTTCCTTCCTTCCTATGACCTCTCCGGCAAAGGTATACAACGCGCCATCCTTTCCCTGGTACTCCATCCATACTTTACGGTGCATAGCCAGTTGCAGCGGCGGTTGACCCTCCTCAGGTATCGGATTGTCCACCAGCCAATAAGTATCTGTCAGGTCGAGCAATTTGCACAGATAGTGTGGTTGATCAGGCTGTTCGCGAATCCGTAGCCACTGCCCCACCACAGGCGGCTTCATTCACTCCACCCCCCCCACTTCTATAATAAGACAAGTAGCACAGGCGTGGCCGCCGCAACCACAACAAAAACGGCGGCCTCGCTGGATCTGCGCGACCGCCTTGGGTTCGATAGTCCCCTCAGTCATTGGTGGTGGGTCAGTTGTTCGATAGCCATCTCGCGGCCGGTGTGCGCATTCATGTACACGCGGTAGGTTTCCCCGTTTTCTATGCCGTAGAACGCGACGGCGGGTTGGTAGTCCCCATTCTTGTCGCGCACGATACACTCGCGCTCCATGCGCACCTGAAACGCCGGATGGAGACGCTTCTGCAATTGGGCAGCGGTATAAACGCGGGATGGTACATGCGTCACCGGGTAATAAAAGTAATTGCTGCCGTCATATCCAATGATTCCCCCTTTGTCGAGCGCCACCTTGACAGATAAGGTCTGCGACATAACGGCAGCGCCTTTGTATATGGGAGCAAACATGAAATAGGCAACGTGATCGTATTGATACGAATTCAACGGTTCAACCGTGCCAAAACCATTCCGTTGCAACCAAACTTGTGCCGCCCGAGCCGCGCCGCCAAAGTCGTACGTTCCCCTACCCGGTCGATAATCCAGCTGATAAGACAACACATGGCCTCCTGGCTGGCTGACGAATGCACGCAGATGTCCCCATTTGGTGGAACCTGTTACGATGTACTCTGGTACGTGTGCTCCTTTATCCGTCAACGTCACTTGCCAATCGGAACCCACAGTGACCCCCAGCATTCGTGCGACCGTCGCTCGGGCCGTGCTGCCGCTGATTTTTGCCTGTCCCGACAGGGCCTTTGTGCTTGGCCGATGTGGTGTAGAAGGAGTATTCTGGGTTTCGACAAACGCCCCTGCTGCTCCGTCCATTTTTTGAAATCCATCGATAATTTGGTTGTCGGTCTTTTGCTGTCGCTGCTGCTGCAAGGCTTGCGTTACGGACATCCAATTTAGATTCTGACCTAAGACAGTCTCCTGCATTCGACTCAGGGAGTTCGAAATCTTATGTGCATTCGTGTACATCGTCTGCAACTTTTGATGTACATTGGCATTGGTCGGAGCCGCATCTTCGGTCAGCCAGTTGTCCATCGTCTTGCTCACGTTCGACAAGAACTGTTGGGTGTTATGCATCGGCATCAATTGCAGAGGCAGGTTGCCCACATCCTCCTGTGCGACGCTGGTCAGGCGCCAGATGTTACGCAGGTGTTCTTGAAACGATGCCACGTCCGCCGGGATCAGGGCCTTGCCCATTTCCTCCTCCAGGTGGTTCACATCACTCGTCAGGTTATGGAAGGTCCCCGCGTAGCGGCTCTGCACCTCAGCCGCAAGGGCTTGTTTCTGCTGGTACTGACTGTAACCCCACCAGCCTAGGCTCCCTCCTACCACCGCCAAGGCGGCCACAGGTATGGCGACCCATGTAGTGCGCTGCAACATAGAGACAACTCCTTTCACTGGGACAGGTTCCGCTGGTTCCTCAACGCGTGAATATGTGATCCCCGATGGTGACGATTTTCGGCCGTCGATTCATGAAGGTGTTTTGGGACTTCTTCGGATTGTAGTAGTACAACGCACCGTGTGAAGGGTCCCAACCGTGAGCGGCATCCAAGGCCGCTTGATAAGCCTGTTTGCTCGGCTGCAGGTTGAACTGCCCGTCCGTGACACACGTGAAGGCTCCCGGATGGTAGATCACCCCGGCTACTGTGTTGGGGAACTTGTCACTCTTGACCCGGTTCAACACCACGGCAGCCACCGCCACTTGACCAACAAACGGCTCGCCCCGCGCTTCTCCATACACCAGATGCGCTAATAAGTTAATGTCGGATTGCGATATCCCTCCGACAGCAGAGGGGAGTTGGTTACCAGCAGTCCCGGACGTCCTGGACTTGCTTGCCAACGGACCATGGTAGTGCCAATTCTTGGTCGCCTTGACCAACATCATCTTGGTATGCATGTCCACAAGCCCTGTGGGCTTCATACCGAAACGGTACTGAAAGTCACGGACTGCCCAATAAGTGTCCCAGCCAAAAATGCCATCGACCTTGCCGTGATAGTATCCGAGAAATTTAAGCCGGTTCTGCAGCTCATCGACGTCGTATCCTTGACTGCCGTACTGCAGGTTGCGGGCTGTGAACGCCTCAACCTGCACTACACTCATTGCCGGCTGCCAAAGGGTGAGCAGTGCAGCACCAAGCAGGCCCATCCATCTGACCTTGTTTAACACCGCCGGTTATCCCCCTGTCTTCTTTGTTCTGCTCGGGGATATTGTGTCAAAAGGACAAAATAAATATGCCTGCCGCTTGGCAGGCATATCGGCAAAACAAGCCGAAGGATAGGACAGATGGGCGAGTAGCTCAGTTCAAAGGTTCGATGTCAAAATCGTCCTCGTTGTCGCACAAACAGCGTTTAAAGCCGGTTTCGATACGCCCCTTAGCGTCACGAACGCCGCGCAAAATGAACGTCTCTCCACACTTTCGGCAACGAATGTGCACTTTGACCCGCTGATTCGTCAGCGCCACGTCATCCTGCACTCCCTCGGACACGAGTGTTTCCGACCGCATATTTTGTACCCCCTATCGGACGCGGGCGAATACATCCATTATGGTCGGCGCCGTCTTGTGATAAACTTTCCAGCGCTCGCTATTTCATTCGTCGCTCGAGTCAAATTTCCTTCTCCATTCCTGGGCTCACACCCAACCTCGCCAACGGGCGGCCTCTGCCAATCTCTTCACGCCTACAATATAAGCCGCCAAGCGCATGTCGATTTCATAACGCTGCGCAGTCTCATAAACGGTGTCAAAGCTTGTCCGCATAACCCTGTCCAGCTTCTTCTCCACCTCTTCTTCGGTCCAGTACATCCCCTGGTTGTTCTGCACCCATTCGAAGTAGGACACGATGACGCCACCGGAGTTCGCCAACACGTCGGGAACGACTAAGATCTCCCGATCCGTCAGCAGCTGCGTGGCACGCGGGGTCGTTGGACCGTTGGCCGCCTCCACGACGATGGCGGCTTGTACGCGGGGAGCATTCTCGGTGGTGATTTGATTTTCCACAGCGGCTGGGACTAAAATGTCACATTCTTTCTCCAATAATTCACGGTTCGTGATGGTATTGCGAAATGCCTTCGTGACCGTTCCAAACGAGTCCCGTCGTTCCAGCAGATCATCGATATCCAGACCATCGGGATCGTACAATGCGCCATAAGCGTCCGATATTCCAACTACTTTCGCACCCTGGTCGTTCATGAACTTGGCCAGGTAGCTGCCCGCGTTGCCGAACCCCTGCACAATGATGCGTGCGCCTGGCAACGAAATGCCTTTCACGCGTGCAGCTTCCTCAATGCATATGGCCACACCGCGGGCAGTGGCACGCTCCCGCCCCCTGCTGCCGCCCAACACCAAAGGCTTACCGGTAATGAACCCAGGTGAATCGAATTCTCGCATGCTGGCATACTCATCCAGCATCCAGGCCATATTTTGAGAATTACTGAACACATCCGGTGCCGGAATGTCTTTCGTAGGTCCCACGATCTGACTGATGGCTCGGACATACGCTCGGCTCAAGCGCTCGATTTCCGAGAAGGACATCTCCCGCGGATCACAAGCGATACCGCCTTTGCCTCCTCCGTAGGGAAGCCCCGCAATGCCACACTTCACAGACATCCAGATGGAGAGAGCCTTCACTTCGTCTTCGTTGACATCTGGATGCAGACGAATTCCGCCTTTGGTGGGCCCGATAGCATCGTTGTGCTGGGCTCGGTAACCGGTGAAAACACGCACACTGCCATCGTCCATGCGGACGGGAAAGCGTACGGTCAGAACCCGAATGGGCTCTTTCAGGAGGTCAAACATCTGTCGATCATAGCCCAGGTATTTCAAAGCTTGCTCAATCACGCCCTGCGTATTGGCATAGATATCGAGAATTTCCATGTCCGCTCCTGCTGAGGAGGTTGGATCCGTTTGCGCTTGCATTTTCATACTCCTTTAAAGGTCGAGTCATCACATCTACTCGGCTCGCATCGAAGAAAGCCGCCAACAGTATACAATGGAATGTGGTGTACGCAAAAGGCCTGCCGCTGGCATAGACTGAATGCAGCAGGCACCCCCTTTATACACGAAAGCGGGCCCTGTGGCCCGCTTTTCAGCAATAAAATCGTCAAGTATAGAGCGGAAACAGGCGCACCAGGTCCGCGATGGCGTTGTCACGGAGAATGCAGTTCCCGTATTCCTCCAACACAGCGTAGGTTGTATCCGAAAATTCACCAAACTCATGCAGCAACGCCCACAGTGGGTCATAATCCTCTTCTGCCAACCTGTCCTCGTCGAAGTACAAATGATATTTTCCCTTATATTCGTACAACGTGCCACCCACATCGTAATTCGGCCAGATGGCGTGAGCTGCACGAACCACATCTTCAAAATCCTCGAATCCGAAGGCGAAGGACGAGAACACATCGGGCGTCAGCTCGACATCCATCTCCTCCTCGTCCTCATCCGGCGCTGGAAGGCTCGGTACCCGGGTGACAATGACGACGACACCCTCCGTGGGCATGGTGAACGCCTCCACCGCGATGGGACCCGCAATTTCAAATCCAACTTCCGTGTAGGCGGTCTCCATAATATCCCAAAACAACTCTTGGACCTTGCGCCCGTTTTTCCAAATTTCATCGCGATCGATCCCGCGTTCCTCAAGGTCGTCGTAGCTGACAAAGATGCGCACTTTGTCTTTGGCAATCCGCTCCACTCGCATCGAGTTCTCCCTCCTTTGTCTACCCAGGCAGCCAGCGCCATGATCCGTGCAACCAAGCGCCTTGATCTGGCGACCGGAGTCGTTACAGCGTATTCGCCAATTCGTGAATGGCATGCGCATATATCTCGACGCAGCGCAGAAAATCGTGGATACCCCAGTATTCATCCCGGCGATGGGCAAGGTCAGGCTGCCCCGGAAACAAGGGACCGAAAGCAACCGCGTTGGGAATGGCCCTCGCGTAGGTGGCGCCTCCGATGGCCAGAGGTTCGGCTGGGACACCCGTATGCTGCTCATACACCCGTTGTAACACCTGTACCACAGGACTGTCTAATGGCACATAATGGGGAGGCATGTCGTTCTCCAAGCTCACGGACCATCTATCTGATACATATTCCTGGCACTTCTCGACCAATTCCCCGACCTGGGCGCCTATGGGATAGCGAATGTTGAACCAAAAGCGAAACCGTCCATCTATCAATTCGGCACAACCCAGATTACTGGTCAGGGGGCCTGTGATGTCGTCTTCGGTGTCCATCGCAAGCGCCTTGCCCAATGTGTCCTGGGCGGCAATCATGCGCCACATCGACGCATTCGCGACATTTCGATTGGTTAACAGAGTGGCCAACTGAACAATGGCGTTGACCCCTTTTTCTGGGGTGCTCCCGTGCGCGGACACCCCCCGCACAGACACCCGCAGCTGTGAACTCTCCCGCTTGATCACCACTTCTATGTGACGCTGTCGGGCCTCTTTATGCAACTGCTGCTCCCATTCTCGCGCGGCGGTTTCGGAGTGGCAATCAATTTCGATTTCCGCCGCATCCGGCACCATGTTCGGTCTGTCGCCACCGTGAAAATGAATCACACACGGTGCCATGGACTCCTTATCGGCCGGCATTTCGAGGCACAGCGTTGCGACGCCTTTCTCGGCAAAAATCAAGGGAAAATCCGCATCCGGCGTAAACCCGCCGAGCGGCACAGGCTGCTTCGAGAAATAGTGGCGCACGCATTGCCAGTCGCTCTCTTCGTCGAGGCCAAAGATCAATCGGACCTTGCGCTTCGTGGTCCAGCCCAATTTTTTCAGCGCAATCAATGCCCATAATGCGCTCCATGCTGGCCCCTTGTCGTCAATCGCCCCCCGGGCGTAGACCCGCTCATCATGAATCTCCGCCGAAAACGGAGGATAAGTCCACCCGGGCCCCGCAGGCACCACGTCCAAGTGAGACAAGACCGCGACATAGTCTTCGGCGTCCCCAAGCTCCACATGCCCAGCGTAGCCATCAATATCAGCAACCCGCAGACCATGTTTGGCAGCGTACTGGAGTGCATATGACAATGCCTCGGCCGGGCCGTCCCCAAATGGGCGACCCGGTTGGGCAGGCCCTTTGACGCTGGGGATGCGCAGCAACCCCTGCAACGACTCAATCATCTCTTGGCGGTGCCGTTCGATAAACTCACGGATCATCCTTAGTGCCTCCTCCAGACCCGTCGGGGCGACCAGAATCCGTGCCACACGCGCGCCATGCGAATCGAGTCAGGTGGATAGCCGTTCCACAATATCATGTTGCAAAATTACGGTGTAATTGTCCACCGGTTCATCACGCAAAAACTTCGTCAGCAAGCGCATGGAAACCGCCCCGAAGTCATACATCGGCTGAGCAATCACCGACATCTTGGGACGCACCATTTCCGCCAAGCGAGTGTTGTCAAATGCGATGACCTTGATATCCTCTGGAAGCGAACGGCCCAGGTCCTGGGCGGCGTGAATCGACGCCAGTCCAAGTTCGTCGGACGCGGCCACAATACCGTCGATCTCGTATTCTTTGAGTGCCTGTTGGATCCTCGGCAGGGCGCTTTCGTAGCGACCGTCACGCGTCTCAATGCGAATCAACGGCTGACCCTGGAGGCTGGCCTGCAACCCCCTCCCGCGTCGATCCGACAGGACGGAACGCCCTTCTTCCACGGTGACAAACGCAATGTGCTTACATCCGCGCTGTATCAGATACTGTCCGGCATCAGCGCCCGCCTGCCGGTTGTCTATGTTTACGGAAGGAATCCGACGTTCTGGGTCTTCAGTGGCGCACAGAACAACCGGGATTTGCGCCTGTTCAAAAGCGCTGATGTGTTCCTTTCGCAGCTTGTCTGTCATATAAATTATCCCATCGACCTGTTTTTCCCACATCGTGCCCACCAAATCGATTTCGCGTTCCAACTGCGAATCGGAATTGGTCAGGATAATCTGGTATGCATACATGGCCGCGATGTCTTCAATGCCGCGGACCACTTCCGCCACAAAAGCCGCAGACACATCGGGTACAATCACGCCGATAGTCTGCGTCTTCTTGCTGGCCAAACCACGCGCAACCGCGTTTGGCCGGTAGCCCAATGCGGCGATGGCGTCCAGCACACGCTTTTTCGTCTCTTCCTTGACAACGGCGGTGCCGTTGAGCACCCGTGACACCGTGGCCATGGAAACTTTCGCTTCGCGTGCGACATCGTATATCGTGACGGGCATGTTGATCACCCCCTGAGACAACTCTTGTCATTATGATACCATGAGGATGCGGCTTCCATATACGGCAGGAATGGCAACAATACGACAAAAGGACGGCAAGTTGGGCCGTCCTGTCCCAAATTGGTGCGGGTGAAGGGACTCGAACCCCCACGGTTTCCCGCCAGAACCTAAATCTGGTGCGTCTGCCAATTCCGCCACACCCGCTCGTCCACTGTCATTCATCCTCTGACCGATTCCGCTTTAACGTAGTATATCACAGGATTTACGAAAGGGATAGTCCACTTTCTTCGACATACTCAATCGGCAGGCAATGCCGTCCTCGACACTGACCAGGCACATGAATAAACAGCCGAAAGCGCGCGCGAGTCATGCCAACATAAAACAAACGCCGCTCCTCTTCGCTCCTCGCCGTGTCGTCCGGATGGTCTCTGTTCCAGGCCTGCCACGAAAGATACGGGTTGTTGCCCACCGCGCCAACAATATGCACGACGTCCCATTCCCGCCCCTTCGCCTCATGGAGGGTGTGAAAACCGACACCGCGCCTGATGCTGACAGGAAGGGCTTGATACACGGACATCAACTGACGCCGGGTACGGGCAAGAACGGCCACGGATGAGGTCTTCTCCGCACAGACAAGCCGCGCAACCCCCTCGGCTTCGGCCGTCTCGGTGGACCATGACAGCGCACGGCAAAGACCAGCCTGTTCGCGTACGGCGACTATCGGCTTGCCAACCCGCGCACGGTTGTGCTCAATCAATCGGCGGCTGTATGCAATGATGCGGGAACAGGAGCGAAAGTTGCGCGACAGTATCACCTCTTCGGTTTCAGGCATGGCTTTTGAAAATCCCAACAGCCAACGGGGGCTGGCGCCCCGAAACCCATAGATCGATTGGTCATCGTCACCCACCACACACAACTTGGCTCCGCTAAGCCGACAAAGTCGCTGGAGGATGTACCACTGCACCGCATTGGTATCCTGAAACTCATCGACGAGAATGTAACGGAGAGAATGCAGCCAGGACACGCGCTTCCACCGTGATTCATCCTCTACCATACCGCACATAGCCAACAGCAAATCGTCCAGGTCGCAGCGATTTCGCTGCCGCTTCATCCGTTCGTACGCCGCGAATGTGCGCCGCAGGGAACGCGGAACTTTGGACTGTGGCCAGACGGATTTTTGCTTAGTCAGCTCCGCCATCATCTTGCGCACGTTCACCGGTGATGGCTCCATCCCAGACATCTCCATCGCCGTCCGCATCACATCCATCTGCTCCGATGCGTGCAACGGAACTGGCACCCAAACCCGAGACTCCAACAAGGCACGAAACACTTGGGAGTGAAAGGTGCCCACGCGCAGTGCCTCAATCTCTTCCGCAGGAAGACCGTTGTCCGCCCGCAAACGATGTTTTAATTCGGAAGCCGCCTGACGGGTAAAGGTGAGCACAGCGATTTCCCGCCCCCGCATGTGACCCGTGGACAGAAGATGGTGGACGTGAGCGGTGAGCACAGCCGTCTTCCCGCTACCCGGTGCGGCGAAGATCACGCGATTCGCGCAGGCCCCCGTCACCACCTGCTCCTGTTCGTCTGTCCACATCATCCTCATCAGACACCCTCCCTGCCTCTGTCTTTACCATGCCATGTGTGGAGCCGATCTGGCCATACCATCCAGTGATTTTACAGATTGGTTTGTGCAGGTGGGATCATGAGGTTTGCGTCTGCAAATTGCAGATTGCTATGATGAGCGGAGAAGGGATTGGACTGGCATGAATTTTTTTGCTCTCGCGGATCTCCATTTGTCAAATGCTGTGAACAAGCCTATGGATGTATTCGGGGATCGGTGGAAAGATCACCAGCAACGCATCCGTGATGCCTGGATCGATGTGGTGTCGCAGGACGACGTGGTTCTCCTGCCGGGTGACATCTCCTGGGCGCTGACGCTTGCCGAAGCTATTCCGGATCTGCAGTGGATAGCCCGACTTCCCGGCAAGAAATTGATGATTCGAGGCAATCACGATTACTGGTGGAACGGCATCGGACGCGTGCGCAAGCACCTGGATGCAGGGATGTTTGCCATTCAAAACGATGCGCTCTCGGTCGGTGGTTATGCAGTATGTGGTACAAGGGGCTGGCTGCTACCATCTCACCCCCAGTTTAATGCCCATCGGGATGATCCGCTGTACCGCCGAGAACAAGAACGCCTGCGCTTGTCATTGCGCGCAGCCGCTAAGTTCAACCTGCCGATTGTCTGTATGCTGCACTATCCACCGCTTAGTCACCTGGGAGAGGATACGCTCTTCACGGCGCTGCTCTCTGAGTTTGAGGTACGCCTGTGCATATACGGTCATCTTCATCAGGCGGCTCACCGGTACCGTTTCGAGGGTAAAAAAGACGGGGTTGAGTACCTACTGGTCAGCTCCGATTATTTAGGATTTCGGCCACTCCAGCTGCCATTGTGAAGGCAGCATGGGTCGACTCCATAGTTGTACGGGCACCGGCCTGCGGACAGGAAGGGCCTGCTAGTGGGGGACACGCCCACTGTGCCGCTGATGAATTTGCGCCTGATAGGAACGAGCGTGCCGCGCCAGTTCGGACACTTGACGCAAGGCGTCAACAGCCTTTCCTGCCTGCTCCTGGATACGTTGGAGATCCGCCGCCTGACGAGCTGAATCATGGTCCACGGATTGAAGTCCCGTGTGCAAAACGTGATCCATGTTTGTCAGGGCTTCGCTGGCAGCCGACCACAGGTCCCGCATTTTCGAGAATCTCTCTTGTTGCTCCTGGTCCATGAGCACCCTCCTCTGCTAGCCTTATTTGCTACCATACCCCGGTTGGCGGCATGTTTATCCTGGTAAAGTACGCCAGAATTTACACGTCTCGTTTCGATGACCGAGTCAACCGCTGGTCTCCAGGTTCCGTTTGGGTTTCTCCCCCACTAACACAACGTAAGCCAGCCAGCGGTGGTTGGTTTCCATCCACTGAGCATTTTCCGTGAGGACGCGTATCACCTCAGGCTTTTGATAGGCACCCGGGTCGACAAGGGTCCCATTCTCGTCCATCGGTTCGGCCGCCAGCGCGTCCTCCGGTCGTACAGGCCGGGACCATAGTGCCCGTACATTGGAAAATCCGCTCTCTTGAAACATACGGCGCCAGCTGGCTAAGTCCGGGACTCTCAGGGCCCCGTAAACGCGCTTTGCGGACTCACGCCAGGCCGGCGCCACAGGCCCCATGATCATCATCTCGACATCCAACAAGCGACCACCCGGGATGAGCACGCGGTGGTACTCTGCCAACGCTTGCTCAATTTGATCGACAAATACATTCACAGACTCCATGTAGACCAAATCAAAGCTCGCGTCTGGAAACGGCAGGCGCTCGGCTGACGCTTGCACGAACTTCACCTTCGCCCCAACCTGCTTGGCGCGGCGCCGGGCCTTTGCCACCATTTCCCGACGAACATCAACCCCGATCACGGGACAGTCGTATTTCTGTTGCACATATACCGAGGTTCGTCCGGTCCCGCAACCGACCTCCAAGATCCGAGTCGAAGACTGTATGGGAACATGCTCCAACCATTCCAGGGTGGTCCGAAAACCTCCGGGATGTGCGCTGCCAGCCCCCAGCGCCGCCAACACGTCCTGATAATCCACGTTTTGCCTACCTCCCATCGCCCCGCTTTATGAATATGGAGAGCCCGTCGTTCCTGACTGGGCGCAGAAGGTAGACCCCAACGCCGTTACGGCTTGCCCGTACGGACTCGGACTGGTAAGGTGAAGTGGACAGGGGGATGGCGTTCATGGAAACCCGGATTGACAAGGTGTACGTGCTCTCGATAGAGGAACCTGGGGATTTTGTGTTTCAGCCCGCGGGTGTCGTCATCGTACTCGAGAACCAACATTTTCAAGTCTATTCGACCAGCGCCGACCACAACCGTTTTCGTGCAACACTGCATCGCTACGCGTGGGGCGATTTGGAGCTTGGCGTCTCCCACCAGGGAACCGATTACCGGCTGGAGGATGTAACAGAGGATATGGCGCGCCACGGCTGGGTGCACGCCGGCAGCACGCCACAAATCTTACACTGCTTGTATGAAAACAACCCACGGCAACTGTTCTTTCTGGCTCGCATCGTCCAATCGATCACAGGTCTGAACCGGAAGTGACCTCTCCGTCCCATTGGAGCATTCCACCGGCCAGGTTTCCCACTTGCGAGAAGCCGTTCGCTTTCAAAAACTCGGCCACGCGCTGCGAACGGTTGCCGCTGCGACAAACAAAGATATATTCGTCCGCCGGGTTTAGTTGCCCCATCCAATCAGTGACCTCCTGCATGGGATGCAGAGGTACACCCGGGATGTGGCCCGATTCATACTCTTCCGGGGTACGCACGTCGATTATCTGCACGGTCCGCTGCGCCAGGATGGTTCTCACTTCTTGCGGTGAATATTGAGGTATACCGTTGTGTTCGAACGCCATTCCCGTTTCTACCTCCCCATCAAACAAAACCTACTGGGTATGTTGACACGCCCCCAGCGTGAAGTCAAATCTCGCTCTAGACATGCCACGGACGACGCGCTCCGAGATAGCGTTGGGTGTAGTAGGGCGCGTTGATATGGCTGACGATAACACCGGTGCGAGGATTGAGCGCCTGAACAATCAGTCCGTTGCCCACATAGATGGCGACGTGTGTGGGCCCACTCCCGGTGGTGGCGAAGAACACAAGGTCGCCAGGTTGCAGTTGAGACCGTGCGACCGTCTCCCCACACGCGTATTGCTGAAAAGAAGTGCGGGGGATGGCGATGCCGCATTTCGCATACACGTATTCGGCCAGGCCCGAGCAGTCAAAGCCGCTGGGGTCCTCTCCTCCGTACACGTACGGACTGCCGACCATGGAGAGCGCCAAACGGGCGATGGTCGTCCCAGTGGAACTGCTGACGAGAGATGGAACGGGAGGCGCCGCGGGTTTATGTTCGTCACGTGGTTGAGCAATCTGGGGTCGCTGCCGGATAGGCGTGGTGCCTCCTCGACTGGCCAGCACGAGAGCGGTATGATGTGAGGCGGGCACACGGGACGCGGCGGCATTGCGAGCTTTCGCCAGGCTCCGCATGCAGTCGGGATGGCCCGCACCCAGCACCTGTAAGTTGACGGTTGTCTGCGCTTGCCAGGAGGAAGCGAATCGTTGCTTGGAGGTCGAAAAATGAATCTCGCGCAAGCGCATCCGTTCACGCAGGTATTCCACGGGGATTTTCATCTTGCTGGTGAGGGTTGAGCTGCGAAAGTTGGTCTTGCATGGAGCGGCAGGCACCTCCCGTGGCAGACCCGAACGTGTGTCCATCGCAGCCGTAAAAGACGTGGCCGCCACAGCCAACGAAGACCCGGCGGCCAGCGCAGCACGTATCGACACAAGAATCCCTCCTCCGGAGTCACCTCATTTCTCATGATGCTTACGCGTAGGATAGAGGGATTATGTACCATGCGACCTCTGTCCATGAGGCGGTTGTTCACAAAATCTTGTCAATGGATTCCCGCAGGACCTCTGCGGAAATGGCAAAGCCAATCCCTTGGGAACTCTGACTGACCGCTGTATTCATGCCAATGACCTGACCCCGCATGTTGATCAGCGGCCCACCGCTGTTTCCCCGATTGATTGCCGCGTCCGTCTGAATGAGTTTCGGATATTCTCTGTCGCCAATCTTGAGCGGACGGTCTTTCGAACTGATGATTCCAGCCGTCACGGAGTGATCAAGACCGAGCGGCGAACCTATCGCCACGACCCACTCGCCGACACAAATGTCCTCGGGCTTGGCGATGCGAAGAATCAGTTTCGGTGCAGCCAGATGGGTTTTCAAGATGGCAATATCGTGAACGTAATCCGTACCGACAATCGTGGCATGGACAGGGCGCTTGCGTCCGTAAAAGCGCAGCAATACCTGGCTGGCGCTGTGAATCACGTGTTCGTTCGTGAGAATATGCCCCTTGGGATCAAAAATGAATCCAGTTCCAATATTGACGCTGCGGTAGCTCGGTGACCCGTCGTGCCACAGAGGACCTATGGGAAACAAACGGGTTTGGGCTGGTTCATGCACGACTTCTATGCCTACAACCGCCTGTTTGTAGCGCTCGACAATCGGAACAAAATTCGGAAGGCCAACGGTCGACCCCCTTCTCTTCTTCACCGTGCGCTTGCTTCGTTCAGACATCGGACTCACCTCTGATGCCGAGGGTTGGGACCAAAGTTGATTGATCTTATTCCCCTCGTCTGCAATCAGTGAGGTGACATGAAGGTAATCCACGCACGCCTATGCCTGGTCTTCAGGATGGGATGCTGCCATGACCGCCCGGTACGTTCCCGGCAGCGGTGGTGCGGTCAAGACCGTGGTGCCGCGTTTGAGCTTATGGTAAAGTCCACGTGCATCGCGAGCAGCCACCACTCCCGTATTGCGAATCGCAAACGGCACATCAATGCACAAACCACAGGCATTCAAACAATCATCACAGGACATGTTTAATTCGGGGTGTTCTTCTCGGAGCACGTCAAATACCGGCTGACTGAACCGTTCCAGATTCTTTCTGCACCATTTGAGGTTGACCGTGGGCTTCATGCCTGTTCCCCTTCCCAAGCTGCGTGTTTTGCCGATTCAGAAATCACGCGAATCCCATTGCCCTGGGGATAAACCTCGTTCTATCAACATTGTATCGCAATTTGTGGCGGATCGTTAAGAAAAAACATCATCGTCTGACAAGCGCACAAGGGGCCTATGGACAGGCCTGTGGACGATAGCGAATCCCGTAATTCCCTTTTCGGGTGCGAAACACCTGCACTTTGGCTGGTTCCAGACCCTCCAGCAAACGGTGATCACGGACGCACATGGCTACGTATGAAGCGACGGCTTTCGAATCGTAAAGACGGGCTTCGTAAATCCAGGACATGTGACTTGCCTCCTTTTCCGACCCTAGATTTCCCGCCGACGCCCCAAGCAATGCCCTGACTGGCAGTGGGGATCATGGTGCCATCCGTGTTACACTAAACGCGTGTGTTGGAGGTGAACTGTGAATGGGAGGATTCGTCCTCATTGAAGTTTGCGATGCCAACCCGGCATGCGTTTCGGACCTGTTTGAACTGGAGACCGAGTATCCGGCTGTGTCGGTGCTGGAAACCCCGTGTCTGAGCGAGTGTGAGTTGTGCGCCTTGCAACCGTACGTATTCGTCAATGGAGATATCGTCGCCGGTGACGATGTCCCAAGCCTCTTAACGCAAGTGCGAGCGTCCACGGAAGAAGCCATTCGTCTCTACAATACGGAAATCTGAACCCTGTATCCGACATGTTTCTTAACTTGAAAGACGCCGTTGGAAAGCAATAGATA
This sequence comes from Alicyclobacillus shizuokensis NBRC 103103, assembly GCF_001552255.1. GTDB lineage: Bacteria > Bacillota > Bacilli > Alicyclobacillales > Alicyclobacillaceae > Alicyclobacillus_G > Alicyclobacillus_G shizuokensis. The sequence continues at coordinate 40,231 of NZ_BCQV01000014.1, forward strand.
CTGTCCTTTGACCCCTATCAACCGTCCTTCGACAGTCTGCGTCCGGTCGAGAGAAAGAGACTGCAGCGCAACCTGTGCATCTTCGGCACGTGGATAGGAAAAACGGCGGACTGTGACGGAATCAAGAACGTAAGACCGCCAGTGGCTTGGCAACTTGTCTATCAATTGTTTCCGCAGCGTCAGCAGATCCGTTTCTTCTACGTCGTCGGCCAGCATTTTCCGCCAATTGGTCTTGTCCGCAATGTGCTGGGCCAGCTCCATTTCCAGTTCGCCTGCCTGCCGCCGGGTAGGCACTTCGGCAAAAAGCACAGCCGCCACGGCCCCTTGGTCCACCCACCGAGTCAATTCGCGGCCCTTGCGCGTCAGACCCACCTTAGGGGCGCTGCTGACAGCCAGATAGACGTAGTGAGGAATCATGCAATGCGCATCACCCCACGCCGCATCCCGGCACGTGCCTTGATGATAATGGCACTCATGCGGCTTGACGACACAAAGATCGCATTCTGCAAGGGTGCGGACGCACGGGAAACAATACCCGTTTTGATATAACTTTGTCACCTTACGGCCGCAATGGACGCAAGCCTTATCGCCCAGAAAGCGAATCCGAATCGACCGCCCGAGCGCCGCGTTCAGTCCCAGCGAGTCGTGGTCAGTATGTAAACGGTAATCGACCGGCTCTGTCGCCTCATGCGTCAACTCGCGCAAGTACCCGCCTATCTCGAACACGGAACCACCTCGTGATTGTAGTCTTGTTTCACTCTACCACGGATGAATAGCCAGAACCACAGAAACCGACGCTCCCCCGGTTTCATCCGTCATCTCCGTTGAGTGATGGTGGCGTCATCAGGGCAGACTATAAAACAGGAGGAATCATCCATGCTGTACGCTGCCCTGGCCATGATACCCGTCACTTTGTTCATCATCTGGTTGTACACCCGGGATCGGCTGCATCCAGAGCCCAAGCGCGCCGTGTACCGCCTGTTTCTCCGCGGCGCCGCGATTGTCCTGCCGGCAGGACTAATTGAGCGACTGCTGCTGTCCTCCTGGAGCGAGGAACGTCTTGGGGGATGGCCAGCTCTGTTGATCACGGCCTTCTTCATCGCCGGCATGGTGGAAGAGTTTTTGAAGGCCAGCATCGTGGAGCGTGGAGCGATTGAAAAGGGCTTGGTGCGAAGCCCGATCGATTGCGTGGTATATAGTGGAGCTGCAGCCCTGGGATTCGCGGCTGTGGAGACGATACTCTACGTGACCAGCTCCGGCTTCTTCACCGTCATTCTCCGTTCAGTCACGGCCGTACCAGCACACATGATGTTCGGGATCTTGATGGGCGCTGCTTTTGCTGAATCGATTTGGGGCACGCGCAGCCGAGGCTGGGCCTACATTGTCCCCGCTTTCGCCCACGGCGTGTATGACACCTTTGCCCTGGCTGGAGGGGTGTTGCCGGACCTGTTCCTCGCCGTATACCTTGTGGTGCTCCTAGAATGGGCCTTGCGCCGCATCCGCCAGATGAACCGGTGGTCGATTCAACGGGTGTCGTGACCGTCCTTGCCGAAAGGTTTAGGACCGGCGGGAATTCCGTCAAATAGGTACAGCCACCCTTTGCGGGCGCGAAACAACTGAATGGAAACCGAGTCGTCCAGCATCAACATTTGAAAAAGATTCATATCCGTCTTAAAATACGGACTCAGGTGTTCATCGTGCAGCCGCACATTCAGAACGCGAAAACGGTCCTTCTGAGGAACTGGAATCCCATCCGTTCCCTCGATATTCTCCCATTGCACGGAAGCAATCCAGTGCTCCGGCGCCACCTTCCGCTTCAAATATTCGTACACGTGCCGAGTCGCCTTCGCCTTGCGGCTGGCGTCGCTGACAAACCCGTGTTTCAGCATACATGGCGCCCCCTTGCCCGCCGAGATACATTGCAACTGTATCATAACGCACTTGTAGGCGGGAGCCAAACCCAGAGTGGTAGAGCGCGCTCATCCGTACGACAACCCGATCGTTGCCGAGACAAGGTGCCGAATGCTATGATAACTTTAATCATTCCCATGCAGGCAAGGGGGAGACACGGGTGTTTAAGTATTATTTGGGCATCGCCATCATGTGCGCCTTCTTCGCCATTCTGGCACTGTTCTTTTCACAACACGCAGCCACTCTGGCCACCGTGTTTCTGGCCATGGGAGGAGCCTTTGTCGCCATCGCCTTTGTCACGTCCGGACCGGAACACAGATGGTAGCCTGGCCAGGGAATCCATACTTGTGGTGTGGCCACCTCCGATGGCTCCCAGTCGGATGGGGGCTTCCCTAGCCTCTCTTCAGAATAAACGGCACCAACTCTTCCGCGTCGCGATTCACTTCGATTACGTCCAGTCCCCGGTGCAACGCCATCTGTGGCAGCCGCCGCACAGGCTCCATTTCCAACTGGGTGCCAATCACCAGCACGAAGTCCGCCCTCCCCATCCAGTCGACCGCTCTACTGAAGTGGCGAATCGGCTCCCCCTCCAGGCTGAACCCTGGCCGCAGCACGGCACCGCAGGTCGGGCAATGGGGGACTCGGGCCCGCCATACCAACTGGCTCTGATACACCTGAGTGCAGCCTGGGCAACGTAACTCCCGCAAATTCCCGTGCAGTTCAAGCACATGGGCAGTACCGGCGTCCCGATGCAACCCATCGATGTTTTGCGTCACGACATGAAACCTCGCTGCCGCCAAGGCGCGATGCGCGGAATTCGGTTGAGCCGTGCGCCAATGCTGCAGGATCCGCCGATAGGCATCGTAAAACCGCCCCGGGTCGCAGTTGAACAAGTGTGGGCGGAAAAATTCGGCCAACGTCACTCCCGCAACGCAATCGGCCAGCAGAGGTACGCCACTGGCCACACTGATGCCAGCGCCGGTGATGGCCAGCGGAAAGGCGGCTTGCCTTACGGCCGCTTGAATGCGAGCGAGTCGGGATGGCGAATCCGCAAGCGTCACCTCGTATTGCATTCAGGAACCCCCTGTAAGAAGGGTGCCCGCATGAGAGCGGGTTATGAACGGAAGCAATCATCCTCTCATCAACATTTTTTCCTCTTGTGTCTACAAAAAGATAACAATATTCGACGTTAACTATTTACAATTCAAAAGTTCAGCGATAGTGTAATAGGCGTAAGTAAAATATTGCATCAGGAGGAAAACCAGATTGAACGAGTCGTTCGGTAGTCGAGTTCGTCGGTTGCGCCAGGCGCGTCGGTGGTCACAGCAAGAGCTCTCCCTGCGATCCGGTATCTCTACGCCGCATATTTCATCCATCGAACGGGGGAAGCGGTTTCCGTCGTTGGATTACGCCATACGACTGGCAAACGCGCTCGGTGTGTCTTTGCCCGCTTTGTGTGATCAACGAAAGGAATTGCGGCCGCCCAAGATGAAGAACTCACCGGATGAACTGCCATCCTACCTGCAAAACTTCGTGCTCAATGAAGAGTCCACCCCCTACTTGGAGATGGCTCATCGCCTGAGCACACTGCCCAAACAGGATACGGAGTTCTTGTCGCTCGTTGTGGACTTATTGGTGGAACGTCGGCGGACCGACCCAGATCGGTGACCCGACCGCGAACTATGACCCGCATACTCGTGACATGCCTGACGATCGAGTAGGAGGGGGCGCCTAGCCCCCATCCTCTCACACCACCGTACGTGCGGGTCCGCATACGGCGGTTCATGAAACTCCACGAAGTGTAAGGTATCTCACCTGAAGACTGCGCAGCCCCGGTTGCTCAATGTACGCTTTATCCATGGCTTGGTTCAGCATCCTCGCCATGAACCACGGCCCTTTGTGTGAGGTGATAAGAACGGCCCCTTTCCGCTCATGCACCCGCCGCATCTATTGCCACAGCCCTTGGCGACTTCGGACTTCGTTGTGTTTGGGCAACTCGTCCGACTGTGACAGCCTCGAATGCGATTCGTGTGCCTCGGGTCGAGAGTTTGCCTTCAGCTTTCTTCAGATTCCACCTCACGATGGACACCCTTGCTCTTGGCTAGTGGTAGATATGTCTCCAATCCCCGTTCGGGACTTTCACCCTATAGGGACCGCCCATGCCGGGCGCACAAAGCGTGCAGGCGCCAACGGCGCCTGCACCTACCACAGGATCTTGATTCCATATTTTCCGCTGGGAGTGCGAAACACGGCTACATACTTCGGCGCCTTTTGCAGGACGCCTTCGGCATCGCGAATGCGTGCCGCGAGACAATCCGCCTGGAACCGGGTATCAAATATTTTCATGTAGTACACCCAGGCCAATGAACTCCCTCCATGTCTTACGCCCGCGATGTGCTGTGCGCCAGCGGGATCGACACCGTAAACGTGGTGCCCTGCCCTAGCTTGCTGTTGACAATGATATCGCCATCGTGTGCATCGACGATGTGGCGGGTGATGGCCAAACCCAGGCCCGTACCCGATCGATCACGCGTGCGCGCCTTATCTGCCTTGTAAAACCGTTCCCATATGTATGGAATGTCTTCCTCGGGGATACCGCTGCCCGTGTCCCGAATGTCAATTTGCGCATGGCCCCCGCTCTCCCGCACCACCAGGCCGACTTGTCCCCCCGCTTGAGTATGGCGCAGTGCATTGTCCACCAGGTTGGTGAACACCTGCTCCAATCGGTCTTCGTCTCCACGCACGCAGACCTCGCTGTCCGGAAGCTGCGCATCAAGGCGAATGTCCCGCTCGGCGGCCAACGTCTGAAACTTCCGGACCACGCGAAAGACGACCTCGCTGATATTCACCGTCGCAAACGTCATCTGAAATTGGCCCGACTCCAACTGCGCCAGGTCCAACAAGTCGTTGACCAAGCGCTTCATGCGCAGGGCTTCATCATGGATGATGCCGGTCAGCTCCCGGCGCTGCTCCGGGTCGTCCCCGAATTCATCCAACAAAGCTTCCGCGTACCCCTGCATCATGCTCAGCGGAGTTCGCAGCTCATGGGACACGTTTGCGATAAAATCCTTTCTCAGACGATCGAGTCTCCGTTCCTCACTGACATCCCGCAGGACGGCGACCACCCCACGCAGGGTTTTCCCATCCGACTGGTACAGCGGAGTCATGGTGGCCAGAATGTCCCGGGCCTGCCAAGACCATTCGCGGGTTATCGGCTGACGCGCCTCCACGACTGCCTGCATTTGTCCATACAGGTCCGACGGTAGCCGTGTGGAATCCGGCACCCCGGTAGCGGCCAGGGAGGTGGACTGCAGCCGGCGCCGCGCCGGTGGATTGGCTAAGGTGATGTTGCCATCCAAATCGGCCGCCACCACCCCATCATGCAGCGACGCAAGGATGTTGCTCAACTGCTCCTTTTCAAACGATAGGGCGGCAATTGTCTGTTCCAATTCGTCCGCCATAACATTGAACGTTCGCCCCAGTCTGCCCACCTCATCGTTCGTTGCCACGTCGATTTTCCCGTGAAACTGGCCTCGCACCATCTGTTCGGCCGCCTCGTTCATCTGCACCAACGGCCGCGACAAATTCTTCGATACGACGAATGCCAATCCCGTGGTCAGCAAGATACCCAGCACCATGGCGAAGATGATCAGATTGCGCATCAAGGCAATCGGTTCGTCAAGCGCGTTGATATTCTGCCAGACGGCGAGCATCCCCGGGTTCGAGGCGGAGTTTAAGCGTAGGTAGACGGACACGACGTCGGTGCCGTCGGACTCACCGGTAATGACCACGGGTTGCCCGCCCAGAAACGCCTTCCGTTGGTCTGAAGTGAAATGGTCATAGGCAGATGCGAGGTCGGGGTTGGAAGTTAAGTCAAAGCTGAGCGATGCATGAATGTCGGCCTGCTGGACGTAGACCATCTGCCGAGCTATCTGCAGCGCAGCGGTCGGATTTTTCGTGTTGTTGATGGAGACTTGGACACTTTGCGCGAGACGGGACAGCTGACGTGCCTGTTGTCGATAGACGTAATTATCGAAGAACTGCTGCAGCAGAATCGACAACAGCGCCAACACCACGATGACCATGCCCACGATGGTCAACCACAATTTGACGACGATGCTGTTGCGAATCAACGGGCACCAACCTCAAATTTGTACCCAACACCCCAGACCGTGACGATGTAGGCGCTGACCTTCGGTGAGGCATGTCCCAATTTTTCCCGCAATCGCTTAACATGCGTGTCCACCGTGCGTTGATCGCCATAGAACTGGTAGTTCCAGACATCGCGCAGCAATTCCTCACGGCTGAAAACTTTTTCCGGTCGTTGCGCCATGTACACAAGCAGGTCGAACTCCTTCGGTGTCAAGGCGACTTCCTTTCCCGCCACCTCCACCCGACGGGCTTCGATGTGAATGTTGAGGTCGGGAAACGTCAAAACCTGCTGCAGTTCTGTGCGAGTGGTGTCGTTTTCTCCCACCCGCTTCAGCAGCGCCTTGACCCGCATCACCAGCTCCCGGGGACTGAACGGCTTGACGACATAATCGTCCGCTCCCAATTCGAAACCGTGAATGCGACTAACCTCATCGCCGGCCGCCGTCAGCATGATAATGGGAGTCTGCAAGTGTTGGCGAATCTGGATGCACACATCGCGGCCATCCATCTCGGGCAGCATGAGATCGAGGATGATGAGCGCATAGGTCTGACTCAAGGCCGCTGCCAGCGCCGTCTTCCCGTCGGCAGCCTCATCCACCGCGAAACCGCTGCGCTCCAGATACATTCGGACAAGGCGGCGGATCCGCTCTTCATCGTCCACCACCAGTATCCGTACAGGCTCCTGATCCATCCCCGGACCCCTCCTCGTCATTACTGCCTTCCATTATGACGATCCGCTTGTCGCCGGGCAACATCCGCACAGACGGAAAAAGCGACAAGGCTGCGGAAGCCTCGTCGCTGTAGCCTCTTACGGTCTCATGCCGACGGATTCTCACACGGCGTGCAGCGTTCGAGATGCGGACAGGTCGCGCGACAGATTCCCGCTAGCGGGCGTTTGGCCACACGCGCTGCACCATGGCCGAGAACTGATTCCAGATGGCGCTGACCGGCTGCCCCTGCTGCAGATCACGGGCGAACTTCTGAAACTGTTGATAGACATCCGGATTGGCCGACACGTAGACCGTGCGAATCTCTGGGTGACGGTCTTTGACCGCTGCAATAATCCGGTCCTTCGTGCGTTCGGCCAATCCCGTGCGCACGCCCGGGCGGATTTTCACCGCCACGTAAGCTGTGTGGCCAGCCACCATGACGTTGGCGTTCTGCACGTGCGCCACCTTGACCACATGATTCGCGATGTCCTGCTCCACAGCCAGGTTGGCGTGAGTTCCCGGGGTGGCCGGACGGCGCATTGGGGCCATTGTGTCGTTACGCGGGCTGACCGCTGGGTTACCCGCTGTATTGGCGTTATTCGCGGGTGGATTGCCGCAGGCCGTGACGGAAAACAGACACAGAGCCGCGGCGAGCATAGCGTACATGGCTTTCTTCATGGCGGATCACACTCCTTGCACCTACTTTCTGCAATGAGTGCAAGGACTATACAATCGCCTGGACAAACTCACCGCCGTGCGGAGCGTCTCTGGGGTTGACCGGACCAGTGCGTGCGTCGGGGCTGCTGTGGCGGATTTTTGTCCAACCGCGGCGGTTGCAGATCGACGCTTGCATACAGCAGGGCCAGCTCGTCCGCGGTCAGCGGCCGAGCGCGGCCCGGCCCCAAACCGGTGAGCCGCAACGGTCCGTAACGTACCCGTTTCAGCCGTTTCACTGGAAATCCGATGGCATCCAGCATCCGCCGGATCTGCCGATTCCGCCCCTCATGGAGTGTCAACTCCAACACCGACTCGCGCGGGTGGTGGCGCAACACTTCCACTTTGGCGGGGGCTGTACGGCCATCCTCCAAATCGATGCCTTGTGACAATGCGCGAAGGTCAGATGCCTCCGGCATGCCCGTCACCGTCACCCGATACACTTTGTCCAACTCGTATCGCGGATGCATCAGGCGATGGGCGAGTTCACCGTCATTCGTGAAAACCAGCAAACCGCTGGTGTCGTAATCCAAACGCCCCACTGGATAAACCCGCACCGGCAGATCGGGCAGGAATTCCATCACCGTACGCCGACCTTCTGGATCCGACAGTGTGGTCACACAGGAAGTCGGCTTATGCAACATCCAGCAAACTTTCGGCTGCGGCTCGACCACCTGCCCGTCCACCGCCACCGTTTGCCGCTCCGGATCTGCGCGTTCTCCCAACACCGCGGGCCGCCCGTCAACGGATACCCGTCCTTCCTGTATGAGTCGTTCACACTTGCGGCGTGATCCAAAACCAGCCTCTGCCAGGATTTTTTGAATTCGTTCCGCCATCTCTGTTCCCTTCGTGGATGAGGTTTTTATCCATACATTGACCGCTATTATGGCATGAAATTCCGGGCAGGGAAAGCCCCGACCTACGGCATCGGGCCCAGTAGCAAGGTGACGGCCAAGACACTGGCAAACACACTCGCCACATCGGCCAGCAATCCGACCTTGAGCGCATAACGGAAATTGCGAATGCCGACACTGCCAAAGTACACGGTGATAATGTACAGGGTGGTGTCGGAACTGGCCTGCAGGGTGGACGCCAACTGTCCCAACCAGGAATCGGGCCCAGCCTTCGGGTCTTGAAAGATGTGGGTCATGAACGCCAACGATGCCGAACTGCTGATGGGGCGCAACAGCCCGATGGGCAACACTTCGGGCGGAATGTGCAAAACACTCGTCACCGGTGTCAGACTCTGCACAAGCAAATCCATCGCTCCCGAGGCGCGGAACACCTCAACCGCCACCATCATAGCTACCAGGTGCGGCAAGAGCCGAATCGCGATCCCAAAGCCGCCCTTGGCCCCGTCGACAAAAGAATGGTAGAGAGGAACCCGCTTGATGTAGCCGGCGACCAGAATGCCGGCCACCAACAACGGCAAGAGCCAATTGGATACCGTGGCGATGGCAGTTTGCATCAACTGCGCCTCCGCCGTCTATCCCAGGCCCGAAATCCCCGATCCAACGCAATCGCCGTGACGGTGCCGAGGGCTGTGGCGATGATTGTGGTCCCAACCACGGACGTGGGATGGGTCGATCCGTACTGCATGCGGACGGCAATCACCGTAGTGGGGATCAGCGTAATACTGGCGGTATTGACGGCCAATAATGTGCACATTGCGTCGCTGGCCGTTTCTTTGTCGGCGTTGAGGGTTTGCAGCTCGCGCATGGCGCGCAGCCCGAGTGGGGTTGCCGCATTGCCGATGCCGAGGATGTTGGCGCTCATATTGGCTAGAATAGCGCCCATAGCCGGGTGATCCTCAGGGACGGACGGATACAGCCAGCGTGTAACCGGCCGCAAGACGCGGGCCAATGTGTCAATCAAACCGGCCTTTTCGGCGATGCTCATGAGACCGTTCCAGAGTGCTATCACTCCAATAAGTGCCAAACTCAGTTCTACGCCGTGCTCGGCCCCACCCAGGATGGAGGCAGTCACTCGTTGCATGTGACCTGTGAACATGGCCGTCGTGACACCTGCCAGAAACAGACCGAGCCAGATGAGGTCAATCATAGCTGGCACACCCCCAGACCTTCACTGGTTTATGGGTATGCCAGCCGCTCTCGGTTTAGGACAACCCAGACGACTCGACTCGGCTGTCCTGCTGCACCTCACTTTTCGTCTTACCGCCCTGGAACAGGTGCTGGATCTTTTCCATCACTTGGGGTGCCATGTCAATCAACCGGTCGTACAGTTGATTCTCGTGATCGGCCGACAACAGCCGCACGTGCTCACCGTGGACAATGAGAAACCCGATAGGGGTGATGGACACGCCGCCTCCCGAGCCCCCACCAAACGGGTGCTCCTGGGTTGTAGAGGCGTCTCGTCCGCTGCTGCCAAATTCGCTGCCACCGGCGGCGAAACCAAACCCCACCCGCGACACCGGCAAAATCACGGTACCGTCCGGGGCTTCAATCGGATCGCCGATAATCGTGTTGACGTCAACCATTTCGCGAATGCTGCTCATGGCCGTCTGCATGAGCCCTTGAATTGGGTGTTCCATGGTGTCCCCTCCTTCGCCAGACGCGGAATAGCCCCATCATCGCGAGGATAGCGTAACCGAGGCGGAGCTTCATTATGCAGGAACCCTTCAACGTGAAGCCAGGGCTGTGAAACTCCGGCTGCACGACAATCGCGGGCTCAACGCGAAAGGAAAAGGTACGAACCAGCATCACCATGACCAATCCCAGCCCCGACCAAATCAGACCATGCAACAGACCTGTTACCGCCGCGTCCTTAACTCCGTAACGGATGGTGAGGACAAACTCGGTAATCCAAATCTTGGATAGCACCTCTTTCAGGATGCCCTTGATCTCCCGCAAGCGGGCGACCCATTGCGGCCAATGACGTATCAGATCCAAGACCTCATGGGTGGTAAGATCCATTGTGTGGCCAGGTTCCCGGCCCGACCAGCCGAAGGTCTCATGTTGAGCCGCCACGGATGGGCCGCCAGGCCCGAGAAGAACCTCTATGTCATGGATTTTTTTATGGATGCGGACGAGACCCAGTACACTACGCAGCCGCACATCCATGCTGAACCGGGAATTGTGTGAAGGTTCCAGGGATATATAGAGGGTAACGGGGAGCACCAGGATGAGCGCGAGGACCAAGACCAAGACTGCTACCAAGCATAGGATCCACAAACCCTCCACCCCGATACCCAGCGAATTGAAAGCCGAGCTTCTTTCCGTGACTGTCGCCGGACGTCCATTATCCTATCCAGAATCGTCCAGCTCATGCATCAATCCCTGGGAACGCTGGTACGCTGCTCGAACAAGGAAAGGTCTAAGGACACGTCGCTCATTTCCGGCAACGGAGGGAGGTCCTCCAAACTGCGCAGACCAAAGGTTTGCAAAAAGGTGTCCGTGGTGCCGTACAAAATGGGCCGGCCCGGCGCATTCTGCCTTCCCACTTCAGTAATCAGACGACGATGAACGAGGGTTGCGATGGCACGGTCCGACTTCACCCCGCGGACATCTTCAATCTCGGCACGGGAGATCGGCTGACGATACGCTACAATGGACAACACCTCAAGGGCGGCCGTGCTCAACTGAGTGGCCACCGGGGTATGGGCCAATCGGCGCAAATAGATGGCGTGCTCGGGCCTTGTGACTAACTGCCAACTCCCGGCAAATTCGACCAATGCCAACCCAGCGCTGCGCTCGTCGTACTGTTTTTGCAGTTCCAGGCAAAGCTGGCGCGTCTCCTCTACTCCCAGCTGCAGGACATCGGCAAGCTCTTCGGTCGTCAAGCCCTCACTGCCCGCGGCAAACAGCAAAGCCTCCAGCGGGCCGGTCACATTGAGCAGCACCCTTACACCTCCCATCATGCTTACGCGGTCGCACGACCATCCAACAATACGACTTCGATGTCAGCAAAGGGCGACGCTTGCGTGCAAACCACCCGCCGTTCCTTGACCAACTCCAACACGGCGAGAAAGGTGGACACCAGTTCCTCGCGGGCGCTATCCACAGGGAGCAGATCATAGAAATTGCATCGTTGCCAGCGCTGGAGCCGCTGCAGGACCCACTCCATCATCTCCTCCACGCTGATGACGGTGCCTGTAATTTGCGCCGATTGGTGTTGGGGCGGTACGCGGCGCATGAGCGCTCGATAAGCGTCCACCAACACCCACATGCTCATCTCCGGCAAGGGGGGAGCCTCCGGCGTATAGGGCCTCAGGTCCATGGGTTCGCGGGAAAAGACGAGACTCTGGCGGCGCTCCAACTCCTGCAGCCGCGCAGCCGCCCACTTGCAGCGTTGATACTCCAGCAGTTGCTGTACAAGTTGCTCGCGCGGGTCTTCGTCGGAGTCGGGGAGTTCCTCCTGTTGTTGCGATTGGCGCGGCAGCAGCATGCGACTTTTGATGGCCAGCAATGTGGCCGCCATCACGATGAATTCACTCGCTATCTCCAAGGACAGTTCTTCCATGGCGCGCAGGTACTGCATATATTGTTCCGTCACCAACGCGATGGGGATGTCGTGGATGTCGATTTCATGCTTCTGAATGAGATGCAAGAGCAGATCGAGCGGACCGCTGAATGTATCCAGCACGATCTCGTATGCCATCTCAAAAACCTCCTGTATAAAAGCCAAACCAAGAGGCGACAAATTGCCAGGACGCATTCAGCATGGGCGATAGAATCGTATTGCGCAGGGGCGGGATGACCACCACCAGCAGGAGCAAAAACGGGCCATAGGTTTCATATCGATGGTGCCAGGACATGTGACGATAAGGAACCCAGGCTGAAACGACACGGGACCCGTCCAGCGGGGGTACCGGGATCAAGTTGAAGACGCACAGTGTCACATTGACCACGGCACCCCACGTCAACAGCTGCAACGCAAAAGCTGGCAAGCCATTAGAGGAAAATCCAGACACGGGTACAACACGAAGCACAAGGAAGCACACCACAGCCAGCAGCAAATTCGATGCGGGACCGGCTAAAGCCACGAACATGAGGTCACGGCGTCCATGCCTCAAGCGCGACACATCCACGGGTACCGGCTTAGCCCAGCCAATCGGACCAAAAAGGATCAAGATCAGCCCGAGTGGATCGAGATGGACCAACGGATTCAAGGACAGGCGGCCCGCCAGACGGGCCGTATTGTCGCCGAGACGGTCTGCCATCCACGCGTGAGCAAACTCATGAAACACAAGGCTAATGGGAATGGTGATGACATAGAAGATGAAGTTGGGACTGAACAGGTTCTGAAGCAAGGAACGAACCCCTTTTGCGCCCGTTTGCGCAGCTCTGGAGCCACTCTGGTGGAGCTATTATAACACAGACGGACTGCCCATGGTCCGGATTCGCCAGGGCCAGGCGATCCGTTCGTACCACCCCATGAGTGGCAGGCGCCGGATTTCGGCCTGCCACACCGCACGCATCCCAGCACAACGAGCAGCGACCACCAGGCAATTTTGCTCCATGGCCGGAAAGCCTACAGGCAGCACCAGCACCTCCACAAAGGAATCGGTTAGGGCGCGCAGAAATCGAGCAGCCTCTCGGACCGGCGGCACACTCATGATCATGTTGAATGCCGCCACCCCAACCTCAGATAGATGATCATGAACAAGATTGGCAAAGGAAGGTTGTAAACATGGGCTGTAGATGCGGTCCCGCAGGTAAGCATCGACAAAGATAAGGTCATAGACCTCCGAGCTGGTCTCCAGAAAATGAACTCCGTCGCCGACGTAGTAACGGGTTTCGTCGGTCGGTGGACTGTCAAAATACTCGAGCGCTACATCGACGACCGTCTCGTCCAACTCAACGCCCACCTGTCGGCAGTCCGGCCACAAACGGCGGACGGATCGTAAAGCCGTGCCGGTGCCCACGCCGACAGCGAGGAAGCGCTGTGGCGCCTTCACGGCGGCGGCCAAGGCGTAAAACGCCCGTTGGTAGGGAAACACGGGCCGCCACGGACGGGTGATGTCCAAGGCGCCCTGCCAACCGCCGCCGCGGCCGAAACGGAGATAGCGGATACGCCCGCGGCGAATGACTTGAATGTCATGTACTTGACCGCGACGTTCCAATTCCACGATTCCGTTCACTGGCCCACCCCTTTGTCGTTGTTGGGTTGAGTCCAGTATAGACCACAACCGGACAGGTTGTCGCTACGCGGTTCGCGGTTGTGGGTGTTGCCACAGGCGGGCGATGCGTGGCCACCATGGGCGAACAACGGATATAAACATTTGAAACATGCCGAAATAGCGGAACAGCCGCGGGAGAAACAAAAGCATGCTGAGCAATCTCCTCATCTCCAATACGGATTTCGAAAGGGCATCGCAGGCGTCTCGCTGTTAGGTTATGCACACTCTCCAGTTCGTGCACAGGCTTCTCGACTAGCCTTTGGGCTTGGCTACAAGAGCGGCCAAGAAGGCGAAGATGATGGCGGCCGAGATGCCGGCGCTGGTCACTTCAAAAATCCCGGTGATCACGCCCATCAGGCCGTGCAACTTCATTTCCGCCAACGCGCCATGCACCAGCGAATTGCCAAAACTGGTAATCGGTACAGTGGCTCCCGCGCCGGCAAAGCGAATCAACGGATCATAAAGACCGATGCCGTCCAGCACCGCGCCGGCCACCACGAGAATCACCATGACCTGGCCGGGATTGAGTTTCAGGGAGTCCATAAGAATTTGTCCGATGGCGCAGATGGCGCCACCGACCAGAAACGCGTATAAAAATCCCTCCCACCCCGCTTGCATAGGTCAATCCTCCATCCTTTCAAAAACAACGGCATGCGACACGGAAGGTACGCTTTCCCCCTGTTGGACGGTGACGGCAGACATCAAGGCACCGGTGGCAGAGACCAAAATCCGTCGGAATGTCCCGGATGCCAGTTGTCGCAGCAAATGAGCAAATGTAACCAGTGTGCAGCAGGCCCCGCCGCTCCCCCCGGAGAGCACCTCAGGCTGGTCCTTGCGGTAGATGAGCAGACCACAGTCAACCAACCGCTCTCCCAGATGATGACCGTCGCGTGCGAGCAGGTCCCGCAGGATGTTGTGGCCGATTTGCCCCAGATCGCCGGTGGCGATGCAATCGAAGTCATCCCACTTGCGCCCGGTATCCTGCAGATGGGCGGTTATGGTGCTGTACGCCGCTGGGGCCATCGCGGCTCCCATCTCCCATGGACTTTTCATCTGCATATCCACGACCTGGCCTATGGTCGCTTCGGTGACGGCCACCGTGCCGCCAGTTCCAGCGAGAATGGCGGCTCCTGCACCGGTCACCGTGCGTTGGGCGGTAGGTGGTTTTTGCGCTCCGTACTCCGTAGGGTTACGAAACTGTCGTTCGGCGGTTGCAAAATGGCTCGACGTGCCCACGAGAACCTTGTCCGCGACACCGCTGTCTATGGTCAACGCGCCGATGGCCAGTGCCTCGCAGATCGAGGCGCAGGCGCTGTAGACCCCGAGCACCGGCACCGGATAGGCACGCAATCCAAAATAGAAACCGGCCAGTTGCGCGTTGAGGTCTGCGCCAATCAACAAATCGATGTCTGGTGGCTTGAGCTTCGCCTTGTTCAGGGCCACCTCCACGGCTTCGTCGAACAGGTGCTGCTCTACCTGTTCCCAGGTGTTCAAACCAAGCCGGTCGTCGTTGTGCCGGACGTCAAACTCGTCGCCGAGCGGCCCCTCCCCCTCGTTCTTTCCAGCCACCGTCGCCGTCACCAAAACGCGCGGCGGACGGGCAAACCGCCACGTTTGAGCCCCCATAAGCGGCACCGGTACGTCCCCCCTGTCAGGCCAAGAGTTGTCTAAAGGTGCTGGATGGCGTATCGCGCCAAGGCCACGAAGAAGGCGCTGACCACGCCGTAGACGATTACGGGACCCGCCAGTTTAAACATGTTGCCGCCGACGCCGAGCACCAGGCCCTCGCTGCGGTATTCCATGGCCGCCGACGCCATGGTATTGGCAAAGCCGGTTATCGGCACGGCCGACCCAGCACCCGCCCAAGCGGCAAACCGGTCATAGACGCCGAGCGCTGTGAAAATCACGGATAGGAGCACCATGACCGCGCTGGTCGGATTCCCCGCCTCCTTGGGACTAAAATGACCGTAACGCACAAACAACAAGAGGACGATTTGCCCGATGACGCATACGCCCCCACCCACCAAGAAGGCCCGAACGGTGTTGCGCAGTATCGGCCGAGATGGGGTATGGCTCTGAGCAAGCTGCTGATAGTCGGATGCGTCTTGACGAACGCGCGCAGGCATAGGACCCCTCCTCATACAGTTCCCCCCACCGTACGGACGGAGTGCGGATCTGGCATGTGCCCCGTGACACGGATGCCCGCATAGTATGTCCGAGGGTCTGGAAGCTTACGCGAAGGTCACGATTCGAGCTGTTGGCGGATGCTGCGGAGGATTTTTTTCTCCAGGCGGGACACCTGCACCTGCGATATGCCCAGCACAGCAGCGACGTCAGACTGGGTTTTGTCCTTAAAAAAGCGCAGATAGACAATTAAGCGTTCCCGTTCCGGCAGGCGTCCCAAGACTTCGTGCAGGGCGATGTGGTCCAACCAAGACACGCTCTCTTCGTCGGCAATCTGATCCATCAGATAAATCGGATCCCCATCGTTTTCAAACACCGTTTCGTGAATGGACGTGGGCGCACGCAGCGCCTCTTGAGCAAACACAACTTCGGATGGGTCAATCCCCAACTCGTCGGCAATCTCGGTGATCTGAGGCTGCCGGCCCAAGCGTTTCGCCAATTCGTCCCGGGCCCGGCGAATGTGGCGGGCGGTCTCCTTCAAGCTGCGGCTGACCTTCACGGTGCTATCGTCGCGCAAGAAACGTTGAATTTCGCCAATGATCATCGGGACAGCATATGTAGAAAATTTCACATCGTAACTCAGGTCGAATTTGTCGATAGCCTTCATGAGGCCAATGACACCAATCTGAAACAAGTCGTCCGCCTCGTAACCGCGGCCCAAGAATCTCTGCACCACAGCCCACACTAAACGCTGATTGCCAATCACAAGTTCATCCCGGGCCGCAACATCCCCCTGTTGACTGCGCGCAATCAACGCGCGAATCTCTTCGTCGGAGTACCTACGGGAACGCTCCTCGGTATCGTTGACATAATCCATACGAGAGGTCTCCTATCACTGACCATCCAGGACCGGTGCCATCCGCTTCCGCATCCGGACCTTCGTGCCATGTTCGGGAATCGACTCGATGACTAGCTCATCTACGAAGTTTTCCATTATCGTTATGCCCATCCCCGACCGCTCCAATTCGGGCCGTGACGTATAAAGCGGCTGTCTGGCTTGCTCAATGTCCTCGATCCCGACGCCATCATCTTCAATCACGACTTCGACCACGCCATCCTGGATAGCGCACTCAATCCGCACCTCTCCGGGGGCGTCTGCATAGCCGTGAATAATCGCATTGGTCACAGCCTCCGAAACGGCCGTTTTCAACTCAGTCAACTGCTCCATCGTCGGATCCAGCTGGGCTGCAAAGGAAGCCACCGCCACACGCGCCAACGATTCGTTCTCGGACTGGGCGGGGAATTGGAGACGCAAGTAATTGTCCACCGCCACTTGGGTCTGTAGTTCGCGATTCATCATTCATCCCTCCCGCAAGCATTGCAGCGCCTCGTCCACCGTCGCGGCGACGGGGAGAATGCGCTTGAGCCCGGACAGTTCGAACAAGCGAGCAAGAGACTCATTCACCTCGCACAGGACCATCCGGCCGTGCCGCTCGGTGACAGTCCTGTACCGCCCCAGAATCAATCCCAAAGCGGAACTGTCCACAAAATCAAGATCCCGAAACGACATGACCAATCCTCGGTATCCTGTCCTTTCTAATTCTGCCTCAATTTGGTCTCGAATGGTTTCCACTTCATGATGATCCAATTCTCCGCCGAGTTTCACCACCACCACGTGATCATGCACCTGCAGCTGCATGGCCATGCTGTTCCCCCCAATCAAACACTGATTTCACTTTAAACTATTTGTGAAGGATACATGTTCTCCTGCATGCCTGACAAAAGAAGAAAAAAGGCCCTAAGTTTCGACACAGCCCTCGATTTTGCGCTTCAAGAGGGATATGCAGATTCCGGAATTTATAGTAGAATACACAGAATCAAGAGTATGGCGGAGGACGATATGGAAGAGACCTTGGGGAGCAAGCTGCGTGAATTACGCGTCGCCAAAGGCATGACGCAGTCCGCCTTGGGACGCGATTTGGTGACCGCGAGCATGATCAGCCAGATTGAATCCAACCGGGTGGTACCGACGCAGCGCCTGCTGGAGCAGTTGCTGGAGCGGCTCGACGCCGACAGGGATGAGTTTCGCTCGCTCCTGAAAGCCAACGAGAACCTGCAGCGGTACCGGGAAGCAAAGACACTGATAGAACGAGGCGATCTGCACCGTGCCCGGGAACTGCTGCTACAGGTGGCTGAAGACGTGCCTGCCCAGGTGAGAACGGACAAGGTCTATGCCGAACTGGGTGAATGCTGCCTAAAATTAGAACTTACGGACGAGGCCATACGGATGTACGAGACGGCACTCGCCTTTACTCTGGAGCATGGGGATATCTCCACCAGCGTTCATTATTACTACCAGTTGGGGCACGTGGAACGCGGACGGCGACGTCTGCAGGCAGCCGCCATGTTCTGGCGCCGTGGTAGTGAATTGTTGGCGCGATACCCAAAATTACGCATGCCGGTTTCCGTGAAGCTGGAGAACAATCTGGCGAGAGTTTATTACATTTCACGCCAATACAACAAAGCGCTAATTCATTATCAACGTGCCTGTACCGCTGCACAAGCCTATGACCAAGTTCGTGATTTGGCCGTCATCCATCACGGATTGGCAAACGTATTGGTGGAAATGAATCGATTTGACGAAGCACGCGAACATACGCAAAGAGCCTTGTCTCTGTACGAGTCGGTTAGCCACTCGCGAGGTGTCCACCAATGTCTCATCAACCAAGCGGTCATCCTGCGCCGTGAAGGTTTGCATGAAGCCGCCATCACCCATTTGCAAAGGTGTCAGAACCGTCGCGCTCTGCGCCAAGACCCACCTCGGTACACGAAACTACAAATTGAGTTGGCCAGAAACCATTTGGCACTCGGAGACCGGGAAGCCGCGATGCAGTTACTGGATGCCGTCCATCATGAAACCGTGCGGGAACCCGAGTTGGCACAAGAAGTGCATTGGGTGCGGGCCCAGTGCTTGATGGCGATGAAGCGCGTCGAGGAAGCCGCAACAACGCTGGAAGCCGCGCTCCCGTTGACCGACACCGTGGAAGATCCGCTGGCCAAACTACGCGTGTGGCGACAGTTGAGCAAACTGTATCGGGAATTGGACAAGCCGGGCAAAGCCCTGTCAGCGGAACTGGCGGCGGTGCAGATCTTGCGGCGGCGATGTCCATCACCGCGCATCTTCCGGGAAACAGTAGGATGAATATTTCCTGAACAATAGCAGAAATCGACTGAATGGACGTGTATGTCTTGTTGCACGACAAAATACGACCGGTTGGCCCGCACGGATGCGTACCAACCGGTCCCGACAAACTCAATCAATGGCCGAATGTGACAATCTTTCTCACAGTTTGCCCGACACTTTGGAAAAATCCAGCCTTTTTGACCGATGTAGCGGCGATCAAAGGAACTTCCGCCGTGATTCGTTGGTGGTCTAAGTCGTAGATTTCCAATGTCCCTATTCGCTGCCCCGCCTGGACTGGTGCCTTAACCCGCTGTAGGTTCATCCGGGTCTCGTATCGAACAGAACTTCCTCTTTCGCGCAGGATGCCCACGGTATCGGCCACCTTCACCGGTACGAACGGCGGATTACCGTGGATAACCTCCGCCTTCCCCACCGTCTGGCCAGCCGGGTACAACACCTTCGACTGAAATTGGCCAAAGGCCCAATTCAACATCTGAGTGACCTCTTGATTTCGTACGGTGACCTTGGGTTCACCCATGACAATGGCAATGACGCGAAAGTCACCACGGCGCGCCGTGGCGGATAGACAGTATTTCGCCTCGGTGGTATACCCTGTTTTCAAGCCGTCGACCCCGTCGTAAAATCGCACCAACTTGTTCGTATTGACCAGCCAGAGCGGATGCGTGGTGTCCTTGCGCAGGTAATCACTGTAAACGGAGGTCCAACGTGTGATTTGGCTGTGTTTCAGCAGTTCGCGCGACATGATGGCAATATCGTGGGCGCTGCTATAGTGGTTGGCAGCGGGCAAGCCGTTGCTGTTGGCGAAGTGAGTATCTTGCATGCCCAGCTCGCGGGCGCGCTCGTTCATCCGACGAACAAAGGCCTGTTCTGTGCCGTTTAAGTGCTCAGCCATGGCCACACAGGCGTCGTTGGCGCTGGCCATGGCAATGCCTTTGACCAGGTCATCTACGGTCATGACCTCACCCGGCTCCAGAAAGATCTGAGAGCCCCCCATGCTGGCGGCATATTCACTGGCCTTCACTGGATCGGACAGTTTGAGCTTCCCCCGATCGATGTCCTCCATGATGAGCAACAGGGTCATGATTTTGGTGATGCTCGCCATCGGAAGCCGTTCATGCGCGTCCTTTTCAAACAACACCTTGCCGGTGGCGAAATCCATCAGGACCGCTGAGCGTGCGTGTGCCGCCAATTCCCCTTTGCCCTCGTCCGGGACCTCACCGAGCGGCACCGGAGGTTTCTCATGAATGTCAACGTGGATACCCGCAGGATGTATCGATGAACTCTGGCTCTTGGCCCATGCCTGACCGGATACAGACGTCATCAACACGGAACAGCAGACCAGTGAAATCCATGCAGGAGCGAAGCGACCTCTACCCTTGCCCATTCTGGACGGCCCCCCATACATACGATTCTGGGGGTAGTTTGCAACAATGCACATGGTTTATGATGGGGGCTAACATGAAGAAAAAGGATGCCTCGTGCCAGGCATCCTTCCACCAGAAGACGTTTCTCCCACCTACCATAAGGGAAACTCCGGGCCTATGGATGGGCGGCAAGCTCAGAATCCACGTGCCCGTCGTCAAAGTCGCGGTATCGGAACGTCCGGCACATGGTTCCTTTGCTGGTCCCTACGATATCGTTGCCGTTGGATCGGACCTCAATGGCGTCCGCCAGGCATCGCTCGTCCGCGTTGAACACACACTCTTCCACAAAACAGGTCACACCCTTGGGCATGTCCTCACCCCCTCTGGATAGGGTGACAGGATGACAGTCACTCCATGCCCAAGGAAACAGGGAGATTGAGCCACTATCCCTGCTTTGTCCCCTGTTGGTCAGACCTAAGACTTTGCTTCAGGCGCGCGGGTGTGAACTTGCGTACAGCTCACGCAAGCGCCCCCGCGTAATGTGCGTATAAATTTGCGTGGTGGAGATGTCGGCATGTCCGAGCATCTCCTGCACAGCCCGCAGGTCGGCCCCCCGCTCCAACAGATGGGTGGCGAAGGAATGGCGCAGAGTGTGCGGCGTGATGTCCTTTACAATACCCGCTAGCTTCGCATATTTCTTCAACAGTTTCCAAAAACCCTGCCTTGACATACGTTCCCCCAGATGGTTCAAAAACAGGGCGGAATCATCCGTCAGGCGCAGAAACTCCGGGCGTGACTGCTGCAAATAGGCGGACAACACCTGAACAGCGATGTCGCCAACAGGTATCACCCGTTCCTTGTCGCCTTTGCCCGTACAGCGAACAAAACCGGCTGCCAGATTCAAATCCTCCACGTTGAGAGAAACCAGCTCACTGACACGAATCCCTGTCGCGTACAGCAGCTCCAGCATCGCCCGGTCGCGCAGACCTGCCACCGTCTGCAAATTGGGTGCAGCCAACAAGCGCTCCACCTCATCCACACTCAGCACCTTGGGCAAGCGCTTTTCAATTTTCGGCGTATCCACGTGAGCTGTCGGATCCACCGAGAGGACATCGGTGGCGACGAGATAGTGGAAAAATGAACGAATACTGGCCAGGTTGCGAGAAATGGTAGAGTTGGCCCGCCCCTGTTGGCGCAGACTGGCGAGATAGGCCAGGATGTGTTGCTGCGTGACCCCCTCCACCGGCACATGACACTGGTTTTCCAAATACGCCAAAAAAGTGGATAAATCGCGCCGATACGACTCCAACGTGTTCTTGGCCAAGCCGCGCTCAACCACGAGATAATCTGAGAAATCCGCAATCCACTGCGTCATGGCAAAGCTCCTTCGATGTCACCTGCATCGTGCGGTTTGCGTCCGCTCTATGAAGTAGTTCCACGCTTGGGGAGAAAATCCTGCCCCATATGTGGGTGACCCGGCCTCAAGGTCGGGCACTTACGGTCCCATTTCGCAATAGAGGAGGATTCTCTGCAGGATACGGGGGATTGATCCGTCCGTTTGCGAACTGTGTTCACCCATCACGGAGACGTAGGGACGCGAGGGAACATGGTAACCGTCGGAGGGCAACCAACGAAGGATAATCCCTTGCACGACAAATATGCTGGCCGCGATGAGCCAAATAGACAGGCACAGACGCAGAGCGTGCAAAAAATCGCGCCAATTCGACACGCCGGGCCCTCCCCTTGCGCTCACGCCCCGCCACGAGCCATGAGCGCTAAAATCGCCTCCAGCGAATCTGGCTGATTCCCATCATCCAACAATGCCCGATTGGGCCGCTGCACGCCGCAGCGCAAACAACGATGGATAACTTGATACCCTTTCTTGCTGTGGTAGGTCACCGCCACCGGCTGCATCAGCCCGCCGCAGTCAGCAGCGCGATCGCCGGGAAACTTGTCCAAGTGGACCGAGTACAGACAGTAAGGACAGTGGTTGCGGCACGTGCGGCTGGCCGGGGGCACCAAGCGGCCACAGTGGACGCAGGTGAACGACTCGTTATGGACCGTAAAGCGTCTGGACACAGAACGTCAGGCCCCCTCGTGTTGCCCTCACCCCGAAACTAGCATACGCGCCAGCAGGTGTGGCGTTAAGTAGGCTTGCACAAACGCTCCCGGCATCAATCCCAGGAAGCAGACAGCAAACCGCAGGGTGTAGCGTGCCAGCGCCATAGTGAGTCGTGGCAACGGGTAGATGTGGCGCAGAAGCGCGGCGCTGAAGCGGATGGCCATGACCCCCGCGCACAACAGCACAGCCAGCGACAACACCTGATGCAAAAACATGCCAACGCTCGCCAACACCCAACCCTTCCAACCAAACTGGATAATGGTGAAACCAATCGCAAAGCCAAAACTGAATGCACGCAAGAAGAGGGCAATAACGACAAACGGTACCCCGATGATCGACACCCCAAACAAAGCCAGTAGAGCCAGCAGCTGTGCGTCGCCAATCATTCTCTGCCACCACAGGTCATGCGCGCTCGCCAATTGATGCTGTTGAATGGCCGTCAGCACACGCTGGATGGCGTCGTTGAGCACCACTGCGTCGTTGCCCCCGAGTTCTCCTGCCATCACGGCCCCGAACACCAGCCCGCATAGGCAGACACCGCAGAGAAAGGCCCACACATTCCAGCTTGCAGCGTCCCCGCGCTGCACAAAAGCGATGCGTCGGCGCCATTGTGGCCACGCGAGCACCACGTTCGCGGTCCTCACAATTATCCCTCCGTCTGGTACAAGCTCACGGAGAGTATATGTGTCGCCGCTGACCACTATGCCAGAAAATCCGCGCGGACCTCCAACTCACGGCACGAGAAGTTTGCCGTATACGCCTCCCCGCCCCGGCGAGACCCGCGTCTTCCCGCGGCGCGCCGCGTCGATTCGCCTCGCCAGGTCCCAGCCCACCACTTCCGCCAGTTGCTCCAAGGTAGCCTGGTGCAAAATCGCCATCTCTGTGCCAAACGCAGCAAATAACCGCTCCCGTGAGACGGGACCGAGACCGGGGATGAACTCCAGCGGAACCTGGTGAACGTACGGCGGACGGTGCTCTGGATGCACGGGCTCGCCCCTATCCCGCACCTGCAGCAACCGGTCGTACACGCCGAGCACCACTTTGTCGCATCCGCACGCGCACCGCTGCGTGCCCGGCGCCCATGGGCGGCCGCAGCGTTTACAGGCGGATCGATGATACTTGCCCAGGGCGGGCAACAGTCCATAGTTGGCCGCGACACGGTGCTGGCGTCGGCGGTGCAACGCATCACGCACCGCCGTGAACGACGGCTCGGCTAACTCCAACCGATTATACTCACGGGCGATTTTCGGCAACGAATGTGC
The DNA here is from genome assembly GCF_001552255.1 of Alicyclobacillus shizuokensis NBRC 103103. Lineage (GTDB taxonomy): Bacteria > Bacillota > Bacilli > Alicyclobacillales > Alicyclobacillaceae > Alicyclobacillus_G > Alicyclobacillus_G shizuokensis. The sequence continues at coordinate 63,934 of NZ_BCQV01000014.1, forward strand.
ATCCGAATTGCTCAGAAACGTGAACGCCGCCAGTTCGTCCAGGCAGTCGGCCATGTCCGTATCGGCCGACAGCCCCAGTTCCACCGCGTCCACCCCGGCGGGGTTCACCATCTCGCGCATGCACCGGACGCAGTTCCCGTACATCCCCTTGTGTGGTGTGAACGCGTGGTGGATGATGAACAAACCGTTGCGCTCCGCCACCTGTTCCTGCAGCTCCCAGGCGCCAACCCGCGCCCGTTGCGAGGAGAGATGAGGATTTTTCTGCACGGTCGCCAACCAGTCAGCAAAATCCCGAGCCGTCTCCAAATCGGCAAACCAGCAGCCGAAGTGCGCCGCGCCGGCCTTCGGCCCGGCCACCTCCACCTCGGCCCCCAAGATGACGGTCAGCCGATCCCGATAGCGCAAGCCGCCCCCCGGTTGGCAGGTCAACTCGCCAGCTTGCAGCAGCTGTTTCACTTCCGACTGAACCGGCGGACAGACGCCGTCGATCACGGTAACCAGGTCGATGCCTTTCCTTTCAGCCGCATGCTGCAGCAGATTGGCCAGGGTCAGGGTACGGGCTGCGGCCATTTTTACCGGGCGACCGAGCGCCCACCCGATGTGCACGTGAAAATCGGCGTAAACGAATTTCATGCCCACGCGCCAGCCTTGAGCAGCAGCCACCATTCAAAGGCAATCCAAGTCTTCGCATCTCGCACGTCTCCGGAAGACAGCGCTTCCCGGACTTCGTCCTGGTTCAGGCAGACTGTTTCCACAAACTCATCGTCGTCCGGGTGCGCCCGGCCAAGCGTAACAGAAGAAGCGTAAAACAAGTGCAGGCGTTCATCGGCAAACCCCGGACTGGTGTAAAAGCTCCCCACATGGCGAACTTGGGCCGCTTCGCCGCCCGTCTCTTCCGCCAACTCCCGCTGCGCGCAGGCAAGCGGGTCTTCACCCGGCTCAAGCTTGCCGGCAGGAATCTCGAGCAGAACCTCGCCGGGAGCGGTTCGAAACTGACGCACGCCCAGCACACGCCCATCCGCCAGTTCCGCCAGCACCGCCACCGCCCCCGGATGCCGAATCACCTCCCGCCCTGCACGCCGCCCGTTGGGCAGCTCCACTGTAAGTTCTTCCAAGTCAATGATGCGCCCATGGTATATCGGCTTAACTTCGACTGTCCGCTCGATCAGGTGTTGATCCGTTTCCTGTGGATGGTTCAATACGTCCACCCTTCCCTCTGAGAAAATACCGCATAGACTGCCGCCAGGAGATTCGGCTATGCCGCTCCGATGGGACCTGTTAAGCCAAAACCAGGAACTCGTAGACGAAACGGGCTGTCCGAACCAGGTCGGCAAGGGCAATCCGTTCCTTGGGAGTGTGAATGTCGCGATACCCGACACCTGCGTTGAGTGTCGGCACGCCCATCGCCGTGAAGTGATGGGCATCGCTGCCGTCGCCATGGACCACCCAGTGCGGAATCAGACCGACGCGCCGCGCGGCCGTCTCAGCCATCCGCAGCAGCGGGTGGTCAAGCGCAAACGCAAATCCCATGCACGTGGTCGCAAACGAGAAATCCACGGAGGCTCCGTGCGCCTTCGCCACCTCCGCAAAGATACGTTCCATTTCACGCAAGACTTGGAGCAGGCGTTGGTGATTGCGACCTCTCGCGTCCCCAGCCAGCCGCACCCGGTCGCGCCTCAGGTCCCTCGGCCCTTCTCCGATGAAAGTGCCAATGTTCACGGTGGTGTCGGCGTCCACGCGGCCATGCGGAATACGCGCCACCGCACGGGCCGCCACTTGAATGGCGCTGATTCCGTTCTCCGGGGCGCCTCCCACAGGCGCGGCCCGCCCTAGGACGTCAGCCTGCCAGCGCACCTGCGAGGGGGCTGAGACCACGAAGGTTCCAGGTTCTCCTTCCGCATCGAGACAGAGGCCAAACTGGGCAGACAGGCGGACGGGGTCGAAGCGAGCAGAACCCTGCAGACCCAGCTCTTCCGCAATCGTCAACACGACCTGAATGGGTCCGTGGGGGATCTCGTTTCCGACCAGTTCTCGGAGCGCTGCCAGAATCGCCGTGATACCCGCCTTGTCATCCGCACCCAGGATGGCGCTGCCGTCGGCGCGGATGATTCCATCTTGTCCTAATTGCGGACGGATGTCCGTCCCCGGCGCCACCGTGTCCATGTGCGCAATCAGGAGCAGGGGAATGCGCGCCGCATCGCCGTCCAAGGTGGCAATCAGGTTGCCTGTGTCTGCCGCAAGGGAATCCCCGGCACCGTCAAACTCGACACGAAACCCCAGACGTTTAAGCTCCTTGGCACAAAACGCCGCCACTTTTCCCTCGCGCCGCGACGGACTCGTCAATTGGACCAGTTGCAAGAAGAGGGCCAACACAGCTGCTTCATCCATGTCATCACGCCTTGAAACCTGTTTCCGGGAGAATCCGGACGGACGGTCTCTCCGCCGGAATCACCCAAACCGCGTCCAGACTCCCCAGGCCGCACGCTTTTGCCCCGCGTCACCGTCCACGACCGGCGATGCCTCCGAGCACCCAGATGACCCCCATAGCCACTACGAATATAGCCACGATAAGGCCGCTCGTCAGGGCCAACGAACTCATCCAAATTCCCTCCTCATTGGCTTACGGCCGCCGCAAGGACCGCCCGTCTGTGAACCATGGACTAGAAGTCCATTTCAAACACGTCCGCAAATGAGGTGCGTAACCGGTCTTCCCACTCGGCAAACGACACCTCGTCCCCCAACTCGGCGGCCACCGAGGTCACCCCGCGGTCGCTGATGCCACAGGGAATAATCGCGTCGAAGTGGGCGAGATTCGTCGTGACATTGAGCGCTAATCCGTGCGCCGTAACGAATTCTCCGTTCAGGCGACGCTTGACGCTGGCCCCCACAGCGCAGATTTTGCGGTCTTCCACCCATACACCCGGGTACCCCTCACTGCGGGTGCCCTGAATATCAACCTCGGCGAGCGCTCGAATGACGGTTTCCTCCAGCATGCGAACGTACTTTCCAACGTCATTGCCCCAGGGAGAGAGGTGCAGCACGGGATACAGAACCCATTGTCCGGGGCCATGATAGGTCACGTCACCCCCTCGGTCCACCTCACGAATGGTAAAACCCATCTGTTCCAGAGCGGCGGGGGGTGTCAGGATGTGTTGAAAGGTGCCCGCCTTGCCAATCGTGATGGTCGGCGGGTGTTCCACCGCATACACGGTTTGCGCTTCGTCGTCCCCGTGCAACACCGCATCGCGCCGCGCCATCTGTTCGGCAAGTGCAGCATCGTAGTCCATGCGACCGAGAGAACGCCAGATGCCGGGTACACGACTCATGGCTGTACCGCCGCTCCTTGGCCACTACTGGCCGGTGCCGCCTCCTGCGCCGGCCGGAGTGACTGGAGAGGCATGCCGTCGGCCCGCAGCACCTGCTCATGCGCGTGATACGAACTGCGAACCAATGGGCCCGACTCCACATGAGCAAAACCGCGCTTCAGGCCCTCCCCGCGCAGCCGCAAAAACTCGGTCGGCGTATAAAACTTCTCCACCAACAGGTGCTTCTTCGTCGGCTGTAGGTACTGACCGATGGTCAGGATGTCGCAGTCCACCGCCCGCAGGTCGTCCATGGTCTGGAGGATTTCCTCCATGGTTTCACCCAAGCCGACCATGATACTCGACTTGGTGCGAATATCAGGCCGCATCTCCTTGCTGCGCCGCAACAGCTCCAGCGTGCGGTCATACTTGGCTTTCGACCTGACCTTGTCGGACAAGCGCCGCACCGTCTCCACGTTGTGATTGAGGATATCTGGCGAGGCGTCGAGGACCATCTTCAGAGCGTCCCAGTTGCCCATGAAATCGGGAATGAGGACTTCAACCCCGCATTCCGGCACACGTTCCCGGATGGCACGAATCGTCGCGGCGAATATGGAAGCCCCACCATCGTCCAGGTCGTCGCGTGCCACGCTGGTGACAACGACATGCTGCAAGCCCATGGCGACCACAGCGTCGGCCACGCGCTTGGGCTCCGCCAGGTCGAGGTGGCTGGGCCGTCCACTGGTGACAGCGCAAAACCGGCAGGCCCGGGTGCACACATCACCCAAGATCATGAACGTCGCCGTACGCTGCTCCCAGCACTCGTAGATATTCGGGCACCGGGCCTCTTCACAGACCGTGTGCAAGGAGCGCCCGTGCATGATGTCTTTCAACTGTTTATAATTGGGCCCCGTACGGATCTGGATTTTCAGCCACTCCGGGCGGGACTTGGCCTGTTCACGCATGATCTGTTCCTTCCGTTGCTGCTTTTCCACCCACTTTGGGTTGGTCATGATGAAACGCACCCCCTCGCGCCTTAGCGGCGCCCAGTCTGACTCCAGTGTAGTCGAAACCGGATGGAAAACAAAGGCGACTCCCCACAGGGGACATAGCTCCAGAACAGCCAGCCCCAGCGGCTCCGCCATCAGCAAATTGCGGCAGGGTAGAGATCATGCCCGCAGCTTTGGGCCCTGCCCTGCACGACCGGAGAGTGGAAGCGCCGGCCATGCTGCCGGCCGCCGGCCCAGAGCATGGCCAGGATGGCAGAAGACGTGGTACCGGCCGGACGAGTCGATGTGGACATCGGACTCCGCCCGCGCCTTGCCGACATCGGTGTCTCAGTCGTCGGTGGGTGCATCGTCCGCCGCGCTCCCCGTGTCAATGCGACAAATGACCGTACCCACGGCCACCGTGTCGCCTTCCTCGACAAGAATTTCGGTGATCACGCCAGCCCATTCGGACGGGATCTCCGCATTGACTTTGTCCGTCATTACCTCGAGCAAGGGTTCATGTCGGCTCACGTAATCGCCAACCTGCTTCAACCACTTGCCGATGGTGCCCTCGGTCACGCTCTCTCCCAATTGGGGCATCTTTACGTCGGTCATCGATATCCCCCTTTATGCTAGCTAACCTTTCGGTCCAGAGGCCCACAAAAAGGCGACTCCCCAGCCCCAGTATCCATCAGCAAAGACGCGCTGTCAAAAGTACACCAATTCACGCATGGCAGCCGCGATGTGTTCGTCATCCAGCCGACACCCGCGTTGCAAAGACGACGCGAAGGGCATCGCGGACACGTCCGAGGCACACTATCGATGATCCGAAACTTAACCCTCCATCACCAGCGCCCTGCGGCTATGTGGCGGAATGTAGGTGCTGGTCACCCGGCGCAGCTGCTCTATCCGCGCTTCCGCCATCCTGTCGGCTGCCTGATAGGTCGGGATGCGCTCACGTTCAGCCGTCTCGTACAGTTGCAGCATGATGTCATAGATGCGTTCAACCTTGGCCTGCGCGCGTTCCCGGTTATACCCCTCCAACTCATCGGCAACATGAATCACCCCGCCCGCGTTGATGACATAGTCGGGTGCGTACAGAATGCCTATCTCGTGCAGCCGATTCCCGTGCCGTGGCTCGGCGAGCTGATTGTTGGCCGATCCGGCAATCGCCTGGCAGCGCAGCCGGGGTATGGTGTCGTCATTCAACACGCCCCCGAGGGCGCAGGGCGCGAAAATGTCACACTCCACGGAGAAGATCTCGTTGGGGTCCACGACCTCGGCGTGCAGCAGGTTGGCCGCCCGGCGCACCGCCTCTTCATGGATATCGGTGACTACCAATCGGCCACCCGCCTTGTGCACATATTCGGCAAGCGCGTAGCCGACACTCCCCAATCCTTGGACGGCCACTGTTCGACCCGCGAGGTCGGCAGACCCAAGCGCCACCTGCGCCGTCGCCTGCATCCCGCGGAACACGCCCAAAGCGGTCATCGGACTTGGACTTCCGGACGATCCGTACGCCTGCGACACCCCAGTAACGTAGGGTGTCTCCTTGTGAATCAAGTCCATGTCATCCACCGTCGTTCCCACGTCTTCGGCCGTGATGTAGCGTCCGTTCAGGCTTTGGATGTAGCGGCCCAAGGCCCGAAACATGGCCTCGCTCTTGTCGGTCTTCGGGTTGCCGATAACGACCGTTTTCCCGCCCCCCAGGTTTAGTCCTGCGGCCGCATTCTTATAGGTCATCCCGCGCGCCAGCCGCAAGGCGTCGAGGAGGGCCTCTTCTTCCGAACCGTAGCTCCACATCCGGCACCCGCCCAAAGCTGGCCCGAGTGTCGTGTCGTGGATGGCGATTACCGCCCTGAGCCCGGACGCTTGGTCGTGGCAAAACACCACCTGCTCATAATCGTATCGTTCTAGATAGGAGAATATTTCCATGCTAAGCCCCCCAGACTAACCATGACTGTTCATAGGATAGTGTGGTTTCGAATGCCGGATACATACCGTGCAGGCGTTCTTCGTCCACACGGCGCTTCACCCCAACCGTGCCAAAATCATCATGTATGCTGCATATTGATGAAACCGCTTTCACACCAGGTCGGGGACACCGCCCTCTGAACTATCGTCAGGGATTTTCATCTCCCATTTTATGAGACTGCGCAGAGAAATGCCCGGAGTTTTGGCCGCCTCCGTTTTGTCAACCACGGCGATCAAGTCTTGAGTGCAGTTGACAATGCCTCCAACAAATTTTGCATTGCTTGCAGCCATCCCATCTCTGCCGCTAGCCGACTCGCATCGTCGCCATCGACGTAGATCGCCAACACACCCCCATCCTCTTGTGATGGATACATATGATAGAATGAATCCAGCACCCGTAGCAAGATAATTTCAAAAACATGAACTCGTCTTGTGCAGCGCTTTCATCTCATGCCGGCATTGCGAAAGGGAAGGGATCTGGCCTTGCGTTCCTTGACTGCCTGGATGATCTTGCTGGTTGTCTTCTTGCTCGCTGGCGAAGGATTCAATCTGTTCCGTGTCCATGCCGAACTGTGGCTGGCGTTCGGCGAGCCGAAGGACGCCTGGTGGGCTGTCTTTGGCGTGCTGCTGGGTCTGGGTGCGACCGCCTGGTTAGGCGGGTTTATTTACCACCGAGACAAGAAGCACGGCAAGCTGGGCAAACGGCCCCGACGTTCCCGCCCCACGCATGCGCCCCGCCGCGACGTGCTCTGACGCCGTCTCTAGCGGCGGGCGGGAGCCACCGTGCGACAGCCGTTGCTCACAGCCACCCCGGGTCCATGCGCTCAGTCCACGCGCACAAAATCCCCACTTTGGCCGCCCGACTTCCGCAAGAGACGAATGCACTCAATCGTCATTTCCCGATCCACGGCCTTGCACATGTCGTACACGGTCAGGGCCGCCACACTGCATGCGGTCAAAGCTTCCATCTCCACCCCGGTCGAATAGGTCGTGCTCACGCTCGCCGTCAATTGCAGAAGGGCTGTGTCATGGCTGTCGGAAGGCAACCACTGGCTGACCACCTCCACTTTGCTCAACGGCAGGGGATGACATAACGGAATCAGGTCGGAGGTCCGCTTCGCCCCCATCGTGCCGGCCAGCTCTGCGACCACGGTCACATCCCCTTTGGCAAGGGACCGGCTTTCCACCAACTGGCGGGTCCTGGCTGCCATGCGCACACGGGCCTCTGCCACCGCCTCGCGCCGGGTGGCCGGTTTGCCACTCACGTCGACCATCCGAGGTCGCCCGCGGTCATCAAAATGGGTGAGGTCTTTCTCTGGCATGTACCATTCCTCCTGTTGCAGACAGTCGACGCTCACGTTCCGGTGTGGTATCGTCACATTGAGGTGATAGGATGTGAAGATCCGTGTCCGATTGTTCGCAGGTATTGCAGAGACGATACAACAGCGTGAACTTATCCTCAATGTACCTGTAGGCATGTCCATCCTGCAACTGCGCCATCACCTGATGGAACAGTATCCGCAGGCCAACCAGGAGATCGCCCAGGCCATGATGGCGATCAACCGCTCCTACGCCGACGATGGGGCCATGCTGCACGAAGGCGATGAAGTGGGGGTCATTCCTCCGGTCAGCGGCGGGGACGCGTTGCCCTCATGTGTCATCAGCGCCCATCCCCTGGACGTCGCCCAGGCTTTTCATCAGCTGGAAAGCGTCCACCATGGCGGCACGGTTCTGTTTGTGGGGACAGTGCGCGAATGGACGCATGGCCGGCAAACCAGCCATTTGGAATATGAAGCCTACACCGACATGGCCTTGGCCCAAATGAAGAAGATTGAAGACGACGTGAAAGCGATGTATCGGAATGTTTGGACCCTGCAGTGGCACCGGGTCGGTCGCCTTCTCCCCACTGAAATCGCCGTCATCTGCGCCGCATCGGCACCGCACCGCGCCGATGCGTTTGCGGCCTCCCGGTTGTTGATTGATCGCCTCAAGAAAGAAGTGCCCATCTGGAAAAAGGAGTTTTACGCCGACGGCGAAACAACCTGGCAAAGCAATCCAGAGACCGCTCCCGAGCCCGAGGAATGCTGAACACAGCGGAGGCAGACGGCGGTCTAGCGCCGCCCGTCTGCGACAACGCCCTGGGTTCATGCACACACCCATTGGCAGACTCCTTGCTCGTCGGGGAACCCATACGCCAAACCCTCCTCGTGAAGCCAGTCCAGATACCCTAGCGTCTCCGACAGGATAAGGGAAACTTGGTCGGTGTGTTTCGGGAACAGGAGCCGCGCCAATTCATAGGCGGTGATCGGGGACTGTCGACGCAAACACTGCAGGACATTGTGCTTGCGCACCTCAAGCTCGTGGAGCCGCCGGTGAATGAGCGGCACCGAATCCACAATCACCCGGCCATGGCCTGGATATGTCTTTATGATGGGCAATTGCGCCAGGTCTTGCAGGCTGCGGCGGTAATCGAGCAGGCTGCGGCTGCGTTCGGCTACCGTTCCCGAGGCCGCGCCCGGCAGCGGTTCAATGATAGGATTGGGAGAAATGTGTGGGAGCAGTTGGTCCCCGGCCAACAATTCCCCGCTCTCACGGTTCCACAGGGCAATGGCCGCCTGCGCGTGGCCGGGGACCTCGAGCACCTGGAACTGGGGCAATGGCGGCAAGGGTTCTCCTGCGCGTAAAGGATGGGTAACTACCGACCGGTCGTTCCAGCGATGGAATGACAAAATACCCTGCAACGCTCGCGCCGCAACTTCCTGTGGAACACCCATGTCATGGTACAAGCGGCGATAAAATTCTGCCCGGTACGCATCGTGCGCACCGCCCGGGTCCAGCCAGTCGGAAACACGCGGATGGCTGTACACCGGTACGCCCTGCGCTTGGAAACGTCGCGTGTTGCCCACGTGATCCACGTGACCGTGAGTCAAGACGATGCCCGTCACGTCCGCGGGTGTCAGTGCGTACTGAGCCAGGCCGGCCACCAGCGCATCCCAAGCCGGATCGTACCGGGGTCCGCAGTCGACCAGCAGACACTGTCCCATGCCGTATAGAAGGTGGGCATTGACCGGGCCAACCGGCAGTGGCGTCGGCAGCTCAAGCGGATAAACCGTCACCTTGTCACAGAGAAGCTGTGAGTGCATATCCAGCCCTTCCTTTCGGCCCTTCGGGCGGCGCTTTACCGTCACGCCTTTGCGTTCATCATACGCAATCATACGATGCCCCGCAATTCTTCTAAACTACGACCGCCACTCATAGAATGCAGTGTAGGACAGGCCCACCGCGCATCTTGGCACAACCTGTAGCGATGGACGAAGGAAAGGAGAAGGTTCATGCGAAAAACACGCGCTCGCCATGTCGCGCATTCTATCCTCACGTGTGTATGGATCGTGCTCTTGGGCTGCGGGTGCCTGGGCGGGGTCGCGTGGATATACGGCGAACAGGGCACGACGAAACTGGAGGCTTCCCGTTTGGCTACGGCAGCCGTCACCGAATGGGTGGGAACGCCCCAGTATGAGAAAGCGGACCAGGTGCAACCCCACAGCCTGATGGCTGCCCTGGGGCAGATCCTAAATTTACCATTCACGCAGCCAGTGACGATGATCACGAGTCAACTGCCGGCAACCCAAACACCCTATGTCCCCACGTCATCGGATCAAGCTGGGTTGTTTCAGACCATCACTCAATGGGAGAGCAAGCTGCCCCAGCAAAAACCGATTGCGATGGGCTGGATTCCGTATAACAACGTGTCGTCCACGATTGAAATGATTCGTGAAAGCCCCGGTATCACGGTGATAAGTCCGAAGTGGCTGACCCTCAACAGCGACGGCTCCATCAGCAGCCGCATTCAGCCTGAGGTTGTCCAGTACGCACACCAGCATGGAATTTCCGTGTGGGCCCTCGTGGATAACCAATTCCGTGCCAATTTGACCCACCAGGTTCTCTCGTCGCCGGCGACCCGTCGGCGCGCCGTGCAGCAGCTTGTCCACTTGATGAAGGTTCAGGACCTGGATGGACTCAACATCGATTTTGAGAATGTGTACAGCGCCGATGAGGACGCATTGACCCAGTTTGTGGAGCAATTGCATAAAGCGTTGGCCCCCTTGCACAAAACCCTGTCCATAGACATCACGACCGACATCGTATTCCTCCGCGACGACGCGGCCTACTTTCACGCCGGGCTGGCGGCACAGGCTGACTACATCGCGCTCATGGCCTACGATGAACACTGGGGAGGAGACAAGACGCCGGGGCCGGTGGCCGATGTTCCCTGGGTCACTCAGGCAGTCGAAGACCTCTTGAACACCGGAGTGCCAGCCAACAAGGTCATACTCGGCGTGCCTTTCTATGGACGCTTCTGGTATGTTCACAAGGCCGGATGGGTGTCCGACACGGCGGTGGCGCTTCCCAACATTGATGATATTCTGCGGATTCACCACGCGACCGCCCATTGGGACGGTAAACTGGGTGTCGCCACCGTCCGGTACCCCAAACCGGACGGTTACGAAGTGGGTTGGTACGACACCCCACGGACTCTGGCCAAAAAACTCAATTTGGTCAGTGAATATGGGTTGGCGGGCGTGGCGGTCTGGTCGCTCAGCCTGTCCGACAAACAGACCTGGACCACACTCACAGACAACCTGCGGCAGGCCCTCTCTTGAAGCCAACGAGCGATGGACCTGCCGTCCATACTGTCTGAAATTACGGAAACTATGCGGTCTGGAGTTACATCGCGGCTCCAGACCCGAGTGCTACGACTGACCCTCAAGCATGCGCCGCAACTGTTCCAACTGTTTATGAACCTGGGCTTGCCGACGGATGAGCGACAACACGTAGACCAGCGTGCCCACCCAGACCACGCCGACGGCTGCCCACAGGTAGATCAGCGAATGCCTCATCAACGTCCCCCTCCCTGAATGCGCGCTTTGTGCCCACGGGCGCGGCGCATCTGTTCACGAATGCGAATGGTCTCCATGCGGGTAATTTCCAGCTGAAAGCGCAGCCAGAACAACAAGCAAAACAACAGTAGGAACCCTACAAAGCCCAGCAACAAAGGCCACGTCATGGAAGCCGGCATGTGAAATCCACTGTCGTCAATAACGGTGGGATGAATGGAGCGCCACCAGGTCACCGACTGGTGAATAATCGGAACGTCTAAGAAAGCCACAATGGCGTAAACGGCCGCCACCCTGCCGCGCCGCTCCACCCCGTCGATCGTCTGGCGCAGCAACAGATAGGCGACGTACAGGAACCACAGGATGAGCGTGGTGGTCAACCTGGGGTCCCAGGTCCACCAGGTATTCCAAACCGGGCGTCCCCAGAGCGATCCCGTCAACAGGGTGAACGTGGTAAACAATACACCGATCTCAGCCGCACTGGCAGCGGCGATGTCCCACATCAGCCGCCGCCGTATCAGATACACCACAGAGGCCACGAAGGTCACGAAAAACGCCAGTAGAGCGGTCCAGGCGCTGTTGACGTGGACATAGAGAATGCGCACAAGGTCTCCCATCTGAACCTCGGGCGGCGAGAGGACCAGCGCGCACCACAGGAACACCAACATCCAGGCTCCCACCAGCGCGACAAACAGGATGTTCGGTCTCATATCACACCTCCAGCAGCGTCTCGTAGACCAACCAGGGTAGTACACCAAACACTAGGAGATAGCCCAGCATGACATCCAGCCAGACAGAGGGCCAAGGGTTTCCGGCCAGCATGGCGGCGCTCAGCCTTGTCAGCGCCAGGAATAAGGGAACAGCCAGGGGAAACAGGGCCAAAGGCAGGAGCACCTCGCGCAGGGAACTGGACGCGAACATGGTAACCAACAGGCTGCTGACCCCGCACATGCAGGCTCCACCCATAGCCAGTACGGCCACGAAGCCCAACGGACGGCCGGGTGGCGACGAATGGAGAAAGAGAAAAAAGGCACCTGTGGTCACCGCCTCAGCCCACCACAAGAACAGTGTGGTCGTGGTCCAGCGCGCGTAAAAAATCACGCTGCGATCAACAGGCAACATCTGCAATGCATCCCGCGCGCCAAACTCCATGTCTCGGGTGTGGGGCTCTCGCGCCGTCACAGCGTTCATGAAAAAGATCCCCATCCACAGGAGACCGGCCGACCAGTCCGCGCCGATGCGGTCCGGCGCTCCCAAGGCCAGGCCAAGCAGAAGCACCAAGAGGACCCCCAGAACCGGAGTCGACACCAGCACGCGGGCGCGTCGACATTCTTGGCGAACATCGCTGGCCACCAGCCATGCGTACACCCGAACTGCGGTCATTGAAGCACCTCGAGTTGGCCATTGTGCAAGGTCAGCCCCACATCGGCCTGCGCCCAGGTCTCTTCCTCATGCGTGACCAAGAACACCGTTTTCCCAGCGGCACGCGCTGCATCCAGCATATCCCCGGCCCACGCCCGCGCCTCTTCGTCCAAGCCGTCGAACGGCTCATCCAACAAAATCAGTTCCGGGTCATGCAGGAGGGCACGCGCCATGGCTGCCCGCTGCCGCTGCCCCTTGGATAGCTGCCGCACCGGCATCAGGGCGCACTCCGTCAGTCCCGCCGCATCCGTCCACCACCTGGCGCAGCGGACAGGGTGCGACAAACCGTACAAACGGCTGAACCAGACGAGATTCTCCAATACGGTCAGGTCCCCGTAGAGCATCGGAGACTCCAACACCACCCCCATCCGTCTGCGATCCTGTACCCTAATCGGGCCTCCGGACCACAGGAGATGTCCACGGGTAGGTCTTGTCAAGCCTGCCATGATGCGCAGCAGGGTGGTCTTTCCGCTGCCGTTGGGCGCACGTAGCGCATAGCGTTGTCCGACCTCCAAGCGGAGCGTGATACCCTCTAATACGATCCGGAAATTAAACTCCTTCGTGACGTCGCACAACGCCAACATATTCGTTACTCCTTGCTGGGTAGATTTTCAGTGTGCTCGGTCAACCGTCACGCCTCACGTCGTGCGATGTCTCGTCCATCGGACCCATTGGACTGCCGCCTGCCGGCCCTCGCCAGGGCCTCCGGAATCCACTCAGTTGGCGAGGTCCACGCCGGCCCGCCTGATTGTACCCCAACAGCCCCAACAAGAACACAACGGCGGCCAACAGCAGATTGCCCACAGCTTCCGCCGTATGGACGGTAGAGTCGGCCGTCTTGCCAATCACCGGCAGGCCCAGACTGGAAGATCCCGCATCGGCAGTTGGCAGCTGTTGAATGCTGACTGGCAGGTCTTCATGTGCGGCCAGCCCCGGGTGCGTGAACACCCGATAAACGGTCCCCGAGATCGCTACTGTATCGGTCTGCGTCGACAAGTTGGAGGCCGAAAGAGCCGTGTCCCCGATGGGCAGATACAGGCGCAATTCCTCCACCGGATACGCCTGCTCCACATTTACCACGACCGACCCGTTCTCAACCCACGACACCCAGTAGGTCACTGTAAGGGTGCTGCTCCCTGCCGTCGCGGCCCGCGCAACGCGCACCCCTCCGTCCGTCCGAACCCAGGCATGGTTGCCCATCTGCACGCCGTGAGCCCCGTGCGGCAACGGCAAGGTGACGTCCTGAGGCCAGTGACCGGGATTGTGCATGCGAAGTTGTTCAACAATCTGCAACCGGTGGTTGTGTTCATCCGGCAGAAAAAAGATGTCGGCCTCGGCCACCCCCAGTCCTGAGGCGGCCTCGACCGTGCTTGCGCGGGCTCCGGCCAGGGTAAAAAAGCAGCACAGGAAGACCAATAGAAGGCGACCAAACTGACCACACCAACGGCTAGGACGTGGACGCATCACGTACATCCACCCCTTGACCAGAAGCCAGACCTGACCAACGCGCGGCCGTGCCCAGCCTTGCTCCCACCCTTGTGGGCCAGAGACTGAATAGAGTGCCAAAGATCATCAGGTACCCACCCCACCAAATCCAGGACACCAGTGGGTTCAAATGAAAGTCAAACACTGCTCGCGTGCCGCCGGAAGTGCCTATCATCACTACGTATAGATCCGCCAGTGGCCGACTGTAGATGGCGACATTCGTCAAGGGCTGCTGGCCGTCTGCGTAGAAGGTCACAGCAGGGCATAGCACGCCCAATGTACGGCCCTCCTGGGAAACAACCAGGTCGGCGTACATCTGGCGGGTTCCCTCCCCCGGCTTCACGGCTATGTCGGCAAAGGTCAATTGATACGCCCCGATGACAGCCGTCTGACCTGGAGCCAATACCTGTTGCCTTTCCAGGTGATAAGCCCCAGAACCAACCACGCCCACGGCCATCACGGCGAAAGCCAGGTGCACACAATAGCCTCCCCAACGCCGTCGGTGGTTCGCGATGACCGCGTACACGCTCCGTCCCAGTCCGTCTCCGGTCTCCGCCATCCGCCTGCGTAGCGCGGCAAGCCACTCGGACAATACGCTGGCCATCACCCACCCGGCAGTCAACATCGCAGCTGCGGCCAGCCAGGATAACCGCCCGTAGGCCATGTACATCCACAGCGTGTATACGCCGGCCGCTGCCAGCGCGACGAGACCGGAACCCAGGGACGAACGCACGACCTCAGTGACCGACGACTTTCCCCACGCTATGCGTGAGCCCACGGCCATGAGAGCCAGTATGACCACGGCCACAGGCAGTGCCACATCGTTGTAAAAGGAGGCGGAGACCACCATTTGTCGACCGACCAGCAGTTGCGACACAAGCGGGTAGACTGTTCCCCATAAGACAGCAAACATGACGGCCAAGAGCAAGAGATTGTTGAGGAGAAATCCCGATTCTCGGCTGACCACGGCCTGCAAGCGCCGTCCAGAACGCATGGACCCACCCCGCAACAGGATGGTTGCCACGGAGAACGCCACCACGAGGCCGATGAACGTAAGGTAATACACCCCCAACGGCCCATCGGCAAACGCGTGGATGCTCCACACCGTTCCGCTTCTCGTCAGGAACGTCCCAAACAGGGTGAGGACGAATGTCAGAGTGATGAGGACAATGTTCCACAGAGAGAACAAACCGCGTCGCTCTTGAGCCATCGCGGTGTGGAGAAACGCCGTCGCGGTGAGCCACGGCAGCAAGGAGGCGTTCTCGACCGGATCCCAAGCCCAATAGCCGCCCCAGCCCAGTTCCTCGTATGACCAGTGGGCCCCGTACACGATGCCGATGCCGAGAAACAGCCATGCCACCATCGACCAACGGCGGGTCACACGTAGCCACGCATCGTCGGTCTGTTTCAGCCATACGCAGGCCATGGCATAAGCATAGGGGACGGTGAAGCCGATGCAGCCAAGATAGACATTGACAGGATGAACGGTCATTCCCGGATTCTGCAGCAGGGGATTTAGGTTATTACCAACAGCCGCAGGATGAGGCAAACGTTCGAAAGGATTGGCCACGAACACAAGCAGCAACCCGTAAAAGAGCGTGATGCCATTGGAGATGCAGAGGGCCAGGGGCACCACCCGCTGCTCACCATCCTGGCGGATGGCGGCCAGAACACTGCCGTAGACAGTCAGAATGAACATCCAAAAGAGCAGAGAACCCGCGTTGCCGCCCCAAAAAGCGGCGATTCGGTAGATCAGAGGCAAGTGCGGCCCCGTGTACTCGGCTACATATGTATAAGCCAAGTTTTCGCTCACCAACAGGTCCACCAAAGCGGCGGAAGCCAGCGCCGCCAAGGCGAATTGCATGAGCACCAGCGTCCTGCCCACGCGCACGCGGTTGGTCGTTGGCCTGGCGACGGTCCATCCGTGCCATGCCATGGACAGGACAAGGACGGCCAGAAGAAGCCGCAAGGCGGCCTGTCCCAAGTCACCAATCCACACAGAGAGACCCCCTTGCTCACCTGCTTCATCCAGCGGATGTGGCTGTGTACTGCTGCGGTTGGGCTTCGTATTTAGACGGACACTTCACCAGCAGGGTGTGGGCGACAAAATGCCCATTGGACTGCAGCTTCCCTGTGACAATCACAGGCCAGTCATTGGCGAAGTCATCCGGTTGGGGCCCATGAAACACAACCGGCAACCGTTGATTCGTTTTCGGATCCCGCAAGGTGAACTGAAGCAGCTGTTGCTCTGGATGCCATCGCACGCTCGCGGCGACGACATCACCACTGACGGTCGCTTCCTGACCATCCGCCTGTGCGCCCTCTGCGGTCAATTCCGCGACCGTCATGTAATAGGTCGCGGCATGGGTCACCGCTGTTCGGATGAGGACCGCCAGCACGCCCCCCACCAGGACCAACGCCGCCACCAGCTTGATACGTACGGACACCCCGCGTTCACCCCCCGATTATCACTGACAACTGCCCAGCGCAACAACGGGCCCGCCCCCACTAGGCCAGAAGACACCGACTCAATGCTCGACGCCCGGTGCGCTATAATGTTTGACATGAAGAAGCAAACGTCCAGCTGGCCTCCGAAACGGCCCAGCCCGAAAACAACGACTCGACTCATGGAAATCTATGACCGATTGTACCGCCACTTTGGCGACCGCAAGTGGTGGCCTGCTAAGACTCGCGAAGAAATCGTCATCGGTGCCATCCTTGTGCAGAATGTCTCCTGGGCGAATACCACGAAAGCCATCCAAGCTCTCGAGGACCGCGGTCTGCTCTCCTTCCGCGCGCTCGACGCGGCCGATATTCCGCTTCTGGAAACCTGCCTCATCCCCACGCGGTTCTATCGGATGAAGGCGCAGAAGCTGAAGGCGTTTTCCCGTCATCTGAAGAGCCGATATGATTTCGACCTTGCCGCGATGCTGGAACAACCCGAACGCACTCTGCGCTCGGAATTGTTGGCCATCCACGGCATCGGTCCAGAAACGGCGGACGATATCGTGCTGTACGCCGCCGCCAAACCGAGTTTTGTCATCGACGCGTACACTCGACGCATTTTCTATCGCCTCGGCATGACGCCTGAAAAACCTGGCTACGAACCGATGCGCAGCTGGTTTATGCAGCACCTGCCGCGCGATGTATCCCTCTACAATCAATACCACGCGCTGATTGACGCGCTCGGCAATCAAGTGTGCCGACAGTCGCGGCCCGACTGCGCGAACTGCCCACTGCTGGAACTGTGCCCGCACGGAAACAAACAACTTGCTGAGGGCAGACGTCCCTAGTCACTCGATTGCGACATATCCGCCCCGATGCCAATAAAGAGGGGTACCACCATCAGGACAATACCAATAAACTCCCAGAACCCGCGCAGCTGCACCACCATCACGAGGCCAGCCAGCATCAGGACCAAACCTGTCACAAGCAACCCGGCGGCACGTGACAATGAGGTCACCTCCGTGTACAGAGATGGGAATTTTCGCGCTTGGGTGTATGATGTGAACCTATTATACCACTCCGAGAGGTGGGCGCATAGTTGCCTCGCTGCGCATAGTCTGGCACGGCTCTGTACAGGCTAAAGGTGAAACTTCCACATGGAGGAGGGATTTGGATGAGGAAAGGAACCATTGCCGCCTGGCTTCTGACAGGGTTTGCTTTGTTCGCCGCGTGGCCGGCGTGGACGCAGCCAGCGTCCGCCCATTCCGGACTCCCATGGTCTTCCACCGCGGACACCCATAAGCCTGACCCATCACACCCAAATGGAACGATGGACAAGGCGGACAAGCATGGGAAAGACCGGTGGGACACACATAAGGACGGTCATGACGACAAGGACCATGGCCAGGACCACGGAGACGCCCACGACATGGACGACGACTGACGGATTGTAACAATGGGCCGCGGGATTATCTCCCACGGCCCATGTACTTTACCACCCCCCAGTGAACGGGATGCCTTGCGAATATCCGCCTTCCCCAGACGAGTATCCACCTTCGTCTCCGAAGCCTTGCGAGTTGTCACTTTGTCCTTGCCCATTCGCGTCGTTCGGCGTCGACATTTTCTGCACCGGAATGGTCAAGGTCAGCTTCTTTTGCCCGCGGTACACTGTGACATGAACCTTGTCTCCAGGTTTGGTTGCAAACAGCGCCGTGCGAAGGTCTGCCGTATCCTGCACGTTGGTTGAATTGATGCGGACAATCACATCGCCCGCCTTGAGACCGGCGTCCTTGGTGGCCGCCGCTGTCACCTTCACCACATACACGCCAGAGTTCGTGGGCACCCCTTGCAGATAGCTGGGTGGCACCTCATCCACCGGGTACGCCTCAATACCCAACGCCGGATGGGTGGCGTGACCAGATTGGATGATTTCAGAAGTCACCACCTTGACCAGGTTTGCTGGGAGGGCAAACCCCATCCCTTCCACGCCTTCCTCCGCAATCTTGCTGCTCGTGATGCCGATGATCTGGCCCTCGATGTTCAGCAGGGGTCCCCCGCTGTTGCCCGGGTTAATGGCGGCGTCGGTCTGAATGACCGATTGGTAGTCGAGAGTCTGCTCCGATTCCGGTTCCTGCACGGGCATTTCGCGGGATTTGGCACTCACGATGCCGGATGTCACCGAATCCGCAAAGTCCAGTCCCATCGGTGTACCAATGGCCACCACTGGTTCACCCACCTCGATGTTGTCCGAGTTGGCCAGGGGCAGCGGTTCCACGCCAGAAAAGTTCGTCGCACTCGTCTTCAACACAGCCAAGTCGGTGTACGGATCGGTACCAACCACTTCGGCAGACACGTGTTTCCCCGACTCAAGCACCAGGCTCACTTTCGAACCGCCTTCGACCACATGGTTGTTGGTGACCAGATAAGCCGTATCGCCACTTTTTTCTATCAAGACACCGGTGCCGATATCCGACTCCTGATCTTGACTCTGCTGCGTAAAGAAGTCCTGGGACGACGTGTAGTTAACCACAGCCGCCACAGCCGGAGAGGCCTTCTTCACCAACTGCGTGATCCCGCTGTTCACGTTCACATCCACGCTGGTCGACGTGACCGCCGGGGTGCTCGAACTCGTATTGGACGCGGACGTGGTGGACGTGGTGGACGAAGCTTGCAGGTGCCGAGTCGCCCATGGCAATGCGGCCATAGTCGATCCGGACCCGACAACGGCGGAGACGACGCACACGGCAACCCACTTCCACACTCCCGAACCCTGTTTGCTCATGAACAACCAACCTCACTTTGTATGTGTGTCGATAGAGAGATTCCAGTTCGGTCGGTTTATACATTATACGCCTTCTCTTGAATGCACCTTGAATTGACAGCTAGACGGGCCGCAGTTCGCCCGCTGCGGACGGCACCTTCCAGACAGGCGGGCCAACCGGTATCCGTCCAATCTCCGGCCACCAGCAGCCCGGGAACCAATCCCTGGCAGGGAAACCGGTATTGACGGATGCCTGGCTCGGCCAGAAACGTGGCCTGCGTCTGCCAAACACAGACGGCCTGCAGGAGTCGGGCTGCGCCCGCTTCCGGGAACATCTGCCGCACTTGCTGATCCACTTGGCGCACGAGCTGTTGACGTGACTGCCCCAACAGGCTGCCAGCCGCGCTGATGGAGGCCGCCAACAACCGCCCGTCCCATTCCGTAGTCCCAAGAAGCCGTCCACGGTTGAACACAAAAGGCGCTGTCTGGCCGGCCCAAGCCGCCACTTCCCCAGTCATGACAGGTCGATCATATAAAAGGTATACATTCACAATGGGGCTCCAGGGTACCGAAGCCAACCCGTGCAGTTCCGAAGAGCGAGCCAAATCGTGAATGAGCAAACGTGGGAGCACATCGTGCGGTACGGCGGCAATCACCGTCTGAGCCGCAACACGTTCCCCCGCCTTGGTCCGGACACCGACAACCGCTCCCCTTTCCAACTCAACGCGTTCAATCGCTTCCCCCAAGTGGACGTGCACGCCGCGAGACCGGAGCACGCGGACGGCAGCTTCGGCCAAATCGCTCAACGGACATGCGAAATAGCCGAGACGCGCCGCGCGCCACCCGCTGACCACCCCCGTCCGCAGAGCCTGGACTGCCAAACCCGCGCTGACCTTGTCGCTTGAACCGTTCAGAACGGCGACTCCAATCAAGTCCCACAGCCTTTCAATGGCGCGGGTGGATTGCCCGTGCTCGGCCAGCCAGGATGCAAAGGACTGTCCGTCTATTCGCTCAGTGCTACCTGTCAGCACGGCCAGTGCGGCCCAGAGCGCGCGTGCCCGTTCAGCCGGGGAAAGATGGCCGTAACCCATGAGGGACTGCAATAGGTGCAGGGGTCCCGGCAAACGCCGGCTCTTTAACGTCTGCCAGGCACCGGACGCGTAGACAGGAACGGACAACAGAGGTTGAAACCGTACGGCGTCCTCCTGTCCAATTTGGCGCAAAGCAGCCACGAACTCCGTGCAACAACCCAACAGCACATGCTGACCGTTGTCCAGACGCCAACCGGTAGTGGGATGAGTGAAGGAGAACGCGCGTCCCCCAGGATGCGAGCGCCGTTCGTACAGCCAAATCTCAGACGCCGGGCGGATCTCACTCAGTTCCAGAGCCGCCGCCAAGCCCGCCCAGCCGGCTCCCACAATGACGACACGCCCCGCTGCTACCCGATTTGCTTCTGCCACAGGGCATCCCATATCAAGTGAATCTTTTTCGATTTTGATAGACTGATTCGCTCGGTCAAGACACTCTCTGGATGGGCTTCAATGGCCTTGAACAGTTCGAAGTACACCGCATAAATCATTTTCAGACACCGCCTGGAATCAGATTGAATCAATGGGAATAACTGCACAGCTTGGCGATAGTGTTCCCGTGCGCGTTCAAGCTGCCGCTGCATCAACTGGAGAAACGGCGGAGTTCTATGCCCCTTGCGGAGGTCATCTAAGGTGCACCCAACTTCCTCCATGTCTTGAGAGGGTATGTATATGCGGTTTCGCTCCATGTCCTCTTTTAAATCTCGCATGACATTGGTCAACTGCAGCGCGATGCCCATCTGATTGGCCAGATATGGCGCTTCTGCACCTGTGAAACCAAACACGTGAATGCACAACCGGCCGACCGATCCCGCTACGTATTCGCAGTACTGCTTCAGTTCGGCAAAGGTGGTGAACCGAACCGGTTTCAGATCCATGTGCATCCCGCGAAGCAGATCTTCAAACGGATCGATAGGGATGTGAAAGCGGCGGATAGTGTCCCCCAGAGCCTGCACGACCGGGTGATCGTCCTCCAGGTACGACGGTTGTGTGGCTCGGCGCAATAGGGCTTCCGCTTCCTCCAGACGCTTCATGGCCAGATCTCCGGAAAACTCATCCACCGCGTCGTCGCAGATTCGACTCCACGCGTAGATGGCGTGCATCGCCAGGCGTTTTGGCTGCGGCAGGAGCATCATGCCGTAGTAAAAACTGCTGCCTCCTTGCTTGGTGATCTGGTGACACACCTTATACGCGTGCGACAGCTCCATGTTTCGTCACCTCCCGGTTAAGCCTGCGGCAGTGCAAACAGGGTGCGCACAGCAATGGAGACCTTCCCCAAACCGGACACGGTCGGCCGTTTAAGCATCGGATCGTACTCCTGGCGGGCCAGGGCGCGCAAAATCGCCTGACCGCCGAATCGGTACATGCGCAGCTGTAGGCGGAGGCGGGGGGATACCATCGCCTCCAATGCAGCCCCTTCGACAAACATCTGGGAAGCGCGTTCGGCCTGCATCTGAACACAGCGGCGCAGTGGCTCGCTTCCCCTTCCCGCTCGCAAGTCGCTCTCTGACCCACCACACGCAGCCAAGTCTCGCAGCGGCAGGTAGATACGCCCCTGCGGCGCGTCCCGGCCCAGGTCCTGCAGATGATTCGCCACCTGCAGAGCCGAGCACGTCTTGTCCGACAAACGTTGGCGGAGAGAGTCCGTAAACCCAAACAATGCCAGCACCAGACGCCCGACTGGGTTTGCCGAATAGCGACAGTACTCCATCAGATCCTCCCAGGTCTGACAAGGCTGCTGCTGTTGATCCCGACGATTGGCTTCCAATAAATCCAAGAAGGGCTCTATCGGCAGTGAAAACTGCGTAATGGTCCGCTGTAAGGCTTGAAAGACGAAATGAGTCGGTCGACCGCCGTAGCACGCCCGCAGCTGGCGCTCCCAGGCAGCCAGCGCCGCGAGGCGATCGCCTGGGTATTCGTCACCCAGGTCGTCCACCCCTCGGCAGAAAGCGTATACGGCCCAGAAATGCGGTCGCAAGGGCTTGGGTACAAACAAGGACACCACGGAAAAATTTTCATAATGGCGGTGGACAACCTGCTTACACAGAGCGAAAGCGGCATCCTCGTCGCTGGCCAAACCTGCGTCCGGATCGACAACGAGCTGGGTCATCGCCATCACTCTCCCGCCAGCACAACCTGCCGATAGCGACCCAAGGCCAACAGTGGAAAGATGTCACGATACATCTCGTATCCGATGTAAAAGTCCCGTGGAAAGCCCGTGCCGGTGTATTGATGCTCGTTCCAGCGCCCGTCCGGACGCTGGCTTCGAAGTAAATAGTCCACACCGCGCTGGACGCACTCTTGTTGCGCCCAGCCCCCGGCGATGAGCGCCATCAATGCCCAGGCGGTCTGGGACGGGGTGCTCTCGCCCACGCCGGCAAACCGCTCGTCCTCGTAAGAGCGGCAATCTTCTCCCCAGCCGCCGTCCTCGTTCTGGTGCGCAGCGAGCCAATGCAACGACTTCTGCACCCAGTCCTCTCGCACATCGATTCCGACTGCAGCCAACGCTGGCACCACCGCCCCGGTGCCGTAGACATAATTCACGCCCCAGCGCCCGAACCAAGGTCCCGATGCGGACTGCTGCTGGCGGAGATAGCTTACTGCCCGCTGAATCACATCCCACGCGTCGTCGTAGCCGAAGCTCCCGAAGCACTCAAGGACGTGGGCGGTCACATCTTCGCTCGGCGGATCTATCACTTCACCGAAGTCGCAAAACGGAATTCGGTTGACCAGTGTGCGCGTGTTATCCGCGTCAAAGGCGCCCCATCCTCCGTTTTTGCTCTGCATCGCGACGAGCCAGCGAAAACCGGCGGTCATCGCTTTGCGACGCGTGGCTTCATCGGGAAGGCGAAGGCTGTTCAGTGCCTGCACAACAATCGCCGTATCGTCGACATCCGGGTAGTTGTCGTTGCAGAACTCAAACGCCCATCCGCCCGGCTTCGCACGCGGACGCTTCACCTGCCAATCCCCACCGGCGAAGATCTGTTTCGCACACAACCATTCCCCCGCCTGTATGAGTGCGGGATGATCCGCCTGGACCCCAGCAGCGCGCAGAGCCAGGACACTCAATCCCGTATCCCAAACCGGAGAAACGCATGCTTGGAACCACCACGTATCTCCTTCGTCCACTGCAAAGTTGTCCAGTGCCCGCCAGCCCTTTTCGAACGCCGGGTGCTGGCGCTGACCGAGAACGTCCAGCGCTAACAGCGAATAAAACCAAGGCGGTTGAATGCCACCCCAGTTTCCATCGGCCTCCTGATGCTCAATAACCCACTGCAAGGCCCGAGATTCCGCCGACGAACGCAACGGATGCCAAGGAAAACGACGATACACTTTGAGCGCTCTGTCCAGCGCCGCAAACACACCCCCGTCTCCAGTCGGCGGCGTTCCATTCGTGTGTAATTCCGGAACCCTCGCCCCGCCCGGGAGTGGGTAAACGGGCCTGCGGTTCATCACGATGGACAAAGCGACAACGGTAGCCCGCGCCCAACTGGCGAAGTCATAGATATTCAGCGGCATCCATTTCGGAAGGTACATGATTTCAGGCGGAATTTCCGGCAGTTGGGCCCACTCATATTCCCCAACCAAGGCCAACCAGAGACGCGTGAACACCCGTGTGGCCTCAATGCCGCCACCGTTCTGGATGAACGCACAGGCCTTTTGCATACGCGGGTCGTCCGCCGAAACGCCCATCAATTTCAACGCCACATAGGCTTCCACCGTCGCGTTCAGATCCGGGGGACCTCCTGGATAAATGGACCATGTTCCCTCTTCACTCTGCTGTTGAAACAGATAGGCAGCTATTTTTTGCTCTCTCTCAGCCTGGCGTCGATCCAAGCAATGGCACAGGAGGACGTACTCGGCCTCCATACAGACATTGGAGAACAAACGCCCCCACCAGTAGCCTTCCGCATGTTGACGTTCTAGAAGAGACTCGACGGCGGCTTCAATGCCCGCCTCCAAGCGAGTGGTTGTGGCTTTGGGCAAGCTCACGCTCTCCTCCTCCTTTCTCGCTTCTCTGGATACTCTCGCTGAAACCAGGCCACCGCTCGGGCCAGCGCCGCATCTACGGCCGAAGGCGAAAATCCCAACTCCCGGCGGGCTTTTTCAGCGGAAAAGTACATCGGTGTGCGGGCGAGTTTGACCCCATCCACGGGGATACGAGGCCCCCGTCCCGTGACGGGTGTGACTATCCACTCGTCCACCGCTGCAGCGACATAGGCCAACCAGAGCGGCACGCGCAGACGCGGAACGGGCCGACCCGCAAGCTGGGCGGTGCGGGCCACCAGGTCTCGAAAGTGCATGTTGTCTCCTCCAAGTATGTACCGCTGCCCCTGTTGTCCCCGCTCCAGCGCCAGTAGGTGTCCCTCGGCCACATCCTCCACCGCAACCACGTTTAACCCCGTGTCGGCGTACCCGGGCATTCTCCCCTGGACGATGTCCAAAATGATTTTTCCGGTCGGCGTAGGTTTCACGTCCCCGGGTCCTACGGGCGTGGACGGGTTGACAACCACAGCGTCCAAACCGCGCTCACACGCCTGCAACACCACCTGCTCGGCAAGGATTTTGCTCTTCTTGTAGTCACTCTCTACCTCGTCGGGATTGGCAAATCTCCGCTCGTCCGCAGGCTCACCCCCGGATGACAGTGCGACAGTGGCGGTGCTGCTGGTGTAGACCACGCGCTCCACCCGTGCGCGCTCGCAGGTCTCCAGCAACCGTCGTGTTCCCTCCACGTTGACCTGATACATGAGAGGCCCGTCTCGGCGATTCAACGAGTAGAGAGCCGCCACGTGAAACACAGTCTCGCAACCATGAATGTGTTCCAGACCTTCCCCGGTCGCCAAATCGCCAGGAACCAGTTCCACGTCGAGCGACGACAACCGCGAGACAGCCTCGGGATTCCGCACCAAAGCCCGCACCTGCCAGCCATGTTGACGCAAGACGCGCGCCACATGGTAGCCGATGAAACCGCTGGCGCCTGTTACAAATGCTCGCACAACACGCACCTGCCTATTTCTGCTAACCGCCGACGCGCGGCCATCGCCCGCGCAGGCAACCACGCCGCGGCTGCCCAGGTCGAGGGATGCGCCCAATGCGGCAGCGCGCGATTTGCGACATCCAGTACAACCCGCACAGCCGTAAACGGGATCCCGGCCTCCGTCGCAGCCACACACCAAGCGTAGCTCTCTTGATCCACCCACTGTGCGCCGGTTGCTTCGTACAGTTCCCTCTTGCGCTCTGGCGTGGCAGCCATACTCCGGACAGACACCATGCGCCCGCACATATTCAACCCCGAAATGGGATGTGCCCGCAGTGCCCGCTGCGCATCCTCGCTCAGCAGGAATTCCGGTACAACGACCTGTCCGAACCGTGTCTCCGGAGCCAGCCCACCACATACCCCGGTGCCGATTATCCAGCCAGGCTGATGGCGTTCGATAGCTGCGCGTGCACCGCTCAGTCCGCGCTCCGGACCCATGCCCGTACGGACCACCGTAACGTGATGCTGCGACTGTGCCGCCGCCTGGGAAAATGCTCGCTCCTCAAACCGCGTCGCCGCCAGCACCAAGACGCGGCTCGGCAGTGAATCCGCAGTCCCCCATTCATCGTGAGGGAGGTCGGCCACCCCTGACGGGTGGCCGTTCCCTCGCAAAGGTAGCAAACTCATGACGCAAACATCCAACGAATGACGCGCCACGTATCCATCGGTGACATGGCCTTGACCGCCGACGCCTCATAACCGCTGTGCATCATGCAACTGGCGCAGCGAGGATTCTCCCCGTATCCAAATTCCTCCCAATTCGTTTGCTCCATCAGTTCGTTGAACGTTTCGTAGTGGGCGTCCGTCAACAAATAGCACGGACCCTTCCATCCCTTGGGATCGCGCGTCGGGTTCCCCCACGGAGTGCACTTCAATGTCTTCTTCCCGGTCAAGAAGTCGAAGAAAATGGGCGTATTGTAGTAGCGGACCTTGGGCCCTGCAGCCTCCAGGATTTCTCGGACAGCTTGCTGTGCTTCCCTGCGGTGGAAGAAAATCCCACTGTTGGCCGGGTTCACTTCCTCATACGTAAAGGCCGGCGACACAATGCAATTATCCACGCCCAACTCTGTCAGTTCCCGCAACAGATTGCCGATGGCTCGGGTGTCAGCCCCTTTGTACAGGGTTGTGTTGGTGGCTACTCGAAAACCTCGCTCCTTGGCCGCCTTGATGCCCTTGATGACAATGTCAAATACGCCCTTGCGCTCCACCATCTTGTCGTGATGCTCCCGCGGTCCGTCCAAGTGAAAGACAAAAGTGAAACGCGGATTGGGTTGCAGTTTGTCAAGAACGCGGCCGAGCAGAATGCCGTTGGTGCAAAGCAGGGTGAGCTTGCCCCGTTCCAAAATACCATTTACAATATCGACGATTTCGGGGTGCACAAGGGGCTCCCCACCGGCTATCGAAACAGCCGGCGCACCACATTCGTCAACCGCCGCCAGGCACTCGTCCTTGTTCAGCCGCATTTTCAGGATCTCTTCGCTTTGGCGGATCTTTCCGCATCCGGTGCAGGTGAGATTGCACATCTCCGTAGGCTCTAACATCAACACCATCGGGAATCGACGCTTGCCTTTCAGCGTTTGTCCCAGCACATACCTGGCCATATCGATGGTCAGGCCGAGAGGTTGCCTTGCCATCGTGCCATTCGCCTCACTTCTGACTGGTTTTTGCTTCGGACAAGTCGGCCACAAAACCTATAAACCTTCAAACCCGTTATGATTCTTGAATAAGTCCTCGACGGGCCAAGCGGACAGCAAAATCCGCGAATCCGCGGGCCTCCAACCACTCCCGCAGGCGTCCGGTCACGACCACCGGCCGAGAGCGCATATCCTGCCACGTGCGAGACCCAGTGAGTATTAACAGGGTCCGCAGGCTCCAATGCAGTTCTTCCACGTAGTGGTCAACGGCATCCAGAGCAGTGAGTTCGTCGGCTCCGGACACACGGCGTAAGAATTCACCCGCAATCCCGACCGCACAGGCGCCAATCGCCATCGATTTCGCGATATCATGAGCGTTGCGGATGCCTCCGGAGGACACCACATCGACTTGGTCTCCAACCGCCCCCACCACCTCACAGAGGCTGGCCGCCGTGGTCAATCCCCATTGATGCCACGAGGCTGCCAACTGCCACCCACGCCGATGAGCCTCAACAGCCATGAAATTCGTTCCGCCTACTCCTCCTACATCAATCCCAGCCACTCCAAGTTGGACAAATCGCCGCGCCTGTTCGGCGGCGATTCCTTGCCCCACCTCCTTTGCAATGACCGGTACATCCACCTCTGCCACGACCTGCGCCAAGGCCTCCTGAGCTCCATAAAAATCCCGATCTCCCTCAGCCATGAACAGCTCTTGCGCCACGTTCCAGTGCACCTGCAAGAGATTGGCGCCCACCAGCTCCACCGCTCGCTGCGCGTCCGCAGCGGTGCACCCCATCCCCACATTGGCGATAACCACACCGTCAGGATTGACCTCGCGGATCACCTCATAGGTGTAGGCCATGTCCGGATCGCGCAAAGCGCTGGTTTCCGATCCGACAGCCATCGCCAGATGGTGTTTCTTTGCTACCATGGCCAGACGCCGATTCACTTCGTACGACTCAGGCGCTCCCCCGGTCATGGCATTGATGAC
The DNA here is from genome assembly GCF_001552255.1 of Alicyclobacillus shizuokensis NBRC 103103. GTDB lineage: Bacteria > Bacillota > Bacilli > Alicyclobacillales > Alicyclobacillaceae > Alicyclobacillus_G > Alicyclobacillus_G shizuokensis. Next base: position 91,958 of record NZ_BCQV01000014.1, read on the forward strand.
AATCGGCGAAGCCAGCGCCACGCCACACAGTTGCGTATGAAGACTCACTTCGTCCCATGCCAGTTCTGGCATGCAATCAGGAATCAGATGCACATCTTCCAACCAAGTCGTCGAATAGGCGTTGTCCCCAATCTCCCGCACAGCCGCTAGGTGTTCGGCCTTTCGCCGTCGACGATCCGCCCGAAGCTCCGGAGCGTTCCCCCCCACGTTGTCTACCCGCTCCTTCCCTGATGTGATAGCCACTCATAAAGGTCCCCTCTGTTTAGGCGGCGTATTTATCTATCATCGGATTGGACACTGTCGCTCGGCCCATCTACGAATTCGACCGATGGGCGCAACTATGTACAGAGAGGAGTGGCGGTGGGATCAACATGCCAGAAATTCTGCTGGCGTCCAGCAAACTCGAACAGCGATGCGGATGGGGCAGCGGTTCGAAAAGGGTGCATTAGCGTAGGTCATCATCTCGTTTCTCCGTAGATTCAGCGGACTCCTCAAGTCATCCAACAGTCACTACCGCGAAAAGACGAGACATCCCAATCATGATGAAGCCTGCATCGCACAGCCTGGGACGCGCACAGACGCGCAGGCGTTCTCGAGAACAGAATTATAGCATAACAAGGTGGAAAAGTCCCAAGTCGCCATCCGTATTTTGGCATCGCACCTCGCTTGCAGCCCTACTTCCGGACTCGAGCGCGGATCAATTGGCATGGATGTTGTTCGACGAGCTTGTGCGCGGGGTACTTCCTTACGATTTCTTCCCCCTTCTTGATCAACTGATCAATCATCGCCTCGCGCGCACGCCAGGGAAGGTACATCATCGGTTCCTCAAAGACATTCGCGACGTCCACAAACGCCTTCACGACAAGGCTCGGAAACGAGTAGAGAAGCTCCGTGTCGACATACTGTAGGTCAAGAATTTCAAATCGCGCCCCCAGAACAGCAGGCACCGTATCCGGACCAGGCAGGGTATCCAGATTGCCCGACAACGGCTTCGCCTTGATGAGGGGTTCAAACCATTCTAAGAAGAAATCGCTCTGAGCAGGAAAATGCAACGGATGCAAGGAGGCAAAGATTCCGCCGGGTTTCAAGACCCGCGCGATTTCGCTGCACGCTTGCTCAAGGTCTGTAAACTGTAGAAACGCATAACCCAGGACGCGGTCAAAGCTATCCGCAGGCCATGGTAGACGCTCGGCGCGCGCACGCTGGACTTCGACCCAAGACGCCTGATAGGCTTCACGTTTCCGCCTCAATGCAGCCAACACACCCGTGGACGGATCGGTTGCCACCAAACGTCCATTCGGCCCCACGACTTCAAACAGTCCTGCGTCAAAAGTCAAGCCACCTGTACCGCATCCTAGTTCAAGCACCGTCATGCCAGGCTGAATCTGGCCGAGCTCGATGACCCTTTTGCGCAGTTGGGGAATATTCTTTCCCAGTGTCTCCGTGATAAGATCCATATCCTCTAGTATATTGAAATTGTTCATTCGAATTAACCTGGCCCGATGTCTCAGGAACCCGGATGACGTCAGCATCTCCTTCAGGGAATGCAGCACTTCCTTGCCTAAGGCCGTGAGTTGCACTCGACCTTCCGCGGGGCTCAGTTCAATGCCCCCTGCGGCCATCGTCGCGCGCAATTCCCGCTGCAACGTTGCAGTTGCCCACGGCCTATGAAACTGCCCTTGTAGAAAGTCGTCCACTGCCATCGAGCCATAGTGATCCAAAACTTGAAGGTTATCATAAACTATAGTGAGCATATAGAATGAGACAAATCGTTGCGGACTTACAGTCTCGGCAAAATCTTCTACCAATCGTTCAGCCACGCGAACCATTTCTTCGGTAACTTCCAACTGCCCCAGTTCCAGATGACTCAAATACACGGCCGTACTGGAAATCGTTTCATAGTAAGCCTCCCAAGCTCGATCCTTCTCCAGCGGGTAGCGCTCCACCAGGCAGAATTCCCAAGTCGGATTCCAGTGCCCATTTGCCAGCCCGAGAGCCACTCGCTCGATTTCTTCCTGCAAACGGCGCGGAATTCGATTCTGCCCTTGCCCCCAAGTCAACCAAGGAGCGACCACAATACGCTGCCGAATCATGTGACTGGCCAGTTCCGCGAACCCGTACAACGTTTCCATGTCGCCACCTCCATGGTGAGAGAATTCGCCACTGCTCTAAAATGCCCTTCCCCCTTGCTCGCAGCGGCATCATCCGCTCCGCTCGGCGCATGGGCGGCACAAACGCGGCGCGTCTGCGTGCTGGGTGGAGCACCTCCCGTCCTCAACGCACAGCGTGTGCCCAGTTCTCAGGGTGACGAATACATATATGTATATCCCGAGTCGCACAGGAGGCAACACGCCCTATGGCTACTGCTCCAAAACGCACCTTTCCGCCCAAGACCACAAAGTCCAGAGGCAAGCGAAAGTCAGTGTCAGTGAATCCTTTCTACGAGTGCAGTGTGCTATTTTGCAAAGATGCCGATAATGTAATCTACCAGGTAACCTCGGATCAACTGCCCGTTCTCAACCGCATCGGACTGGACGATCTGTTCATGACAAAGGGACACATCCGGGAACCCCATTGGCATCCCAACGCAGCGGAATTGGATTATGTTGTCACGGGAGAAGTTAACATTTCCATGGTCGATCCCGTTCGACATCGCTTGCTCGCTTATCATGTGACGCCGGGGGAAGTCGTGTTCATACCGATAAATTGGTGGCACTGGATAACCGCGTTGTCCGATGAAGTCCACGTGGTACAGATTTTCAGCCATGCCAAACGTCAAATTATTGAAGGTTCGGATGTCCTGCGCAAGACTCCCGCGAAGATTTTCCAATCCGCCTATGACGTGAACGCCAAACAGTTTGCCAGTTTGTTGTCTCCCATCACGGGAACGGTCGTCATCGGGCCACCGAATTCCATGGCGCTGACCAATACATCAGATGACAACGTGCATCAGCACATACCCAGAGCCACCAATCGTACCTATCCAGGGTCTCCCAACCTCTTTTTTGACCTGCAACGAAATCTAACTGTACGTAGGGACCAAAGCTGTCTTTATGAAGTGACCAGTGTACAAATCCCGATGATGCAAGTTTTGTCACTGGGAGACCTGTTCCTGACCAAAGGGCACGTACGAGAACCCCACTGGCATCCGAATGCAGACGAGTTGGACTACGTAGTTGCTGGTGAAGTGACGGTATCCATCCTCGATCCGAATACACTACGGGTGGCTAGCCACCGCCTGAAGCCTGGGCAGGTCACGTTCATACCAAAAGGATGGTTTCACTGGATTGTGCCCGATACGGAAGATGCTCATCTCCTTGTCTGCTTTAACGACGGTAGAATCGAGTCCGTGGAGGGTTCCGATGTGCTGCGATTGACCCCGCCCGAGGTCTTCCAACAGGCGTATGACATCCACGCCCGTCAATTCGCCAAAGAGATAGCCCCGATTGCCGGGCCGTTGACCATTGGCCCACCGAGCAAACCAGCAAGATAGATATTCATTCGTGACCTCATATCCGTGCAATTCAACCGCCCCACTCCCCTCCTCTGCCATCATTACATAATCGCCCGAGACACTCCATCCGTCTGTCCAACATCACGCTGCAGGCGGTCAGGCCCGTCCCAATCATTGGACATCCCCCCCTTCCCTTCCTTGTTAATCCAGATCCTTAGCTGTGACGACGATTGATCCGAAAAGGATACCGTGCGCCAGGGAACGTATGATTCTCCCGATCAGCAGGACTGTGTACGAAGCCACAGCCGCAAAGCAACCTCAACAGTGGGCCTTTTCGGATCTGGATGGCCGCGACTGTCCCTACCGTAAGCCTTCCACAGAAAGGGAAAGTCAAGAGGGGATTCGAGGAAAATGAAGAT
>NZ_BCQV01000015.1 GCF_001552255.1 Alicyclobacillus shizuokensis NBRC 103103
TATATGTGCGTCATATGTGCGTCACCTCGATATTGATTTGCACTATCGGGCGCAGTCACACGGAATTTTTCAATTCGGAAAATATACGAATGGGCACGTGGAAACGTGAATTGGGGATATGTCTCCTTGAGCCCATTGGACGAAGCACAAAGCCCTTTGTTCGCTGTGCATAAGACAGGAAAAGTGGACATGGATATGTCTGCTGGGTAAAGTGCATGTTGGTCGCCAATGAAACCTCTTCATTTTAATCGACGCCCACGATTGAAGCTCAACTGCGGGAGAGAGCCCGCCGACAAACGGCAATATTGCCGATAGGGGTCCCAGCTTGCTCACTACAAGAACGACGCGCAGGAGAATATCTCCCGCGCGCCGACGTGACAGGTTGTGCGCAATCGAGCCAGCACACAGGATCAATCCCGCCGCAGCACCGCGTTGAACACCAAGAATGCGAGGCCGACCAGCACGAAAAAGCCGATGAACATGGCTCCTTGCTCGACGGCAAGGCGTTCCCATCCCGTCATGCTTGCTTCGCCCCTTTCCTGCGGCCTAATCCTCATCAGAACCAGCGGCGACTCGTGCGACCGTGGCGACCTCTTCACCCTCGGGCACATTGATGAGTTTCACACCCTGGGTGAGGCGTCCCAGGGTCGAGATGTCCGCCACATGGATGCGAATGGTGACCCCCGCGTTGGTGATGATCATCAGGTCGTCTTCATCCTGCACCATCTTCAGACCGATGACCACTCCATTCTTTTCGGTGCAGTTCACGGTGCGTATGCCCTTGCCGCCGCGCGTCTGCACGCGATAGTCGGACACGGGCGTCTTCTTCCCGTAGCCGCGCGTGGTCACGACCAACACATCCGCGTTTTCGTCCACCACATCCATGCCGACCACTTCGTCGCCATCGGCCAGCTGGATGCCCTTCACGCCTGTGGCGCTGCGTCCCATCGGACGCACGTCCGTCTCTGTGAAGCGGATGGACATACCCTTTTGCGTCGCCAGGATGATGTCCCGCTGCCCGTCTGTCAACCGAACGCCAATCACCTTGTCGTCGTCGCGCAGGTGAATGGCAATCAATCCGGACTTGCGGATGTTCTCGAACTCTCTCAGGCTTGTCTTCTTTACGATGCCCTGTTGGGTGGCAAAAAACAAGGACTTGCCGTCGGCCTCTTCCGTGTCGAGGCTGGGCATAGGAATGACCGTCGAAATCTGCTCCCCCGATTCCAGCTGCAGCAGGTTGATGATGGGAATGCCTTTCGCCTGCCGGCTGAACTCCGGAATCTCATAGGCCTTGAGACTGTACACCCGCCCCTTGTCGGTGAGAAACAGCAGCGAATCGTGGGAGGAGGTAATGAACATGTGTTCGACAAAGTCCTCTTCCCGCGTCCCCATCATCGTCATGCCTCGGCCGCCGCGGCGCTGCGTGTGATAGGTGGCGACCGGCAGGCGCTTCACGTAGCCCGCGTGCGTCAGCGTCACCGCCACGTCCTGAACGGGAATCAAATCTTCTTCGTTGATCTCCCCTTCGGCGGCCACGATGCGGGTCCTGCGCTCATCCCCGTACTTGTCGCGGATTTCCAGCAGCTCCTGGCGGATGACGCCCAGCAGCTTCTGCTCGTCCGCAAGAATGCCCTGTAGTTCCTCGATCAACGCCAGCAACTCCTGATACTCGTTCTCAATCTTTTCCCGCTCCAAACCGGTCAGCCGCTGCAGCCGCATGTCGAGGATGGCCTGCGCCTGCTCCTGGCTGAGTCCAAAGCGACTCATCAGGCCATCTCGCGCCTCTTCGGTGGTGCGGGAGCCGCGGATGAGAGCAATCACCTCATCCAGGTGATCGAGCGCCACTCGCAGGCCTTCCAGGATGTGCGCCCGCGCTTGGGCCTTGTGCAGATCAAACTCAATGCGCCGGCGGACCACGTCGCGCTGGTGATCAATGTATAGGCGAATCATGTCGGCCAAGCCGAGCACCTTCGGCTGACCGTCCACCAACGCCAGATTGATGATGCCGAAGTTGGTCTGCAGACCGGTGTGCTTGAACAGGTTGTTGAGCACCACCTGCGGCCGCACATCCCGGCGCAACTCAATCACAATGCGCATCCCGGTTCGATCCGATTCGTCACGCAAATCGGTGATGCCATCGACCTTCTTATCCCTGGCCAGCTCCGCAATCTTTTCAATCAACCGAGCCTTGTTCTGCTGATACGGGATCTCGTTGACCACAATGCGGGTTTTCCCGCCCGACATCTCCTCAAACTGCGTCGACGCGCGCACCGTGATGGATCCACGGCCCGTCAGGTACGCCTGGCGGATGCCGTCCCGCCCGAGGATGATGCCTCCCGTCGGAAAGTCAGGTCCCTTCACAGCCCGCATCAATTCCTCCAGCGTGACATCCGGCTTGTCAATCATCATCACAACGCCGTCAATCACTTCGCGCAGGTTGTGCGGCGGGATGTTGGTCGCCATGCCCACGGCAATCCCGGACGATCCGTTCACCAACAGGTTGGGAAACCGAGATGGCAGGACCAGCGGTTCTTGGTCACTCTCGTCGTAGTTTGGTCCAAAGTCGACCGTTTCCTTGTTGATATCGCGCAAAAGCTCCATCGCGATAGGCGACATGCGCGCTTCGGTGTAACGCATCGCCGCCGCCGCATCGCCGTCCACCGATCCGAAATTGCCATGCCCATCGACCAACGGATAGCGGGTCGAAAAATCCTGCGCCAGCCGCACCAGCGCGTCGTAGACGGCGACATCGCCGTGCGGATGGTACTTGGCCAGCACATCGCCGACCACGCGCGCCGACTTTTTGTGCGGCTTGTCCGGCGTCATGCCCACCTCGTACATCGCGTACAAGATGCGCCTGTGAACCGGCTTCAATCCGTCGCGCACATCCGGGATGGCCCGGCTGACAATCACGCTCATCGCATAATCGATGTACGAACTGCGGATTTCCTGGCTGATGTCAACCGGTAGGACCTTGCTCGCAAACTCCTCCGCCAAACTGTGTCACTCCTCGCCGCTTGTCCTGCCTTAGATGTCCAGGTTACGCACGTACTTGGCGTGTTCCTCGATGAACTCCCGCCGCGGTTCCACCTTGTCGCCCATCAAGGTGCTGAAAAGGACATCGGCTTCCATGGCGTCTTCCATCGTCACCTGGAGGAGCGTGCGAAATCCAGGATCCATCGTCGTCTCCCACAACTGTTCCGCGTCCATCTCGCCGAGACCTTTATAACGCTGAACAGCAATTCCGGTACGACCGATCTCCTGCAGCGTCGACTCCAATTCCCTGTCCGTGTACGCGTAGCGGATCGTCTTGCCCTTTTGAATCTTGTACAGAGGCGGCTGGGCGATGTAGACATACCCCGCGTCTATCAATTCGCGCATAAAGCGGTAAAACAGGGTCAGCAGCAGCACCCGGATGTGGCTGCCGTCCACATCCGCATCCGTCATGATGACAATTTTATGATAACGCGCCTTGGCAATGTCAAACTCGTCTCCGATGCCCGTGCCAATCGCGGTGATGATGGATCGAATTTCGGCGTTGGACAGGATTTTGTCCAGCCGCGCCTTTTCCACGTTGATGATCTTCCCCCGCAGCGGCAGGATGGCCTGAAAGTTTCGGTCCCGCCCTTGTTTCGCCGATCCGCCCGCTGAATCGCCCTCGACGATGTACAGCTCGCAGACGGAAGCGTCCTTGGATGAGCAATCGGCCAACTTGCCCGGCAAAGAGCTGACCTCGAGGGCGCTTTTCCGCCGCGTGACCTCGCGCGCCTTGCGGGCCGCCTCGCGCGCTCTGGCGGCCGTGATCGACTTGTCGACGATCTTGCGCGCAACCGACGGGTTTTGCTCCAAAAACGCGTAGAACTTGTCGGCGAACAGGCCGTCGACAATGCCGCGCACCTCGCTGTTGCCCAGCTTGGTCTTCGTCTGACCTTCGAACTGGGGATCAGGAACCTTGACGCTGACAATTGCCGTCAGCCCTTCCCGGACATCGTCTCCGGTCAGGTTGCTCTCGTTGTTCTTCAGCAGATTCATCTTGCGTGCGTAGTCGTTGATCACGCGGGTGAGCGCCGCCTTGAAGCCCGCCTCGTGGCTTCCGCCCTCGTGCGTGTGAATGTTGTTGGCAAACGAATACAGGACCGCCGCGTACCCGTCGTTGTACTGAAGCGCAATCTCCACCGACACGTCCTGGCGGACCCCTTTGACAAACACCGGGTCGTCGTGCAGCACGTCCTTGGACTTGTTGAGAAACCGGACAAACTCCGCGACTCCGCCCGAGTAGCAATATGTACGGGACTTGCCTTCACGCTCGTCGTTGTACACAATCTCCAAGCCGGCGTTGAGAAACGCCAACTCGCGCAAGCGCCCTTGGAGAATGTCCGACTGAAACTCTGTGGTCTCCGTGAAAATCTGCGGATCGGGCCGAAAAGACACAATCGTCCCCGTGTGATCCGTTGTGCCAACCACCTTCAAATCGTACAAAGGCACGCCTCGTTCATACTCCTGCACGTGAACCTTGCCATCTCGGTGCACCTCGACGCGCAGCCACTCCGACAGGGCGTTGACCACCGACGCGCCCACGCCGTGCAGACCGCCGCTCACTTTGTAGCCGCCGCCGCCGAACTTGCCGCCGGCGTGCAGCACGGTCAGGGCCGTCTCTACCGCTGGGCGGCCAGTTTGGGGGTGGATACCCACAGGAAACCCGGCACCGTTGTCTTCGACTGTAATCCCATTATCGGCGTGCACCGTCACGACGATACGCGTGCACCGACCCGCCAACGCTTCGTCCACGGAATTATCTACGATTTCCCAGACCAAATGGTGTAAACCCCGAGAACTGGTGGATCCGATATACATTCCGGGACGTTTGCGGACCGCCTCCAGTCCTTCCAGGACTTGAATTTGCGATTCGTCATACGTCTGTTCCGGCAAACGAGTCCCCTCCGTCCAACTGTCCTGCCCGCTTTTTTAAGGTCAAGGAGGATATCGGTGAAACATACACGGCATCTGCGGTGACGATGCAGGATTTCACTTCGCCGACCGCCTCATCCTCAGCCGCGGCGAGCGAGACCGGCAGACTCTCCACGAGGTTGGAGGTCTGTGCGTTGAAGATGCCAACCACGTCGCGCAGGCGCACCATGGTGTCGCTCCCTATGTGCAGGAACATGAAAAAAGCACCTACCCCTCCATCTGTATTATACCAGAACGAACATGAAACAAACGCGAACGTCCGGTGAGTTTATTGGCCAGTTGGTAGAGACCGGTGCTCGTGACCAAGGTTTGCACCTTGTCGCTCATGGAGAGCAGAAGATGCCGCTGCCGGTTGTCGTCAAGCTCCGAGAGCACGTCATCAAGCAACAACACCGGATACTCACCCACTTCCCGCCGAATCAGCTCAATCTCGGCCAAACGCAGCGACAGGGCGATGGTCCGCTGCTGGCCTTGGCTGGCGTGGACCTGCACCGGGCGGTCGTCCAGCAGCAGTACCAAGTCGTCCCGATGCGGGCCGACGCTCGTGTAACCGAGTTGGGCGTCACCGCGCACCCGGGCTGCCAACTGCTCGTGAAAGGCGCTGGCGATAGCGCCAGCATCCAGTGACTCTGCATGTTCGCCGCCGGGGTGCACATGTCCCTGCAGCGCCGGCTGATAGCGAATCTCCAACTGCTCTCGGCCGGCGGAGATGCTGGCGTAAATTTCCCGCGCAATGTCGCGCAGGAGGCTGACGAAGCGGTGGCGGCGGAGCACCACTTCCGTGCCGTGCTCGACGAGCGGATCGTCGAAAGCAAGGATGGAATCGATATCCAAATCCGACCGCTTGAGCAGGTGATTCCGCTGCTGCAGGGTACGGTGGTACAGGCTGAGGTGATGCAGGTAACGGGCGTGAGTCTGCCCCAGCTCCATGTCGATGAAGCGGCGGCGAACGGCCGGACCACCCTTGACCAGCTGCAGGTCTTCCGGTGCAAACAGGACGACCTGGAAGCGCCCGACAAAATCGCTCATTCGCGATTGCAACACGCCGTTGACCTGCGCCTTCTTGCCGTAGCGGCCAAACTCCAGACGCAGCTTCAAGGGCCTCTGCTGGTGGGCAATGACGGCGGCCAATTCGGTGCGCTCCGCGCCGTGGCGGATGAGGTCCGCGTCGCGGCTGGTACGGTGCGATTTACCGACGGCGAGAAGGTAGATGGCCTCGAGAACGTTGGTCTTGCCCTGCCCGTTTTCGCCCACCAGCACATTGATGCCCGCAGCAAACTCCAGTTGCTGCTGGGTGTAGTTGCGAAAGTCGGAGAGAGTCAGTTGCTCAATCACCATGATGTGCCGATTCCTCAATCACGTACACCTGGCCGGCCACCTGCACCCGGTCGCCGGGACGCAGTTTGCGGCCCCGCCGCTGCTCGCGCTCCCCGTTGACGAGCACCGGGACTTCCTGCAGGAAAACCTTCGCCTGGCCGCCGGTGGCGATGGCCTGGACGCGCTTGAGCAGTTGGCTCAGGGTGATGTAGTCCGTTTCGAGGCGGACGCGGGACATTTCTCTCACCTCGTCAGCATGGGCGAAATCAGCTGCAGACCATCATTCTGCCCCTGCCTGCGAATCACAAACGGCTGTTGGGCACCGTTGAACTGCACCTGTACCTCCGGGGTCTCGCAGACCCGGAGGGCGTCAAGGACATAGCGGGCGTTGAAAGCGATGGTGAGGTCCTCCCCCTGTTTGGCCACAATCGGGAGGCTCTCTGAGACGTTGCCGACCTCGGGCGAACTGGATGCGATGGTCAAGGCGTCGTCGCTGACGCTGAGGCGCACCATGTGGTTTTCGCGAACCGGCGCAATCAGGGCGGCACGATCCACCGCGTTCATCAAGAGCTCCGCATCGACGACCACCTGCGTGCGGTGATCGCTGGGAATAATGCGGCTGGTGTCAGGATACGCACCATCGATAAGCCGTGTGTAAAACAGAGTGGTGGCCTGCGCGAACAGGCAATGGCTACTCGTGAACTGGATGGTGACGGGCAGTTGCTCGTCGGGCAAGATTTTCAGCAACTCAAGCAAGGACTTGCCCGGAAGGACGGCATCCCATTCCGTCGCCTGGGCTGTCGCGTGCTTCACGCTGCGCGTGGCCAGGCGCAAGCCGTCGGTGGCGGTGAAGGTGAGGGTGTCGGCAACAGACTGGACGTGGATGCCCGTCAGCGTCGGCCTTACCTCCGTGTTGGCCGTGGCAAAGACGGTGGATTTGATGAGAGTGGCCAACAGATCGCTTGCAACCGTCAAAGAGGCAGCCCCCAGGAAGGCCGGCAGGCGAGGAAATTCGGCCGCGTCAATGCCATGCAGGTGAAACTCGACCTGATCCGAGCGAATGGCTGTCAAATAGTTGTGAGTGGTCTCGATGGTCACCGGACGTGCCGGTAATTTGCGAACCGCATCGAGAAAGTAGCGGGCCGGCAGCACAATGGCGCCTGGCTCGTCGATGTGAATTTCTGTCTCTTCGTTGGTCCAGTTCTGAATCCCCAGTTCCAGATCATAAGCTGTAGCGGTGAGTCGTTCGGCGGAAGCTTCCAAGAGAATCCCGGTCAAGACTTGCCGCGGGGAGCGGACCGCGACCGCCTTGGATACCGTGCTGAGCATGCGCAGAAGGTCCTGCTGCGAAATGGTGAGTTTCATCCGGTGCCCCAACTCCTTCTCTGTCCTGTTCCTCGCGTTTCCTGACGCGGCGTGACGCTACAGTAGATGATGTAGAGTGGATCAAGTAACTAGTAGTACTCGTAGTAGACCCGGTGAATATGTGGATAAGTGCGTATCATGCTTCTTCTGGCAAGAAAAATGCCTGTGTATAACATGTGGACAAATGACTGCGAAAAGGGAGGTTTTGTCCACATGTGGAAAGCCGCCCGTGCAGAGACCATCGACGGATTCGCCGGATTCGCTGGCGAGCGTCAGCACAGGGTGCGAATGGCCTCCGCCAACCGATTGACGGTGGTCTGGAGACTGGGATCATGCTGAAGACTTTGGCTGATCCGGTCGCAGGCGTGCAGTACCGTGGTGTGGTCGCGGCCGCCGAACTCCTCGCCGATGCGCGGTAGCGACAGTTCCGTCAGCTCGCGCGCCAAATACATGGCCAGCTGGCGCGGCAGCACAACATTCTTGGTGCGCCGCTTGGCCTTCAGCTCATCGACCTTGAGGCCAAAGTGATCACCAACCACCTTTTGGATCTGCGCGACAGTGATGGTGCGCTGCTTGTCCGGACGTATCATATCCTTGAGTGCTTGTTCTGCCAATTCGACGGTGATGTCCTGATTGACCAGCGACGAGTACGCGATGACTCGAATCAGCGCGCCTTCCAGCTCGCGGATGTTGGAGTCGAACTGGGTGGCGATGTAGTAGTACACGTCGCTCGAGATATGCAGGCCGTCGGCTTTCGCTTTGCGCTGCAGGATGGCGACGCGGGTCTCCAGGTCAGGTGTCTGGATGTCGGTCAACAGGCCCCACTCAAAACGCGAGCGCAACCGGTCTTCCAGGGTCTGAATCTCCTTAGGCGGCCGGTCGCTGGAGATGACAATCTGTTTGCCGTTTTCGTGCAGGGTGTTGAACGTGTGGAAAAATTCTTCTTGTATTCCTTCTTTTTTTGCGAGGAATTGAATATCGTCAATCAACAGGACGTCGATGGAGCGATAATGGTTGCGAAAGTCCCGGGTTGTGTTGTCGCGAATGGCGTGGATGAAGTCGTTGGTGAACCGCTCTGAGGTGATGTACAGCACCTTGGCCTGCGGGTGGTTCTGCTGCACGAAATGGCCAATGGCGTGCATCAGGTGGGTCTTTCCGAGACCTACGCCGCCGTAGATGAAGAGCGGATTGTAAGCGTTTGCGGGCGCTTCAGCGACGGCCAGGCAGGCGGCGTGTGCAAACCGGTTGCTGGCTCCGATGACAAACGTCTCAAAGGTGTAGCGGGGATTGAGACGAGTGGGCTCGGAGTTGGAAAACGTGGCTTCTTCTTCCTCTGCAGGTGGGATGGTTTGTCTCTGGCGAGCTTCCATGGTTGGCAGGTCCGGATTGGTGGTGAAGCGCAACATGAAGTCCTGGCCGGTGGCGGCCAGCAGCAGGTCGTGAATCTGAGTGGTGTAACGTTGCTCCAGCCAGCTGCGGGAAATTTCGGTTGGGCAGAGCACAGTGATAAGGTTCTTTTCCTCGTTGTAATCGATGATCTGCGTCTCGCCGAACCACGTGTCATAGCTGGGGCCGCTCATGGTGGACTGCATGTGCTCCAGAACGTGCTCCCAGGCGCGATTGAAAAAGTGGGCATCGTACTCGGAACTCATCGACGCGAGAAACCTCCCCTTGCGGATTCACCAAATAAGTATGCCGGTGGGAAAGAGAAAAGGTGAAGCATGCGGTTGTGGATTTCGGTGACCACTTGTCAACAGGTTGGATAGTGTGAACAAACTTATCCACAGGGTGTGAATAAGTTTGTGGATAAAGTTCAGTTATGCACAAGTCCGCTACGTGTGGCACCGCAGATTATAACAGAGCCTGTCGAGAAAAGGCAATCGTTGTCGAGAACTTATCCATAAGGTACACAGTGTGCAAGGAGTCCTCTGCACAGGGTGTGGGCATGTGGATAAGGTGTGGACAGGTTGTGGAGGAGAGAGAAAAGGCGAAAGGCAGAGGAGGGAGATGTGGACAATTCTGTGGATAAGGTGGATAAAACGGGAGGCCTGCGACAGGGGGGATTGCGAGCCCGCCGGGCGGGGCGGACCTAGACCTCGGATTAGGACCACAGGCGCAGAAGGAGAGGGGTGAGGAGAGCGCCAAGGAGAGCCGCGAGGATCATGGCGAGGGTGGAGGCGGTGCCCGCTTCCAGCCCGTAAGCGAACGCCCGGTTGGTGCCAATGCCGTGTGCGCCCATCCCCATCAGGATACCCTGGCCGATGGGGGAGCGAATGCGCAGGAGGCGAATCAGCCACGGGCCGACGGTGGCCCCGAGGATGCCGGTCCAGAGGACGAACACGGCGGTCAGAACCGGATTGCCGCCGATGGCGTTGGATATCTGCATGGCAATCGGAGTCGTGACAGATCTGGGCGTCAGACTGAGGGCCACCGTGCGCCCGAGGTGGACCGCTTGGGCGAGTCCAAAAGAGGAGCAGATTGCACTTACGCTGCCGACGGCGAGCGCGCACGCGATGGGTGCAGCGCAGCGCAGGAGCATCCGTCGGTGGCGATACAGCGGGATCGCGAAAGCGACGGTCGCGGGCTGAAGAAAGGCGGTCAACCAGTGGGCGCCCGCGATGTAACGGGTATAGGGCACCCCCGTCGTCACCAGGATGAGGATGAGTGCGGCTGGGCAGGTCAACATCGGCGACAGCACGGTCAGCGGCCAGCGCATATAGAGCCGTCGGCATAGGAAATACAGGGTAACGGTCAGTGTGAGATAAAGGATGGCGGTCATGGCTGCCTTCCTTCCTTTTCGCGCGGAGTCTGCGACGCGGTCCGCGTGGGCGGGGTGGACCGTTGCGGTACCACGGAGCGCGCCGCATCCAGGGTCGATCCGGTGGTAGACGCGGCAGCGGGCCATCCGGCCGGGTGGGGGATGTGCTCGGCGATGAGGCCGGAGAGGCCCATCACGAATAGCGTGCCGACGGCCATGACCGCCAACAAGCGCCAGCCATCCACCCAGACCAAGTGCCGGTACTGAATGACGCCGACAGCCGATGGAACGAAGAACAACAAGAGCTGGGCGAGCAGCCAATTGGCCCCCTGCTCGAACCAGGCCAGGCGGACCACGTGTAGCGACAGCAACAGAAACAACAGCAGGCAGCCGACCATGCTGCCGGGCAGAGGAATATGCACAGACGCGACAAGCAGGTTGGAGACTCCGTCGATGGCCCACAGTGCGGCCACCTGCAAACCTATCCGGCCGCGGGCCAGGTGATGTTGGAGGAGGCGCGCAAGGTGATTGCTGCGGCCCGGCATGCCTTGGAGTCGGCGCGGCGGGCCGGACGCGGCGAGATTGGCCGGTTGTCGGTGGGATTCGTCGGTTCGGCGACGTACGACATCCTGCCGGCGGTCCTGCGTGAATACAGCGCGCGGCACCCGGGTGTGGCGGTATCCCTATTCGAGTTGTCCACCCCCGACCAGGAACAGGCTCTAACACGCGGGGGGATTGACGTGGGGTTGGTGCGGCCGCCGCTTGGCTCCCGAGGGCTGGCGGTGGAGATAGTGCAGGAGTCCGATTGCGTGCTGGCGGTGCCCCGCCAGCATGCCTTGGCCCAGGCACCGCTCATCCGGCTGTCTGACCTAAAAGACGTCGCTTTGGTGGCCTTGGCCCGCAGCACCTGGGAAGGGTTGTACGACGCCGTGATTGGGCTGTGCCGCGACGCCGGCTTCAGCCCGGTCATCCGGCAGGAGGCCAAGGAGTTTCAGACGGTGATTGGTCTGGTGGCCGGGGGTCTCGGTGTGGCTTTTGTGCCCCGATCCGCCCACAACCTGCACGCGCGCGAGGTAATTTATCGGGAATTGTCCGGGCCCGCGCCGAGAGCGGCGATGGGGCTGGCGTGGCGGCAGGGAGACGAGTCGCCGAGTGTGCGCGCGTTTATCGAGGTGGCGCGGGCGGTGGGACGGACGGATGCCTTTGGTTGACAAAAGGAAAAGCAAATCGGTATAATTTTGCGCAGTGTGTCTTTGCCAAAGGGGGTGGCTTGGGTGAAGCCGACCTACAATCCCAATGTGCGCAAGCGCAAAAAGGTGCACGGGTTCCGCAAGCGGATGAGCACAAAAAACGGCCGCAAGGTGCTGGCGGCTCGGCGTCGCAAGGGAAGAAAGGTTTTGTCCGCATGAGGCCACCTCGGTGGCCTTTTTTGTTGACGAGATGAATTTCGGGCGGATGGTGCGGCAGAAAGGAGCGCCGGCGGCCCAAGCGAGGCGGATGTGGCGTGGATGCGGTGCATCGGTTAAAACAAAATCGCGACTTTCGCCGTGTGTTCAACCGTGGTCGTTCTGCCGCGGCGCGCCGCCTGGTGGTATACTGGTGTCCAAACCGGCTGGGCACGTTCCGGGTGGGTTTTTCGGTGAGCAAGAAGGTCGGCAAGGCGGTTGAGCGCAACCGGCTCAAGCGCCTCTTGCGCGAGTGTTTTCAGCGCCGTCAAGAGGAGTTGGCGGGGCGCGGCGTGGACTTTGTGGTGGTGTGCCGTCCTGCGGCTGCTGGCGCCAAGTTCCAAGAGCTGGACGAAGAGTTGACGAAGTTGCTCCGCAAGGGCAAGTTCATGGTATGATGAGGCTGAGTAGGCTGGGGGTTGCCAACCTGTGAAAACGTTGTTGGTTGCGCTGATTCGAGGTTACCAAGCCGTGATTTCCCCGTTGTTGCCGGCGCGCTGCCGTTTTTATCCAACGTGTTCCGAGTACTGCGCAGAATCAATAGCCCGATTTGGAGTGGTCCGAGGTGGCTGGTTGTGTGCCATTCGCCTGGCCAAGTGTGGACCGTGGCATCCTGGCGGGATAGATCCAGTTCCGACACGGAAATAGGAGGACGTGTGGTTGGCTCAAACGTCGCATTCGCATCGTAAATGGCTGTGGTTGACAAGCGGATTGCTCGTGCTGCTGGTCTCTGGCTGCGGCATGTACCCGAGCGCTCCGGGCAAGTGGCCGCAGGGGGCGTGGGGGGACATCCTGCAATTCGTCTCCCACCTTCTGGATGTCTTTGCCCAGTTTTTTGGCGGCGACTACGGTCTGGCGCTGCTGGTTCTCACGGTATTGGTGCGGCTCTTGATTATGCCGTTTTTCCTCAAGCAGCTTCGTTATTCCAAGGCGATGCAGCAGATGCAGCCGGAAATGGCAAAGATTCGGGACAAGTATCGGAATGACCCGCAGAAAATGCAGCAGGAGATGCAAAAGCTGTGGCAGCAGGCGGGGGTCAATCCGATGGCCGGGTGTTTGCCGATGGTCCTGCAACTGCCCGTGCTCTACGCACTGTTTGGGGCGATTGAAGGCAATGTGAACATGAGCCACAGCACGTTCCTCGGTATTTTTCAACTGGGGCAGCCGGACCACTACTTTATTCTGCCATTTGTCGCGGCGGTCACGACGTTTTTGTCGTCGCGGGTGATGATGATTGGGCAGGACACGCAGCAGAAGTGGATGCTGTTTGTGATGCCGGTGTTCATCTTCCTGATGGCCACTCGTTTTGCTTCCGGTCTGGCGCTATACTGGGTGTACACGAACCTGTTTACGGCGGCGCAGGCGTATTTTGTGCGGGTGAGGCCGCAGGCAAAGTCCCAGCCCGCGGCGGCGACGGCCGGCGGCTCGGGAGCGTTGGCGACAGAGACGAAGCAGCCCAAGGCCAAGCAGGCGAAAAAGAAGGCCGGGGATGCGGAGGCGCCGAATCCAAGCGGATTGACAACCGAGAAGAAACCGCAGACGCAGAAGAAGTCCGCAAAGTCGGGGAAGACCGGCAAAAACCGGAGATAGGATGGATATATTTTTGTGAGGGGATTTCCAGACGATGAAGCGGGTTATTGCGACGGGGCGGACGGTGGAGGACGCCATTGCCTCCGCGTTGGTGCGGTTGGGCGCCACCCGTGAACAGGCGCGGGTGAAGGTTCTCGCAGAGCCGGTAAGGGGTTTGTTTGGTTGGTTTGGCGCCCGCGATGCCGAAGTGGAGGTGACGGTGGCCTCGCCGCCGGAAGAAGAGGCGGTGGAGTTTCTCTCCGAAGTTCTGGAGAAGATGGGCGTATCGGGCAGCGCGCGCGTGCAGCGCGGCTGGGACCGGAAGCCCGGAGGCCATGGGGATTGGCGTGATCGGCCGGGGCGGGACGAGGTCATCGAGTTGGAGCTGGTCTGCGCAGAGAGGGACCTGCCCGTGGTGATTGGACGCCACGGCAGCACGTTGGACGCGCTGCAGGCCCTGGTCGACGCGGTTGTGAACCAGCGCAGCGAACGGCGGGTGAGGTTTGTCCTAGATGCGGGCGGCTACCGGCGTCGGCGTCAGGAACAGCTCTTGCAGGCGGCGGACAGGGCCGCGGCCAAGGCGCTGCGGACACGCCAGCCGGTGTCTTTGTGGCCGATGCCGGCGCCCGAGCGAAAGCTGGTGCACACGCGTCTGCAGCGGCGGGGCGACGTACGCACGGTCAGTGAAGGGGAGGATCCGCACCGGAAAGTGGTGGTCATTCCGCTCAAACCGCCGACGCGAGTGTGGCCGGCAGCGGATTCGACATCGGCGACCAAAGAGTGATGCGAGAGTGACGCGGCCGCAGGGGATGAGCGGCCGGCGTGTGGATAAATGGAAAGGCGGCCCTTCTCGTGCTGGGAGAAGGGTTTTGTTCGTAGATGGGTGACGAAGGGGGGCGTGGTTGTGGAGACGGACACGATTGCCGCAATTGCCACCGCTCCCGGCGAGGCGGCGGTTGGCATCGTGCGCGTGAGCGGGCCGGATACGCGGAGCATTGCCGATGGTGTGGTGCGGACGCCCAGTGGGCGCAAGGTTTTGTGGCGGGAGAAGGCCCTGATCTACGGGCGGGTGGTGCACCCGAAATCGGGGGAGACGGTGGACGAGGCCATCATCTTGTGGATGCCGGGACCGAAGAGTTACACGGCGGAAGACGTGTTGGAACTTCAGGTGCATGGTGGGATGCGCCTGGTGCAGAGTGTGCTGGGGTGCGTCCTCGACGCCGGAGCGCGCCTGGCCGAGCCTGGCGAGTTTACGCGCCGCGCGTTCGTGAACGGGCGGATTGACCTGTCGCAGGCGGAGGCAGTCATGGATCTCATCCGATCGAAGACGGAGCGCGCCTCCAGATCCGCTTTGCAGCAGGTGCGCGGCCGGTTGGGCGACAAAGTGCGCGACCTGCGGCAGCGGCTGCTGCGGCTGCAGGCGCAGGTGGAAGTGACGATTGATTACCCGGAGCACGACGTGGAGGATGTGGCGGCCCAACAGGTGTGGGAGACCGGGCAGCAGGTTCTGGCCGAGCTGGACGAGCTGTTGGCCGCATCCCGCTTGGGCCGGGTGCTGCGCGACGGGCTGTCGACTGCGATTGTGGGCCGGCCAAACGTCGGCAAATCGTCGTTGATGAACGCGCTCCTGCAACGGGAAAGAGCCATCGTCACGGACATTCCGGGCACCACGCGGGACGTGTTGGAGGACTACGTGAACGTGCGCGGGATCCCGTTTCGCCTCCTGGATACGGCCGGCATCCGCGAAACCGGGGACGTGGTGGAGCGCATCGGCGTGGAAAGGTCGCGGCAAAGCCTTAAGGAAGCCGAGTTGGTGCTGTTGGTGCTGGACGCCTCGGAGCCGTTGACGGAGGCGGACAGGCAGCTGCTGGCGGAGACGGACGGACTGCGCCGCATCGTGGTCTTGAACAAGGCCGACCTGCCACTGCGCGTGCAGCCTGAAGAGGTGGCTCAGGCGGTGGCCGGCGACCGTATGGTCAAGGTGTCGGCGCGTGAGTTGCAGGGGATGGCGGAGCTGGCGGACGCGATGGCGGAAGCGGCCGGTTGGGGCAGCGCCGAGGACTTGACCTACATGACCAACGAACGCCAGTCGCGGCTTTTGCAATCTGCCCGGGAGGAGCTGCAGGCGGCGGTGGACGCGGCACGCATGGGGGCGACGCTGGATATTGTGGCGGTGCAGCTGCAGGCGGCCTACGCACAGCTCGGGTTGGTGATTGGCGAAGAGGTCGGCGAGGAACTGCTGGACGAAATCTTCTCCCAGTTTTGCCTCGGCAAGTGAGGCCCAGTGGAAGGGGTGATTGAATGCGCTATTTCGCGGGTGAATACGAGGTGATTGTTGTCGGCGCCGGGCATGCCGGGTGCGAGGCGGCGTTGGCGGCGGCGCGGATGGGGTGCCGGACGCTGCTGTTGACCATCAACCTGGACACGATTGCGTACATGCCGTGCAATCCGTCCATCGGCGGCCCGGCTAAGGGCATCGTGGTGCGCGAAATCGACGCCTTGGGCGGGGAGATGGCGCGCAACATCGACCACACTTACATCCAGATGCGGATGCTCAACACCGGCAAAGGGCCGGCGGTGCAGGCGCTGCGGGCGCAAGCGGACAAGCGCCTGTATGGAGCGTTGATGAAACAAAAGCTGGAGAATCAAGCGAACCTTGACATGAAGCAGGGAATGGTCGAAGAACTGCTGACCAAAGGGGACCGGGTGTATGCGGTGGTGACCAAAACCGGCGCCGAGTACCGCGCCAAGGCGGTGGTGCTGACCACCGGCACTTACCTGCGGGGACGGGTGTTCATCGGCGAGGTCTCGTATGACAGCGGCCCGTATGGGCAGATGCCGGCGGTCAAGCTCACCGACAGCCTGCTGGACATTGGATTTGAGCTGGTCCGTTTCAAGACCGGCACGCCGCCGCGCATCAATCGCAATTCCATCCGTTTCGACGCCTTGGAGGAGCAGCCTGGGGACGAACATCCGGGTCACTTCTCCTTCGACGTGGATGTCCCGGAGCGACCCCAAGTGTCGTGTTGGTTGACGTACACCAACGAGAACTCCCATTCCATCATCCTTGAGAATCTGGACCGGGCGCCGATGTATTCTGGGGAAATCAAAGGCACAGGCCCGCGCTACTGCCCGTCGATTGAGGACAAGGTGGTGCGTTTTCGCGACCGTCCGAGCCACCAGATATTCCTCGAGCCGGAGGGGCCGGAGACTGCGGAGTGGTATGTACAGGGCCTGTCCACCAGTCTGCCGGAGGATGTGCAGCTGCAGGTGCTGCGCACGATTCCGGGCCTGGAGCAGGTGGAGATGCTGCGGCCCGGCTACGCGATTGAATACGATGTCATCGTCCCGACCCAACTGTGGCCGACCCTGGAATCCAAGTTGGTGGAGGGATTGTTCACCGCCGGCCAACTGAACGGCACGTCGGGCTACGAGGAGGCAGCCGGACAGGGAATTGTGGCGGGCATCAACGCGGCCCGCAAAGCGCAGGGCGAGGCGCCGATTGTGCTGGCGAGATCCGACGCGTACATCGGCGTGATGATTGACGACCTGGTGACCAAGGGTACCAAGGAACCGTATCGGCTGCTCACCTCGCGCGCCGAATACCGGCTGCTGCTGCGCCACGACAATGCCGACCTGCGCCTGATGGAAATTGGGCGGCGGGCTGGGCTCTTGGCGCCGGAGAAGTATGAGCGAATGATGGAGAAGAAGCAGGCGGTGGCGGCGGAGTTGGAGCGTTTGGCGAACACGCGGGTGCGGCCGGAGGTGGCCAACCCCGTTCTGGCCGCGGCCGGATCGCGACCGATTGCGGAAGCGGTGAGCCTGGAGCAGTTGCTGCGCCGTCCGGAGGTGGAATATGCCCACATTGAGCAGATGGAGGGTGAGGCGCAGGCGCAGCGGCTGTCGCAAGAGGTGCGGGAACAGGTCGAAATCCAGGTCAAATACAGCGGGTACATTCAAAAGCAACTGCAGGACATTGAGCGTCAGAAGCGGCTGGAAGAAAAGGAGATTCCGTCCTCACTGGATTACGAGGCAGTGCGCGGGTTGTCGTCAGAGGGCCGGGAGAAGTTGACGAAGGTACGGCCAATGACGGTCGGGCAGGCGGCGCGGATTCCCGGTGTGACGCCGGCCGACATTTCTATCCTGCTGGTGCATCTGCAGCAGGCGCGGGGCAAGGCTGTCAATGGCTGACGCGCGGATGCGCTTGGAGGCGCAGTGGTCACAGGCGCAGCGGGCGGCGTTTGCCCGCTATTTTGAGCTGCTGGCGGAGTGGAACCAAAGGATGAACCTGACGGCGGTGACGGAAGAGTCGGAGGTGTACGTCAAACACTTCTGGGACAGCCTTGTCGTGTTGGACGTGCCGGAATTTTCGGAGGCGCTCACGGGCGCGGGGAACATCGCCGACGTGGGTACCGGAGCGGGTTTCCCGGGGCTGCCGCTGGCGATTTGCCGGCCAGAGGCGCGGGTGGTTTTGATGGACGCGCTGCAGAAGCGGACGAAATTCTTGCAGGCGGTGGTGAACGAGCTGGGGTTGTCCAATGTCGAGGTGGTGCACGGGCGGGCTGAGGACTTGGCGCGTGCGCGTGCGTGGCGTCAGCGCTTTGACGTGGTGGTGTCGCGTGCGGTGGCTCGGTTGAACGTGCTATTGGAACTGACGGCGCCCCTGGCCCGCCCGGGTGGCCTGGTGGTGGCGTACAAAGGGCCGCAGGTGGACGAGGAGCTGGCCGATGGGCGGCGAGCGGCAGGAAAACTAGCGGCGAAGGTGGAGCGTGTGGTACGCGCCGAGCTGCCGGAAGGAGCAGGGGAACGGGCGCTGGTGCTGGTGCGCGTGTTGGGCCAGGTGGCGTCCTCCTATCCGCGCAAGGCGGGCACGCCTCAACGCAGGCCGCTGTAAGGCATCTCACTGCAGGGTCGCGAATTAGCTGTCGGATGCTGGCGCCTGGCGGCAACCTTTGTCGAGGGGCAGGAATTTGGCTGCGGCCGTGGAAATGGTGGTAAAGACAGTGGTGTGGGGCGACTCTGCAGCTGCGGCGGGGAACCGCCGTGACGGATAGAGGGGTTGCGCATGAGGGAAACATGGGGAAGATGGTTAGGCACAAAGGATGAATCAACCAACACTGCGGTGGTGCAGATAGGTGTCGATGAGATTGTCTCCAATCCGTTCCAGCCGCGCACTATGTTTGATGAGGAGAGCATCTCCGAGCTGGCCCGCACCATCCAAACCCACGGGTTGATTCAGCCGCTGGTGGTGCGGCGGCACAACGGCCGCTACGAGTTGATCGCCGGCGAACGGCGGTTGCGGGCCGCGCGGATGTTGGGTTGGACGACTGTCCCGGCCATCGTCAAAGAGATGAACGACGCCCAGACCGCGTCGGCGGCGTTGATTGAGAACCTGCAGCGGGAAGGGTTGACTCCGATTGAGGAGGCCGTCGCCTACCAACAGCTGCTTGAGCTGCATGGATTGACGCAGGAGAGTTTGGCGCAACGGCTGGGCAAGGGCCAGTCCACCATCGCCAACAAGCTGCGCCTGCTTCACCTGCCGGAGGTGGTGCAGGAGGCGCTGCGGCGGCGCCAGATCACCGAGCGGCACGCGCGGGCGTTGCTGGCCCTGCCTTCGGAGGAGTGGCAGGTCAAGCTGTTTGAGGAGTGCGTGGAACGGGGTTGGAACGTCAAACAGATGGAGGAGCGGGTGCGGCAGACGCTGGCCCGTCTTGAGCACACTCCGGTGCGGCGCCCGCGGCGGCGCGGTCTGTCGAAGGATGTGCGGTTGGCGGTCAACACCATTCGCCAGTCCCTGAGCATGATCGAGAAGTCGGGGCTGTCGGTGGTATGCGAGGAGCAGGACGACACGGACTTCTATCAGTTCATCATCAAGGTGCCGAAGGGAACATCGGCAAACAAGCCGTCCTCGTCCGACGAATAGGTTTACCGTGGCTGGATGGATGCACGGGGATTCCAGGATACGTGCGGGCAAGGGTGACCAGCCTGCTTTTTTTTTGTTTCTTCCGGAGCTGTGGCGGGCAGGTTTACGTCCCCCATTTTTCTGTGGGAGCTGCACCTAGAAAGATAGGTGCAACGAGAGATTGCTAGATTCGGCGATCAAGCAGGTAGGATTTGAAGTAGAATGAATGGTAGCAGCGATGTCGTCGGGAATCGCGAATGAGGAGGGCGCTTTGTGGCCAGCGGGCGGATCATTGCAGTTGCGAATCAAAAAGGCGGGGTCGGCAAAACGACGACCGCGGTGAATCTAACGGCTTGCATGGCTGATTTGGGGAAGCGGGTGTTGTTGGTCGACATTGATCCACAGGGCAATTCGACCTCCGGCATCGGTGTGAATAAAGCGGACGTTCATTATTGTGTGTATGATGTCATCATCAACGATGTGCCCGTGGAGCGGGCCATCTTGCGCAGCGACGTGCCGAATCTGTCTGTGCTGCCGGCCACCATTCAGTTGGCGGGCGCCGAAATCGAATTGGTGCCCACCATATCCCGGGAGGTGCGGCTGCGGCGGGCAGTGCAGCCGTTGCGTAAAGAGTACGACTACATCATCATTGATTGTCCGCCGTCGCTGGGGCTGTTGACCGTCAATGCGCTGACGGCGGCGGACTCGGTGCTCATCCCCATCCAGTGCGAGTATTACGCGCTGGAGGGACTGAGTCAGCTGTTGAACACCATTCGGCTCGTGCAGAAACACCTGAACACGTCACTGGAAGTGGAAGGGGTGTTGCTCACCATGCTTGATGCACGCACCAATCTGGGGATCCAGGTGATTGAGGACGTCAAAAAGTACTTTCGCGACAAGGTTTATCATACGGTCATCCCGCGCAACGTCCGTTTGAGCGAAGCTCCGAGCCACGGCCGTCCCATCATTCACTACGACGCCAAGTCCCGTGGGGCGGAGACGTACATGGACCTGGCCAGGGAAGTGATTGGCCTTGACTAAGCAGCAGAAGGGTTTGGGGAAGGGATTGGGGGCGCTGCTCCCGGAGCTGAACATCTCGGAGCAGGACCAGGTGTCAACGGTCGCGATTCGAGACCTGAGGCCAAACCCATACCAGCCGCGCAGGGTGTTCGACGAGGATAAACTGGGTGAGTTGGCCCAGTCCATTCGCGAGCACGGGATCATTCAGCCGTTGATTGTCCGCCGCAGCCGCATCCGCGGCTACGATATTGTGGCTGGGGAGCGGCGGTTCCGGGCCGCCCAGATGGCCGGGCTGACGGACGTGCCGGCGGTGGTGCGTGAGTTTACCGATGTGCAGCTGATGGAGATAGCGGTCATTGAGAACCTGCAGCGGGAGGATCTGAACGCGATTGAGATCTCGGAGGCGTACGCCAACCTGATTGAGAAGTGTCATCTGACGCAGGAACAGTTGGCCAAACGGGTCGGTCAGAGCCGTTCCCACGTCGCCAACATGCTGCGCCTGTTGCAGCTTCCCGAGGAGGTGCGAGAGTTGGTTTCACGTGGAACATTGTCCATGGGACACGCCCGGGCGCTGTTGGCTGTACCCGATTCGAATCGGCAGGTGGAACTGGCTCGCCGGGTGGCCGCGGAGGATCTGAGCGTGCGGACTTTGGAAACGCTCGTGTACCGTCCCACTGTTTCACGTGAAACAAGAAATAAAAAGCCGCTGCCAAGCCATTATAAGCGGTACGAAGAACAGTTCCGCGTTCGGCTGGGTACCTCTGTGCGCATACGGCCGGGCAAGAAGCGGGGGAAAATCGAGATCGACTACTTCTCGGACGAAGACCTCGAACGAATTCTCAGCCTGGTCGGAGCGGAAGGTGAATCCTGAAGCGAGACGGCGACGGTCCATGCGGGCGCGGCAACGGTTGCCCATCTTCGTTCCCCGTCTTGTTTTCATCTGACCACATAGGTTTTCTAGCGACTTTCAAATCGATCGTTGTATACTGTAGATTCATCCGGTGGGAGAGAGGAGAAGACGGGTTTGTTGAACGGGCTCACATTGACAGAAGCCGAGCTCTATGCAGGTGCGGTCGGCGTGCTGGCGATTGCGGCCATCATTGTCTCCATCGTCGCGTTAGTCCGCCTGTCCGGTCTGCGGCGAAGGTTTCAAAAGTGGAAGTCGATTCACTCCAGCGCAGACCTGGACGCCGTCTATGAACAGACCCTCGAGGCGGTAAAACGTATGCGGCAGGAGGTGGACCGCCTATCGGAGGAAAACCGGGCTCTGCGGCAGGCTTTGGCCAGCAAGCTGTCGACCGCGCGGCTGGTTCGTTTCAACGCCTTTGCGGATGTAGGAAGCAATTTGAGTTTTTCGCTGGCGTTGCTCGACGATGACCGCAACGGGGTCGTGCTGTCGTCCATCTATGGACGCGACGAGTCTCGGGTTTATGCCAAGCCGGTGCAGTCGGGGACTTCCACGTATCCGCTCACTGAGGAGGAGCAAATGGCCATAGAAGGCCGTGAGTTGAGCGTGCACCGTTAAATGCGTCGGGCCCGCCGCAGGACAGCCGGCGGGCGCTTGAACTCATTGCACCATGTTCGTCTCGCTGTAGGTGTGTCGCATCCAGATGGTGATCTGGCGCCTTGACGCCAAGCGAGCGAGACTTCTCCGCACAGCTTCAACGACCACATCGCACATCCGCATGACAATCCCCAACCGCGTGTTCTGCAGAACAAAATACTCCATAAAACCGGAGACGTTGACCACCCCTGTGAGGGTGTAGGCACCGAATTCGGGCAGCGTCTTTTTCACGCCTGCGCCTGGCCGGAGCGGACCGCGCTCCAGGATGATGTGGCCCACATGCTCGAACTTACCCAGGCACGCGTCGATGGCGATGATCAACGGATCGTTCAGATGGTGGCGGTGAATTCGGTTCAACACATCGCTCAGGTTGACGGCATGGACCGGCTCGTCCAGCGTGCCGTAGATGGTCACATTCGGCATGTTGACACACGCCTGCAACTGTGAACCCACAATCGGCCCGAACGCATCCCCTGTGGAGCGGTCTGTGCCCACGCAGACGAGGACAATGGGGCGATCCTCTGCGGTGGCGAACACCTTGTCCAATACGCAGCAGAGTCGCTCCGCTGCCTGCTCATCGTCGTACGCCACCCGAAACAACTGGCCAAAGCCAGGATCGGGATTCGAGTTGTGGTCCACATCAAATCCCCCTCGGCTGGAATAATCCCAGTATACGTCGACGTAATCTCAACTATACCTAGCAAGGCATGGACCTCACCGCCTAGCCTGGCGAGGGTAGTCAATCACGATTCTCCACAGCCGACGAAGGGGATGCAGAAGACACGTGGTGGATCTCGTCTTGTTCCTGGAAATTGCGTGGTGCAGCGTCTTTTTCGGTTGCCGCGGGCGCACGCGGGTGTTTTTGTGTGCCGGCGGGATGGTGGTGGCCGGGTACGTGGCGGCACAAGTCGACGACTGGTTGGCTGGGGTTCTGGTGCCGCCCAACAGTCGTGTCTTTGCCTGGATGGTTCAGCAGGTGGCGGCGCCGCCCAACTCCATGGCCGTGCTGTCCGCGTTTCTGCCGGCCCGCGCGGTGGCCGTGTACAATCCGCCGGGGCAATGGCTGGCAATCTCGCTGTTGCGTGAGTTGCTATCGACAGCCATCACCCTGGCTGTGTTTCTGATGTTTGTCATCATATCCTACCTACTGGACGTGTACCGGCGTGTCCCGGACACCAAGGGTCGGTTTCATGGTTGGTCGCTGGCGACCTTGTTGATTGGCGCCGGGTGCGGTATGTATTGCGCGTTTCTCAGCGCCGTGACGCTGGCCGACTTGAGCTTCCTGAGGCCCTTCTCGTTTCTCGCCGCGCATGCCTCCGGATCGCTTGGTGTGCATACGGCGGCCGCTGTCTGTGAAGTGCTGCGTCGCGACTGAATGTATCGGGATGTGCTATAGTAGACAGGGAATCTGTACAGGAAATCTGTCGGTGTGAGAACGGCCGGAATTTGGAGGTTGGACTGGTGGCAGGCGAGTCCTCGGCCTTGGAAACCCGAGTCAGTGCGTATCTTCAGCAGCATGGTGGGGAATTCTTCAAGCCGCCTCTGAACATCGTCACCCACATCATCGAGGTCGTCATCCTGTTCTTCGTGATGAAGCTGGCTAACCGCATCCTCTCGCGAGTGCTGAACCGGGTGCTCGATTCTCGTGCGGTACGAATGGACGAGCGTCGGAAGGGCACGATGCACTCGTTGATGCAGAACATCCTCCGCTACACTCTGTATTTCGTCTGGATATTGTGCGCCCTCGAGACGTTCAATTTTCATGTTGGAGCCCTGTTGGCGGGGGCCGGCATCGCGGGCCTGGCCGTCGGATTTGGCGCGCAGAGCCTGATCAAGGACATCCTGACGGGCTTTTTCATCCTGTTTGAGGATCAGTACGCGGTGGGGGATTATGTGACCATCAATGGGATCACCGGAGAGGTGGTCCAGATGGGTCTGCGGCTGACGCAGGTCCGGGTGTGGACGGGAGAACTGGAAATCATCCCGAACGGTCTCATCCAGCAGGTGACGAATCACTCGCGTCACAACAGCATCGCCGTTGTGGACATCGGGATTTCCCGCATGGCGGACGTCGACCGCGCACTGGCCGTGTTGGAGGATGTGATGCGGCGGGTGGCGGATGAAAGCCAGGATGTGGTGGGCCCGGTGCAGGTTGCTGGGGTGCAGAGCCTTGACGCGCAACAGATCCTCCTCCGTGCCACGGCCGAATGTGCGCCGTACACCCACTTTGGCGTGCAGAGATTGGCCCTGCAGAGGGCGGCGCAGGCTCTTGCTGAGGCTGGAATTGACATGCCCGCTCAGAGATCCGTGATCACACTGCAAGGCGACGAGCAGCGTCAGGGTGTGCTCGGGAGGGAAGGATACCCATGAGCGCAGAGTACGGGTTGGAGGACATTGTGCAACTGAAAAAGCCGCACGCGTGCGGTGAGAACCGCTGGCGCATCATTCGCATGGGCATGGACATTCGCGTAAAGTGTGAGAAGTGCGGGCACAGCGTGTTGATTCCCAGGGCGCGGTTTGACCGCGTGTTCCGCCGCGTGCTGGCGGCCAAAGACGAGCAGGCAGAATAAAAGGAGCCCTTGCTCCCGGGCTCCACATGACATGAGACCAGTAAACCGAATGACAGAACTGCGCGCCACCCTGGGGCGCTTCGCGTTCGCCCGCAGGTTCAGGCGCAAGCCGTGAATTCGCGCTTCGAGGTCGGCTGACGCATTTCTGCGGCCAATCCTCGTACAACCAATCGGCGGCCTTTCAATCTGCGCATGAGCCGCTTCAACATACCGACACCTCCTCATGCACGAACGTCTAGTCTCCATCATAGCCAAAATCAATGCCGCTGGCTATCGGCATCAACAGGTTTGACGAGCGGTCTCATGGGACTGAATCCGTCCATCTCCGATCCGCTTGCACGTTCGCACCATAGCAACGGGATTTATACTCGGCGTTATTGTGTCCCATGGCTGCATTTCCTATAATGAGCCAAGCGGACTGATGGAAAGAGGTGTGGAGATGCCACTTCGCGCGGGGATTGTAGGTCTGCCGAACGTAGGCAAATCAACGCTGTTCAACGCGATTACCAATGCGGGCGCGGATGCGGCCAACTACCCGTTTTGCACCATCGATCCGAACGTCGGCGTGGTCGAAGTGCCGGATTCCCGGCTGCAGCGGCTGGCGGACGTGGTTCATCCACGCCGGATTGTGCCCACGACGTTCGAGTTTGTGGATATCGCCGGACTTGTGGCCGGGGCCAGCCGCGGGGAAGGCTTGGGAAACAAGTTTCTCGGCCACATCCGCGAGGTGGATGCGATTGTGCACGTGGTGCGCTGTTTCGAAAACGGGGAGATCACGCACGTCAGCGGCAAGGTGGACCCGGCGCGGGACATGGACGTGATCAACCTGGAACTGATTCTGGCCGACCTGGAGACAGTCAACCGGCGCCTGGAGCGGGCGCGCAAGAACCAAAAGAGCGGCGACAAGCGGTATGTGCTGGAGGCGGCGGCCCTGGAGCGGCTGGGGCAGCACCTGGAGGCCGGCCAGCCTGCCCGGACTTGCTCTTTTTCCGAAGAAGAGGCGCCGCTCTTGCGAGACCTGCATCTGCTGACTGAAAAGCCGGTCCTGTACGTGGCCAACCTGAGTGAGGACGAGTTGGCGGACGCTGACATCCACCCCCACGTGCGGACGGTTCAGGAGCGGGCGGCGGCGGAAGGAGCCCAGGTGGTTCCCGTGTGCGCTCAGTTGGAGGCCGAAATCGCCGAGCTGGAGGGGGAGGACCGACGCGCCTTCCTGGCCGACCTGGGGCTTGCGGAAGCGGGCTTGGATCGGCTCATCCGCGCGTCCTATCACCTGTTGGGGTTGATCACATATTTTACGGCTGGGGAGCCGGAGGTGCGCGCCTGGACCATCCGACAGGGTACGCGGGCGCCGCAGGCGGCCGGCGTGATTCACTCCGACTTTGAAAAAGGGTTCATTCGTGCGGAGGTCGTCGCCTATGCGGACCTGGTGCAGGCCGGCTCCTTCGCGGCGGCGCGCGACGCGGGAAAGGTGCGCCTGGAAGGCAAGGATTATGTCGTGCAGGACGGAGACGTAATGCATTTTCGCTTCAACGTCTGATGGTGCCTTCTGGTTGAAGATGTAAACTTGTGGGGTCTGAATGGGTTTTATATTGTGTTCCAAGCGCGGCCGTAGTAGAATAAACCCTTGGCACGTCCACATGAATGACGGCCTATCCTTGCTCTGCACGCGGATGCAGGGCCGATGTCCAGAAGGAGGTGACTCGCATGCGCCAGTATGAGACCATGTACGTGCTGACCCCCGACCTTGAGCCGGAGCGGACGTCGGAGCTGGTATCCAAATACCAGGCCCTTGTCAGCGAACGCGGCGGCCAGATTGACGAACTGCAGGAAATCGGCAAGCGCCGCCTGGCGTACGAGATCAAGAAGTACCGCGAGGGTTACTACGTGCTCATGCGCTACACAGCGGACACGGATGTCTCCAAGGAGCTGGAGCGCGTGCTGAGAATCGAGGACGCTGTGCTTCGATACCTCACCGTGCGCTTGGGCGAATAGATCCAAGTGGAGGGGTAGGTATGCTGAATCGGGTGATTCTGATTGGTCGGCTGACGGCGGATCCCGAACTGCGCTACACCAACAACGGCACCGCAGTGGCTTCCTTCACACTGGCTGTGGACAGGATGCGCAACAACCAGAACGGGGAGCGCGAGACGGATTTCATCAACATCGTCGTGTGGCAGAAGCAGGCAGAGATCTGCGCGCAGTACCTGCACAAGGGCAGGTTGGCGGCGGTGGATGGCCGTCTGCAGATCCGCAGCTACGAGAACCGGGAAGGGCAGCGTGTGCGCGTGGCCGAAGTGGTGGCGGAGAGCGTGCGCTTTTTGGATCGCGGAGCGGATACGGCGGGTGCGCCCAGCCGGCCGGCGGCCGCAGCGACCATGGGGAATCGTCCAGCAGCTCAGCGTACACCCAGCTTTGACGACGATCCGTTTGCCGATGACAGTCAGATGATAGACATCTCGGATGATGACCTGCCGTTTTAAGGCGGAAATCTGACCAGCCGACCCGAAGCCGGGCCGTGGTCGCGGACGGGGGTGAAGACGAATGCCGCGTAGAGGTCGTGGTGGCAAGCGGCGCAAGGTGTGTCAGTTTTGTGTGGACAAAATTGACCAGGCGGACTATAAGGATATCGCGCGTCTACAGAAGTTCTTGACGGAGCGCGGAAAGATCCTGCCGCGGCGGATAACCGGCAACTGTGCACGCCATCAGCGCCAGGTGACGGTCGTGATTAAGCGGGCGCGCCAGGTGGCGTTGCTGCCGTATACAACCGAATGAAACCAGCTGCCGGCGAAACGAAGCGGCAGACAACGATACAAGGGGAACGTAGACCGTTCCCCTTTTTCTATGCCAACCGCCGTCGGAATCGCGGCGCTTGTCTGGCAGGATTTCCTCCGCATCGGGTGGAAGTAAAACACAGACTGCAGCCGTTAAGGTACAGAGCCGGAAGGAGGGTGCGCGTGGCGAGAATGGAACCCCATATGCACATCGCCCGTCGAATTCGCTCCATCGAATCCGCGAAGATAGAGGTGCTACGTCGCGTCACCGATTTATTCGAAGGACTTCAGACAGGGGACGAGCGCACGTTCTCCCAGGCGCTGGCCGGCCTGGTTGGCACGGCGTATCTGATTGGCCAGCAGGTAGGCATCCCTCCGGATAAAATGGATCAAGAGGTCGTCCGCCAACTCCCGCGCACCGCGACGGGCAGCACGTCCGAATTGGCGGAGCTAGACGTGGTGCGCCGCCACTTTGACGTGAAGAGGTGAGGGCATGAACCGGCGCGACAGCACGACCCGCGAGTACGTCTGGGCGGGAGTCTGGTTTGTCGGGTTGGTTGCCCTGAGCCTCACCCGAGTGGGTGCCGCTTGGAGCGGGTGGCTGTTCCCTATCCCGATAACGATGGTGTACTGCCTCGCTTCGCCTGGACCGGCCGTCGTGGTGGCGGTTTTGGCAGGGCTGGCTTTGCTGGTATCCGGTTTGCGAGGGTTGGCGGTTCTGTTTGTCGCTTGGATGATCTCACTGGCATGCATCCTGGGGGAGGCTCTGGGCCGGCGGGACAATGTCTACAAGGCTTGGGTCAACGCGACGCTGAGCACGCTCATGCTGGAACTCGCCATTCTGGCATCGCTCGGCGGGCGCTCCGCGGACCTATTCGAGTCGCTGCGCGAACTGTGGATGCGCTGGCTGGGGAGTGGCCATGGGGCCGGCATTCCTGGCGCGGGCGGCGGTGCGCTCGTCGATACGGCCATCGCCTGGTTGCAGGTGATGCTGCCTGGGGTCCTCGTGGTGCTGGCCTTTTTGTTGGTGGTCGTCTATTGGGGTTGCACGCGTTACCTGCTCAGGCGGCAGCGGCCGGCGGGCGGGGCGTTTGCCGGCTGGCGGCTGCCGCGCTCGGTCGTCACCGTCTACCTGTTGGCGTTGGCCTGCGTGCTGCTTCGTGTCTTTTCATCCCTGCCACTGATGGGGCAGTTCGCGCGCAACGTGGTGTTCTTGGCCGGCTTTTTCATCGGCGTGCAGGGGTTGGTCTGCCTGTCCCGGGGAATGGCGGGCAGCCGCCTGCGGGCGCTCTGGCTGAGTCTGCTGGTGCTGTTGGCCTCCGTACGGTTGGTATCGGACTTCTACGTGCTGGTGGGCATCCTCGACGTCCTGAGATCGCCGCGCAGCCCCAAGGTGTAACCTCTGCCATCGTGTTTTGCGGCTGTGGACGGTAGAATGGAAGGTGGATGTGAAGGGGGTTTGCTGTTGTGAAGGTGATATTGCTGCAGGACGTGAAAGCTCAGGGGAAAAAGGGTCAAGTGATTGAAGTCTCGCCGGGCTATGCACGGAATTTCCTGTTTCCGAAGAAGCTCGCGGTCGAGGCGACAGAGGCTGAATTGCAGGCGTTGGCGGCGCGCAAGCAGGCGGAGGAGAAACGACTGGCCCAGGAATTGGAGGCGGCGAAGCGGCTGCAGGCGGATTTGAATGAGCGGAAGGTGGTCGTGCGGACACAGGCGGGAGAAGGCGGGCGCCTGTTTGGGGCGGTGACATCGAAGCACATTGCGGAGGCGTTGGCGTCCATGGGATACAAGGTCGACAAGCGAAAGATTCACCTCCCGGAGCCGATTAAGCACCTGGGTGCGCAGCGGGTTGAGGTGAAACTGCATCCGGAAGTCGCGGCCACTGTCGTGGTCCACGTCGAGGCCGAGGCGTAAGCCGCGCGTGTGAGGGGAACGATCATGCCGGATGTAGGAGCATCTGTATCTGTACAGAGTGGCAGGTCGGAGGACGGTCTGCTGCGTCTGCCGCCGCAGCACATTGAGGCCGAGCAGGCCGTGCTCGGCGCCATGTTGATCTCCGCCGACGCGGTGGCGGAAGCGGCCGAGTGGCTGCAAGCGGACGACTTTTACCGGCGCTCTCATCAGTTGATCTTCGAGGCCATGCAACAACTGTATGAACAAGGGCAGCCGGTGGACGTGGTGACTACCACAGCCGCCCTGCAGGCGCAGGAAGGCCGACTGGAAAGCGTGGGCGGCGTCGAGTACCTGGCCGAGTTGGCCGGCGCCATGCCGACCGTGTTGCACGTCGGCCACTATGCTAACATCGTGCGTGAGAAGGCGCTGCTGCGGCGCATCATCGCGGCCGCGCAGGAGATCGCCGAAGCCAGCTACCGGGCCGAGGAGGATGCCGGCAGCGTCTTGGCGGACGCCGAGCGGCGCATCCTCGAGTTGTCGCAGGACCGGCGCGTGCGCGACTTCACCCACATCAGCGACGTCCTTGAGGCGACGTTTGAGCGCATTGAACAGTTGTACGCCAGCGAAGGCAAGCTCACTGGCGTGCCCACCGGGTACAGCGAGCTGGACCGGATGACGAGCGGATTGCAAAAGTCGGATCTGATTATCGTGGCGGCCCGCCCCTCGGTCGGAAAGACCGCCTTTGCGCTCAACGTGTCCCAGAATGTGGCGGTGCGGGCAGGGTTGCCGGTGGCGATTTTCAGCCTTGAAATGTCCAAGGAGCAGCTGGTGCAGCGGATGTTGTGCGCAGAGGCGTACATCGACGGTCACAAGCTGCGCAACGGTACGCTGGAGGACGACGATTGGCCGAAACTGTCGATGGGCGTCAGCGCGCTGGCGGGATCGCCCATTTACATCGACGACACGCCGGGCATCACCGTGCCGGAGATGCGCAGCAAATTGCGGCGGCTGAAGTCGCAGGTTGGGCTGGGACTAGTGACCGTGGACTATCTGCAGCTGATTCGCGGCCGGCGCACGAACAGCGACAACCGGCAGCAGGAGATCTCCGAGATCTCCCGTTCGCTCAAGCAGCTGGCGCGGGAGCTGGAGGTGCCGGTAATGGCGCTCGCCCAGCTGAGCCGATCCGTTGAGCAGCGGCAGGACAAGCGGCCGATGCTCTCGGACATCCGGGAATCGGGAAGCATCGAGCAAGACGCCGACATCGTCGCCTTTCTCTACCGGGACGATTATTATGATCCGGAGTCCGAGCGGAAAAACATCGTCGAGGTGCTGATAGCCAAGCAGCGCAATGGCCCCACAGGCAAGGTCGAACTGGTGTTTCTGAAAAACTATAATAAATTTGTCAACCTGGAGAAAGTACACACGGACTGATGGACGAATCATTGCCTTTGTTGACCCGCAGGGAGCGCCAGGAGCAGCTGCGGCGCAAACGGCGGCGCCAACGCCGGCGCAGACGCCGCCGACGCTGGCGGGTTCGTTGGCTGCGAGCGCTGCGGACCACCCGCTTCTGGACGAACGCGCTGTTTGTCTGCCTGGTGCTCTTGACGCTGACGTTCTGGGCGCGGTTTGCGTACGTGTACCACGTACCGCCGGAGCTCAGGACGGGGCCGCTCAGCCGCGTCACGGCCTACGTGACGCTCAAACCGTGGTGGTTTGGGCCGCCCACCTTCGATTTGGACGATTATCTGAAGGAGCCCAATGCGGTCGACACCGTTTCCAACACGCAGCTCTTGCTTTCCAATCTGGGCCCGTTTCGGGCCATTGTCGAGCATCCCGACCTGGTGTGGGCGTGGTACACGGACGGATCGAACGGGCCCGTGTGAGCGGTGGGCTGCGGCGTCAGGTTTGGCCGCCGCACTGCTTGATCACCTGGACGACGGCTTCCACTTTCTCCTCTGGGCAGACGACGGTCAACAAGAAGTTGCGCTCCCCGGTGACGCTCGGACCTTCCGCGGTGTCGGCCATGCCGCTCGCCGAAGGATCAGCCGAGAGCAGAATACCGGCGTCGCGGGAGGCGTTGGCCTGCAGGGTGAGGGACGCCAGGCTCTCTATCTTGCCGGCGATGGGGACGGGGCGTTCCCCAGACGGGAAGCCGCCGCTGTGCAATCGGGCGATTTGAGTGGTTTCGACGCCCAGCTTGTGAATGGCTGCGGCTGCGCGTTGTGCGTCGCTTTCGCTGAAAAAGGAAGCCAGGACCGTACGTTCCTGCATGTTGTCACCTCCGCTGCCTAGTCTCCGCCGGCGGCTCGGCAATCATGCCTCGCGGCGGTGCGGAGCCGGAGCGAGTCGATGTTTGGGAAAGGAGGCTCATCCGCGTGGCGCTCGTCCTGGTCGTGGAAGACGAAGAGCCGATTGCGAACATCCTCAAGTTCTCACTGGAACGCGAGGGCCATGAGGTGATGGTCAGCTACGATGGTGTGGACGCCGTGGAGAAGGCGAGGCTTCACAACCCGGACCTGATGTTGCTGGACCTGATGCTGCCGGAGAAGGACGGCTTTGAGGTCTGCAAGGAGGTGCGCCAGTTCAGCATGGTGCCCATCATCATGCTCACGGCACGGGACTCGGAGCTGGACAAGGTGGTGGGCCTGGAAATCGGGGCTGACGACTACGTGACCAAGCCGTTCAGCACGCGGGAACTCTTGGCGCGCGTGAAGGCGAACCTGCGCCGACACTGGCACCAGGGTGCGCAGGCGGGGGAACAGCTGTCGCTGGGCGACGTCCTCATCGATTTGGAGCAGTACCAGGTGCGCCGCGGGGAAGAGCTGATTCCGTTGACACACCGCGAGTTTGAGCTGTTGGCTGTGCTGGCCGCCCGGCCGGGCGTGGTCTTCACGCGCGACCAGTTGCTCTCCGAGGTGTGGGGATCCGACTACGCGGGGGACGAGCGCACGGTGGACGTGACAGTGCGCCGGCTGCGCGAGAAACTGGAGCAGGACCCAAGCCACCCCGAGTACGTGTTGACCCGTCGGGGCGTCGGCTATTACGCGCGGAGGTAAGTGCATGTGGCGGAGCATACGCCTGAAATTCGTCGTCATCTATTTGCTCCTAATGCTGTTCACCCTGCAGCTGATAGGCGCCTACTTTGTGCGCACCTTGAACGCCTCCCTGGTGCGCGACGAGGTGCGCGGCGTGCAGAAGCAGGTGTCTCTGCTCGCCGCCATCGTCAAGCCTGAACTGACTTCGGGCGGGGACAGGTCCGGGGACAAGCCGGGTGATGCCTCTTTACTGTCTGTCTTTCCCCAGCCGCAGGGCGGTGCCATTTACCTCCTCAACAGCAAGGGCGTGGTCGAAGACACATCCGCCGGCAGCGCGCTCATCGGCCAGAAGCGAATCGACTCGGTGGCCACCCAGGCGCTGGTCGGGCACCAATCGGTTTCCGCCGTCCGCTACGATCCGTCCGCGGACCAACACCTGCTGGCGGTGGCGATGCCGCTGTTTCAAGGCGACCGCTTCATCGGCATTCTCGAAGATGTCGTATCCATCCAAACCACGTACTCCACGATGCGTCAGGTGACCACCATCTTCTACACCGGGAGCGCACTGGTGTTGGCCTTTACGGCGCTGCTCGGGATTGGTCTGTCGCGCACGATTTCACGCCCGATTTTGGATGTGACCCGGCAGGCGGCGCGCATGGCCCAGGGGGATTTCAGCCGCCGCGTGCAGGTGGTGAGCGACGACGAGCTCGGCCAGTTGGGCCACGCGGTCAACGATCTGGCGGACAAGCTGCAGACGGCCCTGTCGGAAAACCTGCGCGAGCGGGAGCGGTTGCGCGCCATCATCACCTATATGGGCGACGGTGTGCTCACCTTTGACCGGGATCTGCGTCCGGTTTACGCCAACGAGGCGGCGTTGCGCTGCTTGCCGCGGGGGGCGGACGATTTCGCCCGTGCCGGCAGGCTGCTGGGTGTGCGCAGGGAGTCGCTGACACCCACGCAAGAGGAGTGGAACTGGGTGCGGGAACTGGACGGGGCGCTGCTGCACGTGCACCTGACGGCAATCCAGCGGGAAGCGGACACGGATGGGTACGTGGCGGTCATCCGCGACGTGACGGAACAGGAGCGACTGTATCAAAAGCAACGGGAGTTCGTGGCGAATGTGTCGCACGAGTTGCGGACGCCGCTGACGACCATCAAGTCGTACCTGGAGGCGCTGGGGGAGAGCGGGGACCTGGATGAGCAGACCCGCCACACCTTCCTTGACGTGTGCAGGCAGGAGGCGGACCGGATGGTGCGCATCACGCAGGACCTGCTGCAGCTCTCTGGACTGGAGACGCAGGGCATCCGCTACGTGGAGGGCTGGGTGGACGCGCAGGAGTGGCTGACCGCCGCGTGTCAGCGGTTGGAGATGCAGGCGAAACGGCAAGGGGTGGCGCTGGACCTGCGACCGGTGCCCAAGCTGCAGTTTCGTGGCGACAGGGACCTGCTCGACCGAGTGCTCGACAACATCATCGGCAATGCGCTCAAGTACACGGCCGCCGGTGGCCAGGTGCGCGTGCGTGCGGAGCGTGAGGAGGATAAGCTGCGCGTGTGCGTGGAAGACACCGGGATTGGCATCCCCGAAAGTGATCTGCCGCACGTGTTCGAGCGCTTCTACCGGGTGGACAAGGCGAGGTCCCGGCGCAGCGGCGGCACCGGCCTCGGTCTCACGCTGGCGCGGGAGATCATCGATTTGCACGGAGGCCGCATCGGCATCGAGAGCCAGCTGGGCCGGGGGACGAAGGTGTGGTTGCTGCTGCCGCTTACAGAGGGGGAACCGGCATGACGGCGAAACGTTTGCAAACGCTGGTGCTGAGCGTACTGGTGCTGATCAGCCTGGTTCTCAGCTATTTGCTGTGGCGCGGGGCCTGGTTGAGCAGCCCGGAGCCTGGATTGACAGCGCCGGCGGTGCGGAACCTGTCTCCGTACCCGCAGGCGGACCAGGTAACGGGTCCGGTGGAGGTCGACGTCCAGCGCTTGAAGCCAGCAGGGGCCGCTTTGATTCCCATAGGATCGGCCGTGTATCGGCAGTGGGTGGATGTGTTGCATTCGTTGAAGGTCGAGCGCCTACGCCGCGAGTCGGCGCCGCCCGCGCATGCGACGGTGAACATCGTGTTCCACTTTGGCCTGGAACTGAGGCGCTCGGACATCTCCCGCTGGCTGCCGGCCCTACGTCTGTCGCCGCTGGCTGTGTCCGGGGACACGATGGAATTGTACCAAGCGGCGGCGGGTGGGCCGGTCCTGCTGATGGTAACGGGCGCATCGGACGGGTATACGGCGGAGACGGATGTGGACCGGAAGCGGTTTGCGCAGCTGGTGGCCGGCTCGGTGCAGCGCTACCCGGCCGTCGTCTGGCAGGACGGGCAAGGCAACACGTCCTACCTGCCAGCGCAGGGCATGGAGATGGAACGTCTGTCTGCCAGCGTGGACAAGCCGCCGCTCCTGCCGTTGGTGCATTCCTTCTTTGTGAACCCGGGAGCTCTGACGCGCATCCAGGAGAGCCGGCGCAAGGTCATATGGACCGACGGGACGCGGGCCGTGCAGTGGGATCCAGAGGCCAACGTGCTGACCTTTGACGATCCGAACACCTCCGCGTCAACCACGGAGCGCACGGAACTGCAGGCGATAACTTCGTACATCCGCAGCCACGGTGGCGCCGCGAGCGGGGGTGTAATGTTCAACGGCGACGACAACGCGCTGCCGGGGATACACACCTACCAGCTGAGGCCCCAATTTGCCGGCTATGTGGTGTTCGGCAACCAGTGGACACAGGAGGTAGAGGTGAACAGCGGCCATGTGGTGCATTACCAGCGGCCGCTGGGCAACCTGACGGCTGGCGCGGAGAGGCAAAGGGTGACGGTCATGGGGGCGAGCGAGCTGCGCCAGGTGCTGCGCGACGTGGTGCCGAAGGCGCGGGTGAGTGCGTATACGGCGCACCTGGGTTACTGGGTTGTGCCGGACGGGGACGGCCATATGGAGCTGGAACCGGCCTTTGCGGTGCTGCGCGACGGGGTATCCGTGGGCGTCATCGACGCGGTCTCGGGTCAGGTGCTGGAGGGGATGAAGCGGCCATGAACTGGGAGACGGCGAAGACCTGGCTGATTGGCATGTTTCTCATTCTGGACGTGCTGCTCGGCTGGCAGTACGCCAGCGCACGAGCGGAGATGCGCGGGTACAGCGAATCATACAGCGACTTGTTGGCGAACACGCGCACGCTGCTGGCCCAGCACAATTTCAGTCTGGCAGCTTCCGTGCCGACCAAGCATGCGGATATGGCGTCGTTTTCGGCGCGGTTGGCTGGGGCGAGTCTCACCCAAGCGGCGAAGACGGCCTTTGCCGGCAAGCCAGCGGGAGAGCGTGGAAGGGGGCGAGTGGCGGGGCCGGACGGATCGGTGAAAGGGCTGGGGCAGGGGACCTGGACGGTGGCATACAGACGGCCGGTGCCGTTTGACGGCAGGCATCCGGAGCAGCTTCTGGAGCGCGTGGTGAACGGAAGCGCATACGGACTGGACAGGGGCGCCGGGGAGGCGGACGTGTTGGTGTTCGACCAGCTGTATGGGGGAAAGTACCCGATTTTCGACGCGAGCGTGCTAGTCGATACGACGAAACAGGGAATGACCGGCTACCAGCAGACGCTGCTGACCAGGATTCGCGCGACGAGCAGCCCGAAGCCGATTATCTCGGCGTTAGATGCGCTGAACAGCTTGGCCAATGCGGTGGACAAATCCAGCCAGGAAAAGGATAATACGATTGTCGGAATCGATCTCGGGTACCTGGGGAGTCCCTCCGGTTCCGCGGCGGGGGGCGGAAAACGATACTGGTTCCCGGTGTGGCGGATTGTCACGGACGCGGGGGTCTATTATGTCAATGCATTTACGGGAGAGCTAAACCTGTGACGAGGTCTGGGAGCGGCCGCAAAAGGGGGATACATAGTGCTCGAATTTACGGTGCTAGCGAGCGGCAGCTCTGGCAACGCGATATACATACGAACGAACCGGGTGCAGGTGCTGCTGGATGCGGGCATCAGCGGCAGGCAGCTGCAGCAGCGAATGCAGGCGGTGGCCGGCGCTGAGTGGGCGGGTTTGGACGCGGTGTTGCTGACGCATGAGCATGTTGATCATGTGCGGGGACTGCGGCAGGTACTGCGGGCGTGCACGGCGCCTGTGTACGCGACGGAAGGCACGTGGCACCAGGTGGCAGCATTGGGGCCAACAGCAGTGGAGACGGCCGCCGCGGAGGAGAGTGGGCGTGTGCGCAGGGTGCGTGCGGGTGAGGGGTTTTCCATCGAGGACCTGCGCGTGACCCCGTTTGCGGTGTCGCACGACGCCGAGGAGCCGGTGGCGTACCGGTTTGACACCGATGGGGCGAGTCTGGCGGTGGTGACCGACTTGGGGTACATGAGCGACAGTATCAAGTCGGTCATTCAAGGCTGTGACGCTTACGTGCTGGAGGCCAACCACGATGTAGAGATGCTGCGCGCGGGGCGCTACCCGTGGAGTGTGAAACGGCGCATCCTCGGCGACAAAGGCCACCTCTCCAATGACGACGCGGCGTTCGCGCTGTTGGACGTGCTGGAGGACAGGCGGACGGATGTGTACCTGGCCCACCTGAGCGAGGAGAACAATCTGCCGGAATTGGCGGAGCTGACGGTGTCGAGCGCGCTCGGGGAGATGGGTGTGGATTGCCGGGAGCGGGTTCGCCTGCACCGGACCAGCCGCCGAGAGGCGACACGGTTGCACCGTCTGGGCTGCGGGGACATGGAATATGACGGAAAGGACCATAATAAGGAGAGTGAACATGCCGGGACCTGAACGGATGGGACATCATCCGACGCTTGAGTGAACGGTCCACGGTCGTCGGTAGTGCGGGCAGATGGAGGAAAGGCAGGCGACGGAGATGGGCTTTTACAAGGACAGCGGAGATTTCCACATGGGTCGGGCGGACAGGTCCGCAGGGGCGTGGCGCTGGGTGGCCGCCATCGTGGTATCGGCGCTGGTGGGATCCGTTGCCACGCTGGCCGCGTATCCTGCGTTGCGGGGTGAGGAAGCGGTGACCACCACCGCGGATGCGGCGACTGCGACGAGAAGTCCGGCCCCTTCCCTGCCTGCGTCGGTGAACGTGTCGGTCAACGACGGCATCGTGCAGGCGGTCAAGCGAGCGAAGCCGGCGGTGGTGGGCGTGGTCAACTACAAAGAGGTGGAAGACTTTTTCAGTCAGCAGTCGAAGCTGAAAGCGAACGACGTGGGCACAGGTCTGTTGTTCCATAAGGACAGCAAATACGGCTACATCGTGACCAACAACCATGTGGTCGACGGGGGCGCGAAGGTGGAGGTCGTGTTTTCCAAGGGCAAGCATGTCACCGCCCAGGTGGTTGGGACAGACGAGTTCACGGACCTGGCGGTGCTGCGGTTGCCGGAGAAGTATGTGCGGGGTATCCAGCCCGCACAGTTCGCGAATTCGGACAAGATTGAGGTCGGTGAGCCGGCGATTGCCATCGGATCGCCCATGGGGCTGGACTTTGCCGATTCGGTGACGGCCGGGATTGTCAGCGCGAAGCGGCGCATCATGCCGGTGCAGACGCCGGACGGTGAGCAGGTGCTGGATTACCAGGCGGTGATTCAGACGGACGCGGCCATCAACCCGGGCAACAGCGGTGGGCCGCTGCTGAACATTAACGGTCAGGTGATTGGCATCAACAGCAGCAAGGTCGTGGATCCGACGGTCGAAGGCATGGGCTTTGCGATCCCGTCCAACGAAGTGAGGGCGATTGCGTCGGAGATCCTCGCGACCGGCCACGCTGACCACCCGGCGCTCGGCATTGCGGGCTACTCGCTGCGGGCGGTGCCGGAACAGTGGTGGCCGGACGTGCCGGTGGATTACGGGATTTTGGTGCAGGAGGTGCAGTCCTCCTCGGCCAAGCGGTCGGGGCTGAAGCCGGGCGATGTCATCGTGGCCATCAACGGCAGGACGGTGCAGACGATGCCGGACCTGCGGACATACCTGTTCCAGGCGAAACCAGGGCAGGTGGTGACCTTGACGGTGTATCGCGGGCATAAGAAGCTGGAGTTCAAGGTGACGCTCGGGAAGATGGAGACCCCGAACACGACCGCGGGCGCTCAGGGTTCCGGAAGTGGTGCGGACAATCCGTTCTCGGTGCCGAGCGAGTGTTTCAACTGAGGGAGCGCGGAGCCCGTGCAGGTTGTGGTGGTTGCGGTGGGTAAGTTGAAGGAACGGTATCTGCGGGAGGCGCAGGCGGAGTACGCCAAGCGCCTTTCTGGTTATGTGCAGCTGCGGATTGAGGAAGTGGCGGATGAGCCGGCCCCTGAGGGTTCGGGGGAGGGCGAGCGGCTGCGTGTCCTGCGCGTGGAAGGAGAGCGGATGGTACGGCGGCTGCGCGACCGGGACGCGGTGGTGGCGTTGGACAGGCAGGGCGAGGCGTTGTCATCGGAGGCGTGGAGCCGTGCCTACCAGCGCCTGGCCGGAGGCGGGTACGGGAGGATAGTGTTTCTGATTGGCGGGTCGCATGGCTTGGATGCGTCCCTGCTGCAGCGCGCCCAGCTGTGTTGGAGTTTTGGTCCGCTGACCTTGCCGCATCCATTGGCACGCATTGTACTGTTGGAGCAACTCTATCGGGGCATTCGCATTGCGCGCGGGGAGCCCTATCATAAGTAGATTTCGGAGACGGGGAAACTCAGTAAGCTGGCGGGTTTGACCAGTGGCCTCCACGTCCTTGCTGCTTGGCCACCGGATGTACGCACGACACCGACCTGGGCGCGGCTGTGTTGGCTGTCCCAGGTTGGGTTATGGTTTGAAGGCTTCGAGTAGAATGAAGGGTCGCACTCGCTGGTTTATTCCGTGTCCCGACGAGTGTCAAGAGTTAAAGTTTAAGACTTACACTCTAAACTGTAGAGTTTAACGTTTGAACTGTAAAGTTTAAAGTTTAACCTAGTAGGATTCTGAGATTTAAAGTTTGAATTCTAACTTTCAAAGCTTTTATTTGTACGTTGGCGTGTGGACGAGAATCTCCTATACTGTGAAAGTAAGAACAGTGGGTTGGAGAGGGGAGCGCACTTGGCCAAATCGGAAGCAGTGAGTACGACGATTGCATTGTCCGTGGACAATGGCAGCAGCCACATCAAAGGCATCTACGACACACTCGAGAACGCCTTCATCTTCCCGAATGTGGTCTCTCAGCCCGTTGGGGAGCGGTTTCTCCTCACCGAACAGGGGAACCCGCTGGACTTTCTCGACGTTCGCATCACGTCTCCCGCCATCACCAGTGAGCAGTACCGTCACGTCTACGTGGGCAACTTGGCCATCGGGGACGAAGGGGTCGTCCACGAGATTGTCGGGGACAAGGCGGCCCAGAAGAAGGCGCAGCGGCCGGAGACGATGGTCACGCTGCTGACGGGGGCGGCCTACGCGGTCGCCCACAAGCACGAGGCGGACATTCGCGCCGGAGTGAAGCGCATCAAGGCGCACGTGTATCTCGGTACCGGTCTGCCGATCAGCGAGATCGCCAAGTTCCGGGCCGAGTTTGCCGCCAAGATCACCAGCGGGGTGCACTCCGTCACGTTCGTGACGACGCCGGTCTACAAGGGTGTGACCGTGGAATTGGAATTCTCGCTCCCCGTCGACATCGGGATCGACGACGTCTCCGGCGTCTACGACATCGAAGCGACGTCAAACTCGCCGCTGTCGCACAAGGGGTTTGGCATCGCCGACGTGGGCGGCGTGGATATGGATATCGCTTTCTTCCGCCCCGGCCTGGAATTGGACCAGAGACACTCTGTGGGGACCAAAATCCACCTGAACGACGCGCTGGAAAGCATCCGCAACGAAGTGAACGCCGAAGGAGAAGAGCTCATCGCGAGCACAGCGGAACTGACCGACATGCTGGTGCATAAGGAATACGAGATCTACGCCGAAGGCAAAGTCGTGTTCGACATGACCAACCTGGTGAACCGGCACATGCGCATCCTGGCGGAAAAGGTGCTCAAGTCGGCGCGCAACGCGTGGAAGCACGTGCGCTACGCCAACGAGTTCTGGTTCATCGGTGGCGGGGCCATCGTGCTCCAGCCATGGATAGAAAAGTTGAACGCGGAACTGGGCCTACCGATTCGCTTCGACGCGGCGGAATACAGTCAGTTCCGCAACGCGCGCGGCACCTTTCTTCTGCTCTCGCACGCCCTGGAAACCCTGCCGCAGGCCGCGGCCGCCGCAGAGCCGGAGGTAGAGCCAGTGGCCGCTGAGACCAAGGACGGGAAGGATGCGGATTGAAAAAGCGCCGCTCCACCGTCTACGTGCGTCCTGGCAAGGACATCACGCTCTATGTCCCGGCCGAAACGCCACCCGAGGTCATTGACTACCTGAACCGGCTCAAGGATGAGGGCAACTTCAGCCAGGGTGTCGTCGACATCATCACGGAATACGTGACCACTCACCTGGGGCGCCAGCAGCTGAACGCCGCGGCGCCCAGCCCGCAGGCGCCGTCGGCCCAGGCTCATTCGTACCCGGCGACCGCCGCTCCGGCGGTGAACGCAAACGCCGCGGCCACGGCTGACAACGACGAGACGGCCACCAACGACGTCGGCGAATCCGAGTCCGGCGCGCCGCATTCTGCCACAGCCGAAACAGCCAGGACTGCCGCATCTGCGGATGAGGATGGCCGGGGTGAGCCGGCCGCCTCCGCCGCCCGGCTGGACGCGCCTGGATCTGCTGCGGAGTCTGCGCCCCCCACTTCAGCTTCAGCTGGGCCGGCGACGGAAGCCCCGGCATCACCGGCCCCGGAACGAAAAAAGCTGAGCCTGGCGCAGATTTTCCGCCAGGCCCAGCGCAACGCCGG
Organism: Alicyclobacillus shizuokensis NBRC 103103; assembly: GCF_001552255.1. Lineage (GTDB taxonomy): Bacteria > Bacillota > Bacilli > Alicyclobacillales > Alicyclobacillaceae > Alicyclobacillus_G > Alicyclobacillus_G shizuokensis. The sequence continues at coordinate 41,026 of NZ_BCQV01000015.1, forward strand.
CCGATTGACCGACGGGTAGAGTCGCATTGGCTTCGCGTTGCGGCCGTAGCTCTGCCCGCGGCTCAATGTCGTTCGGCCAGGTAATGGAGTTCCTCCGCAATCGCCTGTTTCTCGTCCGCGGACAGGATGCGGCTGGCCATCGGGAACAGGTGGCTGTCCTCCTTGCCCAGGTGATTGAGCAGCGCCAGGGACAGCTCCTCGACCTTGCTCTCCAGCAGGGACTGCAGGTGGGCATCGGGCTCTTGCTGCAACGCGTTCAGCAGATTCTCCGCTTCCCCGTGCAGACGGCGAATGTGCGCGTGTTCTTCCATCAGCCCCGCCACCGGCCCCACGTCGGCCCCTCCTACATGGCTGGCCACGCGCGGGAACACGACCTCCTCCTCGGCGGGGAAGTGGCGGCAGAGTTCCCCCGCGACGGCCTGCAGGGCGCGGCGAATGTCTGCCACTGACGGTTTTTCGCCCAGTCCAAGCAGGACTTTGCATAGGCTGATGTGGTCCTCCACCAGAGACCGCAGCTCCGGGGCAATCTGCTGGATCCATTCCGGATGCTGATAGGCGTTGTCTTGCTCCAATTCACGGTCAAATACCCGTCCACGGTCAGCTACCCGCGCGCTGGTGTCGGCGTCTGCGCCGGCTTCGGGGGAGAGCACCAGCAAGACGACGCTGGTCGTCAACGCCTCGACGGCGTGTTCCACGCCGGCGCCCACCGTGAGCAGGCACGGGGCTACCAAGGTCCGTTCTTCCTCTTCCATCGTGAAACGGATTTCGCCGGACACGACAATGACCGTCAACGCGAAGGGTGTCCGGTGTTGAATCAGTTCTTCTCCCGGCCGCAACGACAGTTGGACAAACTTCGCCTGTCCGTGCTGCAGCAGGCTCTCTACCTGCTTGTCCCGGAAGGCAAGGGATACCCTTTGCATCTGGCGAACCTCCTCGTGCTGTCGATCGTCTCCTTTGGTGTCCGCGTCCCATCCAGGCGAGGGCTTGACCCCTCTCAGCGAACCACCAGCACCGGCCGCGCGGCGCGGTTCAACACGCCGTGGCTGACGCTGCCCAGAATCACGCGGTCGATGGCGGATCGTCCATGGGAACCCATGACGATGAGGTCCGCGTGTTCCTGCTCCGCCAGGCTGCAGATGACCTGGACCGGATGCCCGGTGAGCGTGCGGAACGTGGCCCGCTCCTCCAGCCCGTCCAGGACTTTGCGCGTGCGCTCCCAAAGCTTCTGCGCCTCCTGGTCCAGGATTTCAAACACGCTGGGCGGCACCGGCCCCCCGCCCGCGAAGGCGGCCGGATGGACGGCGTAGACGACGATCAACCGCGCCTCCGGGTAATGCTTCAGCAGGTCTGCGGCCGACGCGGCCGCTTTCTCTGACGGCTTCGATCCGTCCACTGCAAGAATTACCGTGTTCATCGTGGATTCCTCCCGTATGCTGCAGTCTGTCTTTGCAACGCCGGCGCCCCACAGGCTCCGGACTGGGCCCGCGCATGCCCTGCACCCTAGCGGACCAAGAGCACGTCGACGTCCAGGTGCTGGAGCACCGCCCGCGCCACTCTCCCGACGGGCACCCGTTCCGCCAGCGCCCGACCGTGCCGACCGAGGATGACCAGATCCACCGCTTCCTCGCGCGCTGCCTTCACAATGACTTGGCTCGGTACCCCCATTTCGTGACGAAACCGAACCCGTCCCGGCCAATGGGAGAAGTGTTGATGCACCAGCCTTTGCAGCGCTTCGACGATTTCTCGCTCCGGCTCCGACAGGTGCAGCGTGCTGCCCAGGTTGGAGCGCTGGTAAAACGACGCGTGTCCCTGGCTCACATGCAGGATGATGAGTTCCGTATCTGGTGACGTCCGCAACATGTTCTCCACGGTGCGAACAGCCTGGGCACTCAAATCTCTGCCGGAAACGGCCCACATGACCCGCATATTTTCACCTCTCCGCTGACCCGCTTGGCGCGATGGGGCGGCCGAATCGGGCCGCCCTTGTCCTCCTAAAACCCCCGTACCTCAGGCTGTCTTGCCCTTCTGCCGCGGTTTCGCGCCCCAACGGCCGCTGCCATGACGGGTCCATTGGGCTGCTACTCGCCGCAGGTACGGGATCAGCCAGTGGTCCAGCCCCACCGCCGCCGCGTTAAACCCGGCCACCAGGAGCAGCACCTGCCAGACCAGCATGTTGGGGTTGGTGCTGGTGGTGCCTGCCAGCAGGTAGGCCAGGTTCATCACCGCGCCGAAGAAGGCCGCGGTGGTGGTCAAGCAGCCGAGGACGAGACCAATGCCCACCAAGAGTTCGCCGTAGCTGACCAGATAGCTGAAAGCGGTCGCGTGCGGGAGCGCGAAACCGCGCAGGAACGAGGCGTACCAGCCCTGCACCGCTGGATGCTCACCCTGGCTGAGTTTGACCGCGTTGCCCAGGAAACCGGAGATGGCTGTTCCCGCTTTCGCCCCTGTCCATGCGGGCGATCCGATTTTCTCCATGGCCGCGCGTATCCACTCGACACCAATCCACACCCGCAACACCGTCAGCAGCCAACGAGCGTACACATGATTGCGAAGCCAAGTGACCATCACTGTTCGCCTCCTCGGGGAAGGTTGTTGATGCGGGGCCTCTTGCGCACCCTCATCATGCCGCAGACGGGGCCGGCGGCACAGACTCGAGCAGACCAAATGCGAGCGCCCGACAAGACTAGTCCAGCAGGGGCTCCGGCCCGGTTCGGACGTGCCTTGGGGCGTGTCCGGGCCTTGGCGTACAGTATAGGCAACGTCTCCAGGACGCCTGGTCAGCTGTTCTATTATAGGCTTGCGCTGTTATAATCTAAGGAAGACTCCATAGCCTCAGCCGCCGCAGAGAGGGATGGCTGCCGGCCTTGCTCCGGCGGCTCCGCGCGGCCCGGCAAGGGTGCAGAGAGCGGGAGGTTAACCATGATGAAACTGATGGTCACACCGGAAGCGGCGCAGTGGTTCCGGCGCGAGTTCGGTCTGCAGGACGGGGATGCGGTGCGCATATTTGTGCGGTACGGGGGCGGATCGGTCGTGGACCCGGGCTTTGCCCTGGGCGTGTGCGTGGAAACGCCGAAATCGGTCGCCGCGATGGTGGAGCAGGAGGGCACACGCTACTTTGTGCGCAGCGGGGACGCCGCCTTTCTGGAAGGGCGCGAGGTGCGCGTGGTGTACAACGAACAGGACGACGAGGTTGAGTTCATCGTTAACCCGGTGTCCTGACATGGAATGAGGGCGGTCGAATCGCCGCCCTCACTTGTCCGCCTGGTCCAGCACATACCCTTCGCGCACCGCGTAGGCGGCCGCCTGCACGCGGTTGGCCAGATGCAGCTTCTCCAGGATGCTGCGAATGTGATTGCGAACCGTGTTTTCACTGATGTACAGCGCTTGTGCGATGTCCCGGTTGCTGGCGCCGGTGCTCAGATGCCGCAGCACGTCCATCTCCCGCTCGGTCAACCGGTCCACGCCGTTGGGTCCGCCTGCGGCGCGCTCGTTGCTGCGGGCATCGGCCGTCGTGCTCGGCGTGGACATCTCGGCGATGATGCGCATCGCCAGGTTGGCGGGCACCACCGGCTCCCCACGGCTGACGCGCTGGAGCGCATCCATCAGCGTGGCCGGACTGGCGGTCTTCAGGACGTATCCGTCGGCGCCCGCCTTGATGGCGTCGAACAGCATCGACTCGGCCTCGCTGACGGTCAAGATGAGGATGCGGACGCCCGGCCACAGGGCTTTGATCTTTCGCGTCGCCTCCAGCCCGTCGCACACCGGCATGTTGATGTCCATCAGCACCACGTCGGGGGCGTCCTCCTGCACCCGTTCGATGGCCTGCTGTCCGTTCTCCGCTTCCACGACCGCCGCCACGCCCTCCATGTGGCTGACGATTGACTGCACGCCTTTGCGAAACAGGGCGTGGTCGTCCACCAGCAGCACCCGCAATCCGGGGCTTTTCTCTTGGTCCGCCACTTTGTTCATCTCCTCCCGGCCTGCCGCCGCCCGGGTGACACCGGGGCGGAGCGCCGCCGCTTCTTGCACCATCGTACCTCACGCAGAACCTGCCGCGCAGGCAGGAAACAGCCATTTTTCATGGTAACGTGCAACTAGTCCGACCGGACTATGGCGGCGGATTTTCACAGATTTTCCGTCTCCCATACGGTATAATCAAGCCGGACGGAGGCAGAGGGCCTGCCGCACCGGCTGACAGGGGGGCGAGGGAGACGTGCTGCAAGACGCTCTCAACAATCTCCAAAGCGCGTTGGACGCGCTGCTCACCATCAACCGCGCACTGGACGAGACGCTGATTGTCGCCATCACAGACAAACAGGGGCGCATCACGTTCGCGAACAAGAAGTTTTGTGATATTTCCAAGTATACTACAGACGAACTGATTGGACAGACGCACCGCATCATCAACTCGGGATATCATCCGAAGGAATTTTTCCGGCAGATGTGGCGCACCATCGGGCGCGGCCAGATCTGGCGCGGGGACATCCGCAACCAGGCCAAGGACGGATCATACTACTGGGTGGACACCACAATTGTCCCCGTGCTGGACGAGCGCGGGAAACCGTATCAATACGTGTCGTTTCGCGTGGACATCACGGAGCGCAAGCGGGCGGAGGAGCACCTGCGGCGCTTGGACAGGATGGACGCGGTGGGGCAGTTGGCCTCCAGCATCGCCCATGAGATTCGCAACCCGCTGGTGGCCATCAAGATGGCGGTGCAGGGGCTGCAATTGGACACGGAGCCGGCCCAGGCGGACGTGCTCAACATGGTAGTGGCGGAACTGGACCGGATTGACAAGATTGTGGACCAGTTCATGTACCTATCGCGCACGCCGGAAACGCATTTTCAGGTCCTCGACATCCGGCCGGTTATTGACCTGGCTGTCAGGCTGATGAGCCTGCCCGCGCGCAAGCAGGGCGTCAGCATCGACTGGTCAAGTTCCCATCCGGTCGGTCTGGTGCGGGCCGACGCCCATCAACTGCAGCAGGTGTTCATCAATCTGCTGAAGAACGCCATCGAGGCGATGCCTGGCGGCGGCAAGATTGTCGTGCAGCTGCTCGCCCAGGAGGGGCAGGTGTGTGTGCGCATCCAGGACCAGGGCTGCGGCATCCCGCCGCAGGCGCTGGCCCGCATCGGGGAGCCGTTTTTGACCACGAAACCCAACGGCACCGGGCTTGGCCTGACCGTCTCGCACAAGATCATTCAGGAGCACGGGGGCTCCCTCCATTTCGACAGCCAGCCGGGTCAGGGCACGACGGTCGACATTCGCCTGCCGCTGGTTCAGCCGGCGTAGCGGCCCGTCAGCGGACGCTGCGGCTCCCGACGCCCGGACGGCCGCGTGCATCCCCTGGCTTCGGTCTGGAGCGGGGCTGTGAGCACCGCCTCCCCTGCCCACAAATCGGCGGCGGAAGACTGGCGCCGGAACTGGTGTTTGGTCAGCAGCCGCAGACTTCTCCGGTTATCCCACAGGACATGCACAACCGCGCGGCGATAGCCGTTTGCCGCAGCGGATTGCATAAGTTCACTCAACAGCAAACTGCCGATGCCACGGCCCTGTTCGGCGTCCGCCACGAGCGCGGCCAGTTCCACCGTCTGCGCGTCGACGGCCTGATAGGAGCCGATGCCGACCATGCGCCCGTCCTGCAGGCACACGAGCGTCAGCGAGGCGTGGCTGGGCAGCGGCAGGAGGCTGTCGATCAGCCGCTCGTCCGGTGCACGGACGCATCGGAAAAAGCGCAGGTACAGGCTCTCCGGCGATTCGCGCTGCAGCAGTTCCCAGAGGCGCCGTCGCTCGGCGGGAGTGCGGCGGGCGGGGCGAATCTCCACCAGGCGTCCGTCGGCCAGTGTGTAGCGGCGAACGGGTGCGGACATGGCTCACACCTCCTGCGGCGTCGGGGCCAGCATGGTGCCGGCGCTGCGGTAGCGGACGTGCCAGGACAGCGCCTGTTCAATCAGGTGCGGTGTCTGGCCGCCGCGCCGGCACGCGGCCGCGAAGTAATCGGCCAGCGCGTCTCTGTAAGCCGGATGGGCGCAGCGCTCTATCAATACCTGGGCCCGCTCGCGGGGCGCCAATCCGCGCAGGTCCGCCAGCCCCTGTTCAGTCACGACAATGTCCACATCGTGCTCGGTGTGGTCCACATGGGCGACCATCGGCACGATGGACGAGACCCGTCCCCCCTTGGCCGTGGACTTGGTCAGGAACACAGACAGCAGGGCGTTGCGCGCGAAGTCGCCGGAGCCGCCGATGCCGTTGACAATCTCGGTGCCGCCGACATGGGTTGAGTTCACGTTGCCGTAGATGTCCACCTCCAGGGCCGTGTTCATGGCAATCACGCCCAGGCGGCGGATGACCTCCGGGTGGTTGGAGATCTCCTGCGGACGCAAGATCAGATGCCGGCGGTAGTCGGGCAGGTTGTTCATCACCGTCTTGGCGCGCTCTGGCGTCAGGGTGATGGAGCAGCTGGAGGCGAAGCGCAGCTTGCCGGCGTCAAACAGGTCAAACGCGCCGTCCTGCAGGACTTCCGAGTACATCTCCAGGTCCTCCAGCGGGAACGCCGCGAGACCGGACAACACCGCGTTGGCCACCGCGCCGACGCCCGATTGCAGGGGATACAGCGTCTTCGGCAGGCGCCCCC
>NZ_BCQV01000016.1 GCF_001552255.1 Alicyclobacillus shizuokensis NBRC 103103
GGCAGGCGCCCCCGCCGCACCTCGTGTTCGAAAAAGTCGACCAGGTGTTCAGCCATCCGCTTCGTGTCCGCGTCGGCGGGCGCGATCTCGACAAAGTGGTCGTCCCTGTCCGTCACCACCACCCCCACGATCTTGTCGGGGTTGACCGGGATGTACGGCGTGCCGATGCGCTGGTCCACCCGGCACAGGGGAATCGGCTGCCGGTGCGGGCGCGGCCCGGGGATGAACACGTCGTGCATGCCCTCCAGCGACTCCGGTTGGTGGACGTTCAGCTCGACCACGATCTTATCCGCGATCTGCGCGAAGGTCGGCGAATTGCCGACCGACGTGGACGGCACGATGCAGCCGTCTTCCGTGATGGCGACCGCCTCCAGGATGGCGACATCCAGCCGTCCGAGTTCACCGGCGCGAATCCACTCTACCGTCTCGCCCAGGTGTTGATCCACATACATCACGTCCCCGCGGTTGATGGACGCGCGCATGTGCGATTCCGACTGGAACGGCAGGCGCCGGGCTATCACCCCGGCATCGGCCAGTACGCGGTCTACTTCTTCGGCGACGGATGCGCCCGTCCACAGCTTGATGCGCAGCCGCTCCCCGGTGTGCTGCACTCGTTCGGCCAGCGCCATCGGGACCGCCTTGGCGTCACCGGCTCGCGTGAACCCGCTGATGCCCACCGTCATGCCGTCCTGAATGTAGGCCGCCGCCTCCTCAGCCGATAGGATGCGTGACCTCAGCTGTGGGTTCCGTATCCTGTCTTCGTACATGGTGCCACCACCACCTGTACCTGGGATTTGATGTTCCGGCCGTTTGGCCGCGGTGTCACGTGTTTGGGCTGACATCTGTACCAAGTGCGGCCATTCGGCCGCTTCACGTTCAGGCTAGCAGACAACGGCCGCCGCAGCATGACCCGCTTGAGCGATGCCGCCGCGCGCAAGGATCAGTTCAACCGGCTGGCCCCGCCCGATTCGCCCGGGTGGTGGCTGGAGGCGGTCCATCCGGGGGATGCCGAGGTGCGGATGGCCCATTGACGAGGGCCGCAGGAAAAGATAGAATACCTACTATACAAATCAAGATAATGAAGATGTGCATGTGCCGACTCGACCACGAGAGGCGACCAAAGCGGGGTACCTTGCCCTTGGTCTGCCTCTTTTTGCGTTTTGCAGACCGAGGACGAAGGCGGGTCCATTTGGAGGGAGAGAACAAAATGCGCAAGTATCTCATGGGGGTCATGACGCTGGGCTTGGTGCTGGTGAGTGGCTGCGGGACGGCAGCCAATTCCGGCAACAGCGCGAGTCAAGGTAGTGGACAGACGAGCAGCCAGGCAAAAACCGTGACGCTGACCTTCGGATCGTACAGTACGACGAAGCAGGTTTACGAGAATCAAATTTTCCCGGCGTTCCAGAAGTACTGGCGGGCGAAGACAGGGCAGAACGTGAAGTTCGACGCCTCCTTCGACGCCTCGGGTGCCGAGGCGCGGTCCATCGTCAACGGCTTGCCGGTGGACGTCGCGGCCTTGTCCCTGGCGGACGACATCGACAAGATTCAACAAGCCGGGCTGATTACGCACAACTGGCAGGCGGACAAGTATCACGGCATGGTCACCGACTCGATTGTCGCCATTGGCGTCCGCAAGGGGAATCCAAAACACATCCAGAGCTGGTCGGATTTGACGAAGCCGGGTGTGGTGGTGGACCTGCCGAATCCGCAGACCTCCGGCGGGGCGAAGTGGGACATCACAGCGATTTACGGGGCCGGCCAGGAGACGGGCAACGGCAAGGGCCTGCTGGCCTCGATTGTGAAGAACGTAAAAGTTCTGGATAAATCGGGCGAGGCTTCGATGAGCACGTTTGAGAGTGGGGTCGGCGACGCGGTGGTTGGCTACGAGGACGACATCCTGCGCGAGAGTCATCACTTGAAGTCGTTTTCGGAGGTCGTGCCCAGTTCCACATTGTTGATTGAAAATCCGGTAGCGGTGGTGGACAAGAACGTCGACCGACACGGCAACCGCAAGGTGGCAGAGGCGTTTGTGCAGTTCCTGCGTTCACCGGAGGCGCAGAAGATCTTTGTCCGCAACGGTTTCCGCCCGGTCAACCCGGCGGTCAAGGTGCCGCAGAGCTACACGACGCCGCCGCACCTGTTCACCATTGAATCGCTCGGCGGGTGGGGCAAAGTGGACGACAAACTGTTCTCGGACAACGGCCTCTTCAACCAGGTGTTGGCGGCCAAGAAATGAGTGATGCACATGACGACGAACCTGGCCATACCGGGATGGCGATGGATGGCCGGGGTGGTTTGCGGTTATCTGCTGCTGTTGGTGGTCTGCCCGGTTGGAGCCATCGTCCGGCAGGCGTTTTCCGGCGGGGTAGGGGGATTCTTTCACGCGCTCGCCAGCCCGATTGGCGCAGGCGCTCTCCTTTTGAGCTGTTGGACCGCGGCGGTCGCGGCGGTTATCAACGCGGTCATGGGCACATGCACCGCGTATCTCATCGCCCGCAAACACCTGCCGGGGCGAAGGGTGGTCAGCGCCCTGATTGATTTGCCCCTGGCCGTGCCGACCACCGTCGGCGGCTTGATGTTGGTCCTGGCGTACTCCCCCGCCACGCGCATCGGAGGTTGGCTGGCGGCCCATCATGTGAATCTCGTCTATTCCCGCACCGGCATCGTGCTGGCGATGGCGTTTGTCACCTTCCCGTTCGCGGTGCGCACGGTGGAGCCGCTAGTGGACTCCCTGGACGTGTCCCTGGAGGAAGCGGCCCTCACTTTGGGGGCGTCGCGCCTGCGCGTGTTTTGGCAGGTGCTGTGGCCGACGCTCTGGCCGGGGGTCGTGACCGGGTTGTCTCTTTGCTTCAGCCGCGGACTGGCCGAGTTCGGCGCCGTCGTTTTGGCGTCCGGCAACCTCCCCTTGCGCACCGAGGTGGCGCCGGTGTACCTGTACGGGCTGCTGGAAAACAACGAGACCAGCGGCGCCGCCGCCGTGTCGGTGACGCTGTTGGCGCTGTCGGTGCTGGGATTGGTGGTGCCGCTGTGTCGGCCGCGCCAGTGGTGGAAGCGCCTGACGGAGCCGCGCGGGCGCAGGGTTCACAACAATGAACAGGTGGGAGAGGCCAGCGTATGAAGCTGCGGATGGCTCTCAGCGCCGGAGTGTACGTGTGGTTTTTGGTTCTCATCTTCATTCCGGCGGTCACGATGGTCGAAGGCGCGCTGTCGCACGGATTGAGTGGGTTTTTCGCGCAGGTGCTGCGACCGGAGGCCCTGTCTGCGCTGCGGCTGTCGTTTCTCATCACGGCGTTGACGCTCCTTATCAACCTGCCGCTTGGGGTCATCACCGCCCTGCTCATTGCGCGCAGGTCGTTTCCCGGTTGGCAGGTGGTGAACGCGGTGGTGGACCTGCCCTTCGCCCTCTCTCCGGTGATTGCAGGGTTGGCCCTGCTCCTGGTGTACGGTCCGAACACGCTGCTGGGCGCCTTCTTGCAAAATCATGGTGTGAAGGTGATGTTTGCCCTGCCGGGCATGGTTCTGACGACGTTGCTGGTCACCTTCCCGCTCGTGGTGCGGGAGTTGGTGCCGTTGCTGCGCCAGCTGGGAATCAGACAGGAGGAGGCGGCGTGGACGCTCGGGGCGTCGGCGTGGCGGACGTTCTGGTTGGTCACGTTGCCGCGCATCCGCTTCGGCCTGGGATACAGCGCGGTTTTGACGATTGCGCGGGCCCTGGGCGAATTTGGCGCGGTCTTGGTGGTGTCGGGGAATCTGGTGGGCGTCACGCAGACCGCCACACTGTATGTGTACCAAGCCACCGAAAACAACGACCTGCAGGCGGCCGACGCCGTGTCCACCGTGTTGGCTATGGTCTCGTTTGTGATTCTCATCCTCATGCAGGTGTTCAAGGGTCGGGGGGAAGGACGGATCTCATGACGATTCAGGTGACAAACCTTGTCAAACGGTTTGCGTCCGGGACGGCGGCGCTGCAGGACGTCAGCTTTTCCGTGCGTGAGGGGGAAATGATAGGGCTGCTCGGTCCCAGCGGCAGCGGGAAGACGACGCTGTTGCGCATGATTGCCGGGTTGGACAGGCAGACCGCGGGGGAAATCCGTATCCGCGGCCAAGTTGTCGACAACCTGCCGGCCCAGCGGCGCGGGGTCGGTTTTGTCTTCCAGAACTACGCCCTCTTTCAGCATATGACGGTATTCTCCAACATCGCCTTTGGCCTGCGGGTGAAGCGGTTGGGGAAGCGGGAGATCCAGGACCGGGTGATGCGCCTGTTGCGGCTGGTGCGCTTGGAGGGATACGAAGACCGCTATCCCCACCAGTTGTCCGGCGGCCAGGCGCAGCGCGTGGCGCTGGCCCGCGCCCTCGCTCCGGAGCCGAGCGTGCTGCTCTTGGACGAACCGTTTGCCGCCGTCGACACGAAGATCCGCAAAGAATTGCGCCGCTGGGTGCGGCAGATTCACGATGAGATCGGCATTACCAGCATCTTTGTCACGCATGACCAGGAGGAGGCGCTGGAGATAGCAGATCGAGTGCTGGTCATGCACCAGGGGCGGGTGGAGCAATTTGCGACTCCACAGGAGGTTTGGGAACGGCCCTTGAGCCCGTTTGTGGCCGGCTTTCTCGGGGATGTCAACGAGGGCGCGGCGACGGTGCGTGACCGGCAGGTGCAGCTGTGGGGCCACGCCTTTCCCGCCACTGAGTTCGCCGAGGGAGAGCGCGTGCGGGTGTTCGTCCGGCCGTCCGACATCGACCTGGGGCCGACCGCACCGGATGCCGTTCTGGCTCAGGTGCGCGAGGCGGTGTGGGCGGGGGAACGGACGCAGGTGCGGGTGCAGCTGGCGGATCAATCGACCCTGCAGGTGTCGCTGCCCAGCGACCGGAGCGTGGACCTTACACCCGGTCAATCCGTGTCTGTGTGCATCCGCAAGTTCCAAATATTTACCGAATCGTAAACTCACGCCTCGCTTCGGCTCGCCGCCTTGTTCTCCTCGCGATTCGCAAGACAGTTCATGATATAATGAGATCAATTTCCCATACCAGGTTCTCGTGAGGAGCAGTGCGGAAAGTGAGCCGTCGAGACACGGTCCTGGCTGCAGTGGTCAAACTGACGCGGCAACGTGGGGCGCAGACGCGGGCATCGGACGGCGAGGGGTTCACCACCGCGGAAATCGCCGATGTGGCCGGGTGTCTGCGCGCAAACTGCAGCGCTGAATTGAATGCGCTCGTACGCGCCGGCCTGCTGGCCAAACGGCGGGGCCGGCCGGTGCGCTACTATTTGACTGGGGATGGCCTGGCCTCCACCGGTCTCTCCAGTCTGCTCGGGCCTGTCGAAGGTGCCGTTGCGCCCCTGAAGAAAACGCTTACGCCCGCGCGGTCGGACGTTTCCTTGCGGCGTCCGCACCTGGAGGATGACTTCGACTGGGGAGTCGGTGCCGAGAGAAGCCTGCGCGACGCCGTACAGCAGGCCAAAATGGCCCTCACGTATCCCCCGCACGGAATGCATATCCTCCTGTTGGGCGAGACAGGGGTGGGCAAGTCGTCGTTTTCGGAGAAAATGCACCGCTATGCCGCGTCGTTTGGGGTGTTGGACGAGGACGCCCCGTTGGTCGCGTTCAACTGCGCCGAATACGCCAGCAATCCGGAGATCCTGTTGGATCAGCTGTTCGGGCACGCCCGCGGCGCCTACACAGGCGCCCATCAGGACCGGCCCGGTCTCGTGGAACGGGCCGATGGCGGCATGCTCTTTCTCGACGAGGTGCACCGGCTGCCGCCCCAGGGCCAGGAGATGCTGTTCCACCTGCTGGATTATGGCGAGTTCCGGCGCATCGGCGAGACCGAGGTCTGGCGCAAGGCGCGCGTGCTGCTGGTGGCTGCGACCACGGAGTCGCCGGAGTCGGCGCTGCTGGCGACATTTCGCCGCCGCATTCCGGTGGTGATTCGTCTGCCTGCGCTCCGGGACTGGGAACTGAGGGACCGATTTGATCTCATCTACCACCTCTGCCTGGAGGAAGCGCGCAGTCTCGGCCGCCCGCTGCATCTGCCCGGGCCGTCGCTGGATATCCTGCTGTTTTCCCGCTTCGCGTCGAACATCGGGGAGTTGAAGAACACCCTGAAGCTGGCCTGCGCGCGGGCGTACAACCGGACGCTCAGCCGCCGGACAGACGCCGCCGGACAGACGCCGGACGCCAGAGACCACGGTTCTCAGGAGGCCATCGAGATTCTGCCGGAACACCTGGTCATCGCCCCGGCGGACGGCGTCAACCGGCCGCTCTTCCGCACCCTGATGCGATCCGTGGACATGCGGGTGGACCCAGGCGTCGACCGGCCGCCGAGCTTTCCGATGATGGAGGCGGATTCCATCTACGTTAAGCTCGATAGGCTCGGTCGGACGCTGCAGGAGTTGGGGTTTGCGACGGAGGAGATCCTCGACGTCCTGGAGCGGGAGCTGAAGCGGCAGCGGGCGCCGTCCGGGGAGACCCCCGTGTCGGTTGACGAACTCCGGCAGTTTGTGGGCGAGTCGTTTTACTCCGCCGTTTGCCGGGCCTGGGAGGAAATTGATCCGGAGTTTCCGTATCCGGACACCCAGGCCGCTTTCCTGCGCGTCGCCATGCACCTGTTCGGCGTGGTCCGGTCCGACAGCACGGTGTCAACCGCTGCGTCTTCATCGCGTCGATCCTTGTTTGACATCGTCGAAGGGGTGCGCAAGGAGTCGCCACATGCCTACCAGCTCTCGCGGAAATTTCTCGAGGCCTTCGAGACCTTCAGCGGTGTGCAGCTGCCGCCGGAGGAAACCGCCATTGTGGCCATGCTGTTCCGACCATCCACCCCCGAGCAGGGCAAGGCGGTCGCGATTGTGGTGGCCCTGTTCGGCGATTCGGTTGCAACGGAGATGGTACGGACCGCGCTGCAGCTGGTCTGCGACGAGGATATCGCGGCGTTGAACATCCCGGTGCAGACACCCCAGGATGTCATGGAGACGATGCTGAACAAGACCCTGGAGACGGTGGACACCACCCGCGGCGTGCTTCTGCTCACCAACGTTCCACGCCTGGCGGAACTCGACGGTGCCACGGTGGCGGGCGGTGTGCCCATCCGCGCCATCACGCGGCCGGACCTTCATACGGTGGTGACTGCGCTGCACATCCACCGGGACAACCGGCTGGAGTTGGACGATATGGCGTCATGGCTCAAGGCGCACAACCGCTCCCGGTCTTTGCCGACGCCGCAGACCACGCGCGTCGTCTGGGCCTGCTGCCTGACCGGGAAAGGAACGGCGCGGGCGGTGGAACGGCTGATTCGCGAGGCGCTCCCGGCCGAGTTACGGGGCCAGGTACGCGTGGTGGCGAAAGAACTTGGCCCCGCCCAGGGCCCAGATCTGGAACCGGAGGCGAATCTGGCGGCTGTGGTGGGGTCCATCAACCCAGGGCTGGTGGGGGTGCCGTTCTTCTCCGTGGAAACCCTGTTCAGCCGCGAGGGGATCTCGCAGCTTCTTGGCGTATTGTCTCTCGGCCAGGCTTCGGCGGCGCCTGACCGGGCGCATCGTGAGACCGGGGACGCCGAAGATTCAGCCCCGTCGTCCGATCCGGACGCTTCCGCGGCGCCTGTGCCGGATGCCGGGGGCTCCTGGTCCGACCAAGTCGTGTCCGCCGGCGGCAACCAAGCAGGGAAATCCTCCACGCCGTCGCAGTCCGCGGCTGAGCCGGCCACGGAGCAGGACGAGATGACGGCCCGGCTGGAGCAGCACGTATATAACCTGTTGAAACGAAACCTGGTGTTCGTCAACCCGGACCTGGCGCTGGGAGTCGTCCGCGAAATGTGGCGCCGCATCGTCCAGGGGACGGCGGAGAGCGCCCTCAATGCGGCACTCAGCCCGGAGACCTATGCCCGGTTTTGCCTGCATACCGCGTACGTGATTGAACGGTGCGTGCGCAACGAGCACGTCCCGCACCCGTACGCCGGCCAGATCGCGGCCCGCTATCCGAACGAGTGGCATCAGCTGCAGGCAGCGTGGGAACCGGTGCAAGAGACGTTTCGCGTGTCCGTGCACCCGGACGAACTGGCCTACCTGTTCGAGCTGGTCTTCTCCGATCACGAAGTCGAGGTGTTTCAATCGTGAGCGGCCAGCAGAGTCTGTTCGTGAGAGTGGACGACCGGCTGATTCACGGCCAGGTGGTGACCACTTGGGTGCGGAGTCTGGGTGTGAGGACCATTTGGGTGATGAGCGACCGGGCCGCCAATGAGCCGATTGAAGTGGTTCTGCTCAAATCGTCCGTCCCTTCTCACCTCGACCTGGAAGTGTACACGGTGGAGCAGACCGTGGAGGCTTGGCAGCGGCGCCGTCCGTCAGGCCCTGTGCTGCTGTTGGCGGAGTTCCTGCAAGACGTTCTGTATCTGTGCGAGAGCGGCGTGGACATCGACCAAATCAACCTCGGCGGCATGCGCTACAAGCCGGGGTACGCGGCGCTCAGCAAGGCGGTGTATGTCGGCGAGGCGGAAGCCGCCGCGCTGCAGGCCTTGGAGGCGCGTGGCGTGGAGGCGTATATCCGCGTGGTACCAAGCGACGCAAAAGTGGACGCCTACGAACGGCTCCGGCAAAGGTGGCATTGATGGATGGCGGTCTGGCAGGTTGTCGCGGTGGCTGTGATTGCCGCTGTGGCCGGAATGGAGAGCGTCTTGGACGAATGGCAGTGGCACCGGCCGTTGTTGGCCTGCACCCTCATCGGGTTGGTGCTCGGGCATGTGGGGACCGGTATGGCCGTCGGTGCCACCCTGGAGCTGACCGCCTTGGGCTGGATGAATATCGGCGCCTCACAATCGCCGGATACGGCCCTGGCCAGCGTGATCTCGGCCGTACTCGCCATCAGGGCGGGCAACGACGTGAACCAAGCCATTGCGATTGCCATCCCGCTGGCAGTTGCCGGCAATCTGCTCACCGTGCTCGTCCGCACCCTCACCATTTACTTTCAGCACCTGTCGGATCGCATGTCCATCGACAATGAACAGACCGCGCTGTTCCGCCTGAACTTCGCCGCCCTGTCCCTGCAGGCGCTTCGCGTCGCCGTGCCCAGCGTGTTGTTCACTATTTTTGTCAGCCCGGCGATGATGGACAGGCTGTTCAGCTTCCTGCCCAAGCCCCTGACCGACGGCTTCACGGCCGCCAGCGGCTTCATCGTCGTCGTCGGTTACGCCATGGTCATCCGCTCGCTGCAGGTGGACAAGCTGATGCCGTACTTTTTTCTGGGTTTCTTAGCCGCTGACTTTTCCAACATCACGCTGGTCGCCATGGGCATTCTGGCGGTCGCCGTGGCGTGGCTGCACGTGCGCGTCTGGGCTCGGCACGATGCGCCCGGAGCCGATTTGCCGGCGGAGGAGGAATCGGCGCCCGCGTCCATTCGCCGCCTGCCGTCTGCCGTCCTCTGGCGCGTGTTCTGGCGCAGCCAATTGCTGCAGGCCTCCTGGAACTACGAGCGCATGCAGGGAATGGGTTACGCCTACATTGTGGAGCCGACGCTCAACTTTTTCTTTCCCGAACCCGAGGTGCGTCTGGCGCGCAAGCTGCGGCATGTCGAATTTTTCAACACCCAGCCGTACGTCGCCAACATCGTCGTGGGCATCAACCTGGCGCTGGAGGAGCGGCTGCAGACGGGAGACCCCAGATACGACCGGCTCGTCACGTCCATTAAACTGGGCATGATGGGGCCTCTCGCAGGCGTCGGAGACTCCATCTTCTGGGGGACGCTGCGCCCTCTATTGGCCTCGCTCGGCGCCACCATCGCCCTGACGGGCAACATCCTCGGCCCCATCCTGTTCTTTGTCGGCTGGAACATCCTGCGCCTGGCTGTGCGCTGGAGCCTGCTCCAGTACGGGTACCAGCTGGGCGTGCGGATCGTCAACGTCATCGCCACCGGCGTGCTGCGCCAGGTCACCGAAATGGCCACCATCGTCGGCCTGATTGTCATGGGCGCGCTGGTCGCCGACTGGGCGAGCATCCACTTCGCCATCCATTGGCAGGTCGGCCATGGCCAGACGATGAGTCTCACCCAGCTGCTGAACGGGCTGTTCCCGAAGCTGCCTGAACTGCTGCTGGTGCTCGGGGTCTTGTGGCTGCTGCGCAAAGGCTGGAGCAGTGTCTGGGTGATTCTGCTGCTGTTCTCCCTCGGCATCGTCGGAGTCTATGCCCACGTGCTGGCGGCCTGAACCTGCCGGCTCTTTTGTCTCATGCTCTCCATCCACTCTCGACCTACGAGCCTCCATCACGGTCTGCCCGCACACGCTCCGCCCGAGGCGACCGGCGCTTGGCTCTCTCGGCCATCTGTCTCAATCTGTATTGAAGTGTATCGTTGTGTATCGGGACGATCCGCTCGAGCCTGCGCCATCCTTGCACCATCCTTTAGGCAGCTGCCCATCATCTGTATTGGCACGATATTTGCCAAATATCTTTGGCGGAGCATCATCCATTCATAACTCTTCATTTCAAGGGGGCTGTCGCATGAAGCCAAGACTATGGACAGCCGCAGGCATCGCCGCGATGATAACGCTTACGGTCACAGCCTGCGGGTCAGGCTCCGGCAACAGCGGAGGGAACAACACGGCATCCGGCGGATCCAGCGGATCCGGCGGAGCCAAGGGCACGATTGCCCTGTTGCTGCCGGACACCACATCCTCTCCGCGTTGGGAGACACAAGACAAGCCAGACTTTGAAAAAGAGGTCAAGAAACTGGATCCCAACGCCAAAGTGATCTATGAAAACGCGCAGGCCAGCAGCAGCACGCAGCAACAGCAGGCGGAATCCGCCATGACCAACGGTGCCAAGGTGCTTGTAATCTGCCCGGTGGATTCCAAGGCGGCTGCGACCATTGTCAACGAAGCGCACCAGCAGGGGGTCAAGGTAATCTCGTACGACCGCATGATCACGAACTCACCCGTCGACTACTATGTCTCCTTCGACAACGAAAAGGTGGGCGAGCTGCAGGGACAGTACATCGCCGACCACACGAAGAAGGGCGGCACCATCGTGATGATTGACGGCGCCGCGACCGACAACAACGCCTTGCAGTTCAAGGCCGGCGCTCACAAGGTGCTCGACCCGCTGATTAAGAAGGGAACTTTCAAGCTGGGCTACGAGTCCATGACACCGGATTGGGATCCGTCCAACGCTCTGCGCGAGATGGAGCAGGCGATGACGCGGTTGAACAACCATGTGGACGGCGTCCTGGCCGCCAATGACAGCCTGGCGGGGGCGGTCATCCAGGCGCTCAAAGCGCAGGGTCTAGCTGGCAAGGTGCCGGTGACAGGCCAGGATGCCACCAACGCGGGGCTGCACGACATCATGCAGGGCACCCAGTCGATGACCGTGTACAAGGCGGTTCCCAAAGAGACTTCCGCCGCAGCGCAGCTCGCTGTGGACCTGTTGGCCGGGAAGAAGCCGGCCTCCTCGCTGGTGAGCGGTTCTGTGAACAACGGGACTAAGGACGTGCCCGCCGTACTTCTGCAACCGGTCGCCGTGACGAAGTCCAACATCCAGAGCACGGTCATCAAAGACGGATATACGACGATGGAGCAGATCAAGCACCCGTCCTCCTGAGCAGTCATCGGCCTATCCTCATGGCGGACGGTCACCCAGGGGAAGGAGAAGGGGGCGGACGGGGCCGCCAGGTTGCCCGTCCGCGTGCCCACGGCTTGCTGACCAACAAGGTTCATCAACAAGGTTAAGGTGGTTGGACGATGGCAGATACAGTACAGACGCAGAGCGGACAGGACAGGCACGGCACGCCTCCCCTCTTGTCGGTGCGGCACTTGAAGAAGCGGTTCGGCGCGGTGCAAGCCCTGCGGGACGTGTCACTGGACGTACACAGGGGTGAGGTGGTCGCGCTCGTAGGCGACAACGGCGCCGGAAAGTCAACCACCATCAAGATCATTTCCGGGGTCGAGTTCCCCGACGAAGGGGAAATCTTCTTTGAGGGCAGCCGCGTCACGCTGTCCACGCCGGCTGACTCGGAAGCGCTCGGCATTCAGACCGTTTATCAGGACCTGGCCCTGTGTGACAACCTGGACATCGTGTCCAACCTGTACCTGGGCCGGGAGCTGTATCGGACCATCATCCCGGGTGTCATCCGGGTGATGAATCACGCCGAAATGGAGAAGAACGCGATACCGGTGCTGAAGAGACTCGGTATCAACCTGCCCCCATTGAACACATCGGTGGCCAGTCTGTCTGGTGGGCAAAGGCAGACGGTGGCCGTGGCCCGCGCCGTGCTCTGGGGCTCCAAACTGGTCATCCTGGACGAACCCACGGCGGCACTCGGCGTGGCGCAGACGCGGGCGGTGCTCGACTTGGTCAAACGCCTGGCCGAGTCCGGCGTCGGGGTGTTGGTCATCTCCCACAACCTGTCGGATGTGTTTGAAGTCGCCGACCGCATCGTCGTTCTCCGTCTGGGTCAAACGGTCGCCAATTACGTCACATCCGAAGTATCCGGAGAAAAGGTCGTCGCTGCCATCACCGGCGCCACGGAAGAGGAGGTCGTTCCCCGATGAAGGTCGTCGCCGCCGATTCGGCCAATCCAACTGCAGAGGCTTCCGGGCGCCGCTCCCTCGCGGACCGGCTGAGGCTCCGGTTTGCGTCCGGCGATCTCGGCCTCATCCCGGTGATCATCGCCCTGGTCGTCATCTGGATTGTGTTTGAGCTTGTCAACAGCCACTTTCTCACCGGCCGCAACATCTCTAATCTGATTTTGCAATCGGTCGAGATTGGCCTGTTGGGCATTGGGGAAACGTTCATTCTGCTGCTGGGCGAGATAGACCTGTCCATCGCCGCCGTGAGCGGTGTCGCCGCCGCCATCCTGGTCCTGCTCTCTTCAGCGGGGCTGAATCCTTGGCTGGCGATTGTGGCGTCCCTGGCGGCAGGAGCGGTTCTGGGCGTCTTCCAGGGGGTCTGGGTGACCTTGGTGGGTGTTCCCGCCTTCATTGTCACACTGGCAGGGTCCCTCGGGTACCAGGGGTTTCTGCTGGCCATGTTGGGCGACGCGGGAACGGTTCCGATTGAAAACTCCACCCTGCTGGGCCTTGCCACCACCTACGTGTCCGGTGTGTACGCGTGGATCTTGGCCCTGCTTGGCGTGCTGGTGTATCTCTGGGCGCTCATGCAGCGGAGGGCGGCGCGGCTGCGCTTCGAGCTTGACAGGGTGCCGGATTTGGGGTCCATCGGCGCGCGCGTGATAGCGCTGGCGGTGGTCAGCGCGCTCATCGTCCTGGCCCTCAACACGTATCGCGGCATCCCGGTGGCCGGACTGGTGCTGATTGTGCTCATCGTCATCTTCTCGTTCGTGACCCAGTCCACACGCTTTGGGCGCCACGTCTATGCCCTGGGCGGGCACAGGGAGGCGGCGCGCAGGGCCGGCATCCGCGTGAAACACGTCCGCATCGCCGTCTTCACCCTGGCCGGGGTGTTCGGCGCCGCCGGCGGCATCATGGGCGCTTCGCGCCTGGGGTCTGCCTCGCCGGCATCCGGCGGCGGCAACCTGCTGCTGGACTCCATCGCGGCCGCCGTGATCGGCGGAACCAGTCTGTTTGGTGGCCGAGGCAGCGTTTGGAACGCGCTGGCCGGGGCGCTGGTCATCGGGAGCGTCGAAAACGGCATGGACCTGCTCAGCGCCCCGTCCAGCACCAAGTATCTGGTGGAAGGCGGCATCCTGCTGGTGGCCGTCACCATCGACACCTTGACGCGCCGCCGGCGCGCCAAAGCCGGGCGTTAAGGAAAGCCTGCGCTTAGGCCGGCTGCCTCACGACACCAGGGTGTCCGGGGCGTGCAGCTGCTCGGGTTTCACGCGGCGGACATGCATCAGCACCATCAGCGCCAGGGACCCGACGAAGAACAGGCCGTGTACGCCGATATTGACCCAGGCGTCATGATGGCTCGGGAACGCAATCAGGTTGCGCAGGCCCGAAACCGCATAGGTCATCGGCAGGTACGGATGAATGGCCTGGAAGAACGAGGGTACCAGCTGGATAGGGAACGTTCCGCCCGACGATGTCAGCTGCAAGATGAGCACCACAATCCCGGCCACCCGCCCGGGGCCCGATTTGAGCACGGACAACAGCATGCCGATGACCGTGATGTCGGTCAGCGAGACGCCGATAGAGAACAGGTAGAATCCAGGCACCGTGGTCACCGTCAGTCCCAGCCCGTAGAGGACGACGGTGGCCGCGATGACCGCCTGCAGTACGCCGATGCCCCACAGCACGCACAGTTTCCCCAGCGTCACTGTCAGCGGCGAGACGGGGGACAGGCGCCAGCGCGCCTCGCGCAGCGGCACCAGGAAGTACAGCAGCAAGGCCCCCACCCACAAGCTGAGCGGCAGGAAGTAGGGGGCCAATCCGGGGCCGTACTTGCCCACCGGGTTTATCGGCCGCGTCTGCGCCGCAACCGCGCCGCTCATCACGTCCGCCTTTTTGTCCGGCTGGCTCATCCTGCCCGGCACCGCGTCCTTCAGCTTGCTGGCCAATTCATTCTGGGCGTCGTTCAGCTTCGCCATCCCGGAGGCGACCGAGCGGCCGCCTGAAGCCGCGTCGTCCAATCCGGAGGCCAGCGACGTCGCCCCGCTGTGCGCACTGACGAGGCCGCTGTGCAGCTGGTTGGCGCCTGCCTGCAGCTGCCCCGCCGCCCCGGCAATTTGCGCCAACGAGGTGTGTGCGGTCGTCAGCCCCGTCTGCAGCTGCTCCAGCGCTCCGTCCAGCTGGCCGACACTCTGGCTGAACCGGCGGGTGGCGCTGGCGGCCTGCCCCAGTTGGTTCGATAACTGGCCCAAGCCCTGCGTCAGTTGCGCCTGACCAGCGTTTTCCTGATTGAGACTGGAGGCGAGCGTGTGCGCGCCGCTCTGCAGCCGCCCCAAACTGTCGCTGAGCTGTTTTGATCCGTCCCGCGCCTGGCTCAGGGCGGAGAGGGCGGCTGCGACGTGCGGATCGTCCGCAGGCGCCTGCTCCAGGGTGGAGATGGCCGCTTCGATGCCGGACTGCACCTGGGCGGCGCCGCTGACGGCCTGGCCCAGCCCGGTGTCCAATCCGGCCGCGCCGCTGGCCGCGTCCGCGCTGCCCTGTTGCAGCTGCCGGCTGGCGGCTTGCATCTGCCCGGCGCTGCTGCTGGCCTGCTGCATGCCTCGGGCCAGCTCGCTCGAGGGCCCGGCAGCTGGCGCTATCTGTCGCCGAATCTGGCCGACGCTGCCGGCGGCTTGGGCGATGCCGGCGTTGACCTGATTGGCGCCGCTGGCCATCTGCCCGGCGCCGCCGGCCAACGATTGGCTGCCCCTCTCCAGCTGGGCCAGCGCGGCGGCGAGCTGGTGCGCCCCGTCGTCGGCCTGATTAACCCCTTGGCTCAGCTGTTGGCTGCCGCTGACCAGCGGCTTGCCGGCGCGGGCGATTTGCCCGGCGCTTCGCGCCGCCTTGCTGACGCCGCCCGACGCTTGACCGACCATATCGAGCAGGCGGGAGATGAACTGCCGGCTGAACTGCTGCTTCAGCTGCGCCGCGATGTCGTCCTCGACGCGGGAGACAATCTGCCCGGCCAGATAGTTCTGGCCCTGGTTGGGGATGAAGACCAGTTTCGCCTTGTGCGGATGGTCGCTGTTGACGCTGAGGACATCCCGGGTGAACGAGCGCGGGATGTCCAATTCCATGTAGTAACGGCCATGTTCAAGACCGTCCCGCGCCTGGCTGGCGCTGACCCGGTGCCACTCCAGCGTCTGCCCGTCGACGAGCGATTTGGCCAAGTCGGCACCGTAGTTGACGTGTCGGCCGTCGAGCCGGCCCCCTTCGTCCTCGTTGACCACTGCCACCGGCAGACGGTCGAGGTGGCCGTACGGATCCCAAAACGCCCACAGGTACAGCGCGCTGTAGAGCAAGGGCAGCAGGCACATCGCCAGCAGCCCCACCCGCATCAGTCGGTTGCGCCAGATGCGCTTGGCCTCAACGCGAATCACGGCCCACAGGTTCACCCCGGTGCACCTCCCCCTTCGCGATGTCCACCACCACGTCGGCCACCGCCGCGTGTACGCTGTCGACCGTCGTGTACAGAACTCCGACGCCTTCCGCTGCGATTTTGCGGAGCAAGGCGGCTGTCTGCGACCACTGCTCCACCGACAGGCCCTGGTCCGGCTCATCCAGGAGCACAAACTGCGGCCGGTGCACGCAGGTAATCGCGAGGGCGGCGCGCAGGGCCGTGAACGCGTCGAGGTCCTTGATGCGCCGGCGGGCGGCCGCCTCCAAGCCAAAACGGCGCAGCTCGTCGGCGACCCGCTGGCGGACAGCGGGGACCCGGTACAGGCGAGCCTGGAAGGTCAGGTGCTCCTGCACGGTCAGCGTGTCAAACAGCGGCGCCAGGACGGGGATGGGCCCCAGTCCTACCTCACGCCACCCAGGTGGACGCGCGCTGTCGGCGTCCGGGCCAATGCCCACGCGGCCGGCCGCCGGCTTGAGTTGGCCGGCTGCGCACAGGAGCAGCGAGGACTTGCCGCTGTTGGAAGGGCCGACGATGGCCGCCGTCTCGCCCGGGGCGAGAGCAAAGGACAGGTCCTCGCAAAAGCGACGGGACGGCGGCCCCAGCGTAAGGCGTTGCACGAACAACGGCAATTCTACCACCTGGCTTTCATCAGCCTGGACGCAAATCCACCAGGACAAAATGACATGATGTCAGTTGTGACGTTGAGCATCATACCACAGTATGTGAAAAAGTCCAGTCCCCTATCGGGACTGGACTTTTCCGGCAGGTGGTGGGCGGGGAGATCCCTACGCGGCCGATCCGCCCTTTTTCATGGCCGTCGACGTCTGCTGCCGGCGGCGCGAGGAGATGACAAACGGAAAGAAGAAGATACCGCAAAAGATGAGACCTACGCCGAACAAGAATGTGTGCAGATCGGCGGTGCCCGCCTTGACCACCCAGGCCGAGTAGATGACCCCGAGCGCCGCGATGACCAAGTCGCCGATGCGCTGCCGGCCCTGGCCGCCGTAAGTCTCCCCCGACATCGTCAGCTTGAGCTGGTACACGGTGGCGATGATGTAGGGCACCAGATAGGACAGCGTGGCCACGAAGGTGACAAAATCGAATGCCTTGGCGATAGAGTGCGAGATGGTCGAAAAGATGAACGCCTGCGCCATGATATTGGT
Source organism: Alicyclobacillus shizuokensis NBRC 103103 (assembly GCF_001552255.1). GTDB lineage: Bacteria > Bacillota > Bacilli > Alicyclobacillales > Alicyclobacillaceae > Alicyclobacillus_G > Alicyclobacillus_G shizuokensis. The sequence continues at coordinate 17,146 of NZ_BCQV01000016.1, forward strand.
GATGGTCAACGACACGACCGGCGACTTGCGCCGGTTTTCGCGCCCGAACGCACTCGGGAACAGCCCTTGGCGGCTGGCCTGGTACGCCACTTCGGCACTAAGCAGCACCCATCCCACGGTCGATCCGGCCAGACATACGATGCCGACGAGCGCCATGACGTAGCTGCCAACCGGTCCGATGGCGACCGACAGCGTGTCCACCAGCGGCTTGTCGGTGTGCACCAGCTGCGATTGTGGTAGCACGCCCATGGTCAGAATCGAGATGCTCATGTAGATGATGACCGTCAGCACCAGCCCGAGCACCGTCGCCCGCTTGATGTCCCCCTGCCTGCGCGCCCGCGCCGAGAACACCACGGCCGACTCGACTCCGACAAACGCCCACAAGGTTGAAACCAGCGCGTGCCCCGCTTGGCCAAACAGGCCAAACGTCTGTCCGCCGTCGCTCTTTACCGCGGCGAACGGGACGATGTTCGCCTTGTGGAAGACGAACAGGCTCACCGCGATGAAAAACACAAATCCAATCACCTTGGCGCTGGTCGCGACCAGGTTCACGCGCCCCGCGTTTTCCACCCCGCGCAGAATCAGCCCGTGCACCAGCCAAAGCAGGGCCGTGCAGACGAAAAACGTCACCAGGTTGCCCACGCTCACCGTGAACGGACCTGCAAAAAACAACGGTGTTGTATCGTTAAGGACGGGGAAAAAGGTGGACAGATAGCCGGCAAACGTCGTGATGATGGCGACGTTGCCTGCCCAGTTGGCCACCCAGTAGCCCCACGAAACCAGATAACCGGCCAGCGTCGACGCGGTGGATCCGTCCCGAAACAACGCCTTGGCGTACATCTGCGGCCCGCCGGCGAGTTCCGGCTTGCGCATCGCCAGGTTGCCGAAGACCAGAGCAATCATCATGACCCCCGCGCCGGTGAGCGCCCAGGCGAGGACGCTCCCGGCCGGGCTGGCCACCCCCGCCAACTGCCTAGGCAGCATAAAAATTCCTGATCCCACCATGTTGCCGACGACCAAGGCTGTCAGCAACCAAACGCCAAGCTTGCCGTCACGCATCGCAGAGACCTCCTGAAAAGCGGTCAGAGGTCGAACCCCTTTCGCCTGTTAAAGAAATAACGTAGTACACTATACAACCTTGCGATGCGTACGGCAACGCTCAGCGGACAGGGAATTGTCGTAAGCCGAGGATGGTATGAGGCAAGGCGGTGTCCGGATGCCGCCCTTACTGTCCGCGGCGGTTGAAGTCGAAGCCGACGGCGTCGAGGAAGGCGCGCGCCAGCACCGTGTGTCCGGCCAGGTCGGGATGCACGCGGTCGAGCGCGATGGACGACGGGTACGTGTGCGCCCACAGCTTGTCGAAAGCGGCCTGGGTATCGACGAATACGGCGTTCAGGTCGTCCGCCACTCGCTTCACAATGCGGCCGTATTCGTCCATCCGCCGGCGCATCGCGTCTTCCTTGTTGGGCTCCAGGTAAAACGGTGTCATCAGCACCAGACCGGACAAGCGGTAGCGCACCTGGCCGAGCAGGGTGCGCAGGGTCTGTTCGTACTCCTCGGGCAGCACGTGCAACTCGGGTTGCAGCGGGTGGTCAAACTGGCGCCATACATCGTTGATGCCAATCATTACCGACAGCCAATCCGGGTGGAGGTCCAGCACATCCGTCTGCCAGCGTGCCGCCAGGTGGCGCACCGTGTCGCCGCCGATGCCCATGTTCACGACGCGGACGCCAAGTTCTGGATAGGCAGCGCGCAGCCACCCGTCCACCAGCGCCACGTAGCCGCTGCCCAACGCCGCCGAGGATCCTTCGCCGACCGGGCGCTGGCGCCCGCAGTCGGTAATGGAATCCCCAATCATCACCAGCTTCTGTCCTGCCTGAAGGCGCATATGTATATTCCTCCTTTTCGCTAATCGATAAATCTCTATACTTTTCGACGCCCTATGCGCACCTCCTGCCGATGTGGGGCCGCGTTCTCGCATGGATTCGCCTGCCGCAGCGAACCCTGAACCCAGGTAAACCTCAAGGAGGTGAAGTCGATGGCGCATGTTGCCAAATCGGGCCTGTGGCGGCTTACCGCCTGTGCGCTGCTGGCGGCTTTGGCCGCAGGCGGATGCGGCGGCCAAAGCGGACCCGGCGCTCCTAGTACGCAAAACCGTACGACGGGCAGCGGCATGGCCGGCCATTTCGGCAACTCCCTGGCTCAGCGGGCGCCCCAGACCTCGACCGCTGCCGCTGGCTCCGTAGCTCGCGTCACCGGCAAGGACTATAACGCGCACACCCACACCGTCCGTCTGCAGCTGCAGCGCGCAGGTACCGTGGCGTCCGCTCCCCGGCCGGCGGGGCTGGGGCAGGTCGAGGACACCGTGGACCTGTCGGATCGCACCGGTATCATTAACTACGTCACCGCCAACTTTCCCACCCAGGACGTGCGCCACGTCCAGCTGATCTTTGAGTCGGCGGGACCGCGGCGGACGCCGGCGGGCTCGTTGGCCAGCGCGACAGCGGCCACGCAGTACGTCGTGACCAACCACGGCTGGGTCAGCTACCACCAGCAGCCGAGCATCGGCAGCGCCGTGCTGGGGCGGCTGGAGCCCGGGGACAAAGCGCCCTTGCTGCGCAAGGTGAGCGACGCCTGGTACGAGATCCGCTGGCAGGACCGGAACGTCTACATCACCGCCAATCCACAATACACCCACATCGTGAGCGACAGTTTGGGTGGGACAACGGGCGGATCGACTACCATCGACGTGCCGGCCGACCAAGCGGCGCCAGCCACGCCGAGCCCGGCGACGACGCGAGCCAACGCGGGGACGTTGGGACACGGTGGCCATGCGGGCGCCGGCAGTACTGGCGTGGGGAACCTGCCGTCGGACATCCAAGGACGTGGGACGACCGCGCGCGTGCCCATCCCGCCGCCGGGGTGCACGCTCGACTCCAACCTGCGTCCGCTGGCGGGGACGAACGCCTCCGTGGAGGACAAGACCGACGCCGTCCTCTCGGTGGCCAAAAGCAAGCTCGGCACGCCCTATGTGTGGGGGCACAACGAGGACGAAGGGCAGACCGGGTTTGACTGCAGCAACTTTGTCGAGTACGTGTTCCACCACGCCCTCGGGTATCAGTTCACGACGGCCAGCCGCAAACAGTATCAGTCGGTCGGGGTGACCATCCCGACGGACCGGATGCAACCCGGCGATATTCTCATCTTCAACCAGGGCGGCCACGTCGGGATTTACGCCGGGGATGGAAAAATGATTCAAGAGGGCGGAGGCCTCGGCAAGGTCGGCTATTTGAGTGTTCAGCCAGGAAGTTACTGGCGGGATCACCTCACGGTTGTGCGGCGGATGTATTGACCAGAGAAGCGGCCGCCGACTCGGTGCACCCGGGGGCGGCCGTCGCGCTGGCGGTGCGGGGGACGTCGTCTGTGCCGTGCCGCTCCCAGACGATGACGGCGTCGTCCCAGGCGGAACTTGTCTCCGGCGCGTCGCTGCGGAAGTGGGCGCCGCGGCTCTCGTCGCGCAGCCGGGCCGCCCGCAGGATGAGCGTGGCCAGGGTGACGGCCGGCGAATCCGGACGTTGGGCGGCCAGGTCGGCCACTCGCCGCAGCCCGGAGGTGAGATTCGCCTCGTCGCGCACAATGCCGCCGGCGGTCCAGAGAATCTGGCGCACCTCGTTCAGCAGCGGCTCGTCGTCGGGACGGATTTCGACCTGCTCTTCCGCCTCGCCTGGGCCTGCACCGGCGGCCCCTGTCCATCGCGGCGCCTGGTCAGCGGCCGGCGTGTTCCGGCGCGCTGTCATCCCTTCAATCCGCCCGTCCGCGCCCCTTGTTTCCCGGCTGCGCCAATGGGCGGCGCACTCGTGGGCCATCAGCAGGCACTCCAAGAGCGAATTGCTGGCCAAGCGGTTGGCCCCGTGCACTCCGGTGCAGGCGGCCTCACCCAGCACGAACAACCCGGGCAGCGAGGTGCGCCCGGACAGGTCCGCCCGGATGCCGCCCATGAAAAAGTGGGCGGCCGGCGCGACCGGAAAGGGATCTCTGGCGGGATGGATGCCACACTCCGCGAGCCGTTGGGCGATGGTCGGGAAGTGGTCGGCAAAATCGGCCACCCTGCGCGCGTCCAAAAACACCCGCCCGCCGGTGAGCAGGCGCTGGTGGATCTGACGCGCCACCACATCGCGCGGTTCCAGGTCCTGGCGAGGGAAGGTGGCCATCAAAGGCTCTCCGCGTTCGTCGATGAGGCGGGCGCCGGCGCCACGGACCGCCTCCGAGATGAGAAAACGGGGGTTGCCGGGCACGTCCAGCACGGTGGGGTGAAACTGGACAAACTCCATGTTGGCTGCCTGCGCTCCGGCCCGATAGGCCAGCGCGATGCCGCTGCCGACGGCGCCCTGCGGATTGCTTGTGTAGGGGTAGAGCTGGCCGATGCCGCCGCTGGCCAGGATGACGGCGCGGCGCGCGTAGACGATGACCGTCCGCCCCCGGCGTAGGCCGGACACACCGACCACACGCCCTCCCGACAGGAGCAGGCCGCGCACCTGCATGTCGGTCCAACAGGCAAGATTGGGCTGCCGTGAGGCCGCTTCGCGCACGGCCTGAAGCAGGTGGCGCCCTGTGGCGTCTCCGCCGGCGTGCCAGATGCGCGGCTGCGAGTGCGCCCCCTCCAGGCCGAGCCGCACCTGTCCCGCTTCGTCACGGTCAAAGGCCGCGCCGATGCTGGCCAGCCACGCCATCAGCTGCGGCGCCCGCTCGGCCAGGCGCTGGACGTGGCGGGCGTCACACAGCCCCTTGCCGGCCGCCAGCGTGTCCAGCGCATGCAGGCGCGGGGAGTCACTATCCCGCGTGGCGGCGGCCACGCCCCCCTGCGCAGCCCACGAGTTGCTGCCCTCCGGCGGGGTTTGGGACACCTGCAGGACCTCGGAAAACTCGGCCAGCAGCCAGCTGGCGGTGGTGCCGGCCAACCCTGATCCGACCACGACAAAGTCGCACACCTCGCGCGTCATAGTTCCACATCCAATCCCACATCGACGCTGACCGCCTGATGGGTCAGTGCTCCCATGGAGACGTAGTCGACGCCCGTCCGCCCTATCGCAGGCAGCCGTTCCAGGGTTACGTTGCCCGACGCTTCCAGCGGCACTTTGCCCGCCGTGATGGCGACGGCTTGGGCCAGCGTGTCGTTGTCCATGTTATCGAGCAGGATGATGTCGGCCCCGGCGGCCAGCGCTTCACGCAGCTGCTCCAGGGTGTCCACCTCCACCTCAATCTTCGGCGCCAGGCCAATCCTTGTCCGCGCCAGGGCGACGGCCGCAGCCACCCCGCCCGCCAGCGCGACGTGGTTGTCCTTGATGAGCACCATGTCGTCCAGTCCCTGCCGATGGTTGACCCCGCCGCCGACGGCCACCGCGTACTTCTCCAGCGCCCGCCAGCCGGGGGTGGTCTTGCGGGTGTCGAGCAGTTTTGTCCGCGTACCGGCCAGCTGTGCGACCGCGGTCCGGGTCAGCGTCGCCACCCCGGACAGGCGCGCCAGGAAGTTGAGCGCCGTGCGCTCGGCGGTCAGGATGGAGCGGGCCAAACCCTCCAGCCGGCACACTTGGGTCGTCCCCTCGACGTCCGTACCTTCTTCGACCAGCCGGGTCACAGTGACGTCCGGATCGAACGCCGCAAACACGGCTTCCACCACCGGCAGCCCAGCTACCCGAGCGGGACCCTGGACGCGAATGGTGGCGACGGCCGACAGGTCGGCCGGCACAATGGCCTCCGAGGTGAGATCGCCGCGGCCCGCGTCTTCCGCCAACGCCAGTTGAATCAACGATTGCACAGCTGTGAGTTGCCCGAGCCGAGTCAAGCCTATCGTCCCCTTTGTGCTGTCGGAATGGAGAGAAAGGGATGAGACCGGTTCTGTCTGGAATCCCTTCGAATGTCCGTTGCTGATTCTGTATATACAATAGTCTTTACAATCGGCTGGAGCAAGGCGTGGGATTGGGTGTGGGGGTGGGATCGCCCGTTTTTGGCGGTTGCCGGCGCATTTGGCAAACCGGCGCCATAGAGTGGGGTGAGGCTCGCACGAGCGCTCGGCAGCGACAGAGGAGGGTGAGACGTGCAGAAAAAAGGTGGAAAGAAGCCGCGCAGGAGAGACCGTGCTCAGGCGCTCCAAGCCGCACCGGAGTCCCAGCCGACCTCTGGGGCGGCCGCGTCCGGCGGCGGGTCCGCGCTGGATACGCTGAAGCACAACCTGTCGGGCAAGCGCAAGGCCATCTTTGAAATTCTCGAGGACGTGAAAAAGGTGAAGCCGGAACAGTGGCAGGACCCGAAACACGTGGAACAGATGGCGAAAAACTTTGCCGACAGGCTGGGACTGCCGGTCCCTGAGCAGCGCATCAAGCAGTTCGTGAACGCCTACAAGGATGCCACGAAAAACGGCCCCACGGCCAACGTCGATGAACTGGTGCACAAGTACGGTCAAAACGTTGACGATAAGACGTTGAAGGAAATCAAAAAGTTTGTTCCGAAAAACGTCAAGTAAGCGGCAGAGAGGGGCAGGGCCGACGTTCCCGTTGGCCCTGCCTCGCTTTGTGCGGATGGGCGCCGGGGCGTCAGGAGCGCGCGCCCGGCCCTCCGCCGTACGGGGGGGCTCCTGGGTAGGGCGGGGCGCCGGGGGCGGGCGTCTGCGGCCGCTGCGTGGGCGCCCCGGGTTGTACCTGTGCGGGGCTGGCTGGTCCGGTCTGGCTGGTGGGGCTGGCCACGTTCCCCTGGCCGCCGTCGGACGGACCGCCCCCATCCTCTCCCTTCAGCACCCGGTTGCCCAGAGGAGAGTTGAGGAAGGCCATCAGGATGTTGGTCAAGTCTTCGCTGCTTAGGTTTCTCCCGCGGTTCTTGATGATCTTGTCCAGCACGCCGGTCTCCCTGAGCGAGTTCGAGGTGACATAGAGCGTATCCAGCAGCCGGTCGGCCTGCTGCAAGTAATTCAAACCGTTCTTGACGAAGTTGCGCAGCGTCCCCACGGTCTTCAACGACTCTTGGAGGTTCTTCGGGGACAACAGTTTGGCCAGGTCCCTGTTGGCGGGCCTTGTATTCACCCCGGCGCGCTCCCTGCGGGGCGCGGGCAAACCGCCTTTCGCTCCGCTTTTGCCCTTTCTTTTGGCCGCGGTCCTGCCGGTTGTCTTGGCGCTTCTGGCGGTGTTGCGGGGTGCTTGCGCCATCGCCAGCACGAGATCGGTTGCGAGTGTCTCCATCCCGTCGGCCCGCGGCGGACGCGGCGCGCGGCGCGTGCGGCTGCACGGGCTGTGGTGGGTACGCCGTCTCCGCGTGCGGGCGCCTGGGCGCGTTCGCCGGGACGTTGTCGTGCGCATGTAAAACCCTCCCATCTTCCGCACACAGGCCAACTTCTGTTTGCAGTGTATGGATGAGGGCCGGCAAAGGTGAGGAAGAAGAAATTCGGCGCATCCAAAGCGGATGCGCCGAAACGCCAGGATGGACGGTGGGGTCTCAGGCCAACTCGCGGACGAAGCGGCCGATGCGCTCCAGCGCCGTCTCCACTTGCTCGTACGCGACGGCATAAGAGAGGCGGATGTTCTCCGGAGCTCCGAAAGCGCCGCCAGGCACGGCGGAAACCAGCTCGTGCTCGAGCAGCAACTCACAGAACGCGTTGGCGTCCGTGATGACCTGCCCCTTGTACGCCTTCCCGAACAGCGACGCGATGTTCGGGAAGGCGTAGAACGCTCCTTGGGGAACCTGGCAGGTGATGCCAGGCAGTTCGCGCAATCCGGCCACCAGGCGATCACGGCGGCGATGGAATTCTTCCACCATGCCCGGGTCAAACGCCGACAGCGCGGCGATGCCGGCCACCTGTGAGACGGAAGACGGGTTGCCGGTGGCGTGGCTCTGCAGGCTGGCCAATGCCTTCGCGACGTCGGCCGGCGCCGCCACGTAGCCGAGCCGCCAACCGGTCATGGCAAACGCCTTCGAGAAGCCGTTGACGACCAGGGTCCGGTCGGCCAGCTGGGGGTAGAGTGCCAGCAGGCTGACGTGTTCGACACCATAGACCAGCCGCTCGTAAATCTCGTCGGTGACCAGGAAGATGTCCGCATCCAGCAGAACTTCGCCCAGCGCCCGCAGCTCGGCTTCGCTGTACACGGCGCCTGTCGGGTTGTTCGGAGAATTGAGCAGAAATGCCTTGGTCTTCGGCGTGATGGCCGCGCGCAGCTGGTCGGCCGTGATCTTGTAGCCGCTCTCTTCCCCGCACGGAACAATGACCGGATTCGCACCGGAAAGACGAATCTGTTCGGGATAAGATACCCAATAAGGCGCCGGCAGAATCACCTCGTCCCCGGGCTCACAGATGGCCAAAAAGATGTTGAACAGGGAGTGCTTGGCGCCGGATGAGACGATGATTTGCTCCGGCTGATAGGACAGACCGTTCTCGACCATCAATTTGTGCGCGATGGCCTTGCGCAGCTCCAGCAGCCCGGCGGCCGGCGTGTAGCGAGTCTGGCCGCTGGTGATGGCGCGGATACCCGCGTAAGCGGCCGCAACCGGCGTATCAAAGTCCGGTTCACCGACGCTCATGTTGATGACCGGCTTGCCCTCGCGGATAAGGGCCTTGGTTTTTGTATCGACACTGATGGTGGCAGACGGCGCAATCTGGCGGACGCGACTCGATAGGCGTTGTTCCATGTGACACGCTCCCTCGCTAGACTGCCCCCAATTTTAACATAGAAGCTAAGGGTATTAGGAGAGGGTGCGATCACTCAGCTAAAAGCCAACCGAAAGGGGTTTGGCTCACTCCAATCGAAATCTAACCGAAGGGATCGGACTTAGGGCTGATGGCCTGTGATAGGGTCGTTCTGCTGCCGGACTGGGAGACTTATCGCGGTGCGGTGATTGAGTCCCTTCTTGCCTCTGTCTTAGACGGGCGTCGTATGACCAAGCCTACGAAATCGTGGTATAGTCGAAATAGAGGCTCATGTTAAACCGTTCGCAGGCCCCATATTCGTTGCGTACTGTCGGATAAGGCACCGGCGCGGGTACGAGTCATTCAAAGTGGACGAGGAAATCTCGCAAGTGATGGCAAGTGTGGGCACTGGGCTGAACCCACTGAAAGCGCTGCGCGCCCCGCCTCTAGGCGCCCCACAGCCGCCGCCACCAGGGCCGATTCGGCGGCTGAGGCGCGACGGAGGTGTTGTGCAGCGGACAGAACGCCGTGGGTTCTGTGCCCGGCAGGAAGTAGTCGGTCTCGGTGCTGCGGCAGCCCGGGGTGGCCAGCAGGCCGGAGGAGACGTCTATCGTCGCCCGCACCAGACCGGGGGGTGGGGTGTACCAAGGGCCCGGCAGGCGCTGCTGGGCGGCGCCCATGAACTTCCCCCATATCGGCGCCGCCAGGTGCGACTCGCTGCGTGTGAGCGGACGGTTGTCGTCATAGCCCACCCAGACCGCGCACACCACGCGCGGGGTGTAGCCGACCATCCAGGCGTCCGTGTCGGTGGTGCCTGTCTTGGCCGCCGCCGGGCCGTGCAAGAAGCGGGTGACCGGGTACGCCGTCCCGCCCGGTTTGAGCACGCTGGTCAGCAGGTCGGTCAGGATGAAGCTGCTGCCTTCTGACAACGCCCGCTCGCGCCCGGGCGCGGGGGCGCGCAGCTCTCCGCCCGGGCTCGACACCCGCGCAACCGTGTGCGCGTGCACGCGCATCCCGCCGTTGGCCAGCGCCGCGTAAGCCGTGGCCAACTCCAGCGGGCTGGAGGGGAAAACGCCCAGCGCCAGCGATGGATAGGGGGCAAGCGGGGCGCTTATCCCCATCTGCCGCGCTGTTCGCACCACCGCCTGCGGACCCACCTCGAGATTGGCGGTCACCGCGTAAACGTTGTCGGAGCGGGCCAACGCCTCGCGCAGGGTGAGCGGCCGGTGCGCGTACATGTCGGCGAAGTCGTGCACGGTGTAGCGCCGCTGCGCGCTCGTCTCCTCATCCCCCACGTCCTGGTAGAGAAAGGTTGTCTCCTCGCTGTCAACCTCCCTCGCTGGAGACCAGCCCCGCTCCAGCGCCGCCGCGTACAGGATGGCCTTGAAGGTCGATCCGCTCTGCCGCATGGCGAACGCCCGGTTGTACGCGCTCTCGCGGTAGTCGCGGCCGCCGACCATGGCCAGAATCGCGCCGGTCTTGGGGTCCATCGCCACCAGAGCCGCTTGCAGATGGCTGCGGGCGGGCAGGGTGGTCGCCAGCGCCTGCTCCGCTGCCTTTTGCAGCAGCGGATCGACCGTGGTGGTGATGCGTACTCCGCCTTGCTCTAGCATTGCGTCCGTCAGGTGGAAGCGGCGTTTCGCCTCGTCCATCGCCACCTGCACGGCGTAGGGGGCAGGCGGGGCGAGCCGGGGCTGCGGTTGGATGGCCAGCGGCTGGCGATACGCCTCGGCCGCCGCGGCGGGGGTGAGGAAGCCCGCCGCCACCATACGCTGCAAGACCTGGTGCTGGCGCGCCTTGGCGGCCGCGAAGCTGCGGAACGGCGAATACAGTTCCGGGCCCTTCGGCAGGCCCGCCAGCAGAGCCGATTCGGCGAGCGAGAGCTGGCGGACCGGCTTGCCGAAGTACAGTTCCGACGCCGCCTCCACCCCGTACGCCCCATGGCCGTAGTAGATGACGTTCAGGTACTTCTCGAGGATGTCCGCTTTGCTCGCGTGCAGTTCCAGCTGCAGGGCGTAACCGGCCTCGCGCAGCTTGCGCCACAGGGTGCGATCCTGGCTGAGAAAGAGGTTCTTGGCGAGCTGTTGGGTGATAGTGGATCCCCCTTCGACCACGCGTCCGTGCGCGACGTCCACCCACAGGGCGCGGGCTAGCGCGGTGAGGCTGAGCGCGTGGTGGCGGTAGAAGCCGGTGTCCTCCACGGCCAGCGTGGCCTCCTGCAGGGCGCGGGGGATGTCGGAGAGCGGGACCTCGCGATGCACCGGCCCGTGCGTGGACCAGTTGGCGAGCACCTGCCCATCGGCCGCGGCGATGGTGTTGCTGCGGGCAAACGTCCCGGCGGGCAGCGGCGTCTGCCGCAATGCCCACAGTGTCGCCGACATGCCGGCGAAGCCGAGGCAGATGGGCGCCAACAGGCCGGCCAGCAGCCGAATCGGCGCCCGCTGCCGCGGCCGTGTGCTGTGTGGATGGGCTGAAGGACTCGCGTGCGTCGGCACCAGCGTCAACCCCCATGTCCTCTTGCGGATCGGTCATATGGAAACAATTGTATGGTGCCCGACAGGAAGGGAATGATGCGCGCGGCGAATCAGAGTTTCACCTTGGGCGCGAGTCCAGCGTCGTGAGATTTCACGGTGCAGCCAGTGATCAGGAATCCGACAAAAAAGCACGCTCCGGCCAGTGCGTACAGGGTGGTCAGGGGCATCACGTTTTTGGCCACACCGGATACACCCATCATGATCACCATGCTGCCTGTCATCAGCGGCGTCCGAATGCCCGTCACGCGTCCGATATAGTCAGGCTCGGTGTTTCTCATCACCAGCGTGTTGTTCCCAATCAAGATGGCGGGCTGGAACAGGGCAGTCCACCATTGCGCCGCCATGGTCATCCATAAAGTCGTGGACATGCCGGAGGCGGCAATGCCCATGGCGTCGGCCAGCAGTCCCAGCATGAGCAGGTGGTGGGGAAGAACCTTTCTCGCAACCGCAAACGTTGCCATGCCTCCGATGATTTCACCCGCCCCATAGGGAATGGTGATCCACTGAAGGTCACTGGCTGGCAAGCCCAGTCTCTGCGTCACGAGGAATATGCTAAGCGGAGAGACCAGGCCCACCCCCAGTCCCACAATCATGAAGGTCATGCATGACGACAGAAGCACGCGCCTGGACCACACGTAGCGGATGCCGTCCATCATCTCCCGCTTCAACGACGGTCGCGCGGACTGGTTTCCCAGATCCGAAGCTCCATCCGGTGGGATGAAGAGCATGGCCAGCGCGGAAAGAAGGAAGGCGGTGCCAGTTACCGCCAGCGCTCGGTCGATTCCCAGTCTCTCGTAAACGAAGGTCCCGAAAATGGGACCCAGTATCATGTAGACAGAGAACAGTGTCTGCAACAAAGACATGCCGGATTGCGCCTGTTCGCGGGGGACGTGCAGCCGGAACAGTTTCATCCCGGACGGTTGGGCGAACTGCGACAGGACGGACGAGCACAGGGTGACGCCAAACACGGTCTGCCACGCCCCCGCGGCCATGAGGACAATAACCACATAGACCGAGACCATGCTGAGCAGGTCCGCCCAGATGACCGTCCTCTTGGGACGCCGCCAACGGTCGGCAAATGTCCCGCCGAGAAAGGAGAAGATGAAAATCGGGGCGTACTCGGCGACGAAAATCAGGGACACAGCGACGGCATTGCCGTGGGTCTTCTCGGTGACAAACAGCAGTATGGAGAATTTCCGCACCCAAATGCCAAACTGCGAGAATAGGTTGGATACAACGACGGATTGGACATAGCGGTTGCGCAGCAGTGTGAATGCTGACATCCATTCAGTCACTCCTCTCGGCACGAACGCGCCTGCATGTAGAGTTCATGATGCGGCCTGCCGCAAGGGGAGGGTCAAGGGGTGCGGCGAGCGATGTGAGGAGCGATTCCTTGACTCTCCCCTAAGGGGAGCCATTATTCTCGAAGCCAAAAGGAGTGATCCGTTTGCTGTACACGGTGAAAGAGGTCGCCGCCCTGGCCAACGTGACCGTCAAAACCCTGCACCACTACCACAAAATAGGACTCCTGCTGCCCTGCGAAGTCAGCGACGCGGGCTATCGCCTCTATGGCACCAAGGAGCTGGAGCGATTGCAGCAGATTCTCTTCTACCGGGAATTGGATTTTTCTCTGAAAGAAATCAAGCGACTGTTGCAGGACGATCCGGATCGTTCATCGATTCTGTCCAAACAGAAAGAACTTCTCCTGGCCCGCAAGCGACGGCTGGAGCGCCTGATACAGACCATCGATGAATCTTTGGATTTCCTTCACAAAGGGGAGCTCATGGACAAGGCCAGGATGTTCATAGGATTTGCGAGTGAAGCACAGTGGCGCGATGCACTGCGGGAACAACACGAATACCTCCATGACAAGTACGGATACAACCTGCTTTCGGAGCGTCCGCTGGATGTGGACAACATGAACCAGCAGGCCGTCGAAGCGACCAGGTTTCTGAAGGCGCTGGCGAGAGCCCTGGCGGAGGGAGTCCCGCATCACGATGAGCGGGTGCAAACCCTCATTCGCCGCCACCTGGACTTCCTCAACCAGCACGGGCATCCGACAAGCGCAGCCGACTTCGCCGCTCGTGCGCGATTCTTCGTAAGCGACGACTTCCACCGCCGGATGATGGAGTCCCTGCAGACGGGCCTTGCGTATTACCTATGTGTCGCAGCGGAGTCCTATGCGCTGGGGAGTGAAACTGGCGCGGGCCAGAACGAAAGCTGACTCTTGCCATGCCCGTGTTGGTTCCACGGGGGATTCGGATGACCACAAAAATTATCCGTTCTGATTTAACAAAATAATTGTTGATTTATCTCCTGAACAGGAATAAGATCAAAGGAACAAGATTTCTTGTTTCAAAACAGGATAGGGCAAAGGAGATACAGGTCATTCAACATGCTACATGATACGGGCGAAGCCTGGAACCGAGTCATGACAAGGTCACTGGATGACTTTCTGGTCGTGGCGAAAGCGTTGTCCTCGGATCTCAGAGTGTCATTACTGAAAGAATTATTGAAGGGTCCAAAAAATATCACGGAAATATCCGCCATATTCGGAATACCTCCATCTACGGTTGCGATAAACGTAAAAAAATTAGAGGATGCGGGACTGATTCGCACGGAGTTGGTCCCAGGAACGCGCGGCACGCAGAAAGTTTGCGCGGCAGTGCTGGGGCGGATTGTAGTAGATATCTACAGTCCACCTAAAGAGCAGGGAAATCACGCCCTGGTTGAGATGCCTGTTGGGCACTTTTTTGAAGCCTGTGTAACCCCGACATGCGGCATGCTCAGCAGCCGTTCCATCATTGGCGAAATCGATGATCCAGCCTCGTTTTTTGAGCCCGAACGTACAGAGGCAGGGTTGATTTGGTTCCGCAAAGGATATCTGGAGTACCGTTTTCCAAAACGGGTGCCGAATGGCGCGGCTATCACGAATCTCGAGTTATCCATGGAGATCTGTTCAGAAGCGCCCCTGCACAATCCAAACTGGCCATCAGATATCACTCTCTCGATAAATGGCATTGAAGTGGGAACGTGGACCAGTCCAGGAGACTTCGGAGGGGAAAGGGGGTTGTTGACTCCGTCCTGGTGGGGAACCGGGAACACCCAGTTCGGGTTGTTAAAAACTTGGCGTGTCACTCAGCATGGCGCTTTCATCGATGGGAGGCAGATATCCGATGTGGACATTGAGAGCCTGCGACTCGACGACCACCCGTATGTCGCAGTGCGGTTGGAAGTCAAAGAAGACGCCTTGAACGACGGTGGACTGAACCTGTTCGGAAGGGGATTTGGAAATTACGACACGGACATCACTATGCGTCTGGACTACGACAGGTAGTTCATATGGTGGTCTTGCAATTTTGGGGCGTGGAGGGGTTTGCGATGAAGGTCGCGGGGAAGACTAAGGTTCTTGTCGCCGGAGTGCTCATTGCCGGTACACTAGCTACCGCCTGCAGTCCGTCCCAGACGCAAAGCGCGGTCCATCAATCTGGGACGACGACTATCGTGTTCTGGGATCTATTCGGCGGCGCTGACGGCACCACCATGAACCAAATAGTTAAAAAGTTCAATCAAACACACCCCTCGATCCATGTACAGGAAGAGACTCAGGACTGGGGCCAATATTATACAAAGCTCATAACAGCTGTGCTTGGGGGTAAAGCACCGGATCTCGCGATTTCGCACGTTGATCACATAGGCATCCTGAGAACACAGGGGGTCATTGAACCCTTGGACAAGGAGGCAGCCTCGGCCGGGATAAAGTGGTCGCAATTCTTTGAGCCCCCGATGAAGGATGCCGTCATAAATGGCAAGCACTACGCGATTCCTCTGGATATCCACACATACCTATTGTTCTACAACAAGAAAGTGTTACAAAGCGCAGGCATTTCTCCTAGCCAACTGAACATCGCGAGCTACAACGATTTCGTCAGCATTTGCAACCAAGTTAAAGAGCACGGCTACGTCCCCTTGTCGTTCGGTGAAAGTGGCTGGGGACCGCTGGCCATTTGGGAGACGTTCTATTATCAAATGGGTGGCACAAGTTTACTCAATAAGGCTGGGACCAAAGAGACATTTACCGATGCGACCAACGACGCGGTGGCTATCAAGGCGATGCAAAAGCTCTACGACCTGTACAACACCTCGCACATCATTCCGTCGAATATTTCCAATCCGGATGAACTGTTCAAGTCTGGCAAGGCCGCCTTTTGTATTGAGGGGACATGGAGCGTGGACGACTTTCACAAAGCGCTGGGAGACCAACTCGGAGTGGCCCAGATGCCGGTCTTTTTTCAACAACCGGCTGCTTGGGCGGATTCCCATACATTCGTCCTGCCTGTGAATCCCAATCGGACACCGGAGCAAACCAAAGACGCGATGATTTTTGTCAAGTGGATCGAGAATCACGCGTGGATGTGGGCGAAGGCGGGACACATTCCCGCGAATAAGATCATTCAAAATACGCCTCAATTTAAAGCGCTTCCATACAGAAGCAATTACGGCTCGCAAGCAAGTTTTGTTAAATATTTTCCTATGACCGACACCGTTTGGATGATGAGTGATAACGAGATCCTAAACAAACTGCAAGGCATACTTCTCAAACAAACGCCGGTGGCACGGGGCGTACAAGAAATGGGGCAGATTCTGGATCGCCAGTTGGAGGAATGAACAGCAGACCAAGTTATGTGGATGCATTTGGTTCAATGGGTGAAGGTGGGGGATAGTTATGGTAAGTGTGCGTAAGTACATGCCTAGTTACCTGCTCATGCTACCGTTTCTCATACTGTACTTGTTGTTTACGTTTTATCCCATTGTGCGTGGGCTTATCATCAGTTTGCAGAAATTTTATGTACTTGGGACAAAACGATTCGTTGGGCTTGCGAACTATAATTATTTACTTCATGATTCAACATTTTTGTCATCCATTTGGCATACCGTGATTTTCGTTGTCTTTTCCGTTCCGCTGCTCGTCATCATTCCCTTTTGCCTTGCGCTTATTGTGAATGCACCCATTAAGGGCAGGAAAATCTATCAGGCGATCTTCTTCTTGCCTATGATATTGGGTGTGTCCGTTGTATCGAGTGTCTGGAGCGCGATGCTCGGAAACTACGGCGGGCTGGTCGATGCCGTCCTCAATGCCATTGGGATTCATCAAGAAATTAACTGGACAGCGCAGAGTACGCAACTGGCATGGATTTCCGTCCTGGCGGTTACCGTTTGGTGGACTGCAGGCTTCAATATGGTCCTGTACCTGGCGGCGCTGCAGGACATTCCCAAGGAACTGTACGAGGCAGCAAGCCTGGACGGAGCCAGCGGGTGGGCCAAAACGTGCTTTATTACCCTCCCCAGTGTCAAGCGAGTAACTATTCTTATTGTCTTTCTTCAGTTCATTGCTTCCTTCAATGTCTTCGGGCAGATTTTTCTTCTCACGGGGGGAGGTCCTGCCGGGGCAACTACCACGATTGTGAGCTACATCTATGAAAAGTCATTCAGTGAATTTCTGTTTGGTCCCGGAGCAGCGGCTTCATACATTCTGTTTTTCATCCTGCTGATTGTATCACTCATCCAACTGAGGCTAATGAGCAAAACAGAGTAATCGCCTTCAAGAAAGTTGGGAAACCGTGCCCCGAAAAGGAGGAGTGGCAAACATGCAGGTGCGAGAAGCGATGCCAACGTCCCCGGCTCCTGTATCAGTGCGTGCGGATAGCGCGTTAAGAATGGGCCGCTTGACGAGAGTGTTGTTGTACCTTGTGGCCATTGTCCTTTCCATCCTGTGGGTGGTGCCCTCTCTGTGGATTCTCTTGGTTTCATTTAAGCCCCAAGGCAGCAATGTGCTGAATGTTGCTTCTTGGTTTCAGGCTCCGTACTCTGTCGGCAACTACGTTTACGCATTTACCCATGCTCCGATTTTGTTATGGCTGCTCAATAGCTTCCTTGTCGCACTCATTGTCACGGTGCTTGTTCTCCTGTTGTCAGTCCTCTGTGCGTTCCCGATTTCACAAAATCGCTTTCCCGGTCGCGGATTGGTGGTTTTTTTGCTCGCTCTGGGTCTGATGGTCCCGGGAGAGGCGCTGCTGATTCCGTTTTATTTGCTGTTTCGGTCTCTGCATATGCTGGATGGGTATGGGGCGTTAATTTTGCCGAGTATCGCTGTGCCGTTCGGCGTCTTGCTGGTAAAGCAATTTTTTGACGGCCTTTCTCGGGAGTATTTTGAAGCCGCCAAAATGGATGGCTGTGGCGTGTTGAGAATGATTTTTATGATAGCCGTTCCGTTGGCCCGCCCAGCGTTGGCGGCCCTCGCTATTTTTACGTTCCTTGGCTCATGGAACAACTTCCTGTGGCCCTACATCAGCATCACTTCTCCTAACGTGATGACGGTTCCGGTCGGCATACCCTTTTTTAACTCGTCCTACCACACCGACTACACCCTGCCGGCCACTGCCGATGTCATTGTGTCGATCCCAGTCTTCATCGTGTACGTTCTTTTCCAGCGGCACATTATCAGGGGATTTGCATTCTCCGGCTTGAAATAAGGCGTCATCAAGGCGTAGTCGGCCGGGTTGGGGGGATGGAGAGAGGTTTACCCCGGCGGACTCCACCTGCTAGATAGCGCGATCAACAGAAGGAGAGTTGACAGCATGGGCATTCCCGAGAGCGACATTCTGAACACGACGAACATTCCGCGGCCAGAGTATCCGCGGCCGCAACTGGTTCGAGCGGATTGGTTAAACCTAAACGGAACATGGGAATTCGAAATGGATGGCGGCCGGACGGGCCGGGAGAAGAATTTTCCCGCCAAGAGCAGGTTTTCGCAAAGGATTCTGGTGCCTTTTTGCCCGGAGAGTAAGTTGTCTGGAATTCAATACAAGGACTTTATGGCCGCGGTGTGGTACCGACGCACCTTCACCTTGCCAAGGGAGTGGGAAGGGAAACAGGTCTTCATTCACTTTGGTGCTGTGGACTATGAAACGGAGGTTTGGATTAACGGTAAATCTGTGGGTACGCATCGCGGCGGGTATTCATCTTTCTCTTTCAACATCACGCACCTGGTGCACCCGGGTGAAAACGTGATTACCGTCTGCGCCGAGGACGACAACCGTTCCCGTCTGCAACCCCGCGGCAAGCAGAGCGCTCTGCTATATTCGCACGGCTGCGATTACACGAGGACGACGGGCATTTGGCAAACGGTATGGTTGGAATGTACGAACGAAACCTACATCTCTGGGTTGAGATACTTTCCCGATCCAGCCAATGCCTGTGTTCATGTCGAGGTGGGCGTTGCTGGACGCATCCAGTATGACGAAGACCTCCAGATTCACGTGAAATACAAAGGCAGGGCGGTCGGACAAGGCGCTGCGAAAGTGGGAATGAACAGCATCCGCATCACGATTCCACTATCTGAGGTGCATTTGTGGGACGTGGGCAAGCCTCGTCTGTATGACGTTCAGTTGACACTCTCTTGCCGCGGTGATGTCCGGGATCGCGTGGAAAGTTATTTTGGATTGCGCACGGTGTCGCTTGGCGAGAAAAAGATTCTCATTAACGGCAGACCCGTGTTTCAACGCCTGGTCTTGGACCAGGGATATTATCCAGACGGCGTCTACACGGCCCCAACCGATGCGTCCCTTCGTCGAGATATTGAGCTGGCCATGGAGCTTGGTTTCAACGGGGCACGACTGCATCAGAAAATGTTCGAAGAAAGATACCTCTATTGGGCCGACCAGCTGGGATATATCGTATGGGGGGAGCACGCAAGCTGGGGGCTGGATATTTCAACCGCAGTGGGACTGGAGCGATTTTTGCCCGAGTGGCTGGAGGGGATTCGGCGTGACTTCAACCATCCATCCATTGTCGGATGGTGCCCGTTCAACGAGACCTGGGACAGCATGTCGGCAAACCATGCCCGCCAGGATGACGAGGTATTGCGTATTGTCTACAACGTAACGAAGGCGTTCGATTGCACGCGGCCGGTCATCGACACGAGCGGGAACTTTCATGTGATGACGGATATCTTCGATATCCACGATTATGAACAGGACCCAGAGACGTTTGCGGAAAAATTTGCGCCGATGAAAGATGGAGGGGCGGTTTACAACACATTTCCGGAGCGCCAACGGTACGAGGGACAACCGTATTTCGTCAGCGAATACGGAGGAATCTGGTGGAATCCGGAGCAGGCGGATGACAAAGGCTGGGGGTATGGCGAGCGACCTAGGTCAAAAGAAGAATTTTTGCGACGCTATGAAGGATTAACCACAGCTTTATTAGAAAACCCAGCTATATGCGCATTTTGTTACACGCAATTATACGATGTGGAGCAAGAGGTGAACGGTCTATACACGTACGACCGTAGACCAAAGTTTGATGCGGAAGTCATCCGGCGCATCAACACGCGGGTTGCAGCGATTGAGAAACAACCATGAGCAAGCGGCGGGGGGTGAGAAGTGTGAGGGACCTCGCCAAACCGGGCGGTAGGCCCCCGGTTCGGGAAGGTCCCTCGCCTCACGATTGGGGGTCATAAGACACCTTGTTTGGGAATGCGGCCATCAAGGGCTGCAGTTCAATAGACTTGCGCAGGTCTACGTTGTCTGTAATGAGTCCATTGTTGCGCGACCATTGAAGAATCGCCTGCAGTTCATTGTAATCACCTCGCGTGAATCGCAACATGAAATCATAATCGTGTTCAATCTCAAGCAGTACCTCAGACTTGGGGATGTTCAGCTCGTTGTAGGCAATGTCCGCGGCTTGATTCGGATGTTCTCTGATAAACCGGTCAGCATCGTTGAGTGCTTTGAGGATGTTGGAGACGACAGTGGGATGAGAGGCAACAAATGATTCGTCTCCGACGAGATACCCGACCATGCGGAAATGAATGGCCGATAAGTCAGCCAGTTTCTTGACTCCGGGAAGTTTTTTAACCTTGCTTTCAAACGCCTTGTTGACCCATATGGCGTCGACATCGCCCTTGGCGAATGCCTCGACCAATTCGGCCTCAGAGGTGAGCGGCTCCAGTTTTACCTGGCTCTCGCCGACGTGGTACTGATTCAAATACCGTGCCCAGATGTACTCGTTCACAGTGCCGCGCTGTACACCGAGTCTTTTCCCTTTTAGGTCCGATGG
>NZ_BCQV01000017.1 GCF_001552255.1 Alicyclobacillus shizuokensis NBRC 103103
TTTGAAAGCTGTACTTCAGAAACAAACCCTAAAATTCGTCTCAAGGCAGGTGTGGGTTTCGCCTGTTCTCTAAAGATGACTGGGCAGATCGAAAAGGCGTTGTCATTCATGGAGGACTTACACGAGATAAGTCTTCAAAATAGTAATTATTATCTTGGAAAAATCGAGCTTGACATCGGAATTCTTCTTCGTGATCTGAACCAGACGGAGGGAGCACTGAGCCACTTAAAGCGGGCATACTTCATTTTTGACCAGACGAACGATCCAGTCTCCATGGCCTCCGTTGAAGAAGAAATTGCCTTACTGTATCTGAATCAAGGGGACGTCGCCCAGGCGGAAAGGCACTGTTTGGCAGGGATGGACTTCGTCCACGATTACGGTGCATCGTTCCAGCACGGAAGACTCTGTCGAGTCATGGGGCAGATCGAGTTATCGAAGGGTGACGCAGGTCGCGCATACGGATTTCTCCGTCTGGCAGCTGAGCGTTTCACAACTCTACACGCGACCCGGGATTTAAACGAGACATTGAGAATTATGGTTGAAGGCCTGCCCGAATCGATGGCCTCCCGCGTTCAAAGCTGATTTTGACTTGACCTCCTCCGAACCCTCCTGCTCATACCCCCGCCACACGATGCGTGTTAAAATAAGCGCAATCGATGCTCTACTGAGATTCGCGAGATGCGGCACGGATTCAAGGGGGATGGGTGATGGCAGCAAAGCCGCGCCGGCGGCGTTGGCCATGGGTGCTACTTGTTTTGGTTGTGTTGGTTGTGGTGTTGAATGTGGGGCTGGATAAACTGTATCAGTATCGGCTGCACGAGGCGCTGGGCTACGGCGCAGTGTACGCGAAGAACATGTGGCTGACGCTCGGCGCCCGATACGGCGGGGCCGCCCTGTATGCCATGCTGGGGCTGTGGGCGCTGCGGCCGCTGATGCGGCTGTGGCCGCGCTGGGGCACGCGGTTGATGGGCACCGCGGCGGTCCTTATCGGCTGGGCAATCGGGTACGGCATGGGTTCCATCAACCCGACCGACTGGTACTTGGCCTTCTCCCACGCGTCCTTCGGCCGGGCCGATCCGCTCCATCACCTTGACTACTCATTTTACGTGTACGTCTGGCCGCTGCTGGAGGCGATGCTGGGGCGGCTGGTGGGGACGCTGGCCCTGTTTGCGGCCGCCCGCGCCGCCTGCCTGGCGGTGTTGTGGCTGCGCCAGTACGTCGTCACGCGCGCGAGCGACAAGGTGGAGGTGTCGGTGCGCGGACAGGCGCGGGTACTGTTGGCGTTGCTTTCGGTCATCTTTGTCGTGCTCGCCGCCCTGGCGGCTCTCCAGCGCTACGGGCTGATGCTGGCCGGCGGCAATCAGTCGTTCGTCTACGGCCCCGACTTTGTCAACGCCCGCCTGGTGATCCCGGTGTTCACCTGGTTCCACGCCCTGACCCTGCTGGCGTTGGCGCTGGCGCTGGCGGTCGCCGCCTGGCGGGTGGACCAGGTGCTGCCCAGCGAAGACGGGTTTGTGCGCCCCGCCGGCCGGGTGTGGCGGCGAGTCGTGCAGGCCGGCGCCCTGACCGTCGGCGGCTACGTGTTCACTTGGATTGTTTCCGCGCTGGTCAACGGCCTGTACGTCCACCCCAACCAGAGCACGGCCGAGCTGCCCTACATCCAGGACACCATCTCCGCCACCCGTTACGGCCTGAACATCGAGCAGGTGGACGCCAAACCGTTTCAAGCGGCCGCGACCCTGACCAAGGCGGCGGTGGAGAAGGACAAAAACGCGCTCGACAACGTCCGCGTCAACGACCAGGGGCAGACCACCAGCATCTACAACCAGCTGCAGAGCTTCAAGAGCTACTTCACCTTCGCCAAGGCGACCGTGGACAGGTACGACGGGCACGAGGTGTACGTGGCCGCCCGGGAACTGGATTCGTCCCAGTTGCCGGTCAAGACCTGGGTCAACACGACACTGGTCTACACGCACGGCTACGGCCTGGCGGCGAGCCCGGTCAACCAGTTTGACCAGGACGGCCTGCCCACCATCCTTGCCGGCAACACACCGCAGACCACCACGGCGCCGTTTCCGAAGATCACCCGGCCGCAGTTCTACTTCGGCCTGCGCGGGCAGAACGTGATTGCTCCGTCGAAGCAGCCCGAGTTTGATTATCCGGTCGGATCGTCCGACAAGTCGTCCCATTACCGGGGCGGGTACGGCCTGCCCATCAACGGCAACCGGCTGCTTTTGACCATCAAGCAGGGGACGCTCCGGTTTTTCACCAGCGACCAACTGACCGACAAGTCGGAATGGCTGTTTGACCGCAATATCTACAAGCGGGTGCAGGACATCGCGCCGTTCTTGCGCTATGACCATGACGCCTTCCCGTTTGTCGACAGCCGCGGCCACATCCTCTGGATGCTCGACGCCTATACCGAGACCGACAACATCCCCTACGCGCAGCCGTTCATGGGGGCCGATTACCTCCGCAACTCGGTCAAGGTGGTGATGGACGCGTACACGGGGCAGGTGACGTTCTATGCCATTGACACGCTCAGAAACTTGGTGTTGTCTAATCCAAATTGCACGTGGCAGGTGACGTTCTATGCCATTGACACGCGCGATCCGCTCCTGCAAAGCCTGATGCGCGTCTACCCGGGCCTGTTCAAGACCCAGGTGCCGGCGGATGTGCGCGCCCATTTCCGCTACCCACAGGATCTGTTCGCCGCGCAGGCGGAGGCGCTGACCCGCTACCACATGACCGATGCCTCCGCCTTTTACAACCGGGAGGACCAATGGCAGCTGGCCAAGCAGATCTACCACCAGAACGAGACCACCACCCGGCCGCCCGTGTACCAGATGATTCGCATGCCCGGCGAGACTGCGCCGCACTTTGTCCTGAGCGCCCTGTTCACGCCCAACGGCAAGGACAACCTGAACGGCTGGTTGATTGCGCACAACGACCCGGGGAGCTACGGCCGGCTGACGCTGTATCAGTTCCCGCAGGCGCAGCTGCAGTTTGGTCCGTTGCAGGCGGAGAACCAGATTGACTCGGACCCGACCATTTCCCAGCAGCTGAGTCTGTGGAACCAGCAGGGATCGCACGTGGTGCGCGGGGACCTGCTGCTGGTGCCGGTTGGCGATTCGCTGTTGTACATCGAGCCGGTGTACCTGGTGGCCAGCCGGGAAAACTCGCTGCCGCAGCTGGAGCGGGTGATTGTGGACTATAACAAACAGGTGTACATGGGCACGTCGCTCGCCTCGGCCATCGACAGCCTGCTCTCCGCCGTTTCGCCCAACACGCCGCAGCCGAACGCGCCCGGTGGAGCCGGGACGGGCACATCCGCCGCCGGTGGAACAAGCGGCGCGGGAGCAGGCGCCGGGCAGGGGACCGGGGCCGCGCAGGGCGCCGAAGGAGCCGGTGCCGGCACGGGCGCTGGCATGAACGCGGGCGAATCGGCCATTGGCGGGGCGGGCCCTGCCACGGGTGGCGGAGACGCGGCCAGCCTGGCGCAGCAGGCCAACCAGTGGTTCCAGCGGTATACGGAGGACACCGCGAAAGGCGACTACGAGGCGGCTGGCAAGGACCTGAAACAGCTGGGCGACGTGTTGGCGCGGCTGCAGGCGTTGACCAAGACCGGAGAGAGCCAGCAGCGGTAGGCTTCACAAAGCGTTATCGGATTCGGACAAAGCGGGCCTGTTCAACCGCTTTTCGGCCGACGTATACTGGGGTCAGGATGGCGCGACGGTGGAGGCAAACAGTGCTGAGGAGTGAGAGCCCCCGTGGACGAGCAGATGCTGCGGCGTGTCCTGACCGAAGTGTTGGACGAGCAGTTGCCTGGAAAGATTGCGGCGGCGTTGGACGA
>NZ_BCQV01000018.1 GCF_001552255.1 Alicyclobacillus shizuokensis NBRC 103103
CTTTGGACAGGCAACTGCCTGGAAAGATTGCGGCGGCGTTGGACAAGCAACTGCCCGGGAAGATAGAGGAGGCCTTGGATAGGCAGCTGCCCGCGAAGATTGAAGAGGCCTTGGACAGGCAACTGCCTGGAAAGATTGCGGCGGCGTTGGATGAGCAGCTGCCCGGGAAGATTGAGGCCGCGTTGGACCGTCGGCTGGATGCCGCTCTGGAAGAGAAGTTTGAGAAGGTGTGGCTGCCGCGCATTGAGCGCATGATGGACGCCAGGTTTGCGGAATTCAAGCAGATGTTGGTCGACTTCGCGGAGGGCATCTCACGGCAAATTGAAGACCTGCGGAAGGAAAACTCGCGACTTTGGAGCCAATACTCATCCTTTCGCGACAGCACCGAAGGGAATGTGCTGCGCCATGAAAAGCGCCTGAATGACCACAATTGCCGCTTGGCAACCTTGGAGGAGGAGATGCGCCTGGCGCAGCAGGGCTAGTGCCCAGTCTTGTCGACACGGCGCCGTGTCTGCCCTGTTGTCTCGGGTCTTGCTCCGTCGGTCGAATTGGCTTGGTGCAGCCCCATCTCGACCAGCGGGATGGGGCCGCGATGTATGTTATCGGCCTCGAATCCTTAGGATTCGCCGCCGCTGGCTCGCGAAACAGGGCCCGCCGAGCCTCGCGGCCACACGTGATCCCCTACACAATGCGCACCTTGTAGTCGCGCAGCCAGCGGTCTATCTGCACCAAGTAGTGGAACATCTGGGCGGTCCCCGCGATTTGGCCGTACCAGGGATGGTGCTCGCCCTTCTTATAGCTGGACGCGGCCAGCTGACGGATGGCGTCGGTGTCAATCAGCGGGCGAATCGGAGCGTTTGCGTCCTCCAGCATGGCCAGGGCCAGGGAGCGGGTCGTCTCCAGGTAGCGCGGGTTCGGATCGGACGGGTAGGGACTCTTTTTGCGGGAGAGCACGTCGTCCGGCAGGTAGCCGCGCATCGCCGCGCGCAGCACCCCTTTCACCTGACCGCCGATGGTTTTCAGGTGCCATGGGATGTTGAACACGTATTGCACCAGCCGGTGGTCGCAGAAGGGAACGCGCACCTCAAGGCCGGTCGCCATGCTCATTCTGTCCTTCCTATCCAGCAACGTGGCCAAAAACCGGGTGATGCTCAGGTAGCCAATTTCCCGCACGCGCGCTTCGCGGGTGTTTTCTCCGGGCAGCTTCGGCACCTCGGTGAGCGCGTCCCGGTACCTGTCGGCCACGTATGCGACCGGGCGGATGGTCGTTTGCAGCTCCGGCGACATCACGCGGACGCGTTCGTCCAACTGCAGCGACCAGGGGAAGGTGTGGGCTGTCAAGGCCTCTTCCCGGTGAAACCACGGATATCCGCCAAACACTTCGTCGGCCGCTTCCCCCGACAGCGCGACGGTGGCGTCTTGCTTGATGGCCTTGCAGAACAGGTACAGCGACGTGTCAATGTCGTACATCCCCGGCAGGTCGCGGGCGGCGATGGGCGTGAACAGGTGCTGCAGCTGTTCCTCCATGCCGAACACGACGGGGTGGTGCCGGCTGCCGATGAACTCGCTGACGCGGCGCGCCCACGGGGCGTCGATACCGGTTTGAAAGCTATTGGCCTCGAAGTTTTCCGCCATATCGACGAAGTCGATGGAATAGGTGTCCAACGGCGGCAACCCGCGCCGGCGATAGGCTTCGGCGGCGATGGCTGACACCGCGCTGGAGTCGACCCCTCCCGACAGGAACGTGCACACCGGGACATCGGAGACCAGCTGCCGGTTGACGGTGTCCACCAACAGCTCCCGCACCTTGGCGACAGTCGTCTCGGCGTCGTCGGTGTGGGGCTCTGCGGTCAGTTGCCAGTAGGGATGCTCGCGCGCATAGCCCTCGTTGGCCAAAAGGTAGTGTCCGGCCCGCAGCTCCTTGACACCGTGGAATACGCCGTGTCCGGGCGTGCGGCCCGGTCCGATCAAAAACACCTCCGCCAGCCCTTCCGCGTCCACGACCGGATCGACCAATGGGTTGGCGAGCAGTCCCTTCAGTTCGGAGGCAAACAACAGCCCGCGCCCCCGCTGCGCGTAGAAAAGCGGTTTGACGCCCAGCCTGTCACGGGCCATGAACAGGGTGCGCGCGGCTTCATCCCAAATCGCGTAGGCGAAGATGCCATTGAGCTTTTCCAGCGCGGCGGGCCCCCACTCCACGTAGGAGAGGAGCACTACCTCGGTGTCGGAGTACGATTGAAACCGGTATCCGCGGGCCGTCAGCTCCTGGCGCACCTCGTCGGTGTTGTACAGCTCCCCGTTGTAGGTGATGGTATAGGAGCGTTCTCCAAAGCGGCGCGTCATGGGCTGCCTGCCGCCCTCCGGATCCACCACAATCAGGCGGCGGTGGGCAAATGCGGCCGACTGGCTCAGCCACACGTCCGAAGCATCCGGGCCGCGGCAGGCCATCGTCTCTCCCATCGCGCGGATGGTCTCCAGCTCTCGGGTGAGGTCCCGTTCCCAGTCAACCCAACCAGCGATTCCACACATCGGCAGGCCTCCCCGCTTCGTGTTGTCAAGTCAGGGTAACCTATGCGCGACACGCCCAGGGGGTGCAAACGCCCAGAACGTCACCCGCGCGGAGGCTGGATGTTGTCCGCTCGTGCGGCCGAACCCTGAAAAACAGGGCAGCTGAATGCGGCAAAAAGGTATACACTAGGAGTACAGTCGCGCCCTCACAATTCGGCTGCAGGGCGGGAGGGGTGTACAGTGTCTTTGTACAATGTGACCGAAATGCTCGCCCGCATGGTGTTCGACCAGGCGCTCGCGGGCCACGGCAAGTTGGCCTGCGAGTGTCCGCGCTGCCGGGACGACATCCTTGCCTACGCGCTCAATCGCCTGCCTTCCCGGTATGTGACCAGCGATCTCGGGCAGGCGTACGTGAAGGCCCAATACCTGGATTCGCAGATGCAGCTCGACCTGTTGCGCGAGCTGACCATCGCCGCCCTCGCGGTCGGGGCAAACCCGCACCACGAAATCCCCCGGGAAACACGGACAGAGGCGCTGCCGGAGGCGTGCCGGACGGGGGAGGCGGGCGGATCGTGAAGCGGAGTGGGGATGAACACTACATGTCGTTGGCGGTGGAGGCCGCACGCAGGGCGGCCGCGCTCGGCGAGGTGCCCATTGGCGCCGTCATTGTGCAAGGCGGCGAGGTGGTCGCCACGGCCCACAACCTGCGCGAAACCTGGGCCGATCCGACCGCCCACGCGGAGCTACTGGCGTTGCGCGCGGCGAGCCGGCGCCTCGGAACCTGGCGGCTGGCGGAGTGTGACCTGTATGTGACCCTGGAGCCGTGCCCCATGTGCGCGGGGGCGGTTATGCTGGCGCGGGTGCGGCGCTTGATCTATGGGGCGGCCGATGCAAAGGGCGGGGCTGTCCAGTCGAAGCTGTCTGTGCTTCAGCCGGGGCTGTGGAATCACCAGCCGGAAATTTCCGCTGGCATCCTGGCAGAAGAATGTGGTATGATACTCAAGGACTTTTTCCAAGGCCTGCGCAGGAACAATCGGTCTGCCGCGGTGGCGGACGAGTCCTGCGGATGAGGATGCGCACACAGGTCGAGCATGGAGAGATGTCCGAGTGGTTGAAGGAGCTCGCCTCGAAAGCGAGTAGCCCTGCAAGGGGCTCGTGGGTTCGAATCCCACTCTCTCCGCCAGCCGCGAAAGCGGCAAAGTGACCACCGCGTTTGGCGCAACGCGGGAGCCGTAAGGCTCGGACTCGGCGCAAATGGCTCGTTGCCATTTGCGCTTTCCTCCTGAAATTCTCCCATGACAACCGGACCCAGGCCTATTCAGGCGCGCCTTGTGGTCAGGAACCAAATTGGGTCCCATGCGGCGAAACCTTCCGAACCGTGTCAGGTCCTGGCGGAAGCAGCACTAAGGAAGTGCTTTCGGGCGACGTGGGCGCACCTGGTTTGGTTCCTGGTCAGAGGGCGCGCTTTTGCGTATGGGCTGCATCGTCGAGGTCTGTCGAGTGCATAGAGGTTTTGTCGAGCGTGCAGGAAATCTCCGGCTGGC
This sequence comes from Alicyclobacillus shizuokensis NBRC 103103, assembly GCF_001552255.1. GTDB lineage: Bacteria > Bacillota > Bacilli > Alicyclobacillales > Alicyclobacillaceae > Alicyclobacillus_G > Alicyclobacillus_G shizuokensis. The sequence goes on from NZ_BCQV01000018.1 coordinate 4,053, forward strand.
GGGGAATAGCTACACAACTGCACAGCCAGCAGGAGGGAACCGCGATGCACGACAACACTGAGCCTGGGGCACAATGGCCGGATCAACTGACCAAGCTGCTTGACAGCATGCCGCTGTGGGCGCGCGCGATGAATGCGGGGCTGCTCTATCTGGATGAAGATTTGGACGTATTTGTGCTGAACGATGTGGCCCGGGAACTGCTGGGAGACCGGCTGGAGGTGGGCGTGGCCGCCCGCTTGTCGGACTGCCTCCCGGCGGACCGGGACGCGTATCGTCTGCTGATGGATACGGTGCTGACGCGGGAGCCGTTGCGGGATCGCCTCGTGGCCTGGGAGTCGCACGGGCAGCTGCGCCATCTACTGGTGGACAGCTATCCTCTGCAGAGTTCCGGCAATCGACCGGGTGGCATGCTGGTGATGGCGAAGGACCTCGGCAGCCTGACGGCGATGGAGCAAAACATGCAGCGAACAGAAAAGCTGGCTACGGTAGGAAAAATCGCCGCTGGCGTCGCGCACGAGATCCGCAACCCGTTGACGACGGTCCGGGGATTCCTGCAGATGCTCAGCGAGCGCCTGGGCGCTTGTGGCCTGCAGGAGGAAATCGGATACATCGAACTCATTATGGAAGAGATTCAACGCATTAATAACCTGGTCACCGAGTTGCTGCTGCTGTCCAAACCGCGGCGGATGCGGAAGGAGCGGTGCACGGTTGCGGCGGTGTTGACGGACCTGCAGCCGGTGATAGCCGCCGATGCGCTGTTGCGCGGCGCAGAATTCACGCAACATTTGGAGGATGATGCCCGCCGGGCCTGGATCTGGGCGGACGTGGCGATGCTCAAGCAGCTCATCATGAATCTGGCGAAAAACGCGCTGGAGGCCATGGAGAACGGGGGCCGGTTGGGCATCAGGGCGACGGTGGAGGGAGGATGGCTGCGCCTGGATGTGTCCGACACCGGGCCGGGCATTCCTCCTTACCAGACGGACAAGATATTCGAGGAGTTTTTTACCACCAAGGACAAGGGCACCGGTCTCGGACTGCCCATCTGCCAACGGATTGTCGCCGATCACGGCGGGAGCATCCGCGTCTTTTCCAAAGGCTTTGGCACCACCTTTTCCGTCTTCTTGCCGCTGGAAAGCGACGCGCGCAGCGCCTCGGCGCCGTCAGCCTGTGCATCGGCCGATGCGCGCTCTGCGAGCGCCAGCTGAGCCGCATTGTGGGTTTGTCTGGCCCCTTTTCCTGTGCTACCTTTAAGGGAGTTCTCAAGGCCGATGCCGATAGGGATAGCGGTGTCCTATGCAGTAGGGGGTGGTGGGGTGTCGTACCAGGCCATATACCGGGCGTGGCGCCCGCAGACGTTTTCGGATCTGGTTGGCCAACCGCACGTGCGGCAAACGCTGACGAACGCCATCCTGCGCGGCCAGGTGGCCCACGCCTACCTATTCTGCGGGCCGCGCGGCACGGGCAAGACCAGTGCCGCCAAAGTGCTGGCCAAGGCGGTCAACTGTGAGGCGCTGGTGGGGGCGGATCCCTGCAATCGCTGTGAGGCGTGCGAGAGTATCAATCAGGGGACGAACGTCGACGTGGAGGAGATTGATGCGGCTTCCAACCGCGGTGTGGACGAGATTCGCCAACTGCGCGACAAGGTGCAGTACGCCCCTGCCAGTCTGCGGCGCAAGGTCTACATCGTGGACGAGGTGCACATGCTCACGACCGAGGCGTTCAACGCCCTGCTGAAGACGCTGGAAGAGCCGCCCGCGCATACGCTGTTTGTGTTGGCCACTACCGAGCCGCATAAGATTCCGGCGACCATCATCTCGCGCTGTCAGCGGTTTGACTTTCGCCGCATCGAGCCAGAGGCGATTGTCGAGCGGTTATCCGAGGTGTGCGAGAAGGAAGGCTGGCAGGCGGAGCCGGAAGCCCTGTGGCGGATTGCGCACGCGGCGGACGGAGGCCTGCGGGACGCACTTGGCCTCTTGGAGCAGACGGCCGCGTTTGCTGCCGGGGCCATCCGGGCCGCCGACGCCGCGCACGTGATGGGCGGTGTGGAGACGGAGGGGCTGCTGGGCCTGGTCACGGCGCTGGCGCAAGGCGACGTGGCGAAGGTTTTGGCCGACTTGGCGGGATGGTACCGGGCCGGGAAGGACCCGGGACGGATTGTGCATGACCTGCTGCAGACCCTGCGCGACGTGTTTGTCGTCAAGCTGTCCGGCGGCGATGCGCAGATGGGACCGCTGTTGGGCGCCTATCAACAGGCGGCGGTCGGTTGTTCGCAGGCGTGGCTGTTGACGGCGGTGAAAAAGCTGGGGGAAACGTACACCAGTATGCGCTATGTTGAACAGCCGCGGCTGGCGCTGGAGGCGGCGTTGCTGACGGTGGCCACTGAGCAACCGCCACAGACGGTGCCGGAGCGGGCCGACGGGACGCGGGCTAGGACGGATATGCCGCGCCCGGGAGGAGCAGGCCCAAGCGCCGTGGATGCGGGGGATGCTCCCGCCGGGCGCGCGCCGGTCGCCCGTGCTGGGGACGAATCCGCCGGGCGCGCGCCGGTCGCCCCTGCTGCGGACGCATCCACAGAGGGAGACACGGGTGGCCGCGGCGCCGACAGCGCGCCGGCCCCCAGGCGCTCGGCTGCCGGGCAAAGCCGCAAGATGCAGGTGCTGAAGCAGTTGGCGGCCGCGGCCAACGCGGATGTGCTGACGCGTGTGCAGGCGGCCTGGCCGGACGTGCTTCAGTGGGTGCGCGGGCAGCAGATTCAGGCGCACGCCTGGCTGATGGGCGGCGAACCGGTGCTGGCGACCGAGGACACGGTGGTCATCGCCTTTGCCAGCCGCATCCACCGCGACGCGGTAATGAAGCCCAATGTCCGCACGCTGATTGAACAGGCGCTGTCCGAGGGGTGCGGCGCGCCGCTGCGCTTTCTCGCCCTGCACCGGCCGGATTGGGAGGCGTTTTCGGCCGAACAGAAGCGTGGCCTTGCCCAGGCGGCCGGGGACGACGGCCAGAGCTTGGTGGCCAAGGCGGTGGAAGTGTTCGGCCAAGATGTGTTGGAGATCATCGATGGAGAGTGAATACGCGTGAAGAACATGAATCAGTTGATGCGTCAGGCAAAAAAGCTGCAGGACGAGATGATGAAGGCACAGGCGGCGCTGGCCGAGCGGGAGATTGAGGGCAGCGCGGGCGGCGGCGTGGTCAAGGTGCGCATGAACGGCCACAAGGAGCCGCTGGCGATAGAGATCGCCAAGGACGTGGTCAACCCGGATGACGTGGAAATGCTGCAGGACTTGGTGCTGGCCGCTTTGCAGGACGCGCTCAAACAGGTCGACGAGCTGGCGGAATCGGAGCTGGGGAAATACACGCGCGGTCTCAACCTGCCCGGGTTGTTCTAAGCGATGCAGAGTTACCCGGCGCCGATTACACACCTGGTTGAGCAGTTCATGAAGCTGCCCGGCATTGGCCCGAAGACGGCCAGCCGCTTGGCGTTTCACGTTCTCAGCATGGACCTGGCGGATGTTGAGGAATTCGCGGCGGCGCTGCGCGAAGTCAAGCTGAACCTGAGCGAGTGCTCCGTCTGCTGCAACATCACCGACGTCAATCCCTGCCGCATTTGTTCCGATCCTTCGCGCGACGAAACCGTCCTCTGCGTCGTGCAGGACGCGCGGGATGTGGCGGCGATGGAACGGACCAACGAGTACAACGGCCGCTACCACGTGCTGCACGGCGCCATTTCCCCGATGGACGGCATCGGCCCCGGCGACATCCGGATTCGCGAATTGGTGCAGCGCCTGGCCGACTCCAAGGTGCAGGAGGTCATCCTCGCCACTAATCCGAACGTCGAAGGCGAGGCCACGGCCATGTACATCTCGCGTCTGCTCAAGCCGTTTTCGCTGAACGTCACCCGCATCGCGCACGGCCTGCCGGTCGGCGGCGACCTGGAGTACGCCGACGAGGTCACCCTGGCGAAGGCGCTGGAGGGGCGCCGCCAGGTGTAAAGGCGTGGCCGACCGGCCGCCAGCGTGTGCAGCGGCGCGGATGTTTGCATCCGTCCCCGCTCAGGAGCGAGTCATATTGTCCCACTCTCTTGCCTATGATCTACTAATTCAAGCGACAAGGGAGATGGGAGCGGCATGAAGGGGAACGCCCATCAGCCACAGGTCCATGGGCACCGCATCCGCCAGCTGCAGAGTATGGACGGACAGCTCGATGCCGACCTGCTCATCCAGGAGCTGGTCCTCGCCAAACGCGAGATGGAGATGGCGCGCAGCCAGTTTGACCACGTGGTGGATCCGCGTTTGGTCGACCACACGGTGTTTCGGATGGGGGCGGCGGAGCAGCAGTTCCGATACCTGCTCAACTTGGCGAGGGAGCGGGATATCCGCGTCACCGGGCTGAACTGGCTGTGGGCCGAGTCGGACCCACCCGGGCCGTGAGGGTTGTCCATGCCGCCTCAGCCCCTGAGGGGAGGAGCGCATCCACATGTCGCACACATCGTTGTATCTGTGGGCAGCCCTCGGTCTGATTGCCGTCATCGTGCTGGCCCAGGCCGCCCGTCACCCGGGGCAGGTGCTGGGCAAGCTTATCCGCAGCGCCGCCGCCGGCTGCCTGTTTGTGCTGGTGGTGAATTGGCTGGGCCACTATGTGCAGTTTCACCTGCCGTTCAATCCGTTCACCGCGCTGACGGCCGGGCTGCTTGGCATTCCGGGCGTGTTGGCGCTGGTGGTGCTGCACCTGTGGGTGGTGCCCGGGTGACGCCCGCCCGGGTGCCTGTACTGAGCTGCGGCCTTCGACCACTCGCATCGCCGATGTCTGCCCGCGCCGCCCAGAAAATGGGGCCGGTGCGGGCTGTTTTCATCTGTGTCGATGGGTTGATCTGGACGACGATCCGACCGTCGATCCGGCCGTGACCCGCGCGGGCTGCAGCCGCGCGGCCAGACGGGTGAGGCGAGAGCCCACTAGCGGCAGGCTGCCCAGCTCGTCGGGCGTCACCGCCCGCAGCCGGATGCCGGCCAAGAGATACGCCACCGCGCCCAGTCCCAGCGCCACCACGAGCTCTATCCAGGCCACCAGCACGGTGTGCCGACCGGCCAGCGCCACCCCCAGCAGGTACCCCAGCCAGGAGCCTGGAAGCAGGACCAGGCAGCAGACCAGGGAGGCCGCCAGCGCCGGCGCCATCTCGCGCACCAGCGAGAAACGGATGTCACCGTACTTTTTCACCGCCAGCACGTTCAGGCAGGAGGAACACAGGTAGCCGATGGTGGACGCCACGGCCGCTCCAATGACGCCCAGCGGAAGAATGAGCGCCAGGTTGAACAGCGTCTTGATGGCGACGCCGATAAACATGTTGCGTACCGGCCGATACATCGCGCCCAGCCCTTGCAGCATATAGGTCGAAATCAGCTCCAGGCCGCTAAGGACGCTCATCACCGAGACGCTGGCGATGATCACCCAGCCGCTGTGCGTGCCGTACAGCGCCAGGTCGATGGGGCGGGCCAGGGTCAACAGCACGGCGGCCGTGGGAAACGTGATGAACATCATCGAGCGGATCGTGCCGGCGATGTTGCGCTCGACTTTCCGGCTGTCGCCCAGCGCGCGGGCGTGGGCAATCGCCGGCATGACGGACGCGCCGATGGCGTAGGCAAACGACAGCGGGATGTTGATGAGCGGCAATGCCTGCCGGGTGAGGATGCCGAACTGGCTGGTCGCCTGGTGAAACGTGTCGCCGCCCCACATGAGAAAGTTCTGCACTGTCAGGGAGTCAATCTGCCCGGAGATCGGCACAACCATGGCGCCCAGGCTGACCGGCAGCGCATAGCGGTAGAGAACGGCCAGCGACTGCCGACGCGACTCGCTGACCCGCCAATCGCCCCGCTCTTGACGAAGGCGGCGCCGCAGCGGGATGACGGCCGCGGCCAATAGCACCAGTCCAGCCAGGGCGCCGGTGAACGCCCCGAACGTCGCCGCCGCCGCACCGCCGGCGATGTTGCCCGGATCCCACACGTCGACCACCAACCAAGCCCCGACGACGATGGTCAGGACGCGGACCAGCTGCTCTACCGCCTGGGAATAGGCGGACGGCGCCATCTGTTGAAATCCCTGCATATAGCCGCGCAGGGTACTGAGCGAAGGGAGAATCAACAGACTTGGCGCGAGCGCGCGCACCGACCACACCACCTGCCCGACCCCCACGTCGGCCGCCTTCAGCGCCACCAGGTGAGCGTAGAGCGGCGCCCCAAACCACATGAAAAAAAAGCAGCACACGCCAAATGTGTTCACCACCAGGAGTGTGGTGGAGAACATCTGCTCCACATCCGCGTATCGCTTTTTCGCGCGCAGTTCGGAGATCATGCGGCCAAGGGCGGTTGGGAATCCGGAGGTGGAGACCACAAGCAGGATGTTGTAGAGCGAATAGGCGACGGAGTAGATACCCAGGCCCTCTGGGCCAATCAGATAGTTGAGCGGGATGTTGTAGATAAGGCCCAGAAACTTCGCGAGCGCAACGCACGCCACCATGATGGCGGCGCCTCTTGCCAGGGTCGACGTGGCCGTGGGGACACACCTCCAATCGCAAGGCAACAGCATTATAGCACAAGCCGCTCCCTGCCACGCCTCGTGCAGCCATCCCCGGACGCATCGCCCGGTGAGCAAACGGCCCTTCGGCAGAAACAGCGACAAGCAGGGCGTCATAAGGTGTATCACAGACCGGAGGTGTCGCCCGATTGGATTTGCATCTTGTCACCGTGGCTATGATTGCCGTGGCGTCCAATCTCGACAACGCCGGGGTCGGCATCGCCTACGGCGTGCGCGGGATTCGGATCTCATGGCTGGCGAACCTGGTCATCTCCCTGATGTCCGGCGTGATGACGTGGGCGGCCGGGAGCTTGGGGCACGCGTTCAGTCGCTACCTTCCGGTGCGCGCCGCCGCAGCCCTCGGCGGCAGCATCATCATCTTGGTCGGGCTGTGGGTGCTGTTGGAGCCCATTCGCAGCAGCCGCGTGGACAGCGGCGGACGTACGGTGGTCACGCAGATTCTGCGCGATCCGGTCAAGGCAGACCTGGACCGGTCCCAGACCATCAGTCTGCGCGAGGCGGCGATTCTCGGCGTCGCGCTGGGGCTCAACGCAATTGCCGGCGGGTTTGATGCAGGCATCTCGAATATCGGTGTATGCACCACCGCCGTCGCCGTCGCCGCCGTCGGTTTTCTCCTCTTGGCCGTCTCCGCTTGGGTGGGCCGCCGCTTTGCTGCCCCCTACGTGGGCAACCACGCGGCGTATCTGGCCGGCATCCTGTTGCTGGCGGTCGGGATTCATCAGATTTGGTAGGGTATAGGGCGGACCGCGGCTTCCCATAATGGTAGGAGAAGTAGTGGGAGAGTCCATCTACTGCACAGCTTCTGCAGCGGGCGCCCGCCGCCATTCAGGGCACAGTGCGAGGTTGGTGAGAGACGGTGGCAAAGCGAAAGAGTCCGGGACAGCGCTGCATCATCTGTGACCGGATGCGTGAAATCGGGATTGTGGTGTGGGGGCGGTTTATCTGTGCCGAATGCGAGCAGGAGATTGTCTCCACGGACACCTCTGAACTGCGCTATCAATACTACGTGCAACGGTTGAAGCGGCTGCGCCCAGGCAGCGCGGATGATTCGCTCTCCGAGGCGCAGCGCACCTACCTGTGAACGGCTTATTCGGCGCCCTGCAGTGCCAGCGGCGACTCCCGGCGGGCGACGCCCGACTTGTAGGCCGCCTCGGCCACGGCGCGGCTGACCGCCTTGACGACGTGGCGATTGAAGACGCTGGGGATGATGTACTGCTCGTTTAACTGATCATCCCGCACGCAGCTGGCAATCGCCTTGGCTGCCGCCAGTTTCATCGCTTCGTTGATGTCGCTGGCGCGCGCGTCCAGCGCCCCGCGGAAGATGCCGGGGAAGCACAGGACGTTGTTGATCTGGTTGGGATAGTCCGAGCGTCCGGTCGCCAGGATGCGCACGTAGGGTTCCGCCTCCTCCGGGGCGATCTCCGGCACCGGGTTGGCCATGGCGAACACGATTGGGTCCTTGGCCATGCGCTGGAGGTGCTCCACCTTGAGCACGCCCGGGCCCGAGACGCCGATGAACACATCCGCGCCCGCAATCGCATCGCCCAGGTCTCCCGTGCGCCGCTCTGGGTTTGTGTTTTCGGCGTACCAGTTCCACATCGGGTTGTCGTAACGACGTCCGTATTCAATGATTCCGGCCCTGTCCACGCCGACGATGTTGCTCACGCCGGCTGCTTGCATCATCTTCGTGCAGGCAATGCCGGCCGCCCCTATGCCGACCACCACCACCCGCAGGTCCTCCAGCTTTTTGCCGACCAGCTTGACCGCGTTGAGCAACGCGGCCAACAGCACGACCGCCGTGCCGTGCTGATCATCGTGGAACACCGGAATGTCCAGTTCTTCGCGCAGCCGTGACTCGATTTCAAAGCAGCGCGGCGAGGAGATGTCCTCCAGGTTGATGCCCCCAAAACTCGGTGCAATCGCCTTCACGACGCGGATGATCTCCTCCGGGTCTTTCGTGTTCAGGCAGACCGGGAAGGCGTCCACGTTGGCAAACTGCTTGAACAGCATAGCCTTGCCTTCCATCACCGGCATCGCCGCCTCCGGTCCGATGTCGCCGAGTCCCAGCACGGCTGTGCCGTCGCTGACGACAGCCACCGTGTTGCGCTTGATGGTCAATTGAAACGCTTTGGCCGGGTCTTCATGGATGGCGGTGCAGACGCGGGCCACATCCGGGGTGTACACACGCGAGAGGTCGTCGCGGTTTTTCACCGGCACTTTGGCGTGCACCTCAATCTTGCCGCCCAAGTGCAACAGGAACGTGCGGTCGGACACGTTGATGATAGAGATGCCGTCCTGCGCCGACAACGCGCGAATGACCCGTTCCCGATGAGCCTCGTTGTGGACGTTGACCGTCACGTCACGAATGACGTATTCTTTTCCAACATGAATCACGTCCACGGCGATGATGTCGCCGCCGGCCTCGCCAATCGCCGCCGCGACCTGGCTAAAGCCAGAACTGCTGTGGATCTTCAGCCGCAGGATGAGGCTCAAACCCGCATTCTGCTGGATGGACATGCCCATACCTCGCTTCCCGTTTTCGAAGGTTGTGGTCATCATTGTATCATAACAGTGGATGAGGATTGTCTGATTGTGCGGATTTCAGCGGTTGGGATACGCGGCTTGTTGGATTGGGGGTAGATTGGCATCGCAGAAACGCCGATTTTGGACGCGTTGGTTCAGCACATTCAGTTGGAGTACGCCAGTCTGCACATCCCTGGCCACCAGCAGGGTCGTGTGGGCTGGGAGGCTTTTCTCTCCTTTCTCGATCGCGGCCTCATGCTGGACCTGACCGAGCTGCCGGGGCTTGATGACTTTCACAACGCCAAGGGGTGCATCGCCCGTTCGCAGCAATTGGCGGCTGTGGCGTACGGATCCGACGCGTGTCTGTACAGCGTCAACGGTTCTACCGCCTGTGTCATGGCGGCGCTCAAGGCGGTGGCCTGTCCCGGCGACGCCGTGCTCCTGGCCGGCCCGTTTCACCAAAGCGCCTGGCGCGGGCTCGTCTGGTCCGGCGCGCGGGCGTGTCTGGGGCGGACCGGCTTTGCCTCCGACCGCCAATTGACGCTCCCGCCCACCGCCGACGAGGTGGCCGCCTGGCTGGATGCCGGCGACGCCGTGCAGGCGGTGTTTCTGACCTCGCCCATCTATCAGGGGCTGGCGGCCGACGTGCAGGCCATCGCCCGGGTGGTGCACGCGCGCGGGCTGCCACTGATTGTCGACGAAGCCCACGGCGCCCACTTCGGCTTGGTTCCCGAGTTTCCTCCGCACAGCGTGGCGGCGGGGGCGGACGTGGTCATTCACAGTGTGCACAAGACGCTGCCCGGGCTGACGCAGACTGCCTGGGTGCACGTGCAAGGGCCGCGCGTGGACCGCGAACGGCTGCGGGAGGCGCTCTTGTTCCTGCACTCCACCAGCCCTTCCTACCTGCTCCTGGCCTCCCTGGACGCGGCGCAGGCCTGGCGGGAGGCGGAAGGGCCCGACAGCGCGCGCCGGACGCTGGCCCGGCTCGCCGCCTTTGACCTGTTGCCGGCAGAGGGGGGCGATGGCTTTCGGATCGATCCGCTGCGCCAATGGCTGCCAACGGGCGATAGGGCAGCCAGCCGGCGCCTGGTGCAGGAACTGGCGGCGCGCGGCCTGTTCCCTGAATATGCCGATGGCCAGGGGGTGCTGTCGGTGTTTGGGCTGGGGGTGGGCGAACGCACGCTCGCCCGCTACCAGGAGGCGGTGGCGCGCTGGCGGACGGATTTTCAGCCCCAGCCCGATGCGTCCGAAAGCGGGCTGTGGCAGGCTCTGGCCCGGGCGCATGCGGTATTGGATGTGGCGCCGGCGGAAGCGGACTCGGCTGGCTGCGAGTGGGTTCCCATTGCCGCCGCGGTCGGTCGTCTTGCCCAGCGCATGGTCACCCCATACCCGCCCGGCGTGCCGCTCATCCTGCCTGGCCAGCGGATTGGGCCCGAGCATCGCGACCTGCTGGCGGCGGTCTGGGGAAGCGGGTACGATGTACAGGGAGTGACGGATGACGGGGAGATTGCGGTCATCTGTTGACGATGGAGGAGGTGGACGCCGGTGTTCATCAGCTTTGAAGGTATCGACGGGGCGGGCAAGACGACCCAGTGCGACCGTTTGGCGGCGAGGCTGCAATCGCTGGGGAAGCCGCTCACGCGGGTGCGAGAACCGGGCGGGACGCCGCTCGGGGAACGGATTCGCGCCCTGCTGCTGGACGTGAACGAGGCGCCGGCGGCGGCGACCGAGGTGCTTCTGTACGCGGCCTCCCGCGCCCAGCTGGTACAGCAGGTGATTCGGCCGGCCCTGGCCGAGGGGCGCGTCGTCCTGTGCGACCGGTTTGTCGACGCGAGCCTCGCCTACCAGGGGGCTGGGCTTGGCCTCGGCGTGGAGCCGGTGCGCGCCGTCAATGAGATGGCCACCGGCGGTTTGCTACCCGACGTAACTTTCCTGCTGGACCTGCCGGTTGCCGTCGGGCGGGCGCGGTTGGCGGCGTCCGGGCAACCGCGCGACCGCATGGAGCAGCGGGATGAGGCGTACTTTGAGCGGGTGCGTGCAGCGCTGCTCGACATCGCCGGCGCGGACAGCCGCCGTGTGCGGGTGGTCGATGCCACTCAACCCGAAGACGCGATAGAGAAGGAGATATGGAACCATATCGCGAATTGGTTTATATAGCTGAGTATTGCCGGAAACCTCGGCACAGGCCTGGATGCCAAGCACCCTGAGCCATGCGCCCCAAGCGGGCTGGCGGGAGACGGCGGCCGCGCATCCGGGCGCATCGGACAGGGGGGACAGCGACGATGAAGATGGTCATCGCGGTCGTGCAAGACAAGGACAGCCCCAAACTAGCGCAGAACCTGGTCAAACATGACTTTCGGGCGACCAAACTGGCCAGCACCGGGGGCTTTTTGCACGCGGGCAACACCACCTTCCTCATCGGCGTGGAGGACGAGCAGGTGCAGGACGTGCTCGACGTCATTCGGCACAGTTGCCGCTCGCGCGACCAGGTGGTTACGCCGATGGCGACACTGGGCAGCCAGTTGGAGTCGTACGTTCCATATCCGGTCTCGGTCCAGGTTGGTGGGGCGACAGTGTTTGTTCTCGACGTGGAGCGCTTTGAGCAGTTTTGACCGCGCGCTCCGGGAACACCGGCAGACAAATGGGGAGTGGGCGATGGGAGTGCTTGCGCCGTTTTCGGCTTGGCCCTTCCAGAACGAGGGGCTGGCGAGCTTGTACGAGCGGATCGCCGACGGGCGGGTGCCACACGCCATTCTCTTGACCGGTTGGAGGGAGGCCACGGCGCCGTTGTCGGAATTTTTGGCAAAGACTCTGCTGTGCTCGGGGGAACCGGCGCCTTGCGGAGTCTGCGACTCCTGTCAGCAGTTCGCGGCCGGCAGCCACCCGGACTATGCGCTGCTGGACGGCGCCCGGGAGGGCATTCGCACTGGTCATGTGGAGGCGTTGCAGCAGCAGCTGATGGTGCGCGGACACGGGCAGCGGGTGATATACGTGCTGCGCGAGGTGGACCTGGCGACGCCGATAGCGGCCAACCGGCTGCTGAAGACCCTGGAGGAACCGGCCGCCCCGATTGTCGCCATCCTCACCACCGCGTATCCGGAGCGGGTGCTGTCCACGATTCGGTCCCGCTGCTTCGCCTTTCCGGTGGCGGGCGCGGAGGCAGGCCAGGACCCGTGGCCGCGGGCGCTGACGGCGGGGGATGGGGAGAATCCGGAGGCGGGAGCGGTTGCCAGCGATGCCCAGTCGCCGGAGGAAGACAATCCGGAGGCGGGCGGCCCGGGTGCGATGGGGCACGCCGCCGACAACCCGGCGGAAAAGGGGTTTGCCACGCTTCTGCCGCCAGTGATACAATGGACGCAAGCTTGGCTGGATGGCGAGGAGCCGGCCTTGCTGTTGGCAGAACGCTTACAGAACATGGCGGCCGATGCGCCCGGCGAGGACGCATGGTCGCACGTTTTATGGATTCTTTCGGCCTGGTGGCAGGACCTCCTGCACACCAAGGTCGGCCAAGGCCCCATCCGGTTTGCGGACCACCCCGGCGCGCTGAAGCGGCAGGCGGAGTCCGCGGATATCGGGCAGTTGACCGAGGGCATCCAGTTGTTGTTGGACGCCCAAACGCGGCTGCGGTCGCACGTGGCGGCCGCGCTCAATGCGGAGCAGTTGTGCATCCGATTGCGGCGCCTGCGGCCGTGACCCGCCACAACCAGGGTTGGCCCGCGGCCGGGTGACGGCACCGGGGGGCGAATGGAGTGTACACCGTTGTCGGCGTTCGGTTTAAATCGGCCGGAAAGATTTATTACTTTGACCCCGGGGATTATCAGGTCGCGAAGCATGATCACGTCATCGTCGAGACGGCGCGTGGCGTCGAGTACGGAGAAGTGGTGGTGGGGCCACAGCAGGTCAGCGCAGACGATGTGGTGTTGCCGCTGAAAAAGGTCGGCCGTGTCGCCACCGCGGCGGACGCCGAGCAGGTGGTGGAGAATCAGCGGCGGGCGAAGGAGGCCATCGCGGTCTTCAAGCAGAAGATTGCGGCGCATCGCCTGCAGATGAAATCGGTCGACGCGGAGTACACGTTTGACCGCGCCAAACTCATCTTCTACTTCACCGCCGACGGGCGTGTGGATTTTCGCGAACTGGTGAAGGACCTGGCGTCCGTCTTTCGGGTTCGGATAGAATTGCGCCAGATTGGCGTCCGCGACGAAGCCAAGATGCTCGGAGGCATCGGGCCCTGCGGACGGCTGTTGTGTTGCAGCACCTGGATGGGCGAATTTGATCCCGTTTCCATTCGGATGGCGAAGGACCAAGGCCTTTCGCTCAACCCGACGAAGATTTCAGGCCTATGCGGCCGGCTGATGTGTTGTCTGAAGTTCGAGAACGATGTCTACCAGGAACAGGGGACGTTGATCTAACCGTCATGGACAAACAGTCGCTGTTTGTGCAGGTCGCAAACCTGGAGGAACGGATCGGCGAGCTGTATGTGGAGCTGGGATCGCTCAAACAGAAAATCCAGACCCTGATTGAGGAAAACCAGCAGCTGGAGCAGGAAAAGGAGCGCTGGAAGCGGCTGGCGACCGGCGAAGAGTTGGAGACCGTATCCGGGCTGGATAACCTGTACCGAATTTATAAGGAAGGCTTTCACATCTGCAATGTGAAGTATGGCAGCCTCCGCACCGAGGGGGAGTGCTTGTTCTGTCTCGGTTTTTTGGACAAAAGCTGAGCCCGTGCAAGGGGCGGCCGCGTGCCGCCCCTTCTCTGTTCGGGCGCCCTGCCGGCTCTGGGGCGGGCAGGGGTATGGGAGGGCGTCGATGGTTTTCGTACAGGACAGCTTTGCATCGGAAAGGCCGTGCCTGTGGGTGTGCAGCACGCCCATCGGCAACCTGGATGACGTGACCCTGCGGTTGCTGGACGTGCTGCGCGCGGCGGACATCATCTGCGCGGAAGATACACGGCAGACGCGCAAGCTCCTGGCCCGCTACGAGATCCACGGCAAAACGCTGGTCAGCTATCACCAGCACAACGAGACCGCGCGCCGCGCGGCCTTGCTGCGTTGGTGGGCAGAGGGAAAGCGGGTGGCGCTGGTGTCGGACGCGGGCACTCCGCTTCTGTCCGATCCGGGCGAGGACGCGGTGTCGTTGGCGCTGACGCGGGCGGTTCCGGTCATCCCGGTGCCCGGGCCGAGCGCGCTCCTGGCAGCATTGGCGGCGAGCGGCGAATCGCTGGTGCCGTTCACCTTCGTGGGGTTTTTGCCGCGGCGGGAGCGTGACTTGGAGGCGGCGCTGGCCGACATCGCACAGCTTCCGGGCAGTGTGGTCTGTTATGAGGCGCCGCACCGCCTCGAGGCCACGCTGCGCGCGCTGGCCGCCTGGTTTCCTGGGCGCCGGGTGGTCATCGCCCGCGAGTTGACCAAACGCCACGAGCAGTTTGTCCGCGGGACGGTGGAGGAGGTATTGGCCTTCGTGCAGGAGCAGGGGGTGCGGGGCGAGTATGTGCTCATCCTCGAGGCGACGCGGTGGCTCGGCGCGTTGCGCCCGGGCTCCGACGGCCCCGCGGGCGGCTCGGCTTCACCCCCATCCGGCGCAGGCGGGGCCGATACGGTGGCCATGGGTGACGGGAGCGACCGGATGGCCGCCGCCATCTCCGATGTTCAGGCGCGCATGGCGGCCGGAGCGACGCACACCCAGGCGGTTCGCGAGGCGGCGCAGGCGCATGGCGTCCCGCGGCGGCCGTTGTACCAAGCGACCCTGCCGCGGGGCGGGGCTTGAACGACGCCTCTTCTCTATCCGTTCTCTCCGTCTGGAAACTGCGGGGGAATGTCAGGTGATGGGATGGGCGCCGTGGATTCACGGTGGCTCGCGACAGGTATGGGCGCATATCAGACCGGGCCGCCGGCGAGACGTTGCCGCCCACCAACGGCCCGGATTGGGGAGAGATCAGGAACTCATCTCCGCGATACAAGACGGACAGATGTTCTTGCCCTTGAAGTGGATGATCTCATCCGCCTGTCCGCAGAAAATGCACGCCGGTTCATACTTCTTGAGGATGATGCGGTCCCCGTCCACATAGATCTCCAACGCGTCCTTCTCCGCAATGCCGAGCGTCCGTCGCAACTCAATCGGAATCACCACGCGCCCAAGTTCGTCCACTTTGCGGACGATGCCGGTCGACTTCATGGGGTCATCACTCCTTTTTTCGATTCCCAAAGAATGAATTCGACACCAATTTTTCGGATTTCCAGTGAATCACTCACTGATTTGCCAAATGGACAGGCAAGAACGGTATAGATCTGGGCCTTGATCTGTCGTTTTCATCGTCCCGGTCCGTCCAAATGACGTACTGAATTACTGTAACTATACATGATAGCAAGATATTTGCATAGATCTACTTGTGATGAAGTCGTGAAAAATTCCAGGCCTCCCGCTATTCGGACGTTCTGGGCGTGAAAACACTCCCATCCTCGTCGTGAAATCTCGATAGTTGTGGGAGAAACGCCGAGATTCGCTTTCTTTTTCCATGTCACATGGATGTTACAGGAATAACTGTAATCTCGCCGGACCATTTCTACGATACTCTTGATTTACGATACCAGTCAATACAAACTTTGTCGATTTTGTGTCCGGTTGATGGCCGATTCGATTTGACACTCCGTGGACTTCTTGCTATATTTCAGGCATTCCAATCGCATACAATCGTCTGTGAAGGAATAGAGCTTCGGGGGCCCCGCACGCCAGCGAGTCGGAACGGTGGGAGCCGATGTGCGGTCCCGGGGCGGTATGGTTCTGGAGACTCGCGTGTCGATACGGCCCAAGCGGCTGAGGTAGGCGCGCGCGGAGGTCCCCATTCGCGGGGGTTCCCGTTATCGAAACGAAGGTGCATGGGCGCTTCCGCTTCGCCGCCCGATGCGCAAATTTGGGTGGTACCGCGGGTTCAAGGCTCGCCCCAATTTGGGGCGGGCCTTTTGTGAATGGTCGCGCTGGCGCGCGGGCTCCTTCAGCGCCGCGGTGCGAAGACGCAATCAGGGAGGTAATTGATATGGGGAAACCGACGTTTTACATCACGACGCCCATCTATTACCCAAACGACAAGCTGCACATCGGCCACGCCTATACCACGGTCGCGGCGGACGCGCTGGCGCGCTACAAGCGCCTGCGCGGTTTCGATGTGATGTACCTGACGGGCACGGACGAGCACGGCCTGAAGATCCAACAGCGGGCTGAGAAGGCGGGCCAGGAGCCGTTGGCCTACCTGGACGACATCATCGCCTGGATTCGCGACCTGTGGGACAGGCTCGACATTTCCTATGATGATTTCATCCGCACCACCGAGCCGCGCCATACCCGGGTGGTGGAAGAGATTTTCGAGCGGTTGATTGACCAAGGAGACATCTACCTCGGCCAGTACGAGGGCTGGTATTGCACGCCCTGCGAATCCTTTTGGTCGGAGCGCGAGCTGGTCGACGGCAAGTGCCCGGACTGCGGGCGCGAAGTGCAGTATGTCCAGGAAGAGAGCTACTTCTTCCGCATGAGCAAGTATGTGGACAGGTTGCTCGCATACTACGAGGAACACCCGGAGTTCATCCAACCCGAGTCGCGCAAGAACGAGATGATCAACAACTTTATCAAGCCGGGGCTGCAGGATTTGTGCGTCTCGCGCACATCGTTCGACTGGGGCATCCATGTGCGGCGCAATCCAAAGCACGTGGTGTATGTTTGGCTCGATGCCCTGACCAATTACATCACCGCGCTCGGCTATCTCTCGGACGATGCGGGCAAGCGCGCCCGGTTCGAGCGCTACTGGCCGGCCGACGTGCACTTTGTCGGCAAGGACATCGTCCGTTTCCATGTCATCTACTGGCCCATCATCCTGATGGCGCTCGGCCTGCCTTTGCCCAAACAGGTGTACGGGCATGGCTTTTTCATGATGAAAGACGGAAAGATGAGCAAGTCCAAGGGCAACGTCATTGACCCTAAGCTCCTGATTGAGCGCTACGGCAGCGACGCCATCCGCTATTACCTGCTGCGCGAGATCCCGTTCGGCCAGGACGGGGTGTTCACGCCCGAATCGCTTTTGCAGCGGCTCAACTTTGACTTGGCCAATGACTTCGGCAATTTGGTGCACCGGACGGCAGCGATGCTCGGTCGCTTCAACGGCGGCGTCATCCCGCACCCGGGGCCGCGCCAACAGCTGGAGGAGGACATGGCGAAGCTGGCGGCCGAGACGATTCCTCAGGTCGAGGATGCGATGGACAGCCTCCAGTTCTCGGTCGCCCTCGAACACATCTGGCGACTGGTGCGCGCTGCCAACAAGTACATCGACGACAGCGCGCCGTGGGCGCTGAACAAAGCAGGGGAGCGGGAGCGCCTGGGCACCGTGCTGTACACGATGTGCGAGGCCATCCGCGTCGCGTCGATTTTGGTGCAGCCGTTCCTGCCGCGGGCTGCGGCGACCATCCACGCGCGCTTTCACTTGTCTCCAGACGAGACCAGCTGGGAGAGCGCGCGCCGTTTTGGCGCCTTGGTCTCCGGCAAGCGGGTGGAAACCGGGGAGCCGCTGTTCCCGCGTCTGGACGTGGCGGCCGAGGTGGAGGCGTTGGCCGCCGCGACCCAGGCCACCCAGAGCACCGGGGTACAGACGGGCGATGCTGCCGCCGCGACATCCGTCGCCGGGGCGGAGGCTGGGGCCGTTGCGGCCACCGCCGCGCAGGCTCAGGCCAGCGGCGGGACGAGCGCGCGGGCCGGGAGCGGACAATCCCATATGGACAAGGATGGAGGATCCCCCATGAGTGAAACACAGGTTCAGGGCAAGCCGCAGATTGGCATCGACGTGTTTGACCAGGTGGAACTGACTGTCGGTCAAATCCGCGTGGCCGAGCGGATTGAGGGCGCGGACAAACTGCTGCGTCTGGAGGTTGACCTGGGCAGCGAGGTGCGCCAGGTGGTTTCGGGCATCGCCCAGTATTATCAGCCGGAGGAGCTGGTCGGGCAAAAAGCCGTTGTGGTCACCAATCTCAAGCCGGTCAAGCTGCGCGGCGTCCAGTCCAACGGCATGATCTTGTGCGCGTCCGAGGGCGACCAGCTGAAACTGGTGTCGGTGCCCGAGTCGATTCCCAACGGCGCGGTGGTCAAGTGATGCTGTTTGACAGCCACTGTCACCTGTTTGACGACCGCTTCCGCGACGACTTGGATGCGGTCCTGAAGCGCGCGCGGCAAGCCGGCGTGACCGGGTTTGTGGTCCCGGGTGTGGACCTGGCCACCGGGGAGCAGGCGTTGGCCCTGGCGCGTCAGCACGGCGACATCTACGCAGCGGTGGGCCTGCACCCCGAGTCGCTGGCCGAGGCGTCGCTCGCCGATGTGCCTGCAATCGCCGCGCTGACACAAGATGAACGGGTGGTCGCCGTTGGCGAGATTGGCCTCGACTATTACTGGGACACCGCACCCCGCGACGTGCAGCAAGAGGTCCTTCGGGCACAGCTGCGCCTGGCCAAGGAGCGGCGCCTGCCGGTCATCATTCACAACCGCGACGCCACCCTGGACACCGTACGTCTGCTCGAGGAGGAGGCAGCGCCCGAACTCACCGGCGTCATGCACTGTTTCAGTGCGGATTGGCCGGCGGCCGAGCGCTGCCTGGCCATCGGGTTTTACATCTCCTTCGGCGGGCCGGTCACCTTCAAGAGCAACAAGGTGCTGCAGGAGGTCGCCGCGCGCGTCCCGGATGACCGGCTGTTGGTGGAAACCGACAGCCCCTACTTGTCACCGCACCCGCTGCGCGGCAAGCGCAACGAGCCGGAGCGTGTCCGATTGGTGGCCGAGAAGCTGGCCGAGTTGCGCGGTCAGACCGTGGACGAGGTGGCCCGTCTCACCACAGGCAACGCCAGGCGCCTGTTCGGCATTGAAGATGGTGCGAAGGCACGGGAGGATGGCCCCCATGTGCGCCTCTGATGCGGCATCGCGGGCCGCCAGGCCGCGACTGGAGGACGTGGTTGTGGTTGAGGGCCTGCACGACCGGCACAAGGTCGAGAGCGCGGTCGACGCGGACGTGTTCGTCGTCGGAGGGGACAGGATAAGCCGCCGCCTGCTGCAGCAGCTGCAGCGAATCCGGCGCACCCGCGGCATCATCATTTTGACCGATCCGGACGGACCGGGCGAGCGCATTCGCCGCCGTATCGACGAACAGGTGCCGGGCTGCAGGCACGCGTTCATCCCGCGCGCGGCGGCGACGGACGGGCGCCGCGTCGGGGTGGAGCTAGCGAGCGTCGAGGCGATTGTCGAAGCGCTGCTCCACACCCGCGGCGCCGCCGCGTCTGCCGCCGCCCCAACCGCGCGCGCACCCGTGTTCTCGCTTGCCGATTTGGTCGTCGTCGGCTTGGCTGGCTGCGCAGGGGCGGCCGAGCGGCGGCGGCAGGTGGGTGAGCGGCTGGGCATCGGATCGGCGAACGCGAAGGCGTTTGTCCGCAAGCTGAACCTGCTCGGTGTTACGCGCGCCGAATGGGAGGCGGCTCTGGCCGGTTTGGTCGGGGATGGGGCACCGGCCGCAGCCTGGGAGACCTCTCTGTCGGCCGACACGAGGGGAGATGGCGCCGGTGGATGAGGCCGTCCACCTGGCAAGGCCTGGGGAGCTGAAACAGTTCTTGGCCCGCCACGGGTTCGTGCTCAAAAAAGGTCTCGGCCAGAACTTTTTGATTGACGAACGGGTGCTCCGCAAGATTGTGGAGGCGTCTGGCATCAGCGAGCGTGACGGCGTGCTGGAGATTGGCCCCGGCGCAGGGGTATTGACGCAGCGCCTGGCGGCGCGGGCAGGCAAAGTGGTGGCCGTGGAGAAGGACGCCGCCCTGCAGCCCCTGCTGGCGGAGTCGCTGCGGACGTTTCCGCGTGCCGAGGTGATCTACGCGGATGTGCTGGATGTGGACCTGCAGGAACTTTGGGCGCGGTTTGCCGGCTGCCCGCGCGTGCACGTGGTGGCCAACCTCCCGTACTATGTGACGACGCCCATCCTGTTTCACATCCTCGAAGCGGACGTGCCGGTGGACAACGTCCTCGTCATGGTACAGAAAGAGGTGGCCGACAGGCTGGCGGCCGCCCCCGGCAGGAAGGCGTACGGCGCACTGTCGGTGATGGTTCAGTACAGGGCCGAGGTGGAGCGCATCGTCTCCGTGCCGCCGTCCTCATTCCTGCCGCCGCCTGGGGTCGATTCGGTGGTTGTCCGTCTGTCCTGCCGTCGCCCCCGCTATCCTGTACGCCACCTTCCGGACCTGCGGCGAGTGGTGCGTGCCGCCTTTGCCAGCCGCCGCAAGACGCTGGCCAACTCGTTGGCCGGCGGGTTGGGCTGGGACCGGGATGAGACGCGTCGCCTGCTGATGAGGGCCAGGATAGACCCGAATCGGCGGGGGGAGACCTTGTCTCTGCAAGAATTTGTCCGACTTGCCGATGTATACAGCGAACGGGTGGGCCGGGGATGACCCCGGCCAGTGGTCGTTTTTGGCTCTGGAGCCAGGAGGTCAGCCTTTCTTCAGGGGGCTGCTTGGCATATACTGTAGGCGGGACAATTGCCGGAGTGTTCATAACCTGGAGATGTGCGACCTGACGAGGTTGGCAGGGAGGTGCGCGCAGTGTGGAGGTTCTTCAACCCGACGCGCGGCACGATGGACATCGACGAGGTGGTCGATGAGTTGGTTCAGGAAGCGAAGAGCCATCCGCACGACGCGTTCCGCATCATCATTGGCACCGATTCGCAGCCCAAGCCCCACGACCAGTCCGTGACCTTTGTCTCCGCGGTGATCTTTCACCGGTTGGGCAAAGGGGCGCGCTACTTCGTGCACCGCGAGCGACAGCCGTTCATGCGTTCGCTCCGGCAGCGAATGTTCAGCGAGGCAGGGTATTCCCTGCAATTGGGGGCGCAGCTGTCGGAGCAGCTGAAGGCTCGTGACTGCGATTGGCAGATTGAGGTGCATCTGGACATCGGTGAAAAAGGGGCGACCAAGCAGCTCATCCGCGAGATTGTCGCGTGGATCACAGCCAGTGGCTACGAGGCGCGCATCAAACCCGATTCCTATGGGGCGTCGAAGGTTGCTGACCGATACACCAAGGTGTGACAAGGCCGCTTGGTGGGCCAGCGTCCATCCGAGCGCGTGCCGGTAGGGGAATCGGGCGGGCGGTGGCCGGCCGTCCACTGCCTTCACGGCGGGAAATGGATGGTCTGGGCCAACGCGGCCAACAGGTCAGTGCGCCGCTGCCCGGCCAGCCCGGGGTACTGGCGGCCGCGCCAGCTGCGCTCAGGCCTGCGGCCCAAGAGTAGGTACGCCGCCTCGGCGGCGTCGCCAATGAGGGTCTCCCGCATCGCCCGCTGCTGCGGCGCTGAGCGCGTGCGGTCGCCGCGGACGAGCGGATCGAACACCGTGCGGGGGATCACGACCATCCTCACCCCTGCCAGCAGGCAGCGGGCAAACCACAATCCGGGCTGGTGCAACCACCAGGGCGAGACGCGGTCGAACGCGTCTTTTTGTACATACAGCGGCGTTTCGGGCACGGCCGCCTGGGCCAGGTGAGGGGCCAGGCGGGCTGAGGCGGCCCGGTAGAGGGCCAAATCCAGGCGGCTGGCATCGGGCCGCGCCTGCGCGTACGCCACCAGCGCCGGGTCCCTCTGCGCCCTGTCGAGAAACGCGGCCAGGCTGGGGCCGAAGCCGCCGGCCCAGTCGCCGTCTACGAACACGAACCCCTTTGCCTGCCGGGCCCAGCGCAAACCCAGGTAGGCCGCGTAGGCACGGCCAACATCCGGCCCCAGCGCCGCTGCTACCTCAATCACCCTGACACGGCAGGCACCTTGCGGCCAACGGGCGGCAAACCGCCGGGCCGCGGCGGCCGTCTCGTCGTGGCAGCCGTTGGCCACCACCAGGCAGCCCGCCGCTCCGGCGCGCGCCAGCTGCGCCAGTACCGGGCCGATGCGCGCCGCTTCGTTGCGGGCCGCAATCAGCGCGTAGATGGGTTCATTCAGCGAAGGTGTCAAGCTGCCGCCTCCTTGCCTCGTGTCACGCGCATCCCGCCGGTCATATCCTGAAATCAGACACGGCCCCGATACTACGGGAGGGGATTCGCGTGGCCAAGACGGGAGATTACGTGGCGCGCAAATCGTACGGAAAGGACCTGTGTTTCGTCATTGTGGAGATTGACGAAGAAACCCAGACCGCCATCCTCAAAGGCATCGACGTGCGGTTGATGGCTGATGCTCCGCTCTCCGACCTGGAGGTCGTGAGCGACGAGGAACGGCAGCAATTTGAAGCCTACCGCCATCACTTGGAGTCTGAGTGCGTACGCCTGATTCGCTCGCGGCGAGAGAAGGAATCTGAGAAGCTGTCCCTGCGCAAGGAGGCGCGATTCGATTCCCGGCCCGATTTTTTTGAGCGGCCCGGGCGGGTTCTCCACCTTGACGGCGACGGCACCTACCTGCAAAAGTGTCTGGCCATGTACAGGGAACTCGGCATCCGGGCGTTTGGCGAACATATGGCGGAGTCACGCATGCCCGAGGCGGTGCGCGCCCTACTGGAACAGTATGAACCCGACATCCTCATCATCACTGGCCACGACGGCGTCATCCGCAAAGGCAAGGACCTATCCGACATCCGCAACTACCGCAACTCTCTGAATTTTGTCCGTACCGTGCAGAACGCTAGACGCCACTCGCGCAGCATGGATGATTTGGTCATCATCGCCGGGGCCTGCCAGTCCCACTTCGAATCATTGCTCGACGCGGGCGCCAACTTTGCCAGCTCGCCGCAGCGCATCATGATTCACGCGCTCGATCCGGTGTTCATCGCGGAAAAGGTGGCCTACACGCCGATCAACCAGACCGTCAACGTGTACGACGTGGTGCAATCGACGTACACCGGCACCGACGGCATCGGCGGGCTGGAATCTCGTGGCAAATACCGTTTGGGGCTACCGAAATCGCTGTATTGACCCATTGACAATGAAAATCGACCCTTGTTATAATGATTAACCTGGTTGACGTATATCCTCTTCCATGGTATAATGGCCAATGGAAAGAGGTGGTGTGTGTTGGCCAGGAATGCGCTCCACGACATTAAGAGCAGCCTCGATGAACTTATCGGGGAGAAGGTTTTGCTTCGGGCGAACGGCGGTCGACGCAAGACCATCGAACGCAGCGGAGTGTTGGAAGAAACGTATCCGTCTGTGTTTGTGGTTCGCCTGGAACCATCCGATGGTTCGTTTGAACGGGTCTCCTACAGTTATGCGGATTTGCTGACGGAGACGGTCGAGTTGATGGTGTGTAAAAACGGGGATAACGTGAAAATCACGTATACACGGTCACAATAAATCGGGTCCCGCAGAGACGGGGGATGAGGACGGCCGCAGGGCCGTCTTTTTTTTGTCAGGATTTGCGTGTTTGCCGCGGCAAGCGGGAGCGGACACTAGGGATTGGCCGTCAATCACGCAGCTTGAACCCAGGCTCGGCTGCGATGAGGAGGGTGTTGAACGATGGGGCGACGCAGGGGCACCATGTCGGATGAGCTGAAGCTGGAACTGGCGAAGGAACTCGGTTTCTACGACACGGTTCAGCGTGAAGGGTGGGGCGCCATCACCACCCGGGACGCCGGCAACATGGTCAAGCGCGCCATCGAGATTGCGGAGCAGTCTTTGTCCGAGCACAAGCGCTAGGCAAGACCCGTGACATCCACGGCACCGACGGCCACCGGGGGCGTTGCTGCCCCCGGTTTTTCTGCATACCGGATTTTTCGCGCGGACAGACTAGCGCGTGTGTGTTCCATCGGTGAGGAGGGACCCCATGTCGCACAAGACTGGCCCATTGGTCATCATCGGCGGAGCTGAGGATAAGCAGGGGGAGTGCAGAATCCTGCGCGAGTTCATGCGGCTAGGTGGAGACAAGCACGCACAGGTGCTGGTCATGACGGTGGCCAGCGAAACGCCGGTCGAGGTCGGCATGGAGTATGTCGAGGTGTTTCGGCGCCTCGGTGCCGCCGATGTGCGTACCTTGGACGTTTCCCACCGCGCTGCGGCCGACACCGACAGCGCAGTCCAGTTCATACAAGACGCCACCTGTATTTTTTTCACAGGCGGGGATCAGCTGCGCATCACCAAGCTGCTCGGGGGCACCCGAGTCGACGCGGCACTGCACAACGCGCTGGCGCGCGGAGTGCCGCTAGGGGGGACCAGCGCCGGAGCGTCGATGATGTCGAGCACCATGATTGTCGACGGGGAAGCTGAGACCAATCCCCGCATCGCTGTGGTCGATATGGCTCCGGGTATGGAATTTCTCGACGGCGTGGTCATTGACCAGCACTTTGCCCAACGCGGCCGTCTGGGGCGACTGGTTTCTGCCGTTGCCCAGTACCCGCACCACCTGGGCCTTGGCATCGACGAGGATACGGCCGTGATCGTCGAAAACGGCGCCTTCCGCGTGCTCGGCCGCGGCGCTGTCAGCGTGGTGGACGCCGGCGGTGTGAAGTATTCCAACCTGGACGTGGTGGAATCCGATGAGGCGCTGTGCCTGTGCGGCATTCAACTGCACATCCTGTCGCAGGGGTACGGGTTTCACCTGCGCGACAGGAGACCGATAACGGACTGGGCAGCGTACCAGTCCGAGGCTGCAAGGAGCTGAATCCATGAGGATTTGTTCGGTGCGCCACATAGACGGGCCCAATCTGTATCTCTATCGACCGATTCTGATTGCCGATATGGACCTGGAAGACCTAACCGAACGCGAAAGCCGCGAGTTTCCAGGCTTCAACGAGCGGTTGTTGGCGGACTTCCCGGGGCTGCGCGAACACCACTGCGCCAAGGGAGAGCCGGGCGGGTTCGTCGAGCGTCTCGAGGAAGGCACGTATTTTGGGCACATTGTCGAGCACTTGGCGATTGAGCTGGCCTGCTGCGCTGGCCTCGATGTGCACTACGGCAAGACGCTGTACGCCGGTCGGCCCGGCCAGTACGAAGTGGTCATCGAGTGCAAGGCGTTCCGCTGTCAGCGCTTCTTGCTGCAGGCGGCCATGGAGATTGTCGAGTCCATGCTGGCCGACTGGGCATATCCGCTGCAACGGGTGTTGGCGGAGGCGGACGCCATCCTGTCTGAGACGGCCCTTGGTCCGAGCACACAGGCCATCGTCGACGCCGCCCATCGGCGCGGGATCCCGGTGCGACGGTTGAACGAAGGCAGCCTGGTGCAACTGGGGTATGGCTGCAAGCGGAGGCTGGTGCAGGCGACCTTGACCGACCGGACCTCCGCTGTGGCGGTGGACATCGCGTCCGACAAACCGTTGACCAAGGACATCCTCGGCGCCGCCGGCATCCCCGTGCCGTACGGTGGGGTGGCGGCGGACGAGGAGCAGGCGGTGGCCGAGTTTCACCGCCTCGGCGCACCGGTGGTCGTGAAACCGTACAACGGCAACCAGGGTCGCGGCGTCAGTCTCAATCTGGCCAACGAGGAGGAGGTGCGGCGCGCCTATCAGTTCGCCAGCCGCTACAACCGGCGCGTGATGGTGGAGCGGTACGTGGAGGGCAGGAACGTCCGCCTGCTCGTCGTCGGTGCCCGCCTGATTGCCGCCAGCGAGCGCATCCCGGCGCACGTTCACGGAGACGGGGTGCACACGGTGCGGCAACTGATTGAGGCGGTCAACGCCCACCCTGACAGAGGGATACACCACGAGAAGCCACTGACCCGCATTGTCGTGGACGAAATTGCCCGCCAGGTGCTCGCCCGCCAGGGTCTCTCCCTGGACGACGTGCCGGAGGCGGGCCGCGCTGTGTTTTTGCGCGACAGCGCCAACCTCTCCACCGGTGGCGAGGCGGTGGACATCACGGGGCGATTGGACGAGTCGTACCGGCTCATCGCCGAGCGGGCGGCACGTCTGATTGGTCTGGACGTCTGCGGCATCGACATGATTGTTCCGGCGGTGGACCGCCCGCCGTGCGAGGGCGAGGCGTGCGCCGTGGTCGAGGTCAACGCCGCGCCCGGCATCCGCATGCACCAGCACCCGTCCTACGGCGCGGCGCGAGAGGCCGGGAGGGCGATTGTGGATGCGCTGTTTCCCGACGGCGATGACGGCCGCATTCCGCTCATCGCGGTCACCGGCACCAACGGCAAGACGACCACCACTCGCCTGATTGGCCACGGCCTCGCCAGCACCGGGCGCACTGTCGGCATGACCACCACTGGGGGGGTGTTCATCGGCGGCAAGAAGGTGGTCGAGGGGGACACCACAGGTCCGGCTAGCGCGCGCATGATCTTGGCGGACACATCCGTCGAGGCGGCGGTGCTGGAGACAGCGCGCGGCGGCATCGTGCGCGGCGGGCTCGCCTACGACAAGGCGAATGTGGCGGTGCTGACCAACATCACGCTGGACCACATCGGCCAGGACTGCGTGGAGTCGATTGAGGACTTGGTGCACATCAAATCCCTGGTGGCCGAGTGTGTGTTCGAGGACGGTGCGGTGGTGCTCAATGCGGAGGATAAGCACCTGGTCGAGCTGTCGCGGCGCTTGCGGGCGAAGGTGGTGTTTTTCGCGGCCAGCCCCGACAATCCGGTGCTGCGCCGGCACCTGGCCCGCGGCGGCGTCGGCTTTTTCCTGCAGCGGGGTTGGCTGACCGAGGGGCGGGGGAACCTGTCCTGGGAGATTGCCTTCGCTCGCCAGATTCCGGTGACCCTGGAGGGCACCGCGCGGTTTCAAATTGAGAACTGTCTGGCCGCCGCGGCGGCGCTGCGCTCCATCGGGCTGACCCGGCGGCAGGTGGCTGACGCGCTGCTGTCGTTTCGGCCGGACACGGACAACCCAGGCCGCCTGATGACTTACCGCATGCCGGGCGGCGGTTACGTGGTGCTGGATTACGGTCACAATCCGGACGGCTTCCGCCGCGTTGGTGAATGGCTGGCGCGGCTGGGCAGCAAACGCCGCATCGGTGTGGTCGGGGTGCCGGGAGATCGTTCGGACGTGGTCATCCGCGAGGCGGCTGCGGAACTGTCCGGCTGGTTTGACGCTTTCCTTGTCAAGGAAGACGAGGACAAGCGCGGCCGTCGCGAGGGTGAGGTGGCCGAGATCATGGCCGCGGAAATCCGCCGGCTGCACCCGGAGAAACCGTGCCGGGTGGTGCTCTCCGAAGAGGAGGCGCTGCGTCAGGCGATTGCCGAAGTGAAACCCGACGAAGTGGTCGCGATGTTCTACGAGCGTCTGCCGCGGCTGTCCGCCCTGATTGAGGGGATGGGCGGAGTCCTGGTGCCTTCCCCGATGTTCGAGCCGAGCGGGCGTGCCGTGGCCGGCATAACTTGACGAGCCGCCCATTCTCGACCATGCTAAAAGGGTCGAGGTGGGGGACTTGTTAGTGGAACGGGCGTACGCCAAAATTAATCTGACACTGGACGTCATCGGCCGCCGGCCGGACGGGTATCACGACGTCGATATGGTCATGCAGGCTATTGACCTGTCAGATTCTGTGCTCTTGGAACGGAGCGACGCAGAGGGGATAGAACTGGATTGCAACGCCAGTCAGGTGCCGCTGGACGAGCGCAACCTGGCGCATCAGGCGGCGTCTGCGTTCTTTCGCCACACCCACCGCCGCGGCGGGCTGCGCATCAAGATTGACAAGCAGATTCCCGTCGCCGCCGGGTTGGCGGGCGGATCGTCTGACGCGGCGGCGGTGCTGCGCGGGCTCAACCGACTGTTTGGCACCGGCCTGTCGTTGGCGGAACTGGCGGAGATAGGCAGCGAAGTGGGATCAGACGTGCCGTTTTGCGTGTATGGAGGCTGTGCGGTGGCGACGGGGCGGGGCGAGCGGCTGCAACCGGTGGGGCACAGCCTGCGCGCTTTTGTTGTCCTCATCCGTCCTCCTGTGCACGTTTCGACGGCTGCGGTGTATCAGGCGATGGAGGGCTACACGGTGCGCAGCGAGCCGAGCAGTCGGGCGATGCTGGCCGCTTTGGCGGCGGGGGACGTGAACGCCGTCCGTCAGCGCATCAGCAACGATTTGGAGCCGGTCACGATGCGGCTGTATCCTGGCTTGGCCGACTTGAAGCGGCGGATTGAGGCGGTGGCGCGGGTGCCTGTGCATATGTCCGGCAGCGGACCCACCCTCTATTGCCTGATGGGCACGCAGACAGCGGCGCAACGCCTCTACAACGCCCTGCGCGGCTTCGTCCGCGAGGTCTACTTGAGCCGCATCGCCTGACGCCCTGACGCCTTAGGGCATGGGCAGGGCGGGCGTTGCGGGGGCATGCCGCACCCATGGCCGGTTGTGGCGGGGCCCTGCGAGTGCAGTGGGTGTTGGCGGCAGTTGAGGGCAAGGAGGTGATGGGGACGCGGCGGGCGGAACGGTTGATTCGCGTGACACAGGCACTCTTTGAGCACCCCAGCCAGGTGTGCTCGTTGTCCGACTGGGCGCAGGCGTGGCAGGCAGCCAAGTCCTCCCTGAGTGAAGACGTGACGCTTTTGCGCCAGGTCGTCGAGGAGGACGGCAGCGGTCGCATCGAGACGTACCCGGGGGCGGCCGGCGGGGTGGTGTTTCGCGCCCAGGTGCCGCCGGCTCGGCAGCGTGCGTTCGTGTCCGAGATGTCCGACAAGCTGTCGGATGCGTCGCGCATCTTGGCCGGCGGGTTTCTCTACATGTCCGATGTGTTGGGGGACGCGGACGTGCTGGACTTGGTCGGGCGCTGGTTTGCCTCAGTCTATCAAGACAAACACGTGAGCGTGGTTGTGACGGTGGAAACCAAAGGGATACCGTTGGCGGTGTCCGCGGCCCGCTACCTGCACGTGCCGGTCGTGATTGCGCGCCGCGAGCACCGCCTGACCGACGGGCCCGCCGTAAGCCTGCATTATGTGTCCGGATCGGAACGGCGCATCCAGACCATGTCCATCTCGCGGCGGGCGATGCCGGAGCAGGCGCGGGCGCTCATCGTCGACGATTTTATGCGCGCGGGGGCCACGGTCAAGGCGGTCTCCACGCTGCTTGGCGAGTTTCGCGCCGAGGTGGTCGGAACGGCGGTCTTCATGGCCACGCGGGAGCCGGTGAAAAAGCTGGTGGAGCCATACTTCTCGCTGTTCACGCTGGAGGATTTGCAGGAAGGCGAATGGGTTAAGGTGCGCCCCTCGGCACCCATATTGGGCCAGACGGATTTCGGGTGAGTCGGCTCTGAGCGAGCCGCTGCCATACAGAAGCTAACAAAAGGGGTCGTGAGCCATGCGAATCATCGCGACAGAGAAAGCGCCAGCGGCGATTGGGCCGTACTCGCAGGCGGTGGAGATTGGCGGGGTGGTCTACACCTCCGGCCAGATTCCGCTGCGGCCGGACGGGACGCTGGTGGAGGGAGACGTAGAGGAGCAGGTCAAGCAGGTGTTGGCCAACCTGGACGCCGTGCTGGCCGCGGCCGGGGTGCGCCGCACGAACGTGGTCAAGGCGACGATTTTCCTCACCGATTTGGCCGACTTTGACACGGTCAACGAGGCGTACGGCGCCTTTTTCGGTGATCATCGCCCGGCTCGTTCGTGCGTTCAGGTGGCCGCGCTGCCCAAAGGCGCCAAGGTGGAGATTGAGCTGGTAGCGGTGCGGCCGGCCACCTAGGCCATACGCCTTGGCTGGTGGCCGCGGCGAGCCAGCCCTCGCCGGCGTTCGCAGCCAGCGCGGGCTCTCCCGCGCACGGGGCGTGGCGGCACGGTAGTCGGAACCAAGCGGTCGTCCGTTGGTGGGCAGATTCTGGGGGCCGGTTGCGGCGCAGCTGTGCTGGCCCCACACCACGCATAGGGAGTGTGAGTCTGCATGAGCAACTTTTTGACACCGGCCGAGATTGCGGCCGCTGCGGTCAAGGCGGGAGAAGAAAAAGCTCGCACATCGGTTGGCAAGCTGTTGGTACTCGGTTTTTTGGCGGGCGCGTTCATCGCGTTCGGCGCCCTGTTCGACCTGCGTGTGACGGCCGGCATGCCCGATTCCAGCGGCACGTTGAAAGCGCTTGTAGGCGGCGCCGTGTTCCCGATTGGCCTGATGTTTGTTGTCATCTGCGGCGGGGAACTGTTGACCGGCAACATGATGACGGTGCCCATCGCGGTGCATGCCAAGCGGGCATCATGGCTGGGTTTGATCTACAATTGGTGGTGGGTATTGATTGGCAATCTCATCGGCTCCTTGTTTGTCGCCTGGGTGTTCGGCGTCGGCGCCCACATGCTCGACCAGCCTCCGTACGACAAGGCGACGATAGCCGTCGCGGTGTCCAAGGCGACGCTGCCGTTTGGCCCGACCATTCTCTCGGCCATCGGCTGCAACTGGCTGGTCTGCCTGGCGGTTTGGATGTCGCTCGGGGCGAAGGACATCGTGGGCAAGATTTTCGGCATCTGGTTTCCCATCATGGGCTTCGTGGCTATCGGGTTCCAGCACGTGGTGGCTAACATGTTCTTCCTGCCGGCAGGCTATTTCGTCGGCGCGCCCATCACGTGGGGGCAAATCATCGTCGAGTGGATTGGCGCTTTTATCGGCAACGCCATCGGCGGCTGGCTGTTTGTGGCGACGGTTTATTGGTACGCGTTCCTCAAGGGCCGCACCGCGCCCAGCGACTCGGTCCATGCGGCCCCGCGCGGCATGGTGAGTGAGGACGTGGGCAACCAGTCGTGACCTGAGGTGCGGTGCCCGCCTCGGTGGCGGGGGGCTGCCATGGCTCGCACCCTGCCGAGACATACCGCCGGCTTGCCCGGGCACTCGCCGGAGGTGGGTGTCCCACCGAGATCGGAATGGAGGGGAGAACCGAATGGAGATGGATGTACAGCCCAAATGGGACGCACTGGCGGCGGACGGAAGCCGGGTGCGTCTGTACGTGGATGGCAATCCGGTCGAGGCGCCCGCTGGCGCCAGCCTGCTCGACGTTCTCCTGGAGCATCAGCCTGACTTTCCCCACATTTGCTACCATCCGGCATTGGGGCCGATTGAGACATGCGACACGTGCCTGGTTCAGGTGGGGCATGAACTGCTGCGCGCCTGTTCGACCCCCGTGAAAGCGGGGATGATGGTGCGGACCCAAGCGCCGGCGGCCCGCTTCGCGCGCAAGCAGGCGATGGACAGACTGCTGGTCAACCATGAACTGTACTGCACGGTCTGCGACAACAACAACGGCAACTGCGTCATCCACAATACCGCTATGGCGATGGACATCAATGAGCAGGCGGAACCGTTTGCGCCCAAACCGTACGCCGTCGATGACA
This sequence comes from Alicyclobacillus shizuokensis NBRC 103103, assembly GCF_001552255.1. Lineage (GTDB taxonomy): Bacteria > Bacillota > Bacilli > Alicyclobacillales > Alicyclobacillaceae > Alicyclobacillus_G > Alicyclobacillus_G shizuokensis. The sequence continues at coordinate 35,356 of NZ_BCQV01000018.1, forward strand.
GCAACCCTTTTTACCGGTACGATCCGGACCAGTGCATTCTCTGCGGCCGTTGCGTGGAGGCCTGTCAGAACCTGCAGGTCAGTGAGGTGCTTTCCATCGATTGGGAGCGGGATCGGCCGCGTGTGATCTGGGATGGCGATGTGCCCATCAACGAATCGTCCTGTGTATCCTGCGGCCATTGCGTCACCGTGTGCCCGTGCAACGCGCTGCAGGAGAAATCGATGTTGGGGGAAGCCGGTTACCTGACCGGCTTGGAAAAGAATACCCTGCGCGGCCTGATTGACCTGACCAAGCAGGTGGAGCCGGGTTACGGGCCGATTTTCGCGGTCTCGGAAGTGGAGGCCAAGCTGCGCGAGGCGCGCATTCGGCGCACCAAGACGGTCTGCACCTACTGCGGCGTCGGTTGCAGCTTCGACATCTGGACCAAGGACCGCAAGATCCTCAAGGTCGAGCCGCAGATGGAGGCGCCGGCCAACCAGATCTCCACTTGCGTCAAGGGCAAGTTTGGCTGGGACTTTGTCAACAGCTCGGAGCGCCTGACCAAACCGCTCATCCGCCGCGGCGACGCCTTTTATGAGGCCTCCTGGGAAGAGGCCATAGAGTACATCGGCCAGCGCCTCACCGACATCCGCGGCCAGCACGGCGACGACTCCATCGCCTTCATCTCTTCTTCCAAGTGCACCAACGAGGAAAATTACTTGATGCAGAAGCTGGCGCGGGCGGTCATGCACACGAACAACATCGACAACTGTTCGCGTTACTGCCAGGCGCCGGCGACGGAGGCGCTGCGGCGGACGATGGGGCTCGGGGGAGACACCGGATCGATCTCGGATTTAGGCTTGGCCGACTTGGTCATCGTCGTCGGTGCTAATACGGCCGAGTCGCACCCGGTGCTCGCCACGCGCCTGCGCCGCGCCCAGAAGAAGCACGGGCAGAAGCTGATTGTTGCCGACCTGCGCAAGAACGACTTGGCCAGCCGCGCGAATCTGCACCTGCACCCAAAGCCGGGAACAGATTTGGTCTGGTTGAACGCGGTGGCCAAGCTGCTGCTTGACTCTGGACGTTATGACGAGGCGTTTGTGCGCGAGCGGGTGGAGGGGTTTGACGAATACGCCCAATCGCTGGCCCCGTACACCCTCGAGTACGCCGAGCGTGTCACCGGCTTATCCGCGCAAGAATTGCAGCAAACGGCGGACATGATTGCTAACGCCAAGCGGCTGTCCATCTGCTGGGCCATGGGCGTCACCCAGCACCGCGGCGGCACGGAGACCAGCACGGCTATCTGCAACCTGCTGCTCTTGACCGGCCAGGTCGGGCGGCCGGGCACCGGCGCTTATCCGTTGCGCGGGCACAACAACGTCCAAGGGGCGGGCGATTTTGGCTGCGCCCCGGCCTTTCTGCCTGGCTACGAGCGGGTGGACGACGCGCAGGTGCGCGCCAAGTGGGAGGCGGCCTGGGGTGTCACGCTGCCGACGAGCAAGGGGTTGGACAACCACGAAATGGTGGATGCCATGCACGACGGCCGTCTGCGGGCGATGTACCTGGTCGGCGAGGACATGGCGGTGGTGGACTCGAACGCCAATTACGTGGAGGCGGCGTTTGAAAAACTCGATTTCTTCGTCGTGCAGGACGCGTTTTTCAGCAAGACGGCGCAGTTTGCGGACGTCATCCTGCCGGCCTGCCCAAGCCTGGAGAAGGAGGGCACCTTCACCAACACCGAGCGCCGCATCCAGCGTCTCTACCAGGCGCTGCCGCCGCTGGGCGACGCCAAGCCGGATTGGCAGATCATCCAACTGGTCGCCAACCGCTTGGGCGCCCACTGGAACTACACGTCGCCGCGCGAGATCTTTGAGGAGGCCTGCAGCACCACCGAACTGATGAAGGGCGCGACCTATGAGCGGCTGGAAGGCTACCGCAGCCTGCAGTGGCCGGTTGCCGAGGACGGGCGCGACATGCCGCTTTTGTACACCGAGCAGTTCGCGCTGCCCGGCGGCCGGGCGCGGTTCTGCCCGGTCACATGGCAGGAGCCGGTAGCCTACGAGGAAACTTTCGACCTGCACCTGAACAACGGCCGCATGCTGGAGCACTTCCACGAGGGCAACCTCACCTACCGCGTCCGCGGGCTGCGGGACAAGGTGCCGATGACCTTTGTCGAGGTCTCGCCCGAGCTGGCCGCGGAACGCCGAATCGAGGATGGCGCGCTGGTGCGCCTGGTCTCCCCGTACGGGAGCGTCAAGGTGCGCGCTGTGGTGACCGACAGAGTCGCCGGCCGCGAGTTGTACATGCCGATGAACTCGCCCAAGGACGAGGAGGCGGTCAACCGCCTGACCAGCAGCGAGTCGGACGTCACCACCCATACGCCCGCTTACAAAGAGGTGCGGGTGCGGCTGGAGGTGCTCGGCGACAAAGGCGCCTCGCCGCTTGGCCGTAACAACCCAAGACGCCACCAACCGCATCCCAAGCCGGGGGTCGAGGTGGAGAAAAAGTGGGCCCGCGCCGATTATCGCCCGCTCGTCGGCAAGCTGGCGGCGAATGAGGCGGAGAGGGAGGCGGCAGCATGGCAAAACCTGTGACCACCGTGGTTCCAGCGCAGACGGATGAGGCGGAGGCCCAGGCCAAGGCGATGGAGCGCCTGCAGCAGATGGCCGCGGCGGATGTGGACGCCCTGGCCGAAGTGTTGCGGCTGGCGCGGGCCCTGCATGATCGCGGGTTGCTCACTCTGGCCGCCGCATTGCTGGAGCAGGCCGACGACGTGTTGCGCATTGTGGTGGACTTGGTCAACCAACCAGGCGCCGTGCGCGGACTGAAAAACCTGGTGACGGCCGCGCAGGCGCTGGGGGCCGTCGACTTGGAGGCATTCAGCCGCTTGGCCCAAGGCGCCGCGGCCAGCGTCGAGGAGGCCAAGGCTGACCGTAAGGCTCTGGAGACGCCGCTTGGCTTTTTCAAACTGCTGGCCTACTTGGCCGATCCGGACGTCAGCGCGGCCATTCGTCTGCTCCTGGCGGCTTGCAAGGGCGTCGGCCGAGCGCTGCGTGCCGAGGCGGAGTCGGAGGCAGAGGGAGTCTAAAGCAAGAGGCCTCAAGCAAGGAGCCGCCCGTCGCCATCCTGCGGGAGTTGGTCGATGGGACCCCACTCACCAGCCGCCGGATAGACGGAGTGCGCGGCGCAGGGCCTAGGGGAGCCCGGCGGAGAGAGCGCGTGGCCCCCTCTTGCTGCCCGTTTGTACCGGCACCTGCCGTGTTCGCCAAGAATTCGTGAAAATTCTCAAACACCTAGCAGGATTTTTCCCGAACCTGTGGAATATCCAAGTAAGTTCTCCACGGGTCGCAAGAGGGTGGTGAGAAGGATGCAGATCACGGATGTCCGACTGCGTAAAGTCAGTACGGAAGGCCGCATGAAGGCGATAGCGTCCATCACGATTGACAGCGAGTTTGTCGTCCACGATATCCGCGTGATCGACGGGAACAACGGGATGTTTGTGGCAATGCCGAGCAAGAAGACGCCCGATGGAGAATTTCGCGATATCGCGCATCCCATTTCCTCCGTGACCCGTCAGAAAATCCAGGATGCGGTGCTGCGTGAGTATTACCGTAGCGAGACGCTTCAGGAACCGACCGCTTGACGGCTCGGCAGCGGGACAGGAAGGTACAAAAACATGGATTCACTGCTTGCCGCGACCGTGGTTCCTCGCGGAGCTGTCCGGGGAGGACGACGGCGGTTTTTTGTCGCCCTTCCCGCAAGCGCTTTCTCGTCCGTTCGTCCTTCCCTTCTTATGCCCCATTTCAGTGTTCCAGATTCCGACGCAGATGGCGGACAAGACCCGATTGAACCCCTGCATTCCTTTGGATACACTGGGGTTGCACGAATATGGAGGCGATGTTGTGGCTCGAACCGCCATTGTCTTGGCCGCGGGTCTGGGAACCCGAATGAGGTCGAAGAAACACAAAGTGTTGCATGAAGTGTGTGGCAAACCGATGATCCTGCACATTCTCGACGAACTGGAGAAACTCGCGTTGGATCAGGTCATCGTCGTGATTGGACAGGCGAGGGAATCCGTGAAGCAGGTCGTAGGCGGTCGGGCGGAGTTCGCGGTCCAAGAGGAGCAAAAGGGCACCGGGCATGCTGTCCAGTGTGCGTGGCCGCGGTTGCGCCCGGACGCCGACACAGTGCTTGTCCTGTACGGGGACGGGCCGCTGGTTCGAGCGGAAACGTTGCGTGGAATGTGCGAGGAGCGGGAGCGGCGAGACGCGGCGGCGGTGTTGCTGACGGCCGAACTGGAGCATCCGGACGGGCTGGGGCGCGTGATTCTGGCCGCAGACGGGACGGTGGAGCGCATTGTCGAAGAGAAGGACGCGACTCCCGAGCAGCGGCGGATTCGCCAGGTGAACACTGGCCTGTACGCGTTTGCGGCGGCGGATTTGGGCGAGGTGTTGGCCAAATTGTCGCCCGACAACAAGCAGGGAGAATACTACCTGACCGACGCAGCCGCCATCCTGCGTGAGCGCGGGCGGGCCGTGTACCCGCTGGCCGTGGGCGATGTCGAGGAGATTGCCAGTGTCAACGACCGTCTCCAGTTGGCGGCCGTGGAACAGATCATGCGCCGGCGCATTTGCCGCCGCTGGATGCTGGCGGGAGTCACTTTTATCGATCCCGACAGCACCTACGTGGGCGCGGATGTCACCATCGGCCCCGATACGGTCATCTACCCGGGCAGTGTGCTCGAAGGTCATACTATCATCGGCGAGGATTGTGTGATTGGCCCTAACACCCGGCTGGTCGACGCGGTGGTGCACAACGGGGCGCGGGTCGAATCGTCGGTCGTGCTCGAGAGTGAAATCGGACCGGATGCCAGCGTGGGACCGTTTGCCTACATCCGTCCCGGCAGTGAAATCGGAGCGCGGGTGAAGATTGGCGACTTTGTCGAGATCAAAAAGTCGGTCGTGGGCGAAGATACCAAGGTCAGCCATCTGACTTACATCGGAGACGCGGAGATTGGTCGGCGCGTGAACATCGGCTGCGGCGCGGTGACGGTGAACTACGATGGTGAGAAGAAACACAAGACACGCGTGGGGGACGACAGCTTCATCGGCTGCAACGTCAACCTGGTGGCGCCCGTGAGCGTGGGGGACGGAGCGTATGTGGCGGCCGGATCGACCATTACCGACGCCGTGCCGGACAATGGCTTCGCGATTGCGCGTGCCCGCCAGGTGACGAAGCCGGACTACGTGCGGGCATGGAAAGAGCGGCATGCCGGAAAATCGCGGCGGGGGGAAACAGAGTAGAATGGCACGTGACGGGGATCTCAAACTGTTTACAGGGAACGCGAATCCGGCCTTGGCGCAGGAGATTGCCGACCACATCGGTGTAGTTTTGGGGGATTGTCGAGTCGGGCGGTTCAAGGATGGGGAAGTGCACATCCGGCTCGGCGAGAGCGTGCGCGACTCCAACGTATTCGTCGTCCAGCCGACCTCGGCGCCGGTCAACGAGAACCTGATGGAGCTTTTGATTATGGTGGACGCGCTTAAGCGCGCTTCAGCCCGCAGCATCAACGTGGTGATTCCGTATTATGGCTACGCGCGCCAGGACCGCAAGACGCGCGCCCGAGACCCGATTACCGCCAAGCTGGTGGCCAACCTGTTGGAAAAGGCGGGTGCTACCCGCATTATCTGCATGGACCTGCACGCCGGACAGATCCAGGGCTTTTTCGACATCCCGCTGGACCACCTGATTGGCCTGCCGATTTTGGCCAATTACTTCTTGGATAAGCGGTTGGACAATCCTGTCGTCGTCGCCCCGGATATGGGCGGGGTGACGCGAGCCCGCCAGTTGGCGGAGCGGCTGGGGGCGCCCCTGGCCATCATCGACAAGCGCCGCCCGGACGTCAATGTGGCCGAGGTGATGAACATCATCGGCGACATTGCGGGCAAGACGGCGATTCTCATCGATGACATGATTGACACCGCAGGCACCATCACCGCTGGGGCGAAGGCCTTGCTGGAGCGCGGGGCCAACCAGGTCTACGCCTGCTGCATCCACCCGGTGTTGTCCGGGAACGGTGTGGAGCGTCTGCGCGATTCAGAGATTGAGGAAGTTGTGGTTACAAATACCATCGCTTTGCCTCCCGAGAAACGAATTGATAAAATTAAAGTATTGTCTGTCGCGGAGTTAATAGCCGAGGCCATCCTGCGCGTGCATACGCGCCGTTCCATCAGCGAACTGTTCGACTGACTCCGCACGGGTGCCCCGGCGGTCACAGGCCCGCCCGGTGGACAAGCGGTGGCGGCGGGAACCACCCGCTTTGCATGCAGTGGAAGGGAGATGCTTGACATGGAACAGATTGTGCTGGAAGCGACAGCTCGCGACACGTCCCAGCACAGCACGGTCAGTAGTCTGCGACGCCAGGGTCAGGTGCCGGCGATTGTTTATGGGCGGAATCAGGAACCGGTCGCCGTCGCGGTATCCGAAAGGCTGTTCCAACAGCGCGGAGCGCTGGCCAAATCGCTGGTCGAGCTGCACATGGGCGGTGAGGAAAAAGTGCACGCCATCGTGCAGCAGATTCAGCGCGATCCGGTCACGCGCCGTATCCTACACATCGACTTCTACCGGGTGGAGATGGACAAACCGGTGACTGTCAGCGTGCCGCTGCACGTGACTGGCGTGCAAGAGGTCGAAAAGCGCCGCGGGGTCGTGCAGATTCAGACGCGCGAGATTGAGATTGAAGCCCGTCCGGTGGACCTGCCGGAAGTCATCACGGTGGATATCAGCGGCTTGCAGCCCGGCGAACACCTGTCTGTCGGGGAGGTCCGTCTGCCCGACGGGGTTACGCTCAAGTCGGAGCCGACCGAGGTCGTGGTGAGCGTGCTGGTGGGCAAGCAGGCGGAGGATGCGGACGCGGATGCCGGGGAGGCGACCGAATAAGTCCGTGCTGGTGGGCCGCGCTTTCCGGATCGCGGAGGGCGCGGCTTTTTGTGCGAGTGCCTCGGCATACCGATGTGTCTTTTCACACCGTCTGGGGGATTCAAGGATGAAGTTGATTGTGGGCTTGGGCAATCCGGGGGCTCTGTACGCCCATACCCGCCACAACGTGGGGTTCTGGGTGGTGGACCAACTGGCGCAGTCAGTGGGGGCGGACTGCCGCCATGCCAAATGGCGGGCGTTGATTGACGAGTGTCGCCTCGGCGGCGAAAAGGTCATACTCTGCAAGCCTCAGACCTATATGAATAGCAGCGGCGAAGCGGTGCGGCAGATCCTCGACTTCTACGCGGAACTTGAGCCGACCACGGACCTGATTGTCGTCTACGACGACCTGGATTTTGCGCCTGGGCAGTTCAAGCTGCGCCAGAAAGGCAGCGCTGGCGGGCACAACGGGGTCAAGTCCATCATCGCGCACGTGGGCACCGACGAATTTCCGCGCATCCGCGTGGGCATCGGCCGGCCCGCGAAGGGAGATCTTATCTCCTACGTCTTGGGTCGGTTTCAGCCGGAGGATGAGGCCAAGGTACAGGAAGCTGTCCGTCTGGCCGCGGAGGCGCTGCAGTATGCGGCCGAGCATTCGTTTGCCCAGGCGATGAACCGCTACAACGCCGCCCGCTAGCGGATCGATTTCAGAGATTTGCAAGGCTACGCCGCAGACCGTATCCTGTTCAGAGAACTTGGCAACGCGCGGTGGGTGATGGAGCTCGCCATAACCGCCCGCGCAGACGCCAGGATAATGGCTCCTGTGTGATGCGTCATGATGATGCGTCGTTCGCAGGAGCCATTTTGTGTGCTGCCGGAGCGGACGTGGAGTGTTGCGAATAGGTTAGTGGCAAGCCTGCTGTTCGGCGGCATTTGGTTGATCTGGGTAACTGGGTGGATTTTGGGATGAAACAGCCCGGCAGCCATGCGTATGAGAACGGCGTATCTCCCGCATACTGGGTAGGAGGGATGGCTCAGCTTGGAAACGTTGGACCGGGGAGGGGTTCCATGCGCGTGGAGTATGTGTGCCGGCACTGCCACCACCGAGTCGGCGAGCTGGAGAATCCGTTGTGGAACGTATCCGATGTGGAGCAGGTCTGTGGTTTCTCCTCCCTGGACGCGGTGGAGCGCAGGGAGCATATCGCATATAATGAAGATTGCAGTGTCGTTTACGTGCAGGTGGTGTGCGAGCACTGCCAACGGGCCCTGGAAGCGCACCCAGAGCTATTGGTTGAAGGCAAGCTGCTGCAGTAGCCGACTGGGCAGCGTGCCAGGAGTGCGCATAAACGGGATACGGGCAATGCAAGGCCTTGGCGGATGCGCTAAGGCTCTTTTCGGCGTAGGACGAGGAGGGGTAGTGTGATAGAACTGGTTCGCCGACTGGCAGCCGATGAGGAGTTCCGAGCCGTGGCAGAGGGACTCCAGGGGGATGGCATGGACCGGCTGGTCACCGGTCTGGGCGGCAGCGCCCGCCACGCCTATTATGCGGCCTTGTACGATTTTCACAAGCGAGAGAAGGGATACGCGGTCCCTTTTTTGATTGTTACGCACGCGCCGGCGCAGGCGGACGCCATCGCCGACGACCTGCGGGAACTGCTGCCGGACGAACCGGTGTTTGTGGTGCCGGAGCGAGAGCGGGCGGAGCTGGACGTGACAGCCGCCAGCCCCGACCTCATCGCGCTCCGGCTTTTGGCGCTTGATCACCTGGCGGCCGGGCGGGCCGGCATCGTGGTGACGACGCTGCCGGCGGCGGTGCAGCCGCTCACCCCGCGGCGCGTCCATGAGAAGGCGATTCTGAGGCTCGCTGTCGGGGATACGATCAATCCCAGCCAGGTCTTAGAGCGCCTGCTGGCGGCCGGTTACGAACGCGTGGACATGGTGGAGGGCAAAGGGCAGGTCTCGGTGCGAGGCGGCATCCTGGACGTCTATCCGGTGACTTCCGAGCATGCGCTGCGCATCGAGTGGTTCGACACGGACGTCGACTCGATTCGCACCTTCGATGTCAGCACGCAGCGCTCCCTGGAGAAGCGGCTGTCGGCCGAAATCGGTCCCGCCACCGATATGTTGCTGCCCCCATCCGTCATGCAAGGGGTGGCGGAGGAACTGGATCGACGGCTGACCGCCCGGTTGAAGACCGTGACCGAGATGGACATGCGGGATCGCCTGCAGACGCACGTGGCTGCCGACGTGGAGCGATTCCGCGCCGGCCTGCCGTTCCCGCGCCAACTCCGCTACACGCACCTGTTTCAGGAGCATGTGCGAAACCTGCTCGATTATTTTCCACGCAGGTCCATCATCTGCATCGACGAGCCGACGCGACTGCAGGAACGCCAGAAGGTATTGACCCAAGAGTACTCGGTATGGGTTTCGGAGGCCCTGATGCGCGGTGAGTTGTTGTCGGACACCCTGGATCTGCCGAATTTTGACGCGCTCTGGCAGCACACCGGCTTCACAGCGCTGCACTTTTCCATGTTCGCTCGCTCGTCGTCCGGCCACCGCTTCGTCCAGGTCACCAGCGTGACGGCCAAGTCGATGCAAAATTTCCATGGCCAGATGCACGTGTTGAAAAGTGAAGTGCAGCGTTGGCAGCGCAGCCACACCGACGTGGTGCTGCTGGCAGGTGACGAGAAGCGGGCCGATAGGCTGCAGAGCGTGCTCGCCGATTATCGGATTGAGACGGTGCGCAGCGAGCGGTTCATTCGCTCGGACAAACCGGTGATTCTGGTTGCCAGCCTGTCGGCCGGGTTTGAACTGCCGCTGGCGCATCTAGCGGTCATCGTCGAGGGAGAGGTGTTCGCCAAACGCAGGAAAGGCCGCCGGGCGCGCATGCAGATGTCGGACGCGGAACGCATCCGAAGCTACCAGGAACTGAAGCCGGGTGACTATGTGGTGCACGTGAACCACGGTATCGGCAAGTACCTGGGCATCCAGACGCTCGACATCGACGGCCGCCACAAGGACTACCTGCACCTGCAGTACGCGGGCAACGACAGCCTGTACGTGCCTGTGGAGCAGATAGACCAGGTGCAGCGGTACATCGGGGCAGAGGATAAGGAACCGAAGGTCTACCACCTGGGCGGCGGCGAATGGAACCGTGTCAAGCAGCGGGTCTCCCGCTCGGTGCGCGACATCGCCGAGGACCTGGTCAAACTCTACGCGGCGCGGCAGGCGACGCCGGGGCACGGGTTTTCGCCGGATACGCCGTGGCAGAAGGATTTTGAGTCTCGCTTTCCTTACGAGGAGACACCGGATCAGGAGCGGGCCATAGCGGAGATCAAGCGTGACATGGAGAAGCCGCGGCCGATGGACAGACTGCTGTGCGGGGATGTGGGTTACGGCAAGACCGAGGTCGCCATCCGCGCCGCCTTCAAGGCGGCGATGGACGGCAAGCAGGTGGCGGTCCTGGTGCCGACAACAGTGTTGGCGCAGCAGCACCTGGAGACGTTTCGCGAGCGGTTTGAGGGCTTCCCCATCACGATTGACGTGCTCAACAGATTCCGCACGCGCAGTGAGACGCAGAAGGTGCTGCAGGGGCTGCGTGACGGCAGCATCGACATCATCATCGGCACCCATCGCCTGCTGCAGAAGTCGGTCCGATTCAAGGACTTGGGCCTGCTCATCGTCGACGAGGAGCAGCGCTTCGGCGTGACCCACAAAGAACGGCTCAAGCAGCTGCGCACCAACGTCGATTGCCTGACTTTAACGGCAACTCCGATTCCCCGCACCCTGCACATGTCCCTGCTTGGCGTACGTGACCTGTCGGTGATTGAGACACCGCCGGAGAACCGCTTCCCAGTGCAGACGTATGTGGTCGAGTTCAACGAGGCCCTCATCCGCGAGGCCATCCACCGGGAGTTGTCGCGCGGGGGCCAGGTGTACGTGGTGTACAACCACGTCAAGGGGATCCGCACGATGGCCGACCGGGTGGCGCAGCTGGTGCCGGAGGCGGCCATTGGCGTGGCGCACGGACAGATGCCGGAGGACGAGCTGGAACGGGTGATGCTCGACTTCTTGGAGGGCGAATTGGACGTCCTGGTCACCACCACCATCATCGAGACCGGGCTCGACATTCCCAATGTGAACACACTCATCGTCTACGACGCGGACAAGCTGGGATTGGCCCAGCTGTACCAACTGCGCGGCCGCGTCGGGCGCTCCAATCGGATCGCCTACGCCTATTTCACCTACCAGCGGGACAAGGTGTTGAGCGAAGTGGCTGAGAAGCGGCTGCAGGCGATCTCGGAGTTCACCGAGTTGGGCAGTGGATTCAAGATTGCCATGCGCGATTTGGCCATCCGCGGTGCCGGCAATCTGCTCGGCGCGGAGCAACACGGATTCATCAACTCGGTCGGGTTTGACCTGTACAACGACATGCTCGCCGAGGCCATCAAGGAGTTGATGGGAAACCGCGAACCCGCGGCGCCGGAGGCCACCCTCGACCTGGCCATAGAGGCCTACCTGCCGGACGAGTTTATCCCGGACGCGGCGCAAAAGATTGCCATGTACAAGAAATTCCGGCACGTGCAGACTCTGACAGACGCCGACGACTTGGAGGAAGAGCTGGAGGATCGGTTTGGCGATTTGCCGGAACCGGTGCGCAATTTGCTGGACATCACCCGCATGAAAAGTTATGCTGTCCGATATGGGCTAGAGTCCATCACGGCCGCATCGGGTGAGGCCACGTTGCGCCTGCGTCCGGACGTGACGACCAACATCGACGCTGGCAAGCTGTTCTTGCTGTCCAAGCGCTACAGCGGTCAATTCAGCAAGCGTGGCAACGGCAGCCTGCAGGTTGTGTTGCGCATCAAAGGGCTTCCGGACAGAGATGTTTGCGCCCGCCTGCTCCAGTTTCTGCGGGATTTCGCGGATGTGGTCAAGGCCGGCGAGGAGGTAGAAGAATTTGCAAGGTAACAGAAAATGGGCCACGGCAGCGGTGGCGGTCGCGGTGGCGTTGGCGGCGGCCGGGTGTTCGCAGGGCACGACCGGCAACCAGACGAATTCCACGGCCAACCAGACGGCCGCGAAGTTACCGCCCGAGCCGAAATACAGCGGCCCGGTGGTGGCCACCTACAACGGCGGCAAATTGACCAAACAGGAGCTGGATGAGCAGTACAACCTGCAGGTGGTGCTGCCCAAACAGCAGAGCAATGAGTCGAAGAAGCAGTTTACCAGCGACTACATCATGTACTACAAGTATCTGTACAATAAGGCCCTGCAGGACAAAAAGGCGGCACCGGACGCAAGCACGGCGCAGCAGTACGCCAATGAGGCCATATCGCAGCTGTACAGCGCGCAGGGTGCTCCCTACAAGTCCAAGGAGGCGGTCCTGAACGCGATGAAGAAGCTGGGCCTGACCAAAAACGATTTAATCCTGTATTTCGCCAAGTACGAGCGGCTGCAGAACTATTTTCAAGACCAGATGAGCAAGGTCAAGCCGACGACGAAACAGATGCAGGCTTATTACAACCAGCACAAGTCCGATTACGTGCAGGTGACGGTGGATACCATCCTGCTGAATAAGCTTTCCACCGCCCAGAGCGTGGAGAAGCAGTTGAAGGCCGGTGCCAGCTTCAAGAAATTGGCGGACAAATATTCCAAAGATCCGTCCGTGAAAGACAACCACGGCCACTTGACCAATCAACTCGTGTCCCAGTTCGTGGCGCCGTTTGCCAAGGCCTGCCGTACCTTGCCGATTGGTCAGATCAGTGACCCGGTGAAAAGTAATTACGGCTACCACATCCTCAAAGTGGACAAGCGGACCCAGCTGTCGTTTGCCAAGGCCAAGTCCACCATTGAGCAGCAGCTGGCGCAGCAGCTGCAGCAGCAAAAGCAGCAGCAGATCCAACAGGATGCGCTGAAAAACTCGAACATCAAAATCCTGGTCAAAGACAAGGACCTCTGATGGTCCCCCTCACACCCCTGGGGCCGCGCGCCGCATATCGGGCGCGCGGCCCCTTCTCTGCCATTCGCCCATTCGCCGCTGCAGGCGCAGCGCCTCATTCGTCCAACCGGACTGCGCAGCCACCTGCGGCGTGGCGAGACGCCCCAGTCTGGCTTCGCCTGCTGCCAGTGCCGGGTTTTCCGGCCTCTGGCCGGCTTTCTCCTGCCCTGGTGCATAGAGGAATCCGCCCCGTAACATAATAGGTGCGCGTACCCCCGGGGTCTTTACACAAGCAGCCGTCATGGCGAAAGGTTGGCTCTCTGTCGGTGGATGTACAGCAAAGTGGGGTGTTTGGTGTCACAGGGTGTGCCTACCATCAAACATGAGGGTGAGGGTCAAACGTGAAAGCAACGGGCATCGTGCGTAGAATTGATGACCTCGGTCGTGTTGTCATTCCGAAGGAAATTCGACGGACGCTGCGGATTCGTGAGGGAGATCCGCTCGAAATCTTTGTGGATCGAGATGGCGAAGTCATTCTCAAGAAGTACTCCCCTATCGGCGAGCTGGGTGACTTTGCGCGCGAATACGCGGAAGCCATCGCGGACTCCACCGGGCATATTTCGATGATTGCGGATAGGGATGTCATTATCGCTGTGGCGGGCGGATCGAAAAAGGAGTTTTTGGACAAGCCCGTCAGTGAAGACGTGGAGCAGGCGATGGAAGAGCGTCGGACTGTAGTCGACTCCAATCCGACCGAGACGGCTATTGTACGCGACCGCAGCGAGTACTTCACCTCGCGCGTGATTGCCCCGATTATCGCCGCGGGTGATCCGATAGGCGCCGTGATTCTGGTCTCGCGCGAGGAAAACGTGCGCATGGGCGAGTTGGAGCAGAAGATTGCCGAGACGGCAGCCGGATTCTTGGGCAAGCAGATGGAGCAATAATCTCACACCCGTGCCGTGCAGGGCCGCTTGGTGGGCTGGGAGCCGCCAGGCGGCCCTTGTTGTCTTCATCCCCGCCCGCGGAAGGACTATTCGGCCTCTTTGATCCATAATCATGGATAGCAGGGTTGTCCGGAGTCGAGCTTGGCAGGTGGGGGGAGAATCGGTTGTCACAAACACGCGGGTTCGTGCACGGCGCCATGCTGCTGGCGGGAGCCGCCGCGTTGTCCAAACTGCTCGGGTCTGTGTACACCATTGTGCTGCAGAACATCATCGGCGACCGCGGCATGGGGCTGTTCCAGATGGCCTATCCTATCTACGCGACGCTCTTGGCCATCGCGACGGCCGGCTTCCCGGTCGCGATTTCCAAACTGGTGTCCGAGCGGCTAGCGGTCGGGGACGCCGACGGGGCGCGCACGGTGTTTCGGGTCGCTGCGGCGATGCTGAGCGCGGCGGGTATCGTCTGCTTTCTCATCCTGTTCTTCGGCGCCCGGCCCCTGGCCGCGATGACGGGGGACGCGGAGGCGGCCTGGGCCATCCGCGCCATCGCCCCGGCGCTGCTGTTGGTGCCGATGCTCAGCGCCTGGCGCGGCTACTTCCAAGGGTTTCAATGGATGGAGCCGACGGCCGTCTCGCAGGTGCTCGAGCAGCTGGTGCGGGTTGTGACCATCATCCTGCTCTCGGTCTGGCTGACGAATGCTGGTTACGGCCAGCCGCGGGCGGCGGCGGGGGCGGCGTTCGGCGCGGTCACCGGCGCCCTGGCGGCGTTTCTCCAGCTCCTGTACACGTGGTGGCGCCGCCATCCGCAGCTGCCGGTGGTGGCCGATGCCCCGCGCTCCAGCGCCTTCGGGCTGTCCAAGCGGATTGTCTACTACGCCTTTCCCATCAGCCTGGGCGCGATGGTGGTGCCGCTGATGAACAACATCGACGTCATCACCGTCGTCAACCTGCTCAAACACAGCGGCTTCAGCCAAGCCAACGCGACCACTCAGTTCGGACTGCTGACCGGCCGGGCCTTCAAGTTGATGATGCTGCCGACGACGTTGGCCGCGGGCATCGGCATCGCTGTCATGCCTGCGGTCTCGGAGGCGTTTACCCTCGGCTTCCGCCGTCTGGTTTGGGATCGGATGGACATGGCCATCCGCTTGACCATCCTCCTCGCGCTGCCGGCGGCGGTCGGACTGACGCTGCTGGCGGCGCCGGTCGACATCACGTTGTTCAAAGACACCAGCGGCAGCAGTGTGATTGAGGTGATGGCCGCAGCCACGGTTTTTGCCAGTCTGCAGACGACGGTGGCGGCGGTTTTGCAGGGCTGCGGCTATGTCTACCTGCCGGTGCTCAACCTGTTGGGAGCGGCGGTGGTCAAACTGGCAGCCAATCTGTTGCTGGTGCCGCTGTACGGCATCCGCGGCGCCGCCCTGGCGACGGTGGTCAGCTACCTGGCGGCCGCGGTCCTCAACTTCGTCGCCCTCACCTCCTGTCTCCAGGTGGGCTTCGCTTGGCGGCGTTGGTTTTTGCGTCCAGCGGTCGCGGTGTTTATTATGGGAGCGGTGGTCTATGCCGCCGCTCGACAGTGGCTGGCCTGGGACGGGCTCGACTGGACGCGGACGGCCACAGCGGCCGCGCTGGCGGGGATGATTCTCCTCGGCGGTGTGGTGTACGGATTGGCGCTCTTGTTGACGGGCAGCCTGGAGGAGCAGGAACTGGCCTCCATCCCGAAGGTGGGGCCGCTGCTGGCCGCCTGGTGCAGCCGCCTCGGGCTCCTGCGCTGACGGCGGCCGAGCCCTGGCGGGGCGCTCTGGGGGTGTGAGGATGGCAACCATTTTTGTCGAAGGATTGGGGCCCGGGGACACGTCGGGATTGCCGCTGGGAACCTGGCGGCGGTTAACTTGCGGATTGCCAGTGGTTCTGCGAACGCGTGTCCACCCGGTGGTCCGGGCCCTGGACGCCGAGGGCGTGGCTTACGAGACCTTTGACGAGGTGTACGACAGCGGCGAAAGCTTCGCGCAGATTTACCGTGAAATGGCGCAGCGCCTGAAGCGGTGGGCGGCGGAGCGGGGGGACATCGTCTACGCCGTTCCCGGCCACCCGCTGATGGCGGAGCAATCGGTGCAGGAACTCTTGGCTCTGAGCGCCGGCGACACGGGCCTGCGCGTGGAAATAGGGTCCGGGCAGAGCTTCTTCGATCCGGTGTGCACAGCGCTCGGTATCGACCCGATTGACGGCCTGTGCCTGTTGGACGGCACCCTGCTCCAGGAAGATCAACTCCGTCCTGATCTGCATCTGCTGATTGCCCAGGTGTTCAACCGCGCGGTGGCGTCGGAAGTCAAGCTGACGCTGATGGAGGTGTACCCGGACGAGTATCCGGTCACCGTCGTCCGCGCCGCGGGGGTGGCGGGAGAGGAGCGGATCGTCCAGGTGCCATTGCACGAATTGGACAGGCTCGACTTTATCGACCACCTGACCAGTGTCTTCGTCCCCCGCGCGGACGAGGAGCCGCTGCGGCGGCGGGACCCTTGGCACGTCACCGCGCTGGTCCGCCGCCTGCGCCATCCGGAGGACGGCTGCCCTTGGGACCTGAAGCAGACGCACAGGACCCTGCGTCCTTATGTCATCGAGGAGGCGTACGAGGTCGCCCACGCCATCGATCAGGGCGATCCGGACGTCCTCGCGCAGGAGTTGGGAGACCTGCTGCTGCAGATTCTGCTGCACGCGCAGATCGCCAGCGAGTTTGGCGACTTCACCGTGCGCGACGTGTACCAGGCCCTGGCGGACAAGCTGGTGCGCCGGCACCCGCACGTGTTTGGCGGCGACACGGCCCGCTCGGCGGAGGAGGCGGAGCAGTCCTGGCAGAACGCCAAGGCGGCTGAAACGAAGGATATGCCTGGGCTCCTGGACGACGTGCGCCAGGGCCAGCCTGCTCACGCCATCGCCCGCGCCTACCAGGAACGGGCGGCCAAGGTCGGATTTGAGTGGTCGGATATCGGCCAGGTGTTCGACAAGCTGCGCGAGGAGGTGGCAGAACTCGGGCAGGAGCTGGAGGTTTCCAACCGGGACCTGACGCTTGCGGAGATGGGGGACGTGCTGTTTGTGATTGTAAACCTCGCCAGGTGGTTAGACTTGGATGTGGAGGAGGCCCTCTCCGCGGCCAACAGGAAGTTCTACCGCCGTTTTCAGCATGTCGAGCGACGGGCGCTGGCGGCTGGCGGCTGGGCCCAACATGACCTGGCCGCCTTGGATGCCTATTGGGCGGAGGCGAAAGCCCTGGTGGACGACCGTGTGCCGTCCGAGCACGCCGGATCGCCATCGCAGCAACCCGGCCAACCGGTGAACCGACGGTAATTTACGGCGGGGTTAGCAGGAATTCAGGAAGGAAACACGAATATCTCAACGGACACCGCCACAAAGGGGGCTATCGATTTGAACAAGATGGAGCTGATTAACAAGGTCGCGGAACGCGCCGAGTTGAAGAAGAAAGATGCCGAAGCGGCAGTCAATGCTGTCTTCGATATCATTGCCGAGGCGCTGAAGGACGGGGACAAGGTGCAGGTCATCGGTTTTGGCACCTTCGAGACGCGCGAACGTTCGGCTCGTTCCGGGCGCAATCCGCAGACCGGGGAGACGATTTCCATTCCAGCGTCCGTTGTGCCGGCTTTCAAGCCGGGTAATCGGCTGAAGGAAGTCATCCGCTAATTGCGGCTCGACAAGTTTCTCAAGGTCTCGCGTCTCATCAAGCGCCGCACCGTGGCGAAGGAGATCTGCGATGCGGGACGGATTGAGTTGAACGGACGCGTGGCAAAGGCGGCGTCCGAGGTGAACGTCGGCGATGTGGTGACCATCCATTACGGTCAGAAGACGACCGAGGTGCGGGTGGTGCGCCTCTCGGAGACGGCCAGGAAGGACGCGGCCGGTGACCTATACGAAGTCGTCCGGGAGAGTGTGCGTGAACCCCAATAGCTTCCGGGGAGCGCGCCCGCATTCCCGGCAGACGCCGGAAACGGCGCCAGGGGGAGAGGATTGCCTCTCCCCTTTTGTTCTACCCACTGTCCTGTTCGCATACACTGGCATTGACATCGGGACAGGTTTGGGGGGAGAACGTTGGCGAGCGTGGATGGGCACGACATCACCATCAAAGGCCGCAAGTTCATCGAGGTCACAGGCGTATCCAGCGTGGAGAGCGTGGATGTGACAGAGTTCCTGCTGACAACCAGTGGCGGTCCCCTGCATATCCAGGGCTCCAACCTGCACATGAAGCACCTGGATCTGGAGGCGGGCCTTGTGTTGATAGAGGGCACCCTGCAGGGCCTCGCGTATGTCCCGGAAAAGGGCAAGAAAAAGCTTGGCGTCGCCAAACTGTTCCGCTAGGTGTCGGCCATGAATCCCGTCAGCTATATGGAGTGGCTGCTGGTGTGCGGGGGCCTGATGGGCGCGGTGTTTGACATCTACAACACGGTGCTGGCTTCTTCCCGCTGGCTGCGTTGGCTGCGTCCCGTGCTGGACTTGGCCTTTTGGCTGGTCGCCGCGGCGGTCGTCTTCTATGTGACATTTGTCACCGATTTCGGCCGCTTTCGCGTCTATACGTTCGCCCTGCTGCTGATAGGTTGGCTGGTCTACCGTGTGACACTCCACCATACAGTGGTCAGCAGCGCCTTTGCCATCATGCGGATGGTACGCGCCGTCGCGCTTTTTTTTGCCAAGATGGTGGACTGGCTCTTGCTGCGTCCGCTGCGTTTTCTGCTGCTGACCGTGTGGGTGGTGCTGACGCGCCTGTACTGGCTGCTGTGCCAAGTGGAGAACGGGTTGTTCTGGGTGGTGCGCTTCTGGTTGTCCATCCTCGCTTGGCCGCTGCGCGGCCCCTGGCAGCACAGCGCCGCCCTGCGGGGGCAAATTCGCGCGCGCTGGGAGGGAATCTGGGAGCGCGCGTCGAATTGGATTTTACGAGACCACCATTCGGAACGTTTGTGAGAGGAGCCATGAGGGTGCCCGTTCCCGCCTCGACTCGCATGTCTGTCGGTTCTCTGCCGCGCACGGCCGAGCGGCCGCGCCGTTGGCGCTTTTTGAAGCTGCGCTATGTAGGGCTCGCCCTGGTGGTGGCATGGGGCGCGTATGACTACCTGTACGTGGAAAAGCCCCGGCTCGATGCGTTGTCTCACCAACAGGCCCAACTGCAGACGCATCTGCATCGATTGCAGCAGGAGCGGGCAGATTTGAAGCGGCAGATTCAGGAGTTGCACGACAAGGATTACATCGCACGCGAGGCGACGCACGAATTTCACCTGGTCGCTCCTGGAGGGGTGCCGTTCTCGGTGGAGCATTGACGGATTCGTGGCATGTGCGTATATTATATAAAGGCATTTTCAAACCCTAAGGAGGCAAATGTGCTGTATGTCCATTGAGGTCGGCAGCAAATTGGAGGGCAAGGTTACCGGAATTACCCACTTTGGGGCGTTTGTTTTGCTGCCGGGTGGCGTGACAGGACTCGTTCATATTTCCGAAATTTCGGATAAATATGTAACGGACATTCACGAGCACCTGAAGGTGAACGACCAGGTCACGGTGAAGGTCATCAACGTGGACAAGGATGGCAAGATAGGGCTGTCCATCCGCCAGGCAGATCCAAACTGGCAGCCGCGTCCGTCGCGGGGGCGGGGCCGCTCGTATGGGGGCGGATCGAGACAGTCGTTTGAAGATAAAATGTCGCGCTTCCTCAGAGACAGCGAGGAGCGCCTGCAGGCGCTGCGCCGCAGCGAGGCCAAGCGCGGCGGTCGCGGCGGTCGCCGCGGCTGACAAACGGCCTCCCTCGCCGCATGGCCAGACAAAGATAATCCCTCACAAGGGCAGCCGGGACCGCTGGCTGCCCTTGTTGTGAGGTCATTCCTCAACGCGCGAGCGTTGATCGCATGTAACGCAGAACCTGCAGGTCGACGACGAAATCCTCCCGCCATCGCTCTTCAAAGTTCTCCGTCTGGTAGTACGCGCGCAGGGCTTCTTGGTCCGCCCTGGTGACATCCGCGCCCGTTCCGGGCTGATACCCGGCACGGCGCAGCAAATTCCGCACCTCGTGCAGCGTCTCCCCGGTCAACGGGAGCAAATCCTCTGGCCGCGGCCGCTCAAAATACAGGCGGTGCAGACCGAGCAGCCGCTGCAGCTCTGCGATGGGCTGGGCGCTGTCATCCACACGCAGGTCGATGTAGCGGTCGTTGAATCCGCCATAGCCGCCGTTTGGTTTCGCGATGTACAAGGCGGCTGATTGCATGCCGCGCCGGTCTCCGCCCGCCGCTTGCCCGGCCGCCAGGGCGGCGAGCAGCCGGTCGGCCAGCGGGCCGCCTGTCCGCAGGAAGGTCGTCTCCATCGCCTCCACCACGGCGGCGCCCGCCAGAATATTGCCCTGGCAGGCGTAACCAGGGCCGCAAACCCCGCCGGCCCATTCAAAACACTCCTGACCGGTGAAGGTCGCGCTGCGGCCCTGCATATCCACGATGCCGACTTGGCGCGATTCCCGATGCGGGTCTGCAGCCAACAGCTCGGTCAGCACCTGCTCCGGATGCGCGCCCCGGCGCAGCGCCTCCAGCCCGCGCGGCCCGAAACTGGTGTTGGCCCACGACTGCGTGGCCACCGCCCCCGCATCGGCCGCCACCCACGGCACGGCCGACCCGACCGCTAAGAACTTCGACTGTACCGCCACGCCAATCTCCTGCGCCTGTGTATCCACCCCGACGATGGAGAACGTCGAGATGGCCGGGAGTTCCCCGCGGTAGATGTATCGTGCCACCCCATTCACCTCCGTCCTCATTATACTGTGCATGCCGCGTGCCCACAGGAACGAGGCCGCCCTCAGCCCAGATGGTGATCCGGCCTACAGCCGTCTGGTGTGCTTTATCGCAGCTATGCATCACCGCGGCGTTGTCATGAAGGAGTTTTCTTTATATGGATAAATAAGGGGTTACGATTTCTTGATAAATCTTGATATACTTTAGCTTGGCTTAATAAAAATAGCCTGCCTGCGGAGGGGGTTTCTTATATCGCGACCGCCTCATAGAAGGCGCTGAGAAAGAAGGGACATAGGTGGGGAACATCCTTGAGGTAGAAAACCTGAACATCCAGTTCAGGTTGGACGAGAAATACTATACAGCAGTCCAGGATGTGAGTTTTTCCATCCGCGAAGGAGAGACGCTCGGGCTGGTGGGAGAGTCCGGATGCGGCAAGAGTGTCACCTCGCTCTCTATCATGCGCCTGTTGCAGCCTCCCACGCAAATCTCTGGACAAATTCGCTATCAGGGAAAGAATCTGCTTGATTTGCCGGAAAAGCAGATGCGGTCGATTCGCGGCAACGAGATCAGCATGATCTTCCAGGAGCCGATGACCTCCCTAAACCCGGTGCACAGGATTGGGACGCAGATCAGCGAGAGCCTCATCCTGCACAAGGACCTTTCCGGCAAACAGGCGCGCCAGGAGACCATCCGCCTCTTGCAGTCGGTCGGCATCCCGCGGCCTGAGCAGATTGTGGACGAGTTCCCCCATCAGCTCTCCGGCGGCATGCGCCAGCGTGTGATGATTGCCATCGCGATGGCCTGCAAGCCGCAGCTGTTGATTGCGGACGAGCCTACAACGGCGCTCGACGTGACCATCCAGGCGCAGATTCTCGATTTGATGCGCAAGGTGGCGCGGGAGAACCGCACGTCTATCCTGCTCATCACGCACGATTTGGGCGTGGTGGCCGAGATGTGCGACCGGGTCGCCGTCATGTATGCCGGGCGCATCGTCGAAGAGGGCCCGGTGCGGCAGATCTTCCGCAACCCGCAACACCCGTACACGCAGGGTCTGCTCGCGTCGCTGCCAAAGGTCGACGGGCCGCGCACGCGCCTGCAGCCCATCGAGGGCAATGTGCCCTCGCTCAAAAACATGCCGCAGGGCTGCCGTTTTGCGCCGCGCTGCCGGAGGGCGATGGACGTCTGCCGACAGCGCGACGCTGATTTCCACTTGGTGGAGGATGCGCACCGCGTCCGCTGCTGGCTGCACGCTGAGTAAGGAGGGTCACGAATGGCTGAAGCATTGCTGCAGGTCGAGGACCTGAAAAAGTATTTTCCCATCCGCCGCGGCGTCTTCCAGCGCACCGTCGGCCACGTGCGCGCGGTGGACGGCATTTCCTTCACCGTTCAAAAGGGTGAAACCCTGGGCGTGGTGGGCGAGTCGGGGTGCGGCAAGTCGACCATGGGCCGCAGCATCCTGCGCCTGATTGAACCCACCAGCGGCGTCGTCAACTTTGAAGGCCGCAACATCGTCCGTTTGAGAAAAGGGCAGATGCAGGCCATGCGGCGGCAGATGCAACTGGTGTTCCAGGACCCGTACGCGTCGCTTAACCCGCGTTTTAGCATCGCGCAGACGCTGATGGAGCCGATGATCATCCATAACCTGTACGGATCGCGCGAAGAGCGGTTGGACCGGGTGCGGCGCCTGCTCGAACGCGTGGGCCTGGACGCCGACTACGCCCGGCGCTACCCGCACGAGTTTTCCGGCGGCCAGCGCCAGCGCATCGGCATCGCCCGCGCTCTCGCCGTGGACCCGAAGCTCATCATCCTGGACGAGCCGGTCGCCGCGCTCGACGTTTCCGTCCAGTCGCAGGTGCTCAACCTGCTTGAAGACCTGCAGGAGGAGCTGGGCCTGACCTACATCTTCATCGCTCACGACCTGTCAGTCGTCCGTCACATCAGCGACCGCATCCTGGTGCTGTATCTGGGCCGGATGATGGAGCTGGTGGAAGCCGAAGAACTGTTTGCAGATCCGCTCCACCCTTACACGCAGGCGCTGCTCTCCGCTGTCCCGGTGCCTGATCCGGACGCCAAGCGGGAGCGCATCATCCTTCAGGGGGACTTGCCGAGTCCTGCCAACCCTCCCAGCGGCTGTCCGTTCCACACGCGCTGCCCGGTCGCCAAGCCTGTGTGCCGCGAGCGTGCGCCGCAGTGGAAGGAAATCAAGCCGAAGCACTACGTCGCCTGTCACGCTTACGCGTGATGCAGGTGGAGAGGAGAGACATGGATGGCTGCCATGCAGTTTGAAACGCCGCCGGCACCCGCGGAGGCGGCGCCACCGGCGAAGCCTTTTACGAGAAAATTCTGGAAGAGCGTGCGCGACTTCCCTATGCTCTATCTGGGCGCCCTCATCATCGTCCTGTTGATTCTCGCGGCCGTGCTGGCGCCGGTCATCTCGCCGCACAATCCGACTACGCAGTTTTCTGACGGCCTCACCGAGAGCGGCATACCGGTAGGCCCCAGCGCCAAGTTTCCGCTCGGCGCGGACAACCTGGGGCGGGACATTCTCTCCCGCGTCCTGTACGGCGCCCAGGTGTCGTTGCTGGTCGGCGTCATTTCAACCGTCATCAACCTGGTTCTGGGCGTCCTGGTCGGCACCGTGGCCGGCTACTTCGGGGGATGGGTGGACAACGTCCTGATGCGCGTCACCGACGTCATCCTCGCTTTCCCGCTGCTGCTGTTCGCGATGGCGCTGGTGGCGGTGTTGGGGCCCAGCCTCTGGAACGTGCTGTTTGCCATCGGCGTGCTCGGGTGGGGCACCATGGCGCGCGTCGTGCGCGGTCAGGTGCTGGCCGTCAAAGAGTTTGAGTACGTGCAGGCGGAGCGGGCGCTCGGCGCCTCCAACACGCGCATCATGTTCAGGGTGATTCTGCCCAACATCATCGGCCCGGTCATCGTCCTTTCGACACTCAACGTCGGCCAGAACATCCTCGTCGAGGCGGGGCTCAGCTTCCTCGGCATCGGCATCCAACCGCCGACTCCGAGTTGGGGCAACATGATTGAGGCCGGCATGCAGACCTACCAGGTCGCGCCGTGGACCCTGTGGTTCCCCGGATTGGCCCTGGTCATCGCCGTCCTCGGATTCAACCTGCTCGGCGACGGTTTGCGCGACATACTCGATCCGCGCAACACCCAACACTAGACGATTGGAGGTGCAGACGTGTACGCATACATCCTTCGCCGGCTGTTCTCCGCGGTCATCGTGCTGTTTGGGATTTCCGTGGTGACCTTCCTCTTGATCTATGCGATTCCAGCCGATCCCGCCCGCATGATTGCGGGTCCCAAGGCGCCGGAGTCGGTCGTGCTGACAATCCGCCACCAACTGGGGCTCGACCAGCCGTTGCCGTTGCAATATATCCACTATGTCTGGCGTCTGCTGCACGGGGACCTGGGCACGTCATACACTTACAACCTGCCGGTGGCCACGATGATTGTGCAGCGGCTGTGGCCGACCGCCGAACTCGCCCTCGGCTGCTGGCTGGCCGAACTCATCATCGGCATCCCGCTCGGCATCTACACCGCCCGCCACGCCCGCCGGCTGGGCGACTACATCGTCAGCGCCCTGGCGTTGATTGGGATTTCGCTGCCGCTGTTCTGGCTCGGCCTGCTGCTTCTCTATTGGCTGGCGTACCAGGTGCCGATTTTCCCGCTCGGCGGGTTTGGCGGCCTGAGGTATCTCATCCTGCCGTCGCTGACCTACGGCATCACCGGCGCTGCCTACTACACGCGCCTGCTCAAGTCGTCGATGCTTGAGGTCATGCAGCAGGATTACGTGCGCACCGCCCGAGCCAAGGGCGCAGGGGAGAGCAGGGTGACCTTCCGGCACGTGGTCCGCAACGCCCTGATTCCGGTAGTCACGTTTGCCGGCATCGATTTCAGCTATTTGTTGACGGGCGTTGTGCTGGTCGAGGCGACGTTCAACTGGAATGGTTTTGGTTCGTTAGCCTACACTGCGATTCAGAACCTGGACGTGCCGGTGATCATGGGCACCGTCTTGCTCGTCGCCGTGGCCGTGGTGCTGTTCAACCTGATTGTGGACATCCTATACAGCGTCATTGACCCGCGCATCCGCTACAGCTGAACGGCTGTCCGCAGCACCTGGCACCTGCTTGGCCCGAGAGGGGGGATGCAGGCACCGCGGCGAAGGCGGTGCAATGCCGATGCGTCGTTTGCGCCCGGACAATTCTACCTTCGCTCGCGGCTCCGAGAGCCGCTTCGGGACGCAGAACTTGGTACAAAGGGGGACATGAGTGTGAGCGTATTTTGGAAGAAGGGAGCCGCAGTGGCGGCCTCCGTCGGCACCCTGGCGCTGGTCCTGGCGGGGTGCGGCGCAAGTTCCAGCAATAATACGACAGGGACGTCCAACACGTCGTCCACCGGCACCAACACAGCAGCCGGCAAGCCGGTCGAAGGTGGACAGGTGACGCTGGACATGATTCAAAACATCCGCGACCTGGATCCTGCCCTGGAGTTCGACACAGCCTCCAACGAAATCGTCTCGCAGATGTACGACCAACTCGTCACCTGGAAGAACGGCACTACCGACATCGTGCCCATGGCGGCGGAAAAATACAGCATCTCCAAGGACGGCTTGACCTACACCTTCCATCTGCGTAAGAACATGAAGTTCTGGAATGGTGATCCGGTCACCGCCCAGTCTTTCATCGACGAGTTCTACCGCGTGCTCTCCCCGAATATGGGCTCGGGCGGCCAGGGCTTCTATGAAATCATCCAGGGGGCCGACCAGTACGCGGCTGGCAAGACGGACAAGATCTCCGGTCTGTCGGCGCCGGACCCCTATACCTTGGTCATCAAGCTGTCCAAGCCGGAGGCTTTCTTCCTGCAGGCGCTGACGCTTCCGTTCGCCTCGGCGGTGGACAAGAAGTTCATCGAGAGCGTCGGCAACCACCAGGTGTACAAGAAGAACCCGACCTTCGACTCGACGCAGGCGATGGGCAGCGGTCCGTTCGAACTGCAGACCATCAACTCCAACCAAATCGTGCTGAAGAAGAACCCGAACTACTGGCGGACGGACAGCTACGGGCAGAAGCTGCCGTACCTGAGCAAAATCACGTTTAACATCAACAACAACGACCAGGTGGACGCGCTGCACTTCCAGCAGGGGCAGACCGCCTGGATAGGCTGGAACTTTGGCGGTGATGGAATCCCCAGCTCAGCCTATCCACAATTCATGAGCAACCCCAATCTGAAAAAACTCACCGTAAGCGCGGTACAAAACTCGGTTCAATACGTCGGCTTGAACACGAAGCTGGGGCCGACCAAGAACAAGCTGGTGCGCCAGGCGATAGAGTACGCGATTGACAAGCAGGCCATCATCAAGCTGAACAACGGCCGCGGCAAGGTGGCGAATCAGCCGCTGCCGCCGGGCGTCGTCGGCTATGACAACAACCTGTCGCCGCAGGCCCAATACACCTATGACCCGAACAAGGCGAAGCAGCTGCTCAAGCAGGCCGGTTACCCGCACGGGCTGACGATTGACATGTACTCGGAGAACTCGCCCGACCAGGTGAAGTTTGATCAGGCCGTCCAGGGCCAGTTGGCCAAGGTGGGCATCAAAGTCAAGCTGCACACCAGTAGCTGGGGCACCTTCCTGAACGTCGCGGAGGCGGGCAAGGCGCCAATGTTCTGGCTGGCGTGGATTCAGGACTTCCCGGATGCGTCCGACTTCCTGAACACCCTGTTCAATTCCAGCCAGGCGCCAGTCAACAACTGCACAAACTACAGCAACCCGCAGGTGGACAAGTGGCTGAATCAGGCGCAATACTCCGATGACCAGAACGAGCGCAACCAACTGTACGCCAAGGTGACCGACCAGGTGATGGAGGACGCCGCCTGGGTGCCGATTTACTATGACGTGTTCACAGCGGCTGTGCAGCCGTGGGTGCACGGGTTCTATATCCCGAAGGCCGGTACGGATCCATTGGCTACCATCTGGATTGACAAGAGCCACCAGAAGGGCTGAGGCAGTCTCAGAGTTCGATTGGGCAAACCCTGATGACACAGGGACATAGGCGAGGACGGGGCCGACGGCAGTTGCCGCCGGCCTCGTTTTGGCTCCCATGCTGAGCAACCACGGTCCGCATCGCCCGAAGCTCCCTGACCTGCGAGAGGTTCCAACGCATGCGCGCCGGGGACCGGGGCTGTGATATGATACAGCTTGTATCGTCCACAACACCCCGGAAAGGATGGGAGCCGTGTCAGACCAGGAGCGCATGACCCTAGAGGCGGGGGATGAGACCGCGTATCTGGAGTACGAGCTGTCGGACGGGCGGCGGGTGATGTTGGCGTTTCCCAACATCAACGACCGGGACGGTTGCCATATCTCGCTGGACATGTACAAAGTGCAATTGGGCCCGATCACTGATGAGGTGCTGCAGCGCATCCTCGGGAAGTTTCACGGCCGCATGCTCAACGCATGACCGCGTCGCCGCTCCCATGCATCAATCGGTGCGGACCGGCTGTGGCTCGGCAGCAGCGTGAGCCAAGCAGTCGCGCGACGGTGGCGTACCTTTGACGGAATCGACAGACTTATGCTACTTTCAGTATGGGTAATCTGTGCGGTGACGTCGTGATGCGACAGGAGGGAGCGCGTGCATGGACAATGGAACCTACCTGCACCCGTGGCTCATTGCGATTTTTTTGTGCCTGTTCGCTTTGCTGTCGCTCCTCGGCATGATTCGTCTGCTCCGGGAGCGCCGCTTCTTCGGCACGTTTCTGCTCATGCTTTCCACTATCATCTTCGGCTACAGCACGTGGATAGCCGCCACCCTCAAGGTCTGATTCCATCCACGCGGGGTCAGAAGGGGCCCGGTTGGGCCCTTTCTCACGGTTTCATGGTCCGGTATCGAAAAAACGCCTGGTTGAGCATGCGGACGGCTTTCACGTCGCGATTCTTGAACGCTCTACGCAATTGGCTGCACAGCCATTCGGGCACCGCCTTCACCCCCGGTCGACGCGCCGTCATGGAGCCTTTTTGTATCCTATGCGGCACCAGACCTGGGCGGTGCCTGGGCGAGCCGGGGCTGCTCGTTTCAGCCCAGCGGGCTTTGTGACAGGAGCCGCTCCAGCCGGCTCTGAATCTGGCGCACCGGGATGTTGGCGTACGCCAACAGATGCGCCGCGTACTCGTCGGGACGGTATTCCGTCTCATAGAACACGCGCGCAATCCCGGCCTGAATGATGCTCTTGGTGCAGGCCAGGCACGGCCGGTGCGTCACGTACAAGTCAGCCCCCGCACACTCGATGCCAAACCGGGCGCACTGCAAAATCGCGTTCTGCTCGGCGTGAATGGCCCGCACGCAGTGCCCGTCCACCACTTTGCAGCCGACGTCGGTGCAGTGCATATCGCCGCTGATGGAGCCGTTGTACCCACTCGCGATGATGCGTTTGTCCCGGACAATGACGCATCCCACGGCCAGCCGCGGGCACGTCGAGCGCATCGCCATCACGCGGCTCTGCGACATAAAAAACTCGTCCCAGGATAAACGTGTCGATTGCAAGCTCGACTCGGTCATCAAAATTCCTCCCTGCTTCGATTCGTCCGACCCTATGCCAACGTCCCGCTGCCCGCGCGGGCGGCCGGTTGCTGCACCCATTGTAGCGAAAACCTCTCCATCCTGCCCCTCTTCGGCCCCTTCCGGGCGGCGGTCTCCACAGCGAGGCCGACCGGTGCGGCTTTGCACCCCTAGTGTCGAAACCGGAGAAAGCTGTCGCAATTTTTTATGAACTACTCCCTTTGCTTTGACAAATTGCTCGCTCGCGCGTCCGTATAATGACCCTACCAACCGAATGCGCGGTGGGGGCGCCGACGGGTTCCCCGCCACACGGAGGAGGAGTACGGAATGTCGCACCAGTTTGTCAGTGCAGCAGGAAGGCCGACAGTCAGGCCGGCCAAGGATGGATGGCGTCCGCTGGTCCTGCGCTTGGTGGAAGCCACCCTGCTCACCGGCTTGGCCCTCTTGTTGGGGCGGGCGTCCATCGGCCACGCCGTGTATCCGTTCGGGCTGGCGCTTTACGTCGTCGCCAGCGAGGTCCTGGGCACCCGGCGCAGCCTGCCGGCCTACGCCGCGATAGCGGGAGCCTATTTGGGCGCCGGCCTCAACAACGCTCTGCTCGTATTCGTCACTTACCTCGTCTACCGTCTCCTGCGCAAGGCCCTGTACGCCCGTCGCCAGTCCGACTTGCATTGGCTCCCGTTTATCGCCGGTTTCGTCGACACCGCCGTGCGCCTGGCCGCCACCGGCGGTGTGTGGAGCCGATACGACGTGTTCCTCGCCTTCGCTGAAGGAGCGCTGGTGGTCATCCTCTCCCTCATCTTTCTCCAGTCGCTGCCCGTCCTCTGGTCTCACGCGGGATCGGGCAGCCACAAACTGCGTCAGGACCAGGTGGTCAGCCTGGCGATTCTGGTTGGTTCCGTCATCACCGGCATGAGCGGCATCAGCCTGGGCGGCATCAGCCTGGTCAGCGTCGCCGTCGATTGGGTGGTGCTCACCCTGGCCGCGGCCGGCGGAATTGGGCTGGGGCCCGCCGCAGCGGTGGTGGTCGGCGTGCTCGCCATGCTGGATCACGCCCAGACCCTGGCCCAGGTCGCGGTTCTTGCCTTTGCCGGACTCCTGGCCGGCACTTTGAGGGGCGCCGGTCGCGTCTGGGGAGCCGTCGCCTTTGTCGGCAGCGTCAGTCTGCTCAGCCTCACCTTCGCAGACCGGCCGTCCACGTTTCTGGCCGCTGTGGCGACGGCGGGTGTGGCCGCTGTGCTGCACCTGCTTTCACCCGCCGGCTTGCGCAGGCGGATTGCCAGCTATGTGCCGGGCACGGCCGAGCACCAAAGGTCGGAGCAGGCCCACGTCCGCCGCGTGCGCGCGCTGCTGTCAGAAAAGATGAACACCGTCGGCCAGGTGTTTGACGAGCTTTCCGTCACCTTCGCCGATCCAGGCGGCAGCGAATACGTCTCGGCCCGCCAGCTGCTCGACGAGGCGGTCGGTCGGGCGGCCAAGTCGGTGTGCAGCGGCTGCCCGCGCCGCGCCAAGTGTTGGGAACAGGAGGGGTATCAGACCTACCAGGCGATTATCCGCACCGTCGCCAAGCTCGAAGCCGCTCGCGGGCCCGGCACCATTCCGCCCGAAGAGCTGCGCCAACGCTGCATCCGCCTCGACTCGATGATGGGGGTGCTGCGCTACAACGTGGAGTTGATTGACCGCGACGCCAAGTGGCTGGCCAAGCTGCACGACCAGTCGCGCCTGGTCTCCGCCCAGATGGCCGGGGTGGCCGCCGTCGTTCGCCAGATGGCGGAGCGGATGGAGACGGAGAACGAGACGTCGCTGGGTGGCGAGGAACGCATCATGGCGGCGCTTGAGCAGCTGGGTCTGTACGTGAATCACGTCCATATCGTCAGCCTCGAGTCGGGCAAGGTGGAAATCGAGGTCACGCAGCCCTCCCAGGGCGCCTACGAAAACTCGGTGCGCATGATTGCGCCGCTGTTGTCGGGCATTCTGGGCGAACACATCGCCGTGAGTGAGGTGAGATCCGATGGATCTGGCCCGTGCACGGCCGTGTTCACCTCCGCCCGCATGTACAACGTCCGCACCGCCGTCGCCGCCGCGCCCCGGGACGGACGGCTTGTCTCGGGGGACACGTACACAGCGCTCGACCTGGGCAACGGGCGCTTCGCCATCGTGGTCAGCGACGGCATGGGCAACGGCGAACGGGCACGGCGGGAATCCCGCGATGCCACCGAGCTGCTGAAAAAACTGCTCAAGGCCGGGTTTGACGAGCAGATGGCCATCAAGACGGTCAACTCGACCTTGCTCTTGCGGTCGCGCGAGGAGATGTTCACGACGCTCGACATGGCCTTGATAGACCTCTACTCGGCGCACGCCGAGTTCTTGAAGATTGGCTCCGCGCCCAGCTTTCTGCGCCGGGGCGGTGAGGTGCGGACCATCAGCGCGGCCAACGTGCCGATAGGCATCCTGCAGGACATCGACGTGCAGACGGTCGATGAACAGTTGTCCCCTGGAGACATCCTGATCTTCGTCTCCGACGGCGTCTATGACGCCGCACAGAATCTCTACGACAAGGAGGACTGGTTGAAAAGGCAGATTGAGCACCTGCAAACGGACGATCCCCAAGCCATCGCGGACACTCTGCTGGAGGCGGCGGTGCGTGTCAACCACGGGCAGATCCTCGACGACATGACGGTTCTGGTGGCCGTGTTGGAGCCGCACGAGCCGGAATGGGCGACGATTCCGGCCCAGGGGGTGGTGAGTCTGGGCGAACTGCGCCGACGCGGGGCTTAGACAAGACGAGCCGCAGGTGTCGGGCTGCGGTTGCAGGGTTCGCCGGTGGAATGACTCTCGCCAAGTTCGTCCATACTGCTAGAGTCGGCATGCATGAGAACGTATGGAGGTGCGAGAGTTGGCAGAGACGCAAGCGACGCTCAAACAGATCCTGGTCATTACCGACGGCTGTTCCAACGTCGGCGAAGACCCGGTGGCCGCGGCGGAACGGGCGCGCCGGCAGGGGATTGCCATCAACGTCATCGGTGTCGTGGATCAAGGAGACATGGGCCGTCAGGGGCGTGAGGAGGCGATGTCCATCGCCGACGCCGGTGGCGGCCTGTGCCGCATTGTCGAGCCGCAGGAGCTGTCGGCCACAGCGCAGATGCTTACCCACCAGACGGTGCAGATGACGCTGCAGCAGGCGGTCAACCAGGAGCTGATGCAGGCGCTCGGCAAGACCGTAGAGGATTTGCCGCCGAGCGAGCGGATCAAGGTGGCGCGCGTGATGGAGACCATGGAGGAGGAATCCTGCCTGGTGTTGGTCGTCGCGGTGGACACCAGCGCCAGCATGCGCGAGAAGATGCCGACCGTCCAGGAGGCCATACGGGACCTCAGCCTGTCCCTGCAGGCGCGCAAAGGGCCGTCTCAGGTGGCGGTGACCGTGTTCCCCGGGTCGGCCACCGAGATGGTGCGCACGGTACAGCCGTTTGCGGACGGAGTGGACACGGACAAACTGGAGACGATGCTGGTGGCGCGCGGCGGCACGCCGACCGGGCCGGCCATTGCCTACGCGACGGATCTCCTGGCCTCGTGGCGGGGGGATGGCCGAGGACCGGGAGCCAGCGCTTGGCCGGAAGAGCCGGCGGCCGGAGCGTGACGCGGCTTGACACTGAGTCCGGGCACGGCGGTTGTCGGCAGGTGGACGCAGCGCCGGATTGCCGTCGAGCGGGTGCTCGGAGAGGGCGCCAACGGACGCGTCTACCTGGTGCGCACCGACGGCAGGGGGCAGGCCGCAATGAAGGTCTGCCCCTCCTCGCAAGACATCGCGCTGGAGTGGGCGGTTCTGGAACAGATGCGCGGAGGTGCTTTCCCGCGCGGGTTTTTTATCGACGACGCTGCGGGTGTGCCTGCGTGCTTTTTCTATGTGATGGAGTGGGTTCCCGGCCAGCCCCTCAGTCGCTGCGCCAGCCGGCTGAGGGGGCGCGACTGGGACGAGTTGGTGCTGCAGCTGCTGCGCGGGTTGGCCGGTCTGCACCAAGGCGGGCACGCGTATTGCGACGTCAAGCCGCAAAACATCCTGATTGAGCGCGGATCATCGTTGACCGCGCGGTTTGTCGACGTCGGCGGCGTCACCCCTTTTGGTCGATCCGTCCGGCAATTCACGCCCACCTATGATCGCGCCTTCTGGGGGTTTGGCGACCGTCGAGCCGATGCCCAGTACGACCTGTTCGCGCTGGCGTTGATGATCTGGTTTGCCTGGACGGGCGGTCCCCCGGCGAAGGTTCAGGCGAGTCCTCTGGCCGCCCGCCGCCGTTATCTGGAGAAGGAGCTGGCGCACATGCATCGCTCGGCCAAAGGCCGAGTGCTGGCGGAGGCCGTGCGCGGGGGATGGGCGAGCGCCCGCGCCTTCGCAAACGCCTGGCAGACGGCTTGGCCGGGGAGTGTCCCTCACGGCGCGAGGCGGTACGGAGCGGGGTCAGGGATGGCCGCCGCAGGGGCAGGATGGCATGCTGTCCGGCCGCCCGGGGCAGGTGCGGGCGGAGCGGCCCCTGCCCGGGCGGCTCACGCGGGGACGGCGGGCGCTGGCACGCAGACGAGACCCACGGCCAGGCGCATGGATTGGAGCGAGCGGTTGATGTGGGGGTCCATCACCCTGGCCGTCGCGGTAACGGCGGCGGCTTGGGTCTCCTACCATCCGTGGGCGTGACCCATCCGGCCATTGGTCTGCTGAACAGGCTCTGGTATGATAGGCAGCAAGAAAGGCGGGCAGGAGGCGTCATCACGCATGGGCAGCGACTATCGGGAGCGGCTGGAACGGGAGCTGGCCGGCTGGCTTGAAGGCGGACAAGGGCTCGTGGTGGCGGCCGTTTCGGGCGGAGTCGATTCGATGGTGCTGCTCGACGGGTTGCGCCAGGCCGCCGCCAGGGTGGGCCGGCCGGTACTGGCGGTGCACATCCACCACGGGCTGCGAGCCGCGGCCGATGCAGACCTGGAGCTGGTGCAACGCACGTGCGCGGACTGGGGCGTGGCGTGCCGAGTGCGTCGCGTAGAGGTCGGACAGACCCCGAAGGAGGAGAACCGGGGCGTCGAGGCCAACGCCCGCCGCCTCCGCTACCAGGCGCTGGCCGCCGTGGCCAGAGAGGTCGGAGCGCGCCAGGTGTTCCTCGCTCATCACGCGGATGACCAGTTGGAGACCATCCTTTGGCGTCTGTTGCGCGGAACGTCGCTCACCGGCATCGGCGGCATGAGGGCGCGCAGCGTGCGCGAGGGGATGGAATGGCTGCGGCCTCTCCTAAAGTTTGAGAAGGCCTGGCTGTACGAATACGCGGCGGTGGAGAAGGTACCCTTTCGGGAAGACGAGAGCAATCAATCAACCGAGTACACGCGCAACTACCTGCGCCACCAGGTGCTGCCCCGGCTGCGCGACGTGGAGCCGAAGGCGGCGCAGATGGCCGTCCGCTTTGCCGAGGTGGTGCAGGAAGAGGACGCGTGGCTGGAGGAGCAGGCGTGGGCCGGCTTGCGCCGGTGCGTCCGGATGGAGCCAGGCCAGGCGGTCGTCGACCTGTCCCGATTTTTGACGGTGGCTCGTCCTTTACAGCGTCGGATCGTTAAAATACTATTGTATTGTTTGGCATCCGGCGACTGGACGCTGAGCCATATCGCGGCGGTGCTGAACCTGGCTGCGGCCGCGCGGCCGTCTGGCCGCGTAACCTTGAGCATGGGCTTAACCGCTTGGCGGGAGTACGACCGGCTGTACGTCGGCCTGGCGGCCCGTGAACACAGCGACGAGGACCCGTTGGAGCCGCCGGTCGCGCAAACCTGGCGGCTGTTTGACGGGGCGCGCTGGGAGCATCGCGGTGCCGGCTGCGCGTGGCGGTTTGTCTGCCGCGCCTGGACACCCGCGCTCGGGCTGAAGACGTCGAGTGCTTGGGAAACCCGCCTGCCGCCGTTGCCCCAGGTGACCGTGCGGACGGCTCGCCCGGGAGATAGGGCGCGCTTGTTGGGCCGCTCGGGCAGCCGCAAACTGCAGGACGTGTTTGTGGACAGCAAGGTGCCGCGTCGACTGCGCGGCGTGTGGCCGGTGGTGTGCGTCGAGGACGAAATCGTCTGGGTGCCTGGGTTGATGCGGGCGGGATGCAGCCTGCTTGAGCCGGGCCAGGCGGTGGGTTGGGCCGTCACTTGTGTGGGGCCTCACCATGCCTGCCCTCGCGAGCGTCCGGCCGCGTCGGACCGTCCGTTGACCGGAAAGTGAACGTCACAGGGAGGACATCATGCATCCAGATTTGGAAACCGTTTTATTTACGGAACAGCAGATTGCGGACAAGGTGGCCGAAATGGGTCGCCAGATCAGTGTAGATTATAAGGAGAAAAACCCGCTGATGATCTGTGTGCTCAAAGGTGCGGTGCTGTTCATGTCGGACCTGGTCAAGCGGGTGGAAATTCCGTTGGAGATGGACTTCATGGCTATTTCCAGCTACGGCGCCTCCTCCAAATCCTCAGGTGTGGTGCGGATCTTGAAAGACCTGGAGCGGTCAATCGAGGACCGGCATGTGGTGATTGTCGAGGACATCGTAGACACCGGCTTGACCCTCAAATACCTGCGGGAACACCTGTTGCACCGCCGCGCCGCGTCCGTGAAGGTAGCGGCGCTGTTTGACAAGCCGGAGGGGCGGGCGGTCGATATTGCTCCGGACTATTGTGGGTTTACCGTACCCAACCAGTTCATTGTCGGATATGGGCTGGATTATGCGGAACGGTACCGCAACTTGCCGTATGTGGGTGTGCTCAAGCCCGAGGTGTATCAGAAATAGCCGGGTGCCCGAGTTTGTGGGGTTTGCGCTTGCGGGCACAGACTGTCACACTCCTTTCATCGTATGCCTGGTTGATGCCTGGGCGGACGCTGTTCCTGTGATTTTGCGTATGATACAATAGTTCCGCCAGACCGGGAGGAGGCAAGGCATGAACAGGTTTTACCGAAATATTGTCTTATACGTATTAATCCTGTTACTCGTCGTGGCGGTCGTCAACTGGCTGACGAGTTCGGGTCATACCCGCTCGGATCTCTCATACAGCCAGTTCGTCACAGAGGTCAGGCAGGGGGATGTCAAACGAGATCCAGGCGTCTTGATAACGCCGGAAGGCCTGACGGCCAGCATCGACGGCGAACTAACGGATGGCAAAAAGTTTTCTACGCGAGTCCTCCTCAACCATGATGTGACTCAGTTTCTTGAGGACAACAAGGTTCAGATGACGGTGGCCCCGCAACCGCGCGGCTCAATTTGGATGCAAGTCCTCGAATCGGTCCTGCCGTTCATCTTCCTGTTCATCCTTATGTTCATCCTGTTCAACCAGGCTCAGGGCGGCGGCAGCCGGGTGATGAACTTCGGCAAGAGCCGAGCCCGTCTCTATACGGAAGAAAAGCGCAAGGTGACGTTCCGCGACGTCGCAGGTGCCGATGAAGAAAAGGCGGAACTGGTGGAAATTGTGGAGTTTCTGCGCGACCCCAAGCGGTTCTCGGCGCTGGGCGCGCGCATCCCCAAGGGTGTTTTGCTGGTCGGACCTCCCGGTACCGGTAAGACGCTGTTGGCGCGCGCTGTGGCGGGGGAAGCGGGTGTCCCGTTTTTCAGCATCAGCGGTTCCGACTTCGTCGAGATGTTTGTCGGCGTGGGCGCTTCCCGCGTTCGCGACCTGTTTGAGCAGGCGAAGAAGAATGCTCCGTGCATCATCTTCATCGACGAGATTGACGCTGTCGGGCGCCACCGCGGCGCAGGCTTGGGCGGAGGGCACGATGAACGGGAGCAGACGCTCAACCAGTTGCTGGTGGAAATGGACGGGTTTTCGTCGAACGAAGGCATCATCATCATCGCCGCCACCAACCGCCCGGATATCCTAGATCCGGCCCTGCTCCGCCCAGGCCGGTTCGACCGCCAGATCATCGTCAACCGTCCGGACGTGAAGGGCCGTGAGGATATCCTGCGCGTGCACGCGCGCAACAAGCCGCTCAGCTCGGAGGTCAAGCTGGATGTGATAGCCAAGCGGACGCCCGGTTTCACCGGCGCCGACTTGGAGAACGTGCTGAACGAGGCGGCGCTGCTGGCGGCCCGCAAAAGGGAGTCGCAAATCACACAGGACGATGTCGATGAGGCCATCGACCGCGTCATGGCGGGGCCGGAGAAGCGCAGCCGGGTGATGACCGAGCACGAGCGGAAGCTGGTGGCCTACCATGAATCGGGCCACGCCGTAATCGGCTATTTTGTGCAGAATGCGGAGACGGTGCACAAGGTCACCATCATCCCGCGCGGCATGGCCGGTGGCTACACCGTGACACTGCCGAAGGAAGACCGCTACTTCATGACGCGGCAGGAAATGCTGGATCGCATCTGCGGTCTGCTGGGCGGGCGCGTGGCGGAGGAGATTGTGTTTGGCGAAATCAGCACCGGCGCGTCCAACGACCTTGAGCGCGTGACTGAGATTGCCCGTCAGATGGTCACGCAGTACGGAATGAGTGACCGTCTTGGGCTGATGCAGTACGGCAGTCGCCAAGGGCAGGTATTCCTCGGCAAGGACCTCTCGACCGAGCAAAATTACAGTGACCAGGTCGCCTACGAGATCGACCAGGAGATGAAGTCGATTGTCGAATCCTGCCACGAGCGCACGCGGGACATCCTGACGCAGCAGCGGGATCGGCTGGAGGCGCTGGCTCAGCTCTTGCTGGAGAAGGAGACGGTGGATGAACAAGAGATCCGTGACCTGATGGAGGGCGGCCCCAGCGGCCCGCATGGTGATGCGGCCGGCCAAGACCAGCAACCCGAGGCGCGCGACGACAGCGGCCGCGATTGATGTTGACCTGTCGTTTCGTGGTCTGTCGCCCACAGCAGCGGAGTGGTCGGCTGCAGTCCGCGTGGCGTCTTGGCTGGCGGATGTGGCGGAGGAATGAGTCGGATAGCGAGCCCTCGGGTGCAGACTCGGGGGCTCGTTTGCACCATGGGCAAGGTAGCCGGTGCAGCCGGGAGCAAGGCATGGCACGAGAGGGGAGACAGGGATTGCGCTGGGTGGCGGTGAAAGATCTGAGGGAAGACTGCGTCCTGGCGCAGGATGTTCTGGACGAGCGAGGGCGGGTGCTGCTGGCCCGCGGCGTGCGGCTCACCGAAGGTTTCGTTCAGCGGCTGGTGCGCATGGGCGTGCCGGCGGTGTGCATTGAGGATGAGCGGTTTGACGATGTGGCCGTCGATGAGGTGGTCGATGCGGCCACGAGAGGGCGTTTGCTTGGCGCCACGCATGCCGCGCTGATGGAGCTGGCCGGGGCGTCCACCTCTCGGCGGGCAGGGGCGTCGGCGGTCCGGGGCCGCCTGCGGCCGCTGGTGGATGAGGTGGTCGATTGTCTGGAGAGCGCAGAGCATGCGGGGCGACACCTGTCCAGCGTGTACCTGACCGACGGGGAACTGTTTCACCACTCCGTGAATGTCACGCTCTTCGCGCTGGCGGTGGGGCTGCGCCTGGGCTTGCCACGTGAGGAATTGGTGGCGTTGGGCATCGGCACCCTGCTGCATGACGTGGGCAAGCTGCGCATTCCCGCGCGCATCCTGAAAAAGCCGGGCCGGCTGACCCGCGACGAGTTTGAAGTGGTCAAGCTGCACACCAGTTACGGCTATGAACTGCTGGGGCAGCAGTCGGACTTGCGGGAAACCAGCCGGCTGATTGCTTTGGAGCATCACGAGCGGGTGGACGGATCGGGCTACCCGCGAGGATTGAAGGAAGATGAGATCCACCTGTTTGGCCGCATCGTCGGTGTGGCGGACGTGTACGAAGCGTTGACCGCCCACCGCGTCTATCGGCGCGGCTATCTGCCGCACAAAGCCTACGAGATGATTCTCGGGGGTGGCGGCACACAGTTCGATGTGCGGGTGGTGGAAGCGTTTGTCGAGACCATCGCCGTCTATCGGGTGGGGGCGAGTGTGCGTTTGTCGAATGGGGAGTGGGCCGTGGTGATAAAAAGTCCGCCCCGGCGCACACAGAGGCCGGTGGTACGGGTGTTTGCGGACGCGGATGGCCTGCCGGTAGCGGAACCCTATGAACTGGACCTGATGGAGCACCCGACCATCGAAATTGTGGAATGCGCGACTTGACGCCCTGTGCGCAGGCGCAGAGCGGAGGACAAATGGGGTGGAACGGATGAGCGATCTGCGAGACACCGCCGTGCGCGGTTTGGCCCGCGACGGGCGGGTGCGGCTCTTGGCCTGCGTGACGACACAGTTGGTGAATGAACTGCAGCGCCGGCATGAAACCTGGCCGGTGGCCACCGCTGCTTTGGGGCGCACCGCCTCTGTCGCTGCGATGATGGCGACAGACCTGAAGGGGGAAGAGCGGTTGACCGTGCAGGTTAAAGGAGACGGACCGCTGGGCGCAATCGTCGTCGATGCGGATTCCGCCGGCCACGTGCGTGGTTACGTGCAGCACCCGCAGGTGCACTTGCCGGCCAATGCTGTCGGCAAGCTCGATGTCGGCGGTGCGGTCGGCCGTGGCATGCTGTATGTCCTGCGCGACATGGGTTTGCGGGAAGTGTACCGGGGCGGCGTGGAGTTGAGGAGCGGGGAGATTGGCGACGATTTCGCCTATTATTTTGCCGCTTCCGAGCAGACGCCTTCGTCCGTGGGAGTCGGCGTGTTGGTGGATACGGACAATACGGTCATCTGCGCGGGCGGGTTCATTGTCCAACTGTTGCCGGGGCATACGTTGGAGGACATCGACTGGGTGGAATCCCGCGTGCGCTCCCTGGCCAGTGTGACGGATCTCCTGAAGGAGGGCGCCGGCGCCCGCGATCTGGCGAAAATCGTACTGCCCGGCACCGAGGTGTTGGATGAGCGCCCGCTTCGTTTTCGTTGCACCTGCTCGCGCCAGCGCTTGCGCGGCATTCTGCAGAGCATGGGCCAGGAGGAATTGTGGGACATGATAGACAGCCAGGGCGGAGCAGAGGTGGTCTGCCACTTCTGCGCACAGGTGTACCGCTTCACCGCCGACGAGTTGGCCGCTATGGCAGAAGAGCTGGAATCGGGCCACGACTTGCTGCCACGGGAAGGCATGGTGCGGGACAATGGGAGGGATGAGCCATGACAGTCAGACTGGAAGTGGCCCCTGCGGGAGCTGCGGTGGTGGAGCGTCCGCGGGTGCAGGTGATGGGCATTGTCAACGTGACCCCCGACTCGTTTTCCGACGGCGGTCGCTACTATGAGGTGAAGCAGGCCCTGCAGCATGCCTACCGGCTGTTGGAGGCGGGGGCGGACATCCTCGACATTGGTGGCGAGAGCACGCGCCCCGGGCACACGCCGGTGGACGCGGACGAGGAATGGCGCCGGATTGAGCCAGTGCTGCGGGAATTGGCTCAGCGCACCGATGCGACGCTGTCGGTGGATACCTACAAGAGCGTGACCGCCCAGCGAGCCCTGGACGTGGGCGTACATATCATCAACGATGTGTGGGGCGGCTTGGCGGACGACAACATGCTGCCTACGGTGGCGGCGGCCGGGTGCACGTACATCTGGATGCACAATCGCCGGGAACCGGCAACGGCCGATCCGTTCGCGGCTCTGCTCACGGACACGGAGCGCGGGGTGGAGCGCTGCCTTGAGGCTGGTATTCGCCCGGAGAAGCTGTGGCTGGACCCTGGCATCGGTTTCGGAAAGACGTACGAACATAACCTCTCCGTGCTCAGGCGCCTGCCTGAGTACTGTCGGCTTGGTTACCCGGTGCTGCTGGGCACCAGCCGCAAGCGGTTCATCGGCAGAACCTTGGACAAGGATGTGGACGGCCGCCTCGTTGGTTCGCTGGCGACGGTCTCCTGGGGCGTGATGGCTGGAGTACGGGCGGTGCGCGTACACGACGTGGCTGAGACGGTGGAGACCTGCCGCATGCTCGAGGCCATCCTGGCAGCGGAGTGAGGCGGGCCATGGAACCGGTCAAGGCCTATATCGGACTGGGGTCCAACCTCGGTGATCGCGCGGGCACGCTTCTGCAGGCGACAGAGAGGTTGCAAAGGCTGGCCATTGGCCCCATGCGCGTTTCGGGGGTATACGAGACCCAACCTGTCGGCTACGTGGAACAACCGGACTTTCTCAACCTGGTCGTCGAGTTGCCCGTGGTCCTGCCGCCGCTCGAACTGCTGAGCCGGCTGCAGCGGATAGAGGCCGATTTTGGCCGTGTGCGGGACATTCGCTTTGGTCCACGCACGTTGGATCTGGATATTCTGCTGTACGGGGACGCGTACGTCTGCTTTTCCATGCTGCAGGTGCCGCACCCGCGCCTCTGGGAGCGGGCGTTCGCGTTGGTTCCGCTGGCCGAGTTGGTGCCTTCGCGTCGAGCCTTAGGGGGCGGGACGATAAGTCGTCGGGCAGAGAGATTGCGGCAAGAGGGGGGCGTGCGTCGTGTCGGAGACCTTCGCCAGGCGGCTGCGCGCGTATCGCAAGCTGAAATGCCTCACCCAGGTTGAGCTGGCACGGAGGGCGGGTGTCAGTCTGGCTGTCGTCGGCGGTTTGGAGCGGGGGACGCGTTCACCCACACCGGATGTCGTTTATCGCATCTGCCGCGTCCTCGAAGTCGATGCCCAAGAGCTGTGGTCCCGTGCGCTGTGCTGATGGGAGAAATAACAAATATGGAGATGAATGCGTTATCCGGCTTCGTTGACTTTCCTTCCGTGGCTCTCTATAATTTCGCCTAGACGCAATCTGGAAACGTGGTGAAACACTGCGGTGCGACGCCGAGACGGCTGGCGGTACGCCAGTCCGTGTGGACGACGGGCGCATCGTCAGTGTTTTCTACCATCTTGCTGGGGAATACCGTCGCTGCCGACGGGCATAGAGATGGGTATGCAAATAAGCCGTGGGTTTGAACAATGGCGGATTTTAAAGGAGAGACAAGTATGGCAGAAAAGGAAGTTCTGCTGACCCCCGAAGGGCTGCAGAAATTGGAGGAAGAACTGGAGCACCTGAAGACGGTCAAGCGCCGCGAGGTGGCTGAGCGGATCAAATTAGCCATCAGTTATGGAGATATTAGCGAAAATTCCGAGTACGAGGACGCGAAGAATGAACAGGCGTTCGTGGAGGGACGCATACTCACCCTGGAGAAGATGCTGCGCAACGCCCGCGTGATTCAGAACAACGAGGTCGACACCGACATTGTCAGCATCGGATCGACCGTGAAGCTAAAGGACCTCGAGTTTGACGAAGAAGTGGAATACACGATTGTTGGTTCGGCCGAGGCCGATCCGGCGCGCAACAAGATCTCCAACGAATCGCCGGTCGGCAAGGCGTTGCTCGGGAAGGCGGTCGGATCGGTCGTGGATGTGGCCGTCCCGTCTGGAACCATCCAGTTCCGCATCCTCGAGATCAAGCGCTGAGTGGCCTATCGCGCTGCTTCGACGGTTTGTCCATGCGCGTCGCAGGGCTTGTATGTATAATGAACAGGACTAGGAAAGGACAATGGGAGGCGAGACCAGGCGCAGCGTCGTCTGGTGCTCGCCTGTATTCGTGAGGTGAATCATGGAAGAACGCGATTTGTACCAGGCGCGCATCCACAAGCTGGAGGAGCTGCGGAAGCGAGGGGTGGATCCGTTCGGCGCGCGCTATGAGGTGACGCATCACGCGCAGGACATTTTGACGTGGGCTGGCGACAAGTCGAAAGAGGAGCTGGAGGCGGCTGGTCTGCGGGTGTCCATCGCCGGGCGGATGCTCGTCCGGCGCGGTCACGGCAAGGCCAGTTTCGCGGTGTTGCAGGACCGGACGGGGACGATTCAAATCTACGCCAAGATTGACGTTCTCGGTAAAGACGGCTACGAGGTCTTCCGCCTGCTCGACCTGGGCGACTTCATCGGCGTCGAGGGCCCTGTGTTCCGCACCAACCGCGGCGAGGTGACGGTGCTGGCGGAGCGGTTGACGGTGCTCGCCAAGGCGCTGCGGCCGCTGCCGGAGAAGTGGCACGGCCTCAAGGATGTGGAGACCCGCTATCGGCAGCGCTATCTGGATTTGGTGGTCAATCCGGAGACGCGCGAGACGTTCATCGCGCGCACGCGCATCATCCAGGCCATCCGCCGCTACCTGGACGAGCAGGGGTTTCTCGAGGTCGAGACGCCGACCCTGCACAGCATCGCCAGCGGGGCACATGCGCGCCCGTTTCTCACGCACCACAA
This sequence comes from Alicyclobacillus shizuokensis NBRC 103103, assembly GCF_001552255.1. GTDB lineage: Bacteria > Bacillota > Bacilli > Alicyclobacillales > Alicyclobacillaceae > Alicyclobacillus_G > Alicyclobacillus_G shizuokensis. Next base: position 77,637 of record NZ_BCQV01000018.1, read on the forward strand.
CGCGCTCGATATGACGCTGCACCTGCGGATTGCGCTGGAGCTGCATTTGAAGCGGCTGATTGTCGGCGGGTTGGAGCGCGTGTACGAAATCGGCCGCGTGTATCGCAACGAGGGCATTTCAACGCGCCACAACCCCGAATTCACGATGCTGGAGCTGTATCAGGCGTACGCCGATTTCCGCGACATGATGGATCTCACGGAGAACATGATCCGGCAGGCGGCGCTGGCGGTTCACAAACAACTGGTCATCCCCTACGGTGAGCATGAGATTGACCTGAACGGTCCGTGGCGGCGCGGGCACATGGTGGACCTCATCCGGGAACAGACCGGGGTGGACTTCTGGACTGTGCGCACGACCGCGGAGGCGCGCGCCCTGGCTGAGTCCCACGGCGTGGCCGTGCGGCCAGAAATGGAGTACGGCCACATCGTCAACGAGTTCTTCGAGCAGAAGGTGGAACACACCCTGATTCAGCCGACCTTCGTCTACGGCCACCCGGTGGAGATCTCCCCGCTGGCCAAGAAGAACGCTTCCGATCCACGCTTTGCGGACCGCTTTGAGCTGTTTGTGGTCGGGCGCGAGCACGCCAACGCCTTCAGCGAGCTGAACGATCCGCTCGACCAACGGGAACGCTTCCTGCAGCAGGCGAGGGAACGGGCGGCGGGCAACGATGAGGCTCTGCAGCTAGATGAGGACTTTTTGCTGGCGATGGAACACGGAATGCCGCCCACCGGCGGGCTTGGCGTCGGTGTGGACAGGCTGGTGATGCTGTTAACGAATCAGCCCTCAATTCGGGACGTCCTGTTGTTCCCGTTACAGCGGGAGCGAGCGGCGGTGACGGAGGCGAACGCCGGCCAGGGGGAAGATTCCGCCATTCGCGCCCACGCTGTGCCGCAGGATAAATGAGCTATCAGAGCCCTTCATGGCTCGGGGGGTGTGTCTGAGGGCGTGTGCAGAAAAGGGGCGTATGCGGCAAAGCGCGCGGGGAGACTTGACCCGCGCGCGCTTTGCTGGTGCACCCGGTCTTTTGGTCGGAACGCCCGCACACAGCACGCGGATACGACCGTGTACATCGAGCGGCTTACAGAT
>NZ_BCQV01000019.1 GCF_001552255.1 Alicyclobacillus shizuokensis NBRC 103103
GACAGGACCCACTGTAGCCAAGGTGATCCTTTCTGAGATTGGAACGGACATGTCCGTATTTCCTTCGGCATCCCACCTTTCATCGTGGGCTGGACTCAGCCCCGGCAATAACGAGAGTGCTGGTAAAAAAAACGGACGAAAACGACGCAGGGCAACCAAGCGCTAAAATCTGCGCTACTCGAGGCAGCTTGGGCAGCAAGTAAAACTCGAACCTTTCTGGGTTCAAAGTTCTGGTCAGTGGCCGGGCGTAAAGGGAAGAAACGAGCCACTGTCGTGGTTGCGCACAAGATCTTGGTAATTGCGTACCATTTGCTCAGGACGGGTACTCCTTATAACGAACTTGGCCACGACTACCTCGAAAAGCGTAAGCCTGTATCCACCGAGGAGCTAATGATCCGCCGTCTTCAAAAACAGGGATACACGGTAATCAAACTAGAACCAGATTTGGTGTAACATACCAAGCGCAAAAGGTCATTTATGCGTCCTGGGCATCCTATTGCCCAATAACAGGGTCACCCCTGAATTCACTGCCTCAATGGAACCCTATTTTCTCATCAAACACATTAAAGAGATGGCGAGATTGTGGAACGTAGAACCGTCGCATTTGGAGATTGGGCCGGAAAAGGATATCGAACATATGGTGTACCTGATGGAGATAGGCAAACTGGAACTGTTCTGGAACATCCACACCAACCCGCTGGTTTCTCTGCCGAACCGACGGCGCGCTCGCAGAGCCATGGAGCGAGCTTTCGTCGTGGTTCAGGACGCCTTCCTAACGGAGACCACAGAGGTGGCCAACATCGTCTTGCCCACCGCCATGTGGGGAGAGAAGGAAGGCCTAATGGAGAATGCCGACCGAACCATCAACCTGTGTGAAATCGCTGTTCCTTCACCGCCTGGGACCCGAGCTGATTTCTACATCCTGCTCGACTACGCGCGGCGCATGGATTTTCGCGACAAGGACGGCCAGCCGCTCATCCGGTACACGACACCGAGGGGATGCTTTGAGGAATGGAAAGAGGTTTCCTGCGGTCGACCATGCGACATGACCGGCATGACCTACGATTCTATCAAGGCCCGTCGTGGGATCCGCTGGCCCGCCGACGCACAGCGCCCCAACGGCACGGTACGACTGTACGAAGATTGGGTATTTCATACCCGCCCCGACGAAGTGCAGAGTTACGGTAAAGACCCCAACACGGGTCGCTATCGCACCCGCCGAGAGTTCGAACTCCTCGGCGCCAACGGGCGAGCCATCCTGTACGGTTTGGTCTACTACCCGCCGGCGGAATGTCCGACCCCCGAATACCCGTTGTGGCTCACGACCGGCCGCGTAGTCTGGCATTGGCACACGCGAACCAAGACGGCTCGATCACCCTACCTGCATGTCGTTGCACCGCAGGGATACGTCGAGATTCATCCGATGGATGCGGAAGCCCTGTCGATCCTCCCGGGCGAATTCTTGAGAGTCGTATCACCGCGCGGCAGTATTGAGGTACCAGCTCGGATTGTAGACACGATTCGACCGGGTGTGGTATTCGTGCCGTTTCACTTTGGCAGTTGGCAGGAGAATCAGGCAGCCAATGACCTCACAGTTGATTTTGTCGACCGAGTATCGAAACAGCCAACCTTTAAGCAATCCGCCTGCCGGATCGAAAAGATCCGCCGTACCCATGTTTGGAAGCAGGGAGAAAGCCTGGACAGCATCGCACAGAGGTACCGACTCACGGCGGAGCAATTGGCTCAGGCCAATCGCCTGCTGCCGCCGTACAAGTCAGACATCGGTCGAACCCTTGAGATCCTTTCAGTTTCGAATGTCGTCATTCCACCGTATTTACCGTACCGCCGAGTGGACATCTGGCCGCGGTTTCGACAGGCAGATCTTTCCCTCATGGAGACGGATTTCGGACAATGGCCCGCAATTTATCAATCAGATTTTGAGCAAGGATGTGAACAGCTGGAATCGATCCCCTGAGGGAGCAGACAGACAAGCATAGGCAAGCGTCGCTGCGAATGAGGGCCTGATTTCGTATGGTAAACTGCACGTCAATCTGAAAGGGGGATGACGCATGGACGGTTGTTTTGGCGCATTTACACGCTGGGCGGTTGTGTTTCTTATCATCTTTGTACTGTTCATCTTGCTCATTCCGGTAACCGGCGGAGCAGCATGTTAATCAGACAGCCTGCATTTCTCCTGGGGGTGACTTGAAGTGAATTGCCCGCCCATCATATGTCCTCCTCATTACTGTGTCCGTGACCACTACATCCCTCGGATGGTTCCTTACGTCCATCCGATTGTGAACATCAATCGGCATGTCATTGTGAACGTGCCGCAGCACTTTTATCAACCTGTCACAAGGAATGTAGTTGTCGATCCGGGATGTCCGGGAGCACGTTGTTACCGACCTGGATATTCTGGATATTACGGGTAAGGAGTCGCATACCAACACAGGCTCTGCCGCTTGGGCGGAGCCTTCTCGTTAGGCTCTGCACGTGACCGAGCGGGCGCTCCACCACCGACGCAATCCGCTTTTGGTAGTGGCTGCAGCGTGTCTCATGCAGTGATCCTGCATGATTTTTCTCCAACGGCCAGTCCCACCAGCAGATGGGCTCCAGAGCGCGGATGGTGTCCGGATCGAATCGAAAGCGAATATGGCGGGCTGGATTCTCTACCACAATGGAATCAGGCGCCACGTCCTTGGCGACGATGCTCCGCGCCCCGATGACCGCTCCGTTTCCAATCGTGACTCCAAAAGCAATACTTTCCGATGTTTAACCTGGCCTGTTCCTTCCATAAAATTAGCGGATAGCCATAGGTCCCGTCCCCGATGTCAAACTCCGATACTGGAGCAACTGATTCATGAATTGGATTGCCATGGATTGTGGATACCCCTTCAGTTGATGGTGTTGAATCCTGCGGGTGCGGCAGCAAGGCTCAGAGCGTCGGCCCTTGGGCGTATGCTGCCGCTCCGGTATGCTAGAGAGTATGCGCCAGCCGTTGCATGCGTGAGTTGAGAAGGCACGACCATAAGTGGTACGATAAGGCACGACAATGTGTGCGGCTTGTATGTGTATGCGGAACAAGTCATCCGGACCCGGGGTGCTTTGTCGGTTGTCGCTTGTCTAGAACATGGTATAATGAAACGGCTTGTGATTGCCTTCAGGCGTGCGTGCAGCCTGTGGGAGGCAGGGCTGGTAGAATGACCGCGGCTGCTGGTGGCCGAAGGATTTGGGGAGGAACCGTGCATGACAGCGAAATGGGAAAAAACTGAAGCCAATGTCGGCGTGCTGGAGGTCGAAGTCCCCAGCGACCGATTTGCAGAAGCATTGGACTATGCATTCAAACGCGTAGTTAAACGTGTTAACGTTCCAGGTTTTCGCAAGGGCAGGGTCCCACGCAAAGTTTTTGAGATGCGCTTCGGCGTCGAATCCCTTTACCAGGATGCAGTGGAGTATCTCTTGCCGCGCGCCTACGATGAAGCGGTGCAGGAGGCGGGGATTGAGCCGGTAGCACAGCCTGACGTCGATGTCGTACAGGTGGAGTCGGGGAAACCGTTCATCTTCAAGGCGACGGTCACTGTGAAGCCTGAGGTGGTCCTCGGTCCCTATAAGGGAGTCGAGGTGGAGGATAAAACGTTTGAAGTAACGGATGAATTGGTGGAAGAAGAACTCACCAACATCCGCAAGGCCCATGCCGAACTCCAGGTTGTGGAGGACGGGGAGGTCGAGCAGGGGGATCTAGTCAACATTGACTTTCGCGGCACCGTCGATGGGGAACCGTTCGAGGGCGGTGAGGCGGAAAACTATCAGCTCGAGATTGGTTCGGGTGTGTTCATCAAAGGCTTTGAGGAACAGTTGGTCGGTATGAAGCCGACTGAAGAGCGGGACATTACTGTTGCGTTTCCGGAGGATTACCATGTCAAGGCGTTGGCTGGCAAGGAAGCTGTGTTCCACGTCGTGCTCCATGACGTGAAGCGCAAGATCCTGCGAGACTTGGACGAAGAATTCGTTCAAGAAATCAGCGATTTTGAGACGGTAGACGAATTTGTCGCCGATGTTCGCAAGCGTCTGGAGGAGCGCATGCAACAGGATCACCAGCGGTATTTGGAAGATCAAGTGGTCGAGAAGGTAGCTGCCAATGCAACGATTGATATTCCGAGCGTGATGATTGACCACGAGATTGACCATCAATTGGGGCACTTTGCAGAACAGTTGTCCATGCAGCAGATCCCGTTGGACGGCTACCTGGAATTCACAGGACAGACCCGGGATGAACTGCGTGAGCAGTTCCGGGACGCGGCGGAGCAGCGGGTGCGCACGAGCCTTGTCCTGGAGGCGATTGCAGAGCGGGAAGGTCTCGCCGCCACGGATGAAGAAGTGAAGGCAGAGGTCGCGAAGATTGCGGAATCAGCCGGCCTCGAACAGGAGCGTGTGGAGCAGATTTTGTCCCTGCGCGACCCGGGTTTGTCAGGGCTGCGCAGTGATCTCACGACCCGCAAGACGGTTTCTTTCCTGGTTGAGAATAGCGTTCGCAAGTGAATTGATGTACAATGTCGATGACAGCAGGGGAAACAAGGCACGTGTTCGTGCCTTGTTTTCTCAAAGTCGCAGGCCCGGTCACATGGGCAGGGAACGGCGAAGGAGGGCTTGGCGATGAGCTTGACGCCCATTGTCATCGAGCAGACTAGCCGCGGCGAGCGGTCCTATGACATTTACTCGAGGCTGCTTCGGGATCGGATTATCATTCTTGGGACGCCAATTGACGATTATGTGGCCAATTCGATTGTCGCGCAGCTCTTGTTCCTGGCTGCGGACGATCCGGACCGAGACATCCAACTGTACATCAACAGCCCGGGTGGTTCTGTGACAGCCGGATTGGCGATTTACGATACAATGCAGCACATCAAACCGGATGTATCCACCATGTGTGTTGGCTTGGCGGCCAGCATGGGTGCGTTCCTGCTGGCGGCTGGCGCCAAGGGTAAGCGCTACGCGTTGCCCAACAGTGAGGTCATGATTCACCAGCCGCTGGGTGGCGTTCAAGGGCAGGCGTCGGATATCAAGATCCATGCCGATTGGATTTTGAAGACCAAGGAAAAGCTCAACCGGATTTTGGCGCATCACACGGGGCAACCTTTTGAGCAGGTGGAGCAGGATACCGACCGTGATAACTTCCTGTCCGCAGCTGAAGCCAAGGCCTACGGCATCATCGACGAGGTGCTTCCAGGCGCGGGTCTGCAGGTGTGACGGGGCCGGGAAGTTGCCGTTCTTGCATTCGGAAGCGGTCGATCGCGTGACTTGACCCTCCGTTGTCGAACATCTAGCCAGAGGGAGGGATTGTGATGTTCAAGTTCAACGAGGAAAAGGGCCAACTGAAATGCTCTTTCTGCGGTAAGACCCAGGAGCAAGTGCGCAAATTGGTGGCTGGTCCTGGTGTGTATATCTGTGACGAATGCATCGAGCTGTGCAACGAAATCGTCGAGGAGCAGCTTGGCGAAGACGAGGAGTTCGAGCTCAAGGATATCCCGAAGCCGACGGAGATTAAGGAAATCCTGGACCAGTACGTGATTGGTCAGGAGAATGCCAAAAAGTCGCTGTCGGTGGCGGTTTATAATCACTACAAACGGATCAATTCGGGGGCCGCGAAGAGCGACGATGTGGAATTAGCCAAGAGCAACATTCTGCTCATTGGTCCCACTGGCAGCGGGAAGACGCTGCTTGCACAGACACTGGCTCGCATCTTGAACGTACCGTTTGCGATTGCAGACGCAACCACTTTGACCGAAGCGGGCTACGTGGGTGAAGATGTCGAGAACATTCTGCTCAAGCTCATCCAGGCGGCCGACTATGATGTCGAGAAGGCGGAGCGCGGGATCATCTATATCGACGAGATCGATAAGATTGCCCGCAAATCGGAAAATCCGTCTATCACCCGTGATGTGTCGGGCGAAGGCGTTCAGCAGGCCTTGCTGAAAATTCTGGAGGGTACCGTGGCGAGCGTTCCCCCTCAGGGAGGTCGCAAGCACCCACATCAGGAGTTTATTCAAATTGACACGACCAATATTTTGTTCGTCTGCGGCGGCGCCTTTGACGGCATTGAGCCGATTATCAAGCGTCGTTTGGGCCGCAAGGTGATTGGTTTCGGGAACCGTACAGAATCGGTCAACCTGCGATCCGATGAGGATGTGCTATCCAAGGTGCTGCCGGAGGATTTGATGAAGTTTGGGCTTATTCCCGAGTTCACAGGTCGTTTGCCGGTGGTGACCACCTTGACCGCGCTGGATGAACAGGCTCTGAAGCAGATCTTGGTGGAGCCGAAGAACGCTCTGGTCAAGCAGTACCAGAAGCTGCTGGAAATGGACGGCGTGAAGCTCGAATTCGAAGACGAGGCCTTGTCGAGCATTGCCAGGGAAGCCATCAAGCGCGGGACGGGGGCGCGTGGTCTGCGCTCCATCATTGAAGGGATCATGTTGGACGTGATGTACGAGTTGCCGGCGCGGGACGATGTGCAGAGATGTCTCATCACCAAGGAGGCGGCTACTCGGGAGCAAGGCCCTGTGCTCATTGGGAAGGATGGGAAAATTTCCCAAATTGTTCGCACATCCGAGGAAACCGCGTAATGTGATGAACCCCCCTGGGACGCCTTGCGTTCTGGAGGGGCTGTGCGAAACCGCGGCGGTGAAATATAGGATTGGTGCGGTGGCGCCCGACGATGAGTCGGGCGCCATTGCCTTGTTTACGGCAGGATAGGGCCGGGAATACTGGTTGCATCGGTGTTTTTTATAAGGGAGGGGTCATCGATGAGCGCCACCATCCTGGCCGTAATCCAACTCTTCTTTGCTGTGGTGATTGGGTTGTATTTTTGGAACCTGTTGAAGACCCAAAACCACAGCCGGCACGCGATCGAGCGGGAGTCTCGCAAGGAGCTTGACAAGCTCAAGAAGTTGCGGGCTATCTCGTTAACGGAGCCGCTGGCAGAAAAAACCCGTCCTAGTTCACTGGACGACATCGTGGGCCAGGAAGACGGATTGCGAGCTTTGCGGGCAGCCCTATGCGGTCCGAACCCTCAACATGTCTTGATCTACGGCCCGCCTGGGGTGGGCAAGACGGCTGCTGCCCGGGTCATCCTGGAGGAGGCCAAGAAGAATCCTGCGTCGCCGTTTCAAGATGACGCTAAATTTATTGAGCTGGATGCCACGACGGCCCGTTTTGACGAACGGGGGATTGCGGACCCGCTCATCGGATCCGTCCACGATCCTATCTATCAGGGAGCGGGAGCCATGGGGATGGCTGGCATTCCCCAGCCCAAACCGGGTGCTGTCACCAAGGCGCATGGCGGATTGCTGTTCATCGACGAGATCGGAGAACTGCATCCCATTCAAATGAACAAACTGCTCAAGGTACTGGAAGACCGCAAGGTCTTTCTGGAAAGCGCCTACTACAGTTCTCAGGACAGCAACATTCCGCCGCATGTTCACGACATCTTTCAAAATGGTCTGCCGGCGGATTTTCGCTTGGTCGGAGCGACCACCCGGTTGCCGGAGGACATCCCCCCCGCCATTCGCTCTCGCTGCCTTGAGATTTTCTTTCGGCCGCTATCCCGTCCCGAGATCCGCCGCATCGTACGCAGGGCTTGTGACAAGATTAGCTTACCGATGCCCGACGAGGCGGTGGAGGAGGTGGCCAAGTATGCGACCAACGGCCGCGACGCGGTGAATATCGTGCAGACAGCCGGCGGTATCGCGCTGACCGAGGGTCGCCAATCCATTACCTTGGGTGATGTGCAGTGGGTGGTCCAGTTCAGCCAGCTCAATCCACGGCCAGACATCCAGGTTGCGCATCAGCCCCAGATTGGTGTGGTCAACGGACTGGCCGTCGGGGGCCCCGGCGTGGGCGCGCTGCTCGAATTGGAGGCCACGGCGGTGCCCACGGCGCCGGGGGAGGGACGGCTGACCATCACCGGATTGGTGGAAGAAGAAACGTTGGGCGGCCGGGATCGGACAGTCCGGCGGCGCTCGATGGCCCGGGCCTCGGTAGACAACGTGCTGACGGCGCTGCGGCGCCTGACGGGCTTGGATGCGGCCAACTACCACATTCACCTCAACTTCCCCGGTGGCTTGCCGGTGGATGGGCCGAGTGCAGGAGTGGCTATGGCGACGGCCATTTATTCGGCAGTGCGCGGGATTCCGGTATTGAGCAAGCTGGCGATGACGGGTGAGATCTCCATCCGCGGTCTGGTTCGGCCAGTGGGCGGTGTTCCGGTGAAGATTGAAGCGGCGAGGGACGCGGGCGCCGAGATTGTGCTGATACCCAAGGACAACTGGCAGGAATCGTTTCAGCGTCTGGATGGCCTGAAGGTGATTCCGGTAGAGCGATTTGAAGACGTACTGCGGTTGGCACTCGTTGGCGGGGTCGACCTGAGCCTGTCGGCCAAACCGGCGTCGCTGTCTGTCAATCCTGCCGTTCCGTCCGTACAGACTGCTCCCTGAGGGCACGTGGTTAGACTTCTCCCTGTGGATTCAGTAAAATAAATTCCTATCGAATGGGATGGGCACGCCGCGCGCTTGTTGCGCGACTCGCCCACCCTCAAGAAGGCGGTGCAATCGCGGAGGTGGGACGTTGAGCGCATACGGGGATGCACAAGAGCTGCTTCCGTTGTTGCCCCTGCGGGGATTGCTGGTCTATCCGGGAATGGTGCTCCATTTCGATGTCGGAAGGGACAGATCCGTAAAGGCGCTAGAGCGTTCCGCCGCGTCGGACCACCGGATGGTATTGGCTTCTCAGAAGGATGGCCAAATAGACGATCCGTCCGCGGATGATCTCTATCGTACGGGTACCCTGGTGGAAATCAAGCAGTTAATGAAGCTGCCCAACGGGACCATTCGGGTGTTTGTTGCCGGGGTGCAGCGGGTGCGCATCGTCCAGTTTACGCGCGAGGACCCCTGGTTTGAAGTGCGGGTGGATACGCTAGTGGAACCTCCGGTGGATGCGACCACATCGGAGATGCAGGCGTTGATTCGGTCTGTGACCCAGCAGTTTGAACAATACGTCAAGCTGTCGAAAAAGATTGATGAGGATACATTCTCCACGGTCCTCGAGATCGAGGAACCCGGTCGGCTGGCTGACACGGTGGCTTCTCATTTGCCGCTCAAGATCAGGGACAAGCAGGCGCTGTTGGAGACCATTGATGTCAAGCTCCGGCTGGAGAAACTGCTCGGCATCCTGTCTGACGAGCGCGAGGTTCTGGAGCTGGAGCGCGCCATACACCAGCGCGTGCGCAAGCAAATGGAACGCACGCAGAAGGAATATTATCTGCGCGAGCAGATGAAGGCGATTCAAAAGGAACTGGGAGACCAGAACGGACGGACAGCCGAGATTGAAGAACTGCGCGAGAAGCTTCAGCAACGGGCGCTGCCCGAAACCGTGAGACAGCGCGTGGAAAAGGAGATCGACAGGCTGGAGCGCATCCCTGCGGCGGCCGCCGAGGGGACGGTGGCGCGGACCTACATCGATTGGCTGCTGGCGTTGCCGTGGCTGGACACGGCCGAATCGGTCGTCGACTTGCGCAGGGCGGAACGGGTGCTGAACGAACAACACTACGGATTGGAGAAGGTGAAAGACCGGATCCTGGAGTTCCTGGCTGTCCAGAAGCTGACTGATCAACAGCGGGGACCTATCATCTGCCTGTATGGCCCGCCTGGAGTGGGTAAGACGTCCCTCGCTCGGTCCATTGCACAATCGTTGCAGCGCCCGTTTGTGCGTGTATCACTGGGCGGAGTGCGGGACGAGGCGGAGATTCGCGGACACCGCAGGACGTACATCGGCGCCCTGCCGGGGCGCATTCTCCAGGGCATGAAACAGGCTGGTGTACGGAACCCTGTGTTTTTGCTGGACGAGATCGACAAAATGGCGAGCGATTTTCGCGGTGATCCGGCTTCGGCCATGCTGGAGGTGCTGGATCCCGAACAGAACCATTCGTTTTCTGACCATTACATAGAGATTCCGTTTGACCTGTCGGACGTCCTATTCATCACCACCGCCAACGACATTTATCAGGTGCCCGGTCCCTTGCGGGATCGCATGGAGGTCATTCAACTCTCAGGGTACACCGAGTGGGAGAAGCTGCAAATTGCCAGACATCATCTGCTGCCGAAACAGAAACGGAATCACGCCCTGGCCGGGGACCGGCTGCGAGTAGGTGATGCGGTGCTTCAATCGCTGATTCGAGGCTACACACGGGAGGCCGGCGTGCGTCAATTGGACCGGCTGCTTGCCGCCGTTTGCCGCAAGGCTGCACGGGAAATCGCCGGTGGCGGGAAGAAACGAGTGGTGGTGAGCGAGTCCCTGCTACAGACTTATCTGGGACCGCCTGCGTACCGGTTTGGGCGAATTGAGGAGCGGGATGAAATCGGAGTGGTGACCGGTCTGGCCTGGACTGCTGCGGGCGGCGATACCTTGACCGTGGAGGTCTCGGTCGTTCCGGGGCGTGGTCAGCTGGTCTTGACTGGACATTTGGGCGACGTAATGAAGGAGAGCGCTCAAACCGCGCTCACCTATGTTCGCTCTCGCGCCCGAGTTCTGGATATATCCAGTGACTTTCTTGAGCGCGTCGACATTCACATTCACGTTCCGGAGGGCGCCATTCCCAAGGATGGACCTTCGGCCGGCATCACCATGGCCACAGCCATCGCGTCGGCATTGACCAATCGTCCCGTCTCCCGGCTTGTCGCCATGACGGGCGAGGTGACTCTGCGGGGACGCGTGCTGCCGATTGGCGGTCTGAAGGAGAAAGTGCTGGCCGCGCACCGGGCGGGCATTCAGACCGTTCTGTTTCCCAAGGAGAACGAGCGAGACCTGCGCGACATTCCGGATTCAGTGCGCAAGGACCTGACACTGCACATGGTCCGACACATGGACGAGGTTCTGGACGCTGCGCTCATCCCGCCACCCTCGCGAGGCGAGGCTGCGTTTGACCCAGAGCACGCGTTCATTGCGTCCTTGGTTCAGGAATCTTCGGAGGGGGAGCAGACGCACCAATGAAGATCCGCTCGCTCGCTTTCGAATTGAGCGCCGTGCGGCCGGCGCAGTGGCCGGCCGACGGATTGCCCGAGTTTGCGTTTGTCGGCCGCAGCAATGTGGGGAAATCCTCCCTGCTCAATCGGCTGCTGGGCCGGCGCCACTTGGCGCGCGTCTCCAGCAAGCCGGGGAAGACCCAGCAGATCAATTTCTATCGCGTCAATGAAAGATTTCGCTTTGCAGACTTGCCTGGATATGGCTATGCGGCGGTCGGAAAGGGTGAGCGGGCTGCGTTTCAGCGTATGATTCACACGTATCTGCAACAGCGCGATCCGCTCGTCCGCGTGCTGCACTTGGTGGACATCCGCCACCATCCGTCCCGCGATGACCTGGCCATGCACCGCTGGTTGCTGGATCTTGGGGTGCCGGTGCTCATCGTGGCTACCAAGGCGGACAAGGTCAAGCGGTCTGAATGGGTGCAGGCCCCGACGCGAATTCGTCGCGAGCTGGATTCCCCCTGGGACGTGTTGTCTGTTTCCGCTGAGAAGAATATGGGCATCGATGCCCTGTGGGCGATACTGGAAGATGACTTGGGTGTCACGGATCGTCCATCCACGAATTCTTCGGACGAGTGATGCGAGTGATATAATGGAAGGCGAGCAAAGGCAGGCCGTTAGGTCTGTGCCATATTCAAGAGAGATCTGGTGATTGGGAATGCACATCCTCGGCCTTGGTTTGAATCACCGCACAGCCCCGGTCGCACTGCGCGAGCGGGTGAGCATCGGGGACGCCGAGTTGCCTGAGGCGTTGGCTGAGCTGTTGGAGCGAAGTACGCTGCTGGAGAGTGCCATTGTCTCCACTTGCAACCGCACCGAGGTCTACGCGGTGGTCAGCTCGTACAAAGCGGGCGAGGATTTCTTAATAACCTGGTTGGCCCGGCGGGCCGGGCTGGATAAGCCCGACATGTTGCAGCATGTCTATGTGTATCATGGGGCGGAGGCGGTTATCCACCTGATGGAGGTGGCCGCTGGGTTGGATTCGATGGTGCTGGGAGAAACTCAGATTCTCGGGCAGGTGCGGTTCGCCTTTCTTGCGGCGAAAGAGGCTGGCAATACCGGCATGATGCTCAACCGCATGTTTGAAATGGCTCTGCAGCTGGGCAAGCGGGCACAGACAGAGACAAGTGTTGGGCAATTGCCGGTGTCGGTAAGCTACGCGGCGGTGCAGTTGGCCCGCAAGGTGTTTGGCTCCCTGCATGACAAACGCGTATTGGTCATCGGCGCCGGCCAAACGGGAGAACTTACGCTGCAGCACCTGACGGCCCATAGTGCGAAGCGTCTGGTGGTGCTCAATCGCACGATGGAGAAAGCGGAGGAACTGGCGGCGCGTGTCGGCGCGACGGCGGTCCCGTGGAACGACCTCGAGCAAGAGCTGACCCGGGCTGACGTGGTCATCTCCTCCACGGGGGCATCGGAGCCGGTGGTCTCGTTGGATATGGTGCAGCGTGCGAGCGGACACCGACCACGGCCGCTGTTGCTGTTGGATATCGCGGTGCCCCGCGACATCGATGAGCGGGTGCGCGAACTGGATAACGTGTACCTCTATGACATCGACGACCTGCAGGGTGTGGTGACTGCGAATCGGCGGGAACGGGAACGTCAGGCCGACATTGTACGCGGAATGATTGCTGACAGCCTACAGGCGTATTCGCGCTGGCTGTCCGAGCAAGAGGTGGTCCCCGTCATCGCGGCCCTTCGAGCCAAAGGTGAGTCCATTCAGACGAGCGTGATGGAGAGCCTGCGCAACAAGCTTCCCGAGTTGGACGAGCGGGAATGGAAGTTGATTCACAAGCACACGATGAGCATCGTCAATCAGCTCTTGCGCGATCCGATTCGCAACATGAAGGAGTTGTCCGCCTATCCTGGGGGCACGAGGCATATGGAAGTCTTTGCCCGGCTGTTCGGGATTACGGACGAGGACCTGGCGGAGTTTGGGAAGCAGGTCATGCTGGAGACTGATGCGAACAGATCCGCCCGTTTGACCTTCGCTGATTTCGTCCAGCGATGGAGCGAATCGATGGCCAAACCTGGCCGCGCCACGGCCGATTCCCCACTGCACCCCGTGCTCCGCTAGGATGGTCGGCCGTGTCTAGCCTACGGCTTCTGTTCGACGCCTTGACGGTGATCTACGCCCTGAGCCTCATGCTCTTCTTTGTGGACGCGATGCGGCCGCGCCGGCTCGTCAATCGAACGGCGCTGGTTTTGTTGTTTGGGGTGTTTGTGCTTGAGACGGTGTTGCTCTGGCAGCGCCTGTCGCCGTTGAAAAGGGTGCCTGTATACAGTGCCTTTGACTCGTTGCTCCTGCTGTCCTGGCTGATCCTCGTGGTGGCTCTGGTGGTTGACAGTGTCTTTCGTTTCGACTTGATCTTGTTTTTTGCCAATGCTGTCGGCTTCGTGCTGGTAGTCGTGGACCTGTTCGTGTATCCGCGGCCGCTGCCACACCCAACGGGGACGGGGGACGTATTGGTCTTACACATCGTTTTGGCGGTGGCGAGCTATGCCGCCTTTTCCTTTGCGTTCGTGTTTGCCGTCATGTATCTTGTGCAGGAGTGGTGTCTGCGGCAGCGCAAGTGGAATGGTTGGTATTTCCGGCTGGGTTCCCTGGAACACCTGGACCAGTTGACCTTTATCGGCGTTCTTGTGGGGTTTCCGCTGCTGCTGTCGGCGATGGTCCTGGGTGTCGTGTGGGGGGAACTGCGCTTGGGCCGCGTCCCCGTGCAGGACCCCAAAATCATCGCCACCATTGTGCTCTGGTTCATGTACGGGGTGTACCTCCTGCTGCGTGTGCGGCGCGGCTGGGGGGGACGCCGGCTGGCGTGGTATACGGTGGTGTGTTTTTGGGGTGTGCTGGCCAATCTGGTCATTGTGGGCAGTTTCTCCTGGTGGCACAGGTCCCTCTGACAGGCGCCTGGGACGCGGGATCGCCGCGCACCCCATGCCAATTGCTGAGAAAGTGGGTGGGAAGATGCCAACCATTCGTGTCGCATCGCGACGCAGCCAGCTCGCGATGACCCAGACCCGGTGGGTGATGGAACAGCTGCGGGCGGCACACCCGGACATCAACTTTGAGATTGTGCCCGTGGTCACCAAGGGGGATCGGGTGCAGGGAGTCAGCCTCTCACAAATCGGCGGCAAGGGCCTGTTTGTGTCCGAAATTGAGCAGACCCTGTTGGATGGGCGCGCGGATTTCGCGGTGCACAGCCTGAAGGACGTACCGGCCGAGTTGGCTCCTGGTCTGACACTAGCCGCCATGCCTCGGCGTGAAGACCCGTCCGACGCCTGGATATCGCGCACCGGCGTGGGTCTCCATGAGCTGCCCGCAGGCTCGCGCGTCGGCACCTCCAGCCTGCGGCGTGCGGCGCAACTGCAAGAACTGCGGCCAGACCTGTTGATTGAACCTTTGCGTGGCAACATCGATACCCGTCTGCGCCGGTTGCGCGAGGGGGATGTGGATGCCATTGTGCTGGCGGCGGCGGGACTGGTGCGCATGCGGTGGGAGGCGGAGATCACGCTGCGCTTGCCGCCGAACACGTTTATTCCGGCGGTGGGACAAGGGGTGTTGGCTGTGGAGTGCCGTGAAGATGACAGCCCACTCCTCTCACTTCTGCGGTTGATTGCGGATGCGCAGACGGAAGCCGCCGCCACCGCCGAGCGCGCCTTTTTGGCCCGGCTTGGCGGGAGTTGCCAGGTTCCCATCGGCGCCTTTGCTTGTCCCAACGGCGACGGGCGGTGGCGGATGGTGGGGATGGTGGCCGCCGCAAGCGGCACCCCAATCATGCGCGGCACAGCCGTGGACGCCGATCCCCGCCGTCTGGGCATCCGGCTGGCGGAAGAATTGCTGGCGCGCGGTGCTGGCCCCTGGCTCGAAAGCGGGGCGGCCGTGCATGGCTGAGCACCTCCAGCCGCCCGCGTCGCCAGATCCCCATCCGCTCACCGGGGTCTTTGTTTTGGTTACCCGCCCGCGCAACCAGGCCCAACCCGTCATGGAGCTGTTGCAGCGGCTGGGTGCGCGCGCTTGCTCCCAGCCGCTCATCGACATCGAACCGGTGGCCATCGCCGATGTGCAGATGATTGGGGCGGCTGTGGACACGTTTGATGCGGTGGTCTTCACGTCGCAAAACGCTGTTGCGGCCGTCCAGACGGCCGTCGCATCAGGCGGGGTGGAGCCTGCACGGTGGCCCACCGTCTACGCGGTCGGGAGTGCGACGGCCCGTGCGGCTGGCCAGTTGGCAGCGCGCGTGGAGGTGCCGAGCGGGGCGCGCGGCGCTCGCGAAGTGTTTTCTCAGCTTGCCCGCCGCCTGTCGCCGGGCAGCCGAGTCTGGTTTCCGCACGGCAATCTCACTCCTGCGGACGTGTACGATCCGTTGGTGCGGGCGGGGCATACGGTGGTCGACACGGTGTGCTATCGGACCACGACCATCCAAGTGCCGCCGGAAGAATGGCGGGTCTTTACAAATTTGAACGCCTGTCTCGCCGTGTTTTTATACAGCCCCTCTGCGGCGCGCGCCTTTCTGGAGCAGGCTCGCCCACTGCTGCTGGGGCAACGCCTGCTGTTGCTCGCTGTGGGGGAGACGACGGCCCGTGCCTGCGCGGAGTGCGGTCGGCCGGTCGATGCGGTGGCACCACACCCGTCCGATACGGGTATGGTGGAGGCGTTGGTGCAGCTTCGAGCCAAGAGCAGCGGGTAGGGAGGCACGCATGCGAATCCAGTGCTGCGCCCGCGGGTATCGTGGAAATTCGTGAGGAGGGAATCGACAATGGAGACGTTTATTCGTCATCGCCGACTGCGGACGAGTGCAGCCATGCGCCGGTTGGTGCGGGAGTACGAGTGGTCCCCAACGGACTTCATTTATCCTGTCTTTGTCCAGGAAGGATTATCGGGCCGCCATCCGATACCAGCCATGCCCGGCGTGGACCACTTGGGCCTGGAAGAGTTGCGCCGCGAGGCTGTGGAACTCTCGGAGCTGGGCATCCCGGGCCTCATCCTCTTCGGCATTCCGCTCGAAAAGGATGAACTAAGCTCAAGCGCCTACGCGGAGCGCGGAATCGTCCAGGAGGCCATCCGGGTGGTGAAAGCTGAGAACCCGGACCTGTTGGTGATGACCGACGTGTGCCTCTGCCAATACAATCCGGCCGGGCACTGCGGCATCGTGCGGGACGGTGAGATTGTCAACGACGAGAGCCTGCACTACATCGCTCGCACGGCCGTGTCCCATGCCGAGGCAGGGGCGGATGTGGTCGCGCCGTCCGACATGATGGACGGACGCGTGGCGGCCATCCGGCGGGCGCTGGATGACGCGGGGCTGACCCAGGTGGCCATCCTGTCCTACGCGGTCAAGTATGCCTCCGCGTTCTACGGCCCCTTTCGGGAAGCGGCCCACTCGGCGCCTGCCTTCGGGGACCGGCGGACCTACCAAATGGACGCGGCCAATGCGCGGGAAGCGCTGCGCGAGGCGGCGGCGGACATTGACGAAGGGGCCGACATGCTGATGGTGAAGCCGGCACTGTCGTATCTCGATGTCGTGGCCAGGCTGCGGCAGCGGTTTGATTATCCAGTCGCGACCTACAACGTCAGCGGCGAATACAGCATGGTCAAGGCTGCCGCGCACAACGGCTGGATTGACGAGCGCGCCGTCGTGTCCGAGATGTTGACCTCGTTCAAGCGGGCGGGCGCCGATTTCGTGTTGACCTATCATGCGAAGGATGCTGCCCGCTGGTGGCGCGAAGAGCGTGGCTGAGCGCTCGGGAAAGGGGAGAGCAACGTGGCGGGAGTGAAATCACAAGCCGCTTTTGCCGAGGCGAAACGATGGATGCCTGGCGGAGTCAACAGTCCCGTACGGGCGTTCGCTGCCGTCGGCGGAGAGCCGTTCTTTGCGGAGCGCGGCGAGGGCGCGTACCTGTATGATATCGACGGACATCGCTACATCGATTACGTTCTGTCCTGGGGGCCACTGATTCTCGGCCATACGCACCCGGAGGTGGTGCAGGCGGTGGTGGAGGCGGCGGCCAGGGGAACCAGCTTCGGCATTCCCACCGAGCTGGAAACGGAAATGGCCCGGATGGTCCACGAATTGGTGCCGGCCATTGAGGTCGTCCGCATGGTCAACAGCGGCACGGAGGCTACCATGAGCGCCTTGCGCTTGGCGCGCGCGTACACGGGGCGCACCCACATCGTGAAGTTCGAAGGCTGCTATCACGGGCACGCCGACAGCCTCCTGGTCAAGGCCGGATCGGGCGTGGCGACCCTGGGGTTGCCGGATAGCCCCGGTGTCCCCAGGGCGACCGCGGAGGCCACACTCACCCTGCCGTATAATGACTTGGATGCGGCTCGGGATTTGTTCGCCCGTGAAGGCGAGCGGATCGCGGCGATTATCGTGGAAGGCGTGGCCGGAAATATGGGCGGAGTCCCACCCAAGCCGGGCTACCTGGAGGGCCTGCAGAACCTGGTGCATGAGCATGGCGGTCTGTTCATTCTGGATGAGGTTATGACCGGGTTCCGGGTGGCGTTGGGCGGCGCCGCCGCCCGCTTTGACCTGCACCCGGACCTCATTACGTTGGGCAAGGTGATTGGCGGGGGACTGCCGGTCGGTGCCTACGGCGGCAAGCGGGAGATCATGGGGCTTGTGGCTCCGAGCGGTCCGGTGTATCAAGCGGGGACCCTGTCCGGCAATCCGCTGGCGATGGCGGCTGGACTGACCACCTTGCGCTGGCTGCGGCGGGCGGCTGCCGAGGGGCTGTACCAACGATTGGAGGACTACGGCCGGCAGCTGGTCGACGCGTTCCTCGAGGCGGGCCGGGAGCACGGAATTCCGGTATGGGGGCATGCCATTGGGGCGATGTTCGGGCTATTCTTCCACCCCGGTCCTGTCACCAATTTCCAGTCCGCGAAAGCGTCGGATGATGGGCTGTACGCCCGCTTCTTCCACGCCCTGTTGCGAGCGGGAGTGTTGCTGCCTCCCTCTCAACTGGAATCCGGGTTTTTATCGGCCGTGCATGGGAAATCGGAGCTGTCTGCTACTCAAGAGGCTATCCATCAGGCCATGCGCGCTCTATAGTGGAGTGCCATCACGTTCCTGTCTGCCTGCGGTCCAAGGCCAGCGCCTTGACCGTGGGCTTTTTTGGGTTACGCGCGGGCCGAAGCCGAGCCTGGCCACGGCACATAATGGTTTGGGCCCGGGCATACGGTGGTAGAGAACGTATGCCAGTCGCAAGGAGGGAACCGGACCGTGAACGAATCGGACCGTACTCCGGGGATTCACCTCGACATCAATCAAGAGGTGTTTCTCGACGTGGTCCGCGACGGAGACGTGATTGAGGACGCAACCGTCGCCACCGAGGTCACGTCGTTTGAACGCATTGGGGACGCGTACGTGCTGGAAGGAGCCATCGTATTTGCCGGTTACATTCAGCGCGGGGAAGCGGGAGCGGATGAACAGGGACAGGAGATGGACGATATCCTCGGGTTCGGGATGACGGACGGCAGCGTGGAACACGTGCACCACCGGATGCCGTTCACTTTCCGCGTGCCGGTCGACGGCCAGCCGCGCAGCGTGATGAACGTGACCAGTCGCATTGCCAGATGGAAGCTGGAGGTCGTGGGCACCGGCTGGGTACGTGTGGTGGCCGATTTGGCGATCTTCGGCTTGAATGCGGAAGAAGGCTACCACTTTCAGTGCGGAGCGCAAGAAGAAGGAGACGTGTGGTTTGGCCAGGCGCCTCAGTTGGATGCCAGCGAGGATACGGACTGGGTGGATTCGCCCCAGAACCGGCTGCTGGCAGACGAGCCCAGTGAGGTTTCGGACAGTGCTTCGATGAAGTCAGGTCAGAGCGAGGGGGCCCAGCAAGAATTTGAATTGTTACGCGGATCCGCGCAAGGTGACGATTCGGCGGACGCCATCAGCTGGGCCCGCGGCGGCGCGGATGCACAAGCGCCGCAGCCAGAGGGCCAAGGGGAACCTGATTCTCTCCCCGGAGAGTTGAAGCGCTATGATCGGGCCCTTGCCGGCAGCGGTCGGGAGTCACAGTCACCGGTTCATTCCGAAGCGGAACCGGAGCAGGAACATGTGCGCCAACCGTCGCCCGAGCCCGGGGACGCGCGGACACGGCGGGAGGAGGAAGTGAGCGGGGCTGCGGGTTTGCAGGAACCGCCGGTGCGAGAATCAGCCAGCGAAGAGGACACGGCGATTGCCGAGTTTGAATTTGAACACCAGCTTTCGGCCGATGAGATCCGGCGACCCCCCGCCACACTGGCGGAAGCGGGATCGCTGGATACGGTGCGTGATGGCACAGTCGCAGGCTCGCCGGCGGCCGCAGGCTTCGGACCGCAGATTCGCTACGGGGGATGGCCGGACGAGCGGGACCTGCTCGGCGACAGGGATGGGCGCCCAGCCGCTGCGGCGGACTCGGTTTCCTTGGAGTCGGCCCCAGGCGACGGGGCGGCGACGGCGGCCGACGCTGATTGGGAGCGGGCCGAAGACAAACCTGGAGTCGGCCACATGTGGTCGTTCGTCGACTTCAGTGCGCCCGAACGGACGTACACCATGCGCTTTGCGATTGTGCTCGAGGAAGAATCGGTGGATGACCTGGCTGAACGGCTGGGCTGTAGCAAGCAGGAGTTGCTGCGGATCAATCGCCTGTCGTCCGGAACCACCCTGTATGCTGGTCAGACGCTGCTCATCCCCAGCCGCTAAAGGTGGCGAGAGACAGGATGCCAACGGCACGCACACTGGATCCAGAGCTTGCGGCGTGGTGTCTGCACAGTTTCGCCTTCCCCAAGGCGCGCCTGGTGGCGAACACGGTCGAAACAAGCGGACCTTGCTCGGTGGCGGCGGCCGACGGGCGATACCAGTTGTGGACGGCGGCCAAGGAGGTGGCCGGCCTGCGCATGGCGGTGGCCGACTATGCTGCCCGGCATGGGTTTCGCCGCGTACCCCGCCCCCTGTCCAACCTGTACCATGAACGCCTGATTCCGGTGGACGAGCGGACGGTCGCCTACATCACGCTGGACTGGGACGCTCCGGCTCTAGAAGTCACCCCCACCGATGTCCGTGATGCCGCTCAAAATCTCGCCCACCTGCATGCGGCTTTGTCGGGCCTGGGCGAGACGCTGGGACAGCCCGCAGTACTGCGGCAGCGCTACGGCACCTGGGCGTCCCGGTTCCGCCGCGGGGTGGACGCGCTGGCGCGTGTCCGCGTGCAGCTGCTGGCGAGCGATACCGTGACCCGCAAGCGGCTGCGCTCCGATTGGTTGACGCGCTGGACGGACCTGGCTGAACAGGCCCTCGAGCGGCTGCCGCGGATGGGGTACGACGACGTGGCCGAACGGGCCAGGAGGGAGCGGAGCGTGGCCTGGAACGGCTACCGCTTGGCGACCCTGGGGCGGCTTGCGGACGGGCGGATCTTCACGCGGGTCGTGGCTGATCCGGTGGGAGACGACGCGCTGTACGACCTGGCGTGTCTGTGTCGGGACATCGCCGAATCCGGACACGCCGATGGCGTCGAAGACGCCTTGGCTGGCTACCATGCCATACGCCCCCTGTCCCCGGAACAGGCGGGGCTGGTAAGGGCGTTTGCCGTCTATCCGCACCGGGGGATTGCGACCGCTTTGGGGTGGCTGTCCCAGCCGGGCCATGCGGACGATGAGGATCTCTCCTGGCGGCGCACAGCTGAGGCTCACCACAATTGTGCCCTGCGGCTTTTGGCGAACGACTAGGTGATGGGGCATGGCGATGGAGGTGAAATTGGGTGTCTGCTTGGGCGCATCAAGGGCAGGCGGTGTTGAAGGACTTTGGGGCGCCGGCGGACCTGTTGGCCGAGTACCCCTGGCGCGGGCCATTACGGTTACGGGCGGCTCGCGGGGGCGTGAAAATCCGCACGGATTCGGGTTCTTTTTGGCTGCGCCGGGCGCGCGTCGGGCGGGACCAGCTGCAGGCTGCGAGTCTGTGCGCGGAAGCCGTGCACGCGCATGGATGGCGCCCCGTCCCGCGCTTTGTCCGTACGCTGTATGGCGATCCGTACGTTGTCGATGCTTCGGGAGTGTACTATGTGACACCGTGGTTTTCCGGAAGCGTCTGTCATTTCCGGGAGAGCGGCCAGATGCAGCAGGCGGTGCAAACGCTGGCCGGGTGGCAGCGGGCGGCTCTGGGCAGTCTACCGGTCGCCGACGGGCTACCAGGCTCCACCCCGAGCGCCTGGACGGCTCGCCTGCGAGAGGGAATGGACGAGGTGCGGCGGATGGAATCGGCCGCAAACGGTGCGGATCCGACCCCTTTTCAGCGTCTGGTTGCCGGTGTGGCCGATCAACTGAAACGGCGGATTGACGAGGCGGCCGCGCAGTTGCAGCGGATCGAGTTCAGCCGCCTTGAGCAGGCCGCCAAAGCGGCTGGTCACGTGTGCCATGGCCGTTTTCACGGGGACGCGTTGTTAAACGGCGGCACAGTGACCGTTGTCGACTATGAGCGGGTGCACCCAGGGTTGCCGGAAACCGATCTTGCCAGTTGGATGCAGCGCTACCTGCCGCAGCACGATTGGGACGTGGAATGTACCTGCCAGTTGGTTGACAAGTATCTGGGAGCGCGCAATGTGGAGGATGGCGAGCGGTCTGACGCTGTTCGGGTGCTGGCGGCACTGCTCGCGATTCCCATGCAGAGCCTGCAGCTGGTCCGCTGGTACGTCCATGGGGCCCTGGCTTGGGAGGAAGAAGACTACGTGGACGCCCTAGAGGCCAGTCTCGAGCGGGAAGAGGGACGGATGCGCGCCATCAAGGAACTTCTGAGACGGCACGCTCTTGTTCCGACCTCCAGGGAAACAGGGGCAGAGATCGCGATGGCCGCCGCCGCGCCCATGTCGCCCCCGCTGGATCCGGGGGCGACGGTGCACGCCGTGGCATCGGTTGTCGTTCCGGAGAAGGAGGGAACGGCGCCGCCCGCCGGAAGCACCGAAAGTGCGGGCCTCGCCTCCACCGTGGAGTCGGAGCAGGAAGCCACCCTGCAGATTCGCCTCAGCCCGAGTCAGCGTGAGCGGCTCCAACAGATCCAGGAGGAGCGCCGGCGGATGCGCGAATATCCCGACCGGGACCGGGGCATCCGCTTGTGGGGGGACGCGCGGTCGCTGGAAGAGTCGACCAAGCCCAACTGATGCGGGCGATGGGGGACGAGAATGCGCGCACCTACGCGGGTGCGCGTTTATTGTGGATGCGTTAAGGCGGCGAGCTGATGAACATGGCGGCGAAAACGATGAACAGCAACAGGAGGACGAACAAGTCCAACGCACTCGGCCAGAGAATGGCGCGCAGGAACAAGAGAAAGATGGCGATGGCCAGAAGCAGTTTGACGAATCGAGCCAGGGCGTAGAAGAAACCCATGCGGCGCCTCCTCCCGGTGCGGCTTCCCGCCGCATGACTGTCTTTATGTATATGCCGGGAGGGGGTAAAAAGGACCTGTCCAGCCCCGCGGTGGTCAGGCGAACGCAGCTTTGATAAGATAATCAAAGTACACTTGGCCGTCTGTCCATATCCTAAGGGAGCGGCCGCACATCAACGGAGTGGGGGATGTCCGCTTGCCGCAGTTTTGGAATGGCAATGGTGTCTGGCGCGGTTGGCACCTGAAAACGCTGGCCGTCACCGTTCTCAGTCTGGTGGTTCTGCAGCTGATCGCCAAATACGCTGTGCATTATTCATTGCTGTACACCGTAGCGTTGGCCGAAATTATCGCTTGTTATTTCGTCGTCCCGCGGGTCAAGGACCGCCCCGTGGCCAATGCCCTCGCCGCCGTCATGGCTCTGTTCGTCATCAACCTGGTGCTGCAGTTCGAATTGGAATGGTCTGTCCTCGCTCAGGTTGGTTGGCGCGCGACCGCGCTGGAGGACGGATTCGCCTTGTTGATTGGTCTGGTATGGTCCGTTCTCTATTATCGATTGAACGCTTGGTCGGAGAGAAAACGGGCGGAGGCTGAGGAAAAGCGCCGGCGTGAAGTGCCTTCGACCGAGAAGGAGCCTGCACCGCCGCAGCGCGGCCATTCGCCTTACACCCGGCGGCGCCAGATGGAGAAGCGGAAACGAAAACAGCGCCGTCAGTAGCCCTTGACACGGGGCATGAGGGTGTATACAATACGGGGCAAATCCGCCATTGTCGAGCTGTGACGGGAAGGAGTAGGCGTGCCTCCTTCGTACAGAGAGGACGGTCGCAGGCTGGAAGCCGTCTCGAAGCGCATGCTGAAGTCGTCCCTGAGCTGTCTTCGGACCGGCTACACCCCGGTATCGGTGTATGAGGGCTCGCATCTCTCCACGCCTCGCCCGTTGCTGTCGGCATGGAATGAGGTGCGGGAAGTCAGGTGGTACCGCGAAAGCAACCTTTCGTCCTGATGGGCGAAAGGTTTTTCTTATTTCTATTCGATTGTCGATAGGGAAGGTCGCGCTCCAACGCGGCCGTCCCCACTCAGGAGGAGAATCATGACAGAGACGACGCATGAACCTTTGTCGAAAGTGTACAATCCGGCCGATGTCGAGCTGAACATGTATCGGTTTTGGGAGGGCCATGGGTACTTTCAGCCTGTGGGAGATGTCTCGCGCAGCGCTTTTTCCATCGTCATGCCGCCTCCCAATGTGACGGGGCAGTTGCACCTGGGGCACGCTTGGGACCTCACACTGCAGGACGTCATCGTCCGCTTCCGACGGATGCAGGGGTACGACACCGTGTGGGTGCCGGGGACGGATCATGCCGGCATTGCCACCCAGGCCCGTGTGGAGAAGGCGTTGCAAGAGGAAGAGGGGGTTTCCCGGCACGACCTGGGGAGAGACCCATTTGTGCAGCGCGTGTGGGCATGGAAGGAACAGTACGGCAACCGCATCACGAACCAGGTGCGGCGGCTGGGCGCCTCCTGTGACTGGTCCCGCGAGCGCTTCACGATGGACGAGGGCCTATCGACGGCGGTGCGGGAGGTGTTCGTGCGGCTGTATGAGCGGGGGCTGATCTATCGCGGGCAGCGCATCATCAACTGGTGTCCGCGCTGCGCCACCGCCTTGTCGGACATCGAAGTGGAGCACACCGACGTGCCGGGGCACCTGTACTACGTGCGTTATCCGCTCGTCGACGGGGACGGCGGGGTCACCATCGCGACCACGCGACCGGAGACCATGTTTGCCGATGTGGCGGTCGCCGTGCATCCCGACGATGATCGCTACGCGGCCATGGTGGGCAAGCGGCTGGCGCTGCCGTTGGTGGGCCGCGAGATCCCGGTTCTGGCCGACGCCTACGTAGACCCCGAGTATGGAACTGGATGCCTGAAGATCACGCCCGCGCACGATCCGAACGACTTTGAAGTCGGCCAGCGCCACGGCCTGGACGTGCTGCAGTGCATCGGGGCCGACGGCCGCCTGACGGAGCTTGCGGGTCCGTATCAGGGGCTGGATAGGGAGGAGGCGCGGCGTCGGGTGGTGGAGGAGCTCAGGCAGCAGGGGTACCTGGTGCGGGTGGAAGAGATCACGCACGCTGTCGGCCACTGCAGCCGTTGCGATACGGTCGTCGAGCCGTTGCTCTCGATGCAATGGTTTGTCCGCATGCAGCCGTTGGCGGCCCCGGTACTTGCGGCCGTGGCCGACGGTCGCTTGCAGTTTGTCCCGGAGCGGTTTGCAAAGGTGTTTGTTCACTGGCTGGAGAACGTGCGCGACTGGTGCATATCCCGGCAGCTGTGGTGGGGGCACCGCATCCCCGCTTGGTACTGCGACGGCTGCGGGCAGATCAGCGTGGCCCGGGAGACGGTGCAGGCGTGCCCCCACTGCGGTTCCCAGCAGGTCCATCAGGATGAGGACGTTCTCGACACATGGTTTTCCTCGGCGCTGTGGCCGTTCTCAACCCTCGGCTGGCCCGCCGATACGGAGGACTTGCGGCGTTACTACCCGAACAGCGTGCTCGTGACCGGTTATGATATCCTGTTTTTCTGGGTGGCGCGCATGGCCTTCATGGGCGTTGAGTTTACCGGAGAAGTTCCGTTCCATAAGGTGGTTTTGCACGGGCTCATCCGGGATGCGCAAGGCCGTAAGATGTCAAAGAGCCTGGGCAACGGGGTGGACCCGTTGGAGGTCATTGATCAGTACGGGGCCGATGCGCTGCGCTTCACATTGACGACTGGATCGTCGCCTGGAAATGATCAGAGATTCTACGACGAACGGGTTCAAGGCAGCCGCAACTTTATCAATAAGGTGTGGAACGCGGCCCGGTTTGTCTACCTGAACCTGCCCCCGGCGGAGGGTATGCCCGAATGGGATCCGGCTTCCTTGACCATTGCGGATCGGTGGATTTTGACGCGTTTGGCAGAAGTCGTGACCGAAGTGACCGACCACCTGGAGCGTTACGATTTGGGTGAGGCAGGGCGCATTCTGTACGATTTCACATGGGATGAGTTTTGCGATTGGTACATCGAGTTCACGAAGCTCTCCCTGTACGGCCAGGACGAAGCGGCCAAGGCGCAGACGCGGGCGGTGTTGGTGACTGTACTGGACACGCTGCTGAGGCTGCTGCATCCGTTTATCCCCTTCGTGACCGAGCGCATCTGGGAGACTCTGCCGGTGTCGGGGGAGGCCTTGATTCGCGCTCCGTGGCCGGACGCGACGGCGTTTGTTCGCGATGAGGAAGCGGTGCGTCAGATTCGCGTGGTCATGGAAGCCATTCGGGCGGTGCGCAACATTCGGGCGGATTTGAACGTGTCTCCCGGAAAATCGGTGGCGATGTCCATCCGTTGCCAGGATGCGGGGACGGAAGCCTTGTTTCAAAGCGTGGAACCGTATCTTGTGCGTTTTGGCAACCTGAATCGGGTGGAGATTGGTGTGGGCATCGAGTTGCCCGGTCAGGCCATGACAGCGGTGGTCAACGGGGCGGAGATCGCCCTGCCCTTGGCCGATTTGGTGGACTTGGCGATAGAACGGGAGCGGATGCAGCGCGAGCGCGAGCGCCTGCTGGCTGAGGTGCAGAGGGTTGAGCGGAAGTTGGCCAATGCGCAGTTTGTCGCCAAGGCTCCACCTCACGTGGTGGAGGCGGAGCGTGCAAAGGGAGCGGAGTACCGAGCCAAGTTGGCGGCGGTGGAGGAGCGGCTCCGGCGCTTGGCCAGTTCCTGATGGCAAGTGTCTCCCGGACAGCGAGGCGAATACATTATGGCGGAGACCATGACAGACGCACTGGCATGGCTGAGGACATTGGCCCGCTTCGGCATGCGGCCGGGGCTGGAGCGGATGCGACGGGCCCTGGCCGCCCTCGGCCATCCAGAACAGGGATTGAACTTCATTCACGTCGCCGGGACCAACGGCAAAGGGTCGGTGTGTGCGATGGTCTCGTCGATTCTGTCCCAGAGAATCCGAGTCGGGACGTTCACATCGCCGGCCTTTGACGGGTTTCGCGGTCGTTTTCAGGTCAACCTGCAGCCTATCGATTTGTCTGTCTTTGCCGACCTGGCGGCCCAAGTGCGGCGTGTGGCCGAGCGGGATCTGTCCGACGACCCGCCGACTGAGTTTGAGGTTCTGACGCTGATGGCGTTGTTGTATTTTCAAATGGAGCAGGTGCAAAGCGTGGTCTGGGAAACGGGGTTAGGCGGGCGCCTGGATTCGACCAACGTGGTGCTGCCGCAGGTAACCGTCATCACCAACGTGGGCCACGACCACCAGGATGTGCTGGGCCGCACCCTCGGGGCCATCGCGGCGGAGAAGGCGGGCATCATCAAGCCGGGTGTGCCGTTGGTGACCGGTGTCGGCGATGAGGCCTGGCCCGTCATTGTCCGGGTGGCTCGCCGGCAGGCCGCCTCTTGTTTGCGCTCCGGTCTCCACTTTCAGGCAGTGCAGGAGAAGGTTTTCCCGACTGGGCAGCGTATCCACTACCGTGGGGTGTCGAGGGATGTCGACGGTTTGCCGCTTCCTCTGTTTGGCAGGCATCAGGTGGCCAACGCCAGTCTCGCCCTGGCGGCCGTTGAGGTCTGTGAGCAAAAGCAAGTTTGCCCTCGGCTGAGCGATGAAGAGTGGCGACAAGGCCTCGCGGAGACTTCCTGGCCGGGCCGGTTTGAGGTACACTGGCATGGTGAAGTACCCATCGTGCTGGATGGCGCCCATAACCCAGAGGCGGCAGCGTCTCTGTCCGCCGCACTGACCGAGTTCACCAAGACCATAGGCGTATCGGTCGAGGAATGGCTGATGGTCATTGGCATATTGCGCGATAAGGACGCGGCCATGATGATGGGCACGATGCTCCCGCACGCTGGGCAGGTCATCGTTTGCCAGCCGCAAACCGCTCGCGCCATGGATGCCGAGGAATTGGAGCGGCGGATACGGGCGATGCGGCCAGACATTCGCGTGCAGGTGGAGAGGTCGGTCGCCAAGGCTCTCGCCAGCGCGTGGAAGAGTGCGCGCCCCACTTGCTGCTGGGGCTCGTTGTATACGGTGGATGAGGCGAGGAAGGCTATCCAACAGATGCTAGATTGACTTTTTGGATATGAGGACGGTGGGGCCTGTGAACGAAAGGGAGCATGTACACTTTGTCGGCATTGGCGGGTACGGCATGAGCGCGATCGCCGGCGTGATGCTGGACCTGGGCTACCGTGTGTCTGGGTCAGATGTGGCCAGCCAGGAACTGACACAGCGCTTGGCGCAGCGTGGAGCCACGGTATACCACGGTCATCGCGCCAGCCACGTCGAGGGTGCGGACATTGTCGTCTACAGCACCGCGCTGTCTACGGATAACGTCGAGATTCAAGCGGCCCAGGAGCGCAACATTCCCGTCATTCATCGTTCGCAAATGTTGGCCCGTTTGATGCAGGATCGCATTGGCGTGGCCGTAACCGGCGCACATGGTAAGACAACGACCTCTTCGATGATCGCGTATGTGATGGAAAGGTGCGGGCTGGATCCCACCTTTGTCATCGGCGGTGTCGTACGCAATATGGGTGGCAACGCCAAGGCGGGTCGTGGCCGGTTTGTTGTCGCCGAGGCTGACGAAAGTGACGGCTCCTTTTTACATTACCGCCCACATATAGCCGTCATTACCAACATTGAGGCCGATCACTTGGAGCATTATGACGGTCAATTTGACAATCTGCTGCGGGCTTACCAGCAGTTCATCACCCAGGTCGATCCGGACGGCTTATGCGTGATTTCTGCCCATGACGTTCACCTCGCCCGTCTGCGCGGCAAGGCGCATTGCCGCGTGGAGTCGGTTGCTGTTGAACAACAAGGGGAGGCTCTCCCCGCGGCGGATTATGTGGCAAAGGACATTGAATTGTTGGATAGAGGCAGCCGTTGTCAGGTGTACCGCCGTGAGGAGCACCTGGGTCCCTTGGAGTTGTCACTGCCCGGTTTGCATAATGTCATGAATGCATTAGCCGCCATCGCCGTCGCGCGTGCGGCCGGTTTGCCGTTTCCCAATGTGGCTGCCGCATTGGCGGAGTTTCACGGAGCGAAACGACGTTTTCAGGTGATGGCGGAAGCTGGCGGCGTTTTGGTGGTGGACGACTATGCCCATCACCCGACCGAGATCGCAGCGACCATCGCCGCTGCCCAGTCGACAGGTCGGCGGATTGTCGCTGTATTTCAACCGCAGCGTTACACGCGCACTTATTTTCTGTTCGATGCCTTTGCCCGGGCGTTTCGCGGCGCGGATGAAGTGGTGATATGCGACATCTATTCACCGGCTGGGGAGCAGAAGATTGAAGGTGTCACGGCGGAGCGATTGGCCGATGCGATACGCGCCCAGAGCAATCCACATGTGCGCTTTCTCAGAACCAAGGACGAGGTGTTCGACTATTTAAGGGACAGCGTTCGCCCGGGAGACTTGGTGTTGACGATGGGAGCCGGCGACATTTGGCAGGTAGCCTGTCGGCTCGGCGAGGAGCTCACCAACCGTGAAGCCAACGCGATTGTATGAACAGCAATCATGGGATTCATCGGATGTGACCATACCTGCAGCAAGGGAGGTTCCGCGCCATACTCAGCGCGGAACCTCCCTTCGTGTTTAGCATCGTTCGCCCCGGACCTGGTTTACAGCCGCCATCTTGGCTCCGTCTTTCGCCGCTTGGCCCGCGCATGGCTAAACCAATAATAGGCGAGCGCCAGCAGCGCCAAGACAAGAGCAGCCTTCAACAGCAGACCTACGAACACAAGCGCGACGCATAACATTATCATCAGTATGCTCATCCACACCAGAGTGCGCAGAAAGTTCAATGTTGTCCCTCCCAATCGTGAAGCCGCACAGACGGCTCATCTCCAGGAGCCCTTAGCAAAAGTATACCACATCGTTCAAAACGAGGGGTTAAATTCCCAAGATTAGTAAGAAACCTCCGATTGAAAACAGGCGATTCGGCCTCTGTTGACGAAACTGTAGTTAGCATGACTGGTAGGAGGGGCAAGATGCTCGACGCGATTCGATGGCGATACTTGGCTATTGCCGGGGCCTCTGGGGCGACGGCTGAGCTGATGAGTTGGAGCCTGGGAACTCACACCTGGTCGCAATCGCTGCTTTGGTGCACCTTCTGGCTTTTGTTATGGGTGGCCGCCGTCTGGGACCTGTGTTGCATGCGCATTCCGAACTGGCTCACCTTACCTGGCGCGCTAGTGCTGTTCGTGCTGGGTCTAACCTTGGCCAGGCAGGGGCCGGTGAGACCTTTGCTGGGTCTGGCCGTGTGTGCAGGAGGGCTCTCGTTGCTGGCGTGGCTGACCGGAGGGGTGGGTTGGGGGGATGTCAAGCTGGCCCTCTCCATCGGTGCTGTGTTTGGGCCGGTGCTGGGCATGGTCGCCTTGACGCTGGCGTTCTCCACAGCGGCACTGTGCGGGGGACTGTTATGGGGCTTGGGGCGCCTGCGGGCCGGACAACCGTTTCCTTTTGCTCCCTTTCTGCTGGCTGGCTGCGGGTTGTGCTTCAGGTTGGTGCCGCACCTCTTGCCGCTGTATATCCCCTTGGCGAGCCTTGGAGGGACGTTATGGGCCTGAAGGAGTGGATTGAATACGCGCTGGCACGGGGCGCCTCCGATATCCACGTGGGTTCCGGTGTTTCTCCCGCCCTCCGCGTCTCGGGGCGCCTCGAGTTTATCCCCTCAACTCCGGTGCCTGCCCAGGCCATCC
The DNA here is from genome assembly GCF_001552255.1 of Alicyclobacillus shizuokensis NBRC 103103. Classification (GTDB taxonomy): domain Bacteria; phylum Bacillota; class Bacilli; order Alicyclobacillales; family Alicyclobacillaceae; genus Alicyclobacillus_G; species Alicyclobacillus_G shizuokensis. The sequence goes on from NZ_BCQV01000019.1 coordinate 30,165, forward strand.
TCGGGATGGTGGAGGAGCTTGTGCCAAGCGTGGACAGGCGGGGGTGGGCAAGGGATGATGAGATGGACTTTTCCTGCAGTATGGCCGATTTCGTGCGCATTCGCGGCCACTTGTACCGCACCCATCAAGGCTGGAGTCTGGCTTTGCGGCTGCTGCCGGCTCGTGTCCCCAGTTTGGTCGATTTGCATTTACCGGCCTGGTTTGAGATGCTGGCTAACCAGCCGGGGCTGGTGGTGGTGACAGGACCCACGGGCAGCGGGAAGTCCAGCACACTGGCGGCCTTGGTCCACTGTGTGAATCAGGCGCATCCGTGGCACATCGTAACGATTGAGGACCCGATTGAGTTTGTGCACGATCCGGTGCAGGCGCGCATTGATCAACGCGAGGTGGGCACGCACACGCGCGACTTCACCTCCGGGCTGCGGACCGCTCTGCGGCAAGACCCCGATGTGATATTAATCGGCGAACTGCGCGACGTCTCCACCATGGAGGTTGCCTTGACTGCCGCGGAAACGGGGCACTTGGTATTGACGACGATGCATACCGGCGATGCGGTCCAGACGGTTGAACGCATTCTGGGCAGTTTGGACCAGGGACGGGATATGGTACGTTGGCAACTGGCTTCGGTCCTGCGGGCGGTTGTCGCGCAGCGTCTTTTGCGAGCGCGAGCGGGCGGATTGATTCCTGCCCTGGAGGTGCTCGTCAACACGCCCGCGGTGACCAACCTCATCCGCACGGGACAGACTCATCAGTTGCGGTCGGTCATGCAGACGGGTCGGGTGCACGGCATGCAGACGTTCGCTGCACACATCCAGCAGCTGTTGGATGGTGGTTTGATTGAATCAAGTCCGTCTCTGTGAGTGCATAGGATGAAAAGTGAGCCGCTGCGATGCCCCTCCTGGAGCCGTGTCGGAAAGAGGCTGTGTACAGCGGCAGGGAAGGGGTTTCGTCGAAGCGACTCGAAACGGAAAGGGCTGGATTGCATTCACTCTGGACAGCCGCTATACTAGCCACAGTCTCGGCGTTAGATCTGGCAACCTTTCCTGCGCAGGATTGAGGAGAGGTGATGGAGTGCGTATCCCGAAGTCAAAGGTTCTGTACGTTTCGGCCGCGGTGTTCGCTCTGTTTGGTGGATCGGCCATGACGGCCGACGCGGCTTACAAAACGGTAACCGTTCAGGACAACGGAGAACGCAGGGTTGTACACGGATTTGGATCGGGCTCGGTGAGGTCGTTTTTGAGGCGCCAAGGGGTTACATTCACCCCGGATGACAAGGTCGTTCCTGAGCCGGATAGGCCGGTGACCGATGGCATGGAGGTTACGGTGCAGCGGGCCAAGCTTGTCCATCTTGTAGACGGTGGAGTGCCTCGCGATATGCAGACCACGGCGCTGACCGTAGGTCAGATGCTGCGACGGAGCGGCATTAAGATGGATAAGCAGGACATCGTCAGCAAACCGTTGCATGAACCTCTGAATGAAGGGGAATGGGTGCGGATCTATCGCGTCGAGACTCGTACGTCAACCTCTCGAACATCGATACCGTTTCAGACCGAGCGTCGGATGACAGATCAACTGTACGAGGGCCAGCAGCGAGTGCTGACGCACGGTGTGAAAGGGTTGCAAGAGGTTTTCACAACCCACAAGTTCGTCGATGGGCGTAAGGTCAGCACCAAAGTCACCAAGAAGGTGTTGCGCAAACCTGTTCATGAGATCGTCCTGGTCGGCACCAGGGAGCGCCCAACTGTGTCCCGCTCCGCTTCCCTGTCGTCTCGTGGAGGGGGAGGGGCGCCGCTGTTTGCGCGTAAATTGGTGATGACGGCGACCGCCTATGTGGGTGGAGGCCGGACCGCAAACGGATCTCCGGCAAGGCCCGGAGTGGCTTCGGTAGACCCGGCGGTGATTCCACTTGGAAGTCGTTTATATATCCCCGGTGTCGGGAAGCTGGTGGCGGCCGACACGGGAGGAGCGATACATGGGAATCGGATTGACATCTGTGTATCCACTGAAAGCGAGGCCCGATCCTGGGGGGTTCGGCCGGTCACGGTATATGTGCTTTCCTAGCCGAGGGTTCGCCGCGCCCGGTTGACGGGCATGGTAGCTCTGGGATGGCTCCATATCACGTGCAGATGGGAGTCAGCGGCACTGAGACCGCTGGCTCCCATTCTCTATCATCTGAAGCGGTCCACGTCATACGGTAGTGACGGTTCTCATAGGATGTCCTCAAAAGGGCTAGGACCAGAACCTCCTGGCGGCTCGCCACGAAGGGAGAACCGTGCGACATGGCAATCCATCGCGCCTATTTCGCAGCAGACGGTCAACGTGATCACGGTCGTTCTCAACCGGTCGTGGTTCGTGTCGGTGACAAAGAGTGGGTGATAGGAGATGAGGTGCAGCCGAGGAAAGATCCCTCTGATCGGCCGCGGCAAGGTGAGCGGTCGGGCCGGGGAGCGGCTGCACGGCAGTCATTCGCAAAGGTACCGGACAACCCGGCTGTGCTTCCAAGCAAGGGAAAGCCGCGCATAAGGCAGGCGTGGTTCAGGTGGTTCAGATGGCTGGAGTCGTTTTTAAACCAGTTGGCCGATACGGGGGCGCCGGCTCTGGCGCGCTCCCGCTCGGCCAAGAGCAACCGACGCCGCGCCAGGATGGCTGAAAGTTTTCGAGTCGGTCTGGGGTTTGGGATGGCTCTGGGATGCCTGAGCTTGATTCTGTTCCATCAAATGCGGCCCAACCTGCCTTTGCCTCAGGATCACTCGGTACAGCCTGCGCCCATCCGCGCCACGGTGGTGAAAATGACCGGGATACCCTTACAGGTTCCGGCTGTGCATCTGTCTGTGTTGGAGATCGGTGAATACCGCAGCCACGACGCAGCCGCTGCGGCAAGAGGCAAGTATAGCAAGCGGGGAGTGTCGGCCACCGTGATAGGGACTTCCCCGTATCGCCTCGTGGTGGACGCAGCCGTCCGCAGTGGCAGTCTGCGTGCTCATGAAGCGCGTTTGCACAAACAAGGAATCCCTGCGTCGGTGCACACTGTCGTTGTGCCAGCGCGCTCGGTGCGAACGGCGAGCACGGCGACCACAGCGGATGTACATGCGCTCTCCACTTGGCTGGGAGCAGCTGCGAGCGCGGCTAACGCTTTGGTCGCGGTGTTGTCGGATGGTGCGCCGGAGCGGGACGCGTTGGCAGCCTATCGTGTGTCTCTCAGCTCATGGCCCAAGCCGGACGTGTTGGCGGCGAGCGGGTATGCGGACAACCTGACCAAGGCCGGGAGGGCCTTGCGCGAGGCATTCGACGCTATGAAACGAGACAATGGTCAGGCCGCAATAAGCGACCTTCTCAACTTTTACAGCAGGGTGATTCAGTTGTCCGCGTTCAAGGTGAAGGATTGAGACCTTGTTCTCCGTTTGTTCATGTGTTTCCATCTGTTTTGGGAAGGGATTTGCTACTTCCTGTCGAAATACGTAGACGGCTGTCCGACAGAACTTCACGAGGAAGGAAGGGTTTCGTTGCGCGGATCGTTGGGCATCGTCGTCTACATGCTGCTGGGGGCCATTCTCGGTACGGTGGCGGGGCAACTGCTCGCGCATCAGGTGCCCTGGCTGGCAAGGCAGGCGGTGGTGCGGATGAATCCAAGCGGGGACCTGTCGTTTCTGCGCTTCTCGCTTGACCTGACGTTCCGTGTCAACTGGCTTACCTTGGTCGGCGTGGTGGCTGCATTGGTATTTGGGCGGCGGCGTAAGTAGGATTCGCCGGCCGAGTCACGTCAATTTGTTGAACACTCGCCACATCCACGGACAGTTGGATAGATTTATAATGGAATCGGTTTGGCTTCGCTTTCTGCTTCCCCTATCTTATGTTTGTGTACCGCTTGACCGCCTGCGACCTTGGATAGGTGCAGGGGGCACACGGAGATAGGGGGAGGGGCGTATGACCAAACAGGCGCATTCACTCTTGGAGGACACAGATGCACCGCGCGAGCGTTTGCTGCGGTGTGGCGCTCAGGCCCTGCGCAACGACGAACTCTTGGCTATCATTCTGCAAACGGGATCCAGGTCCATCCCGGTGCAGGAATTGGCGAGACGGGTTATTCAGTCCGTCGGGGGCTTGTACGGGTTGCTGGATTGTGAGGTGCAGGAGCTTGTCTCGATACCGGGGATAGGGACGGCCAAGGCCCTGCAAATCGCAGCCGCGGTCGAGATTGGGCGTCGCATCGTACGCCGGCCCAGTGCCCGTCGCTTGCGCATCCGCAGCGCGGAGGACGCGGCCGAGTATGTTATGGACCGGATGAGGCACCTTAAAAAGGAACACTTTATTACCTTGCACTTGGATACCAAACACTGTGTCATTGCGGAAGAATTGATCTCCATGGGGAGCCTGGATGCTTCCATTGTTCACCCCAGGGAAATCTTCAAATCTGCAGTCAAGCGTAGTGCGTCTGCGATTCTATGTATCCACAACCACCCCAGCGGCGATCCGCAGCCCAGTCCGGAAGACATCGCGGTAACCAGGCGGCTGTGTGAGGCAGGCAGGTTGTTGGGCATCGATGTTCTGGATCACATAGTCGTCGGCGATGGCCGGTTTGCCAGTTTGCGCGCGCAAGGATACTGCGGATGAACGATGGATGAGGAGAATCACAGCCTGTGCGAGAGGAGTTTGGAATCTAGATGTTTGCTGGACGGGACATGGGCGTTGATTTAGGCACCGCGAACACACTGGTATATGTGAAGGGGAAAGGCATCGTCGTACGCGAGCCGTCGGTGGTCGCCATCCGTACGGATACGGGGGCCATTGAGGCCGTGGGTGAGCAAGCTAAGCAGATGATTGGTCGGACACCCGGCAACATCATCGCCGTGCGGCCAATGAAGGATGGGGTTATCGCCGACTTTCAAACCACAGCGACGATGCTCAGGCACTTCATTCGCCAGGCAATGCGCAACAAGTCCTCATGGTCCGGCAAACCGCGGGTGATGATCAGCGTGCCGTCAGGCATCACAGCGGTGGAAAAACGTGCTGTGGAAGAGGCTGCCATGGAGGCGGGGGCGAAAGACGCACAGACCATCGAAGAACCTATGGCCGCCGCTATCGGCGCCGGTCTCCCGGTCGGAGAGCCCACGGGCAGCATGGTAGTGGACATCGGCGGTGGTACCACTGAAGTGGCTATTATCTCATTGGGCGGCATCGTCACCAGCCGTTCCATCCGCGTCGCTGGCGACGAGATGGACGAAGCCATCATTCAATACATCAAAAAAGAATACAACATGATGATTGGGGAGCGCACGGCCGAGGAACTGAAATTGACCATCGGTACCGCGCTGGATATGGGGGAAAAGGAGAGTCTGGAGATCCGCGGCCGGGACTTGGTGACGGGGCTGCCAAAGACGTTTACGATCTCGTCTTCGGAGATCAGCCAAGCCCTGGCGGACACGGTCGGATCGATTGTGGACGCCGTGAAAGTGACGTTGGAAAAGTCGCCGCCAGAGCTGGCTGCGGACATCATGGACCGCGGCATCGTACTGACTGGCGGTGGCGCACTGCTGCGTAATCTCGACAAGTTGCTCTCTGATGAGACGGGGATGCCGGTTATCGTGGCGGAAAATCCGTTGGACTGTGTTGCCGTGGGCACGGGGAAGGCCCTGGACAACTACGATGTCTATCGTCGTCGCAGCCACCCGGGCCGACGCGTGTCGGGCCGGGTTTAAGGGAGAGGCTGCGACGATGGCCTGAATCGACTCACAGTGGGGAGAGGTCCCAGCGCCCGCTTCGTGGCTTTGCGGAAGCGGGCGATACCCTGATCAGAAAGTGGGATGCGGGTGTCCCGTCTATTGACAAACCGTAGGCTGTTTATTCTGCTCGCGGGCTTAATCCTGGTCATTGCCATTGCGGGGCTCACCTTGAGGGAGCGCAATCGCGCCGCGTCGTGGCCCGAGCGAGTCGTGATGGACGTTCAGAACACAGTGGCCGCGTGGCTGTATCGGCCAGTCAGCAATGCCACGGCTTTTCTGTCCGGTATCCACGCGCTACACGAGATGTACGTCGAAAACGCGCAATTGCAGAATGAACTAAAGGATTACGCCTCGCTCAAGGCAAAACTGGCGGACGCCGAGGCGGAGAACCAGCGTCTGTCGGAGATGCTCGGTTTCAAACGGTCCCCTGCGAACCGGTATCATCTGCTCCCCGCTCACGTGATTGGACGCGACCCCTCACAATGGAACGCGGTGATCACCATCGACGTGGGCAGCGCGGACGGTGTGAAGGAAAATATGCCGATCATCGGTCCAGATGGCAGTTTGGTCGGGCGCGTGGATACAACCGCGCGCAAGAGTTCCAAGGTCATCCTGGTCACCGATGCGGAGGTGGGTGGCGGAGTCTCAGCCGAGGTGCAAAACGGCAGCAAGAAGCCTCCCTTCGGGGTGGTGACAGGTTCTACGGGAAGGACAGGCACGCTGCAGCTCGACTTTCTGTCGCCGCTGGCCGATGTGAAGCCGGGGGATACCGTGGTGACTTCTGGATTAAGCACGGTGTATCCGCCGGATATCGTGATTGGCCGGGTGCAGTCCGTGAGCGGTGGCAGGCAAGGACTCACCCAGTCTGCGACGGTCAAGCCCAGCGCAGACCTGCAATACCTGCGCGACGTGTTCGTGGTGGAATCGGGGGACCACGCATGAGAAACGGGATCGCCTTTATTCTGTTGTGGGCGGCCCTTACCCTGCAGGCGACGGTGTTTCAAGTCCCGCCTATTAACGTGGTGCAACCGGACCTGGTGATTGTGGTCATGGTGGTTGTCGCCCTCACTCGAGGGCCAAAAACTGCGTTGATTTTAGGGATTTTGGTTGGCCTATGCCAGGATATCGTGTACGGCACCTTCATCGGCCTCAATGCGTTCACCTATGCCGTCATCGGATACTTTGCTGGCACGGTGTTCGCTCAGTTTTTGCACCGCAATGTGGCCATCACCTTTCTCGTGACCATTTTTTTCACGTTTATCAACGTCTGGATTACATACGGTTTGGAACGGCTGTTTGACGTGACAGGGTACACTGGGCAGGTCGTGCTGCGTCATTCCCTGGCACAGATGATCATTGACGGGGTCACCCTATTGATTCTTTATCCCTGGCTGGTCCGGCTGCTCGTCCCTCGGAAACGGAGACGGTATCCAGAACCCGAGGCAGATGGAGGGAGCGCCTGAGGCATGAGCAGGATTTTTGAACACGATCGCGAATTGACAAGCCGTGTCGGTGAGCAGGGGCAGGGGGGAGTTTCATGGCTACAAACATGACGGAACAGACCAGAATGGGACCCAAGCCGCCAGTTGCAGTCAAGGGCGTACGCGATGGACTCTTGTTCCTATTGAATGACCGATGCTCATTCGACGAATTGCTGCATCACTTGCACGATCTGCTCACAGGGGTAGGGTCCAGTCTGTTTGATGGACCTGAGATTCCCGTCTTTGTGGATTATGGCGAGCGGGCGTTGACGCGGTCGCAGAGCCAGGCGCTGCTGACAGAGTTTTTACAAAAGGAGAACTTTATCCTTCAGGAATTTGGAGCGCATACGGTGGCACGCCGGCTGCTGTTTCGAAATCCGACCGCCGGCGTCAAGCAGTCCATCTACAAGGGGACGGTGCGGTCGGGTCAAAGCTTGTTGTTCGACGGTGACGTGGTGGTCGTGGGGGATGTCCATCCCGGCGGTGAAATCGCCGCCACAGGGGACATTTTTGTGTTCGGCCGGTTACATGGCATTGCGCACGCCGGGGTCGAGGGGGACACTCGGGCTGTGGTAGGGGCGGCGGAGTTCGCCCCTTTGCAGGTACGGATAGCGGATTACATAGGACACGCGCCCCGGGCTGAGGGGAAGCGCCTTCGGACCTTCATGGAACTGGCCTACGTGCATGAGAACGGGATGGCGGTAGGGCGCATGCACTTTCTTCCGTCGTTGCGGCGCTGACATGCTGGTTGAAGGCGATGGAGAAAAGGATCAAGTTGCGTCGAACTGCACCGGCGTTGTGAGCCGTGATGGGGACGCGGAGCGAAGACGTTTGGGGGGACGCGGATGGGCACTGCGATTGTCATCACGTCGGGCAAAGGAGGCGTGGGCAAGACCACGTCTTCAGCGAACATCGGCACCGCGCTGGCTTTGTTGGGGCGCAGTGTCTGCTTGGTCGACGCGGACATTGGCCTGCGTAACCTGGATGTGGTCATGGGATTGGAGAACCGCATTATCTATGACCTGGTGGATGTGGCCTCCGGGGAATGTCGATTGGAGCAAGCGCTGATCAAGGACAAGCGGTTTGACCGGCTGTATTTGCTTCCAGCCTCGCAGACCAAGGACAAGACCGCGCTCTCTGCCGATGCGGTCAAACGGATTGTGAATCAGCTCAAGGAGCAGCATGATTTTGTCATCATCGATTGTCCCGCAGGCATTGAGCACGGCTTCAAGGTCGCGGTGGCAGGAGCGGATGAGGCGATTGTTGTGACAACGCCGGAGAATGCGGCTGTGCGCGACGCCGACCGGGTCATCGGGCTGCTGGAGGCGCAGGGGCTGCGTCAGCCGAAACTGGTGGTGAACCGCATCCGGCCAAACATGGTCAAGGCCGGGGACATGTTGGATATTGACGAGATTGTGCAGGTATTGGCCATCGACCTATTGGGGATTGTGCCGGATGATGAGGCCATCATCCGGACCGCCAATAAGGGCGAGCCGACTGTCGTGCGGCCGGATACAAAGGCGTCCATCGCCTATCGGGATATCGCGCGCCGCATCCTTGGCGACTCGGTCCCACTCATGTCCCTTGAGGACGCACCCGGTTTTTGGGGACGGATCCGGCGCTTGATGGGTGGCCGGTCATAGGGTCCTGGCGACTGCTCACGCATACTCGTCCACACTCCGTCATACGAATGTACTGGCACCGCGGTACCATCCGGTGCGGCAGTCGATGTGGAGAGGGGATAGGGAATATGCTCCGCAGTCGCCAATCGTTGCGGTCGTGGTGGAATCCCAAGCCGGAAGCTTCCCCTGGTGCGGGGCCATCCTCGCTTTCTGGCTCTGAATTTCCTCCCTTGGAAGATAATCCGTGGATGTCGCTGCACGCATCCCGGGACGATCAACTCGCGGATGGCAGGCCCGGTCGCAGGGCGGGTTCGAGCGAGGACGACAAGGCGGTTTATGTGCGCTGGCTGTCCGAGGAGAGTTCTCCCTATGGGTTTGCGGACCAGGACGGAACGCTCAAACAGGTGGACAGCCGGACGTGGCAACGCATAACACCGCGCACTCACAAACGGTTTGTAGCATCGAGCAGCACAGCGCGGAAGACGAGCGGATCGACCCGGCAGAAAAGTGAAACCACCTGGTTGCTGCAGGGGTTCTTGGCGGTAGTCATGATTGGCCTTGGCTGGTACGGCGTTCACGCCAAGTCTGTGCTTGGCCACCAGGTGAAGGCGACCTTTGAACGGGCGTTTGCCGATGACTACAGCAGCCAAGTCACGGCGGCGTTCGACCGGATAGCCGAAAAATATCATCTGAACGTGCCGGTCTTGGGTACCGCGGCGCTGCACTATCACGTGCCCATGCAGGGGCGCGTGACGGTCGACTTTTCCGCCCAACATCCACGGATGGTCATCTCGGGCAAGGCCAATGAAGGGGTATTAGCCGCTGGCTCCGGGACAGTATCACGATTGCTGCATCAGGATTCCAGCGGATACCTTGTCGTTATCGATCACGGTGGTGGGCGGAGCACGCTGTACGACGGCTTGGCGACCGTGACGGTTCACAAGGGGCAGTCGGTTGCCTCTGGACAGCTGATTGGTCGTTTGGGCAAAAACGGCCATCCTACTCTCCAGTTTGCCTTCCAACAAGATGGGAAATTTGTAAATCCGCATGACTACATCGTCTGGTCGAGCGAGGAAGCATGAGGGGGAGCTTGTTGGCTTCCCGGTGGCCCAGCGCATCCACCTGGGGGATCCTGGCGCGCATTCGGGTGCATCCCCTGTTTCTGGCTCTGCTCCTGTTGGCTGTAATCATCGGCTTTTGGAGGAACATGGTGGTCCTTTTCATCCTCGTGATGCTGCACGAGTTGGGACACGCCATGGCGGCCAATTACCTGGGATACGAGGTGGAAGAGATATCGTTGCTCCCCTTTGGCGGGGTGGCGCGGCTGGCCTATGGGCGGCTTGGATTTGTTCCCAGAGACGAGGCCTTGATTGCGATTGCCGGGCCGCTGGTCAATGTCCTGCTGATAGGCGTATCTTATGGCCTGGATGCAGGCGGTCTTTGGTCGGTCGAGTTTACATCTGAGGTCGTACGCTTGAATCTGTGGCTGGTTGTGTTCAACCTGCTACCTGGGTTGCCCTTGGATGGGGGCCGAGTCCTGCGCGCCGCCCGCGCCCGCGAAATCGGATTCGAGCAAGCGACTCAGGAGGTGTACGGTGTGGCTTTCGTGCTCGCGATTGTGCTGGTGATTCTGGGCGGTGTGTCTATGTGGGCGGGCATGCCGCACTTGGGCATGGTCATTTTGGCCGCCTTCCTTCTGATCACGGCATGGAGCGGGATGAGAGACATCCGTGTGGAGACCATTCGTTTCCTGGATGCCAAACGTCGCAGCGAACGGCGGCAGACACTGGAGGTTCGCGCCTTTGCAGCACCGGCACAAGCCACGGTGCGGGACGTCGTGCGGCGATTTTCGCCCGACCATTACCACATGGTGTACGTCCTCGGTGCCAGCGGTCAGGTCGCGACCATCCTTGAGGAGGATGAGCTGCTTGCAGCCGTGTTTGACGGCCGCTGGTTGGACACGCTGGAGATGTGGATGAAGCGCGTGCCATGAATAGGGCATCGTTTAGCGTCACCGGCGTTGGTTTTGTGGTGGGCGACTACCTGTGGGAATGGAAGTGACACATGCCGGAAACCGAACCGAGAAGTCAGGGTCACGGTCGCGGGTGACAGACCAACTTGCCAGTGGCGTGCAAGCATGATATGCTAACATAGATTTGTTACTTCAACCGCATGTTGCAGGCGGACAAATCCCCTGTGGGTGCCTGGACAGCGAGTCTAAGTAAGGAGCGGTTTGGTCATGTACGCGATTGTGGGTACCGGAGGCAAGCAGTACAAGGTTTCCGTGGGGGACGTCGTAACGGTTGAAAAATTGGCGGCCGAGGTCGGTGACTCGGTCACCCTGGACGAGGTTTACCTCGTCAGCGGTGACGGTGGCGTCCAGGTTGGTTCTCCCGTGGTGCCGGGAGCCCGTGTGGTTGCCAAGGTGGAGGGGCATGGCCGCGGTGAGAAAATTGTGGTGTTCAAATATAAACCGAAAAAGAACTATCATAAGAAACAGGGCCATCGTCAGCCGTACACGCGCCTGCGGATAGAGGCCATCGAGGTCTAAGGGGATTCATGATTGTCTGCGATGTGACCGAGGTGAACGGGCGCATTCACCGGTTTCGGTTGCGCGGGCACGCCGGATACGCGGATGTGGGATCGGATATCGTCTGCGCGGCCGTCTCGGCGTTGGTGACAAACGCCATCAACAGTTGCGAGGCGCTGTTGCGTGTGGTGCCGGAGTGTACAGATGATGGGGATGAGTTGTTCTGTCGGCTTCCATCCCATCGCATCTCCGACGAGACTGACTTGTTGTTTCGCAGCATGGTACTCGGTCTTGAGCAGATTTCAGAGCAGTATCCACGTCATGTGCAAGTGCGCATGCATCACGAACAGGGGTGAAGACGATGTTGCAACTAAACCTGCAGCGTTTTGCACACAAGAAGGGTGTGTCGAGCACCCGCAACGGTCGTGACAGCATTTCCAAGCGGCTGGGCGTCAAACGCGGAGACGGCCAATTGGTGACGGCCGGCAGTATCTTGGTTCGTCAGCGGGGAACCAAAATCCACCCGGGTGTCAACGTAGGGATCGGCAAGGATGATACGCTGTTTGCCAAGGTGGAAGGTCGGGTCAAGTTTGAGCGTTGGGGTCGTGATCGCAAGCGCGTGAGCGTGTATCCGGTCGCGGTGGAGGAGCCCGTGGTCAGCGAGGCCTGAAGAGAATCCTCGGGCTTGGCGTCAGTGGCATACAATAGGGAAAAGGGCCTGGCGGTTTCGCCAGGCCTATTTTTCAGGAAGGGTGTTGGCCCGTGAATAGGTGGCCGGACGTGTTTCGGCGGCATCGACATGATGTCTTGAACGGATTGCAGCTGGTTCAAGGGTATCTGCAGCTGGGGAAACCGGATCGGGCGTTGGCCGCTTTGCTCGAGTTGTCGAGCTGGCTGCAGGGGGTATCGCGAGCCCAGTCGGCGGCTGCGGAGAGCGACTGGGAGTTTGTGTTTGCCGTGGCCACCTGTGCCTCCTTGGAACTGGCGGCCTGTGAGCGGCTGTTTCCGATGGATGAGCCGCTGCTGCAAGAACTTTCCAACCTGTGGCGGGCGTTGCAGCAATCATTGGCCTCCTCGTCTTTGCCTCGTTTGCGCGTGCAGGTGTACGGCACGGCTGAGCCGGGGGTCCCGAGTCGCTCCGCAGAGGTGGTGCTGATGGGCGATCCGGACGTGGACAGGTGGTGGCTGGATGTGGCGGATGAACTGGGCAGCGACTTGACGCGGGTGAATATCCGAATCCGTCGCGATGGGTGTCACTCATACTAAATAAGCAAGGATTCTCCATACATAGGGCGCAGACTTGACATGGGGGGAATCGCGATGTTTGTCGACGAGGCGCGCATTTATGTTAAAGGGGGCGATGGAGGCAATGGCATTGTTGCATATCGCCGGGAAAAATACGTGCCGCTTGGGGGCCCGGCCGGCGGCGACGGCGGAAACGGCGGCAATGTCGTGTTGATGGTGGATGAAGGCCTGCGCACCCTGATGGACTTTCGCTATCAACGACATTTCAAGGCGGACAAGGGTGAGAACGGGCGCAACAAAAACCGCCATGGACAGAGTGCCGAGGACTTGGTTGTGAAGGTCCCGCCGGGGACGGTCGTGTATGACGGGGACACGGGGGAGTTCCTCGGAGATCTGGTGCACCACGGCCAGCGCCTGTGCGTCGCTCGCGGTGGGCGGGGAGGCAGGGGCAATACGCGCTTTGCCCATGCTGGCAATTCGGCTCCTGAGATCGCGGAAAAGGGAGAACCGGGACAGGAACGGTGGCTGCGATTGGAGTTGAAGGTTCTGGCCGACGTGGGATTGGTTGGCTATCCGAGCGTCGGCAAGTCCACCCTGCTGTCGGCGGTATCCGCAGCCCGCCCGAAGATCGGCGATTATCCCTTCACCACTCTCACGCCCGAACTGGGCGTCGTGGAGGCGCCCGACGGACGCAGTTTCGTGATGGCGGATTTGCCCGGGTTGATTGAGGGGGCCCACGAAGGCAAAGGCCTGGGGCATGACTTTTTGCGCCACATTGAGCGCACCCGGTTGTTGGTGCATGTCATTGACATGGCAGCCGTGGATGGGCGGGACCCGGTTCAGGACTACCAGGTCATCAATGAGCAACTTTACAAGCATGACGCTCGGTTGGCGAAACGCCCACAGTTGGTGGCCGCCAACAAGATGGATCTGCCGGAGGCTGAAGAACACCTGCAGGCGTTTCGTGAGGCCTATCCGAATCAGGTTGTGTATCCGATTTCCGGGGCTACTCGTTTCGGTTTGGCCGAGTTGTTGACGGCTGTAGCTGACGCGCTGGAGCAGCAAACAGAAGCAGCGGACGCCGCGGCCGTGCATCAGGCGGGAGACACGATGCCGGAAAAGAAGGTTTACCGTTACGAGCCCAAGCACCCGTTCCGCATTTACCGGGACGGATCGGTCTTTGTCGTCGAATCCGAGGAGCTGGAGAAGTTGGTGCGGATGACCAATTTTGGCCAGTATGATGCGGTGAAGAGATTCCAACGCATCCTGAAGCGCCGTGGTGTGGACGATGCTCTTCGCGAACGCGGGGCGACAGAGGGCGATGTGATAAGGATTGCCGACATGGAATTTGATTTTGTCGAGTGAAGCGCCCGAGTGGTGGGGGCCGCCGTTAGCGGCCGAGGCGGCCCAGTGGGCAGACACCTGTTGGCCCGACGAGGCCCTGGGGTGGTTCTGCCGAACGCGCGCGGGGCAGGTGGTCTTTCGCAGCATCAGGGTGGAGGCGACTCCGTATCACTTTTCGATCCGGCCGTCGGATCTGGTGGACTGGGCTTATCACCTGCACGATGCAGGAGAGTGTGTGCTCGCCTCGTTTCACAGTCATCCGATGGGCGGGGATTCGTTCTCCTGCGCCGATCGTCGCTTGGCTCTGTGGGCCCCCTGGCACGTGCTGTTCGTGTCCTCGCCAGGTGGGTGGGTCTTGCGCTTTGCCCGTACGACAAAAACGTAAAAGCGTGTGAAATGCGTACAATCCTATATGTCCGTTTCGTGTTGCAAACAGGCGGCTGCCGCGGCTTCGCGAATTTCTCTAGCATGATGCCCGGTCTGGGCAGGAAATGGAGGGATTCGCATGGAGGAAGCGTCAGCCGTCTTTCTGTGCCAACAGATCTTGGACGGGGCTTTGGAACAAGGGTGCACGGACGTGCATGTGAGCGTGAGCCGTGGCCGGTTGGAGGTGAAATTTCGCCTGGACGGCCTCTTGGTCCCCTACTTGGCCAGCGAATCACCGGTAGGTCCTGCGTTGGTGCGACGGATCAAAGCCTTGGCGAAGATGGACGTTGCCGAGAGTCGTTTGCCCCAGGACGGTGCCTTTCACTGGGAGGGAAAGGGGACCTGTGACGTTCGCGTCTCGACGCTGCCGCTGATCGACGGTGAGTGTGTGGTCTTGCGTCTTTTGGCGGGGACGGATAGATACGACTTTCATCAGCTCGGTATGGATGAGCTTCAGGTACGCCAGTTATCCCACATGCTGAGCGGATCTGGAGGTCTGGTCTTGGTGGCGGGGCCCACAGGTTCCGGCAAGACCACCACCTTGTATGCCATCATGCGCTGGTTGGCGGGACGCGGCTTGCACGTAGTCAGTCTTGAAGACCCCGTGGAACGGCCGATTCCAGAGTTGCATCAGTTTCAAATTCGGGAACAAATCGGATTCACTTTTGCGGGCGCGCTCAAAGCAGTGTTGCGGCAGGATCCGGATGCGATTGTCATCGGCGAAGTGCGCGATGAAGAAACGGCGCGGGTGATGTTGCGGGCGGCGTTGACTGGACACCTGGTGCTCGCTACCACGCACGCAACCGACTTCATCGGAGCGGCCGCACGGCTGTCGGAGTTTGGTCTGGGGCGGCCTTTGATCGCCGATGTGCTCATCGGGGTGGTGGTTCAGACCTGGCTGGAGGAAGCGTGCTATCGCTGCCAGGGTCGGGGCTGCGATGCTTGTCGCAGCGGTGTGTTGCGGCGCGTGCCTCACTTTACGGTGCATCGCATGACCGCGGCGCTGCGCCAGGCGATTGCGTCTGGATCGACCTGGCACGACATACACGCGAACACGCGGGATCCGCGGATATGGGAGGAACCATTGGAACATGCCGGAACTTGAGCAGACCCAGCCGGTGTCAGGTTCATCGAACTCGCCTCGCGTGCGGCGGCTGGGACCGCATTGGCGACGTTGGCATCCTGTCGAGTCCGTAAGCCTCTGCCGTGAGTTGGCGGAACTCTTGGAAGCGGGGCTGCCGCTGCGGGAGGCCATTGCCTGTTTGCAGACCCTGGGCGCGCAGCGAGGACGAGCCTTCGTACTGCATGTGGCCCGCGAGGCGGTGGAACGGGGAGAGTTGCTGAGCGATGCGTGGCGTCCATGGGCTCCGACAGATCTGACCATGATGCTCGAAGTCGGGGCGCAATCCGGGCGATTGGCGGAGTGTCTTCGTCTGTGGAGTGAACAGACGAGAAGACGCCGGGAGTGGCGGGCCGCCATGGTTCGGGCTGCCGCCTACCCCATGTTGTTGATGGTCATGACGCTGGTGCTACAGTTGTTCATTTTGCACATGATCCTGCCGTCGATGACCAACATGTACCAAATGACCGGGGCCACAACCCCAGAGAGCTACCGCCTTGCCAATCAATTCTTGCACGTGATGCCCGTGTGCCTCCTGCTGGCCCTGGCCGGACTCATGGGAACGGTGGGGGGCGTCTGGTGGTTGGACCGTCGGGCGCACAACCCGCTGCACAGGTGGATTCATCAGACGTCTTTGGGGCGGTGGTTTCGTCTGCAGCGGACCGCGATGTTCGCATCCATGACGGCACAGCTTGTGTGCGCCGGAGTGCCGATATTGGACGCCCTTTCGGTTTTGCAGCGGCAAGGCAAACCCCGCTGGTTAGCCGCCGCCTGTAAGACGTTGCGAGTGGAGCTTTTGGCCGGCAACAATTTGGCCTCAGCCTTGACAGGCACCTGGGATCCGATTCTTTCGTCCTTGATGTCCCTGACCGAAACAACCGGAAATCTCTCGTCTGGACTCGAACGGGCGGCCGTTCTTCTCCGTACGCGCTGGGTACGCCAAATGGAAGCGGTCATGCGTGTCTTGGAGCCAGTGCTGGTAAGTGCGAGTGGCGGGCTTGTAGCGGTGACGATGCTGGCCCTGCTGCTGCCGATGTACGACTTGATGGGGGCCATGTCCACCCCGGCACTGATGCACTGAACATATTCCCCAAAAACGAGGTGGTCTCAGAAGTGATGAAGCGGCTCTGCATGGTCGTGTCGCAATGGGGGTCCCCGCGGTTTCGCCAAGACGGACACGTTAGGCAAACAGGCGGCGAAGGCGGGTTCACCTTGTTGGAAATGGTCGTCGCCGTCTCTATTTTGGCTGTGATGACAGCCATCGTGGCCCCGCATGTGTTCGGTATCGGTCAACATGTGCAGTCGGTCGCTCGATCCGAAAATGAGAAGACGATTGAAGCTGCCCTCAATGAATACTACATGATGTACCATCGGTATCCCAGCGGGGATTCCGAGGCGCAGCTGCAGGCGTTGAAAGACGCTCAACTGCTCGACTCGATTCCACAAGACCCGGCAGGCGGGCACTACGTCATTACCATTCAGGCTGACGGGTCTGCGCAAGTGACGTACCAGGAGGACGCGGGGAGCGGATCGAATGGCACAGGGCAGTGACATCTCGATATGGTGTTCTCGGCGGCAGGAGGAGCAGCGGCATCTCGAAGCAGGATTCAGCCTTCTGGAGGTCTGCGCGGCGGTTGCGTTGGTAGGTCTGTCGCTGGCCGTTTCCCTGCTTGGTGTGGCGCCTGTGCTCAGGGCTCAACAGGTTACACAAACCGCGCAGTCGCTGATCTGGGACTTTCGCGAGACGCAGGCACTAAGCCAAGTGAAAGGGCCCTATGCGGTCTTGGACCTGCATAAATATCAACCCCAGTATGACATCCTTGTCGGACCGCAGGTTGTCTCCAGCAAGACGTTCCTGGACGGGGTGGATTATAAGGACGGGTATTTGCAAATGGGCACTGGATGGGTGGCGTTCGACTCGGCCGGGGATGCGCATGTCGCGGGCGTGGTGCGCCTTACAGACGGCGTCACGGAAACGGACGTGCACCTGTACACGGGAGCTGGATGGGTCAGTCTGGGCCCGGACGCGGCCAGTGGAGGCTCATCATGACTCTGCTCGAGGTCTTGCTGGCCGCCCTCTGCTTCCTCTGGGCGGCGGAAGGAGCGGCGGCCGCAGAGAGCCAGGCGTTTGCCGAAATCCAATTGTCGGACCGGGTCCGGGCGGCCGTGGAGGCGGCCGATGCGGTTGCTGAACGATACACGGCCGGGGACACTATGATTCCCTCTTCCTTCCCGGTGAACGGGTACACGTGTCAGGTGGAGGTACGGACCGATGCGGAAGATGCGTCCTGGGTGCGTATTGAAGCAAGTTGTCAAGGGACTGTACAGACTGTCTGGGTGCGTCGAACTGACAGTGATGGGTGAGGAAGGCTTTTCCTTGCTTGAGGTCACGATGGTCATTGGTCTATCGGCTGTGTTGACGACGGTGGGATTGTTTTGGTTGCTCAGTCTGGGTCGACAATGCGGGGCTGGACTGGACGCATTGGCATCGGAAGCCGCTTGGGACAACGCGGCGCGGGTTCTGACCCAGGACGGACACGCCAGTACCCAGATACGTGTGGCGGAGAACGCTCTCAGCCTGGATTTGGTGAGCGGGGACTCCTATACCTACCTGGTCAACGCGGAGGGCCAGTTGGTACGAGTTGGAGAAGGCGGAGGTACCAGTGTGCTCGCTGATGGCTTCGCGTCCCTTGAGTGCGCTCCCGAGCGGTACGGGTTTTCTGTTCAGGTGACGATGCTGGATGGTCAAAATCATATCTTGCATGTGCGCACGATAGGGGATATGATGTCGTGACCGGGCTCGGTCAATCCCGGCGCAGGGTTGGGTTGCTCGGCGCCAGGAAGGGAAGGTGGCCGTCTTTTCTGCGAGGGCCAAGAGATGCCGGCAACGTGCTGTTGGCGTCAGTCGGGTTTGCCACGTTGTCGGTCGGCTGGGTGACCGTGTTGATGATGGCCGCCGCGGCCGAGCTGCATATTCATCGCCAGCAAGCGGATCTGCAGCGGGCGTATTGGTTGGCCAGGGGAGAGATGGAATACGTTCTGTCGGATTTTCTTCGCCACGGTCCGCAGGTGATGAACCAGCAGGTCCCGGTTCCGGACGGTGAGGTTCAAATCCAGGTGATGTATAACGGAACATGGCAGGTGTATGTCAACGCTCATGTGGACGGTGCGCAGGACGTTGTGGCCGCCCAGTACGACGCGCGCCATGGTCGCCTGACCGATTGGCTGGACGAGAGTCCTCCGCCGTCAAGTTGACGAGGGCCGGGGTGCGTCCGGTCAGACGGATTGGCTGTGCAAATGTGGTAAAGCCACGGTGAGGAGGTCCACGGTGGGGAGGTGGTACCTGGCCCTGGATCTGTCGTCTTTGTCCGCCGTGGTGGAACAGATTATACTGAAGCTAGAACGCGTAACGCATTGAACGAGGAAGGACGTCACCATGGAGCATATCAAATCGGTCCTGCCATCCGCTCACATGCCGGACGCCTCAGCTTGGGACGTCACCTACTTTCGACGGGAGATCCCGGAATTGAATACCTGGCAGGTGGACGATGACGCCATATGGCGCCATCGCCATCTCTTGTTGGAATACATCCGACAGCGCGATGTGTGCGCGGGTTGCCGGGGGTTCGAGGTCTGTCCGAAGGAAGGGGACATGCAGGGATTTGTTCAGGTGCTGGAACCGTATGGTGGGCAACTGACCGTACGGGTGCGGCGGTGCCAGCCATTTCGTGAGTACCACCTGCGCCTGCGCCTGCAGCGTTACGTGGTCGAGGCGGGAGGGCTGCCTCAGGATACGTCGTTTCGCTTTGCGAACTTTCCCCGTGAGCAGAAGCAAAAATATCCTCGATTGGTGCGATTTGCTGAACAGTTCGCGGAGACGTATGAGATAGGGAAGCCCAGTCCCGGCGTGTATATATTCGGTCCTCCAGGGGTGGGAAAGACACATCTCATGTTGGCTGTGCTGAATCGGCTGCAGGAGAGAGGTATTCCCTGCCTGTTCGTGCGCTCAGACTCTATTTTTGACAGAATGCGTCAAATCATTGCTGACAATGGGGATTTGGAATCCCTGCTCCATGCCCTCTCGACAGCTCCGGTCTTAGGGATTGATGAATTTGCCCAGGAGCGAGCCAACGAGTTCACGTTGGAAAAGTTATTTCGTATCGTGAACCATCGTTTTCATGCCAAACTTCCTACATGGTTTACCAGCAACTACGCTCCTCCAGACATCTATCGGCGTAACGGGGAGGATTTGCTCGATTCTGTGGGGCCCTTGCGCAGCCGCATCATGCAGATGTCCAAGTTGGCCAAAATGGATGGACCGGATGCGCGGCAGCGGAATTTGCAATCCTTGACCTAAAGTCCTATCGCTTGTGAGACGGCGTGCCAGGCAAATGAATCATCCGTTCTGGCAGGCCCATCAGGGCGGCTTGTTGGTATGCGATGACGATGCGCGGCTCACTGCGTTGGCGCACTTCCTGTCGCTTTCGGTCCCTTTCGGCCTGCACCAAGTTTCGTTCCTCCGCGTCCAAGTCGGGGAGCAGGCTCTCATAGTACAAGTCGATTTGTTCCAGTTCTTGTTGCAGGTTATGCCGAGCTTCTTCCGCCCAAGAGAGGTCGCTGTGCAGTATTTCGTGATGGAGAGTGTTGTCCAGCCGTAACAGTGCATCGGAGACGGAGATGCGAGAGCGCTGCAGCAACTGTTCGGGCTCTGCCGGTTGCATGGGGAGGCGGCGCACAAAATCGTAAAACCCGTCCACAACCTCCCCGTGGTCCAGGCGGATGGCCAGGGAGCGGTAGACCTGTTGGGTAAGGGCAGCTTGAAATGACACCATAATATTGACCATCAGCCATGAGACCATGTGATCGCCGTGTGTGGAGGTATCGTACGCGACACAGGCAAAGCGCCCTCTTTTTGCCAACGAGTCAAATATTTTATCGAGCCGAAAGCTCCCCAGTGTAATCAATTCGCAGACAGGGGGACGAAAGAACATCCGTTCTACTTCCGACATGCCCCGCGCTTCGGCGGTTGTCCATGCTTCCCTACGCAGGCGCTCATTTTCTCGTTGTGCCGCTTGCTCCGAAAACGCCAATCGCAAGACGGTAGGTTCGACCTGATGACCAGTTTGCTCCACCCACAGCCAAAAATAGGGTCTGTCCGTGAGTTCTTTGTCCACATCTATCGGCAGTTCGTATTCCAAGTACGCGTCGCTGCGACGGAGCTCTCGTGCACCGACCGCTTGCAGATACGTGTCGCAAAACTGGAATCGCTCTTTGGGGGTGCGTAGCGGAGGATTGGCCATCGGGCGTGGACTCAGCACCAAACTCGGCTTCAAGCGTGCCACAGGCTGGTGTCCTCCTCCCTTTTCCACTCCTGCAGGACGCGATCACCAAACGCGTTCAAGCGTTCCTGCAGTTGCGTATCTGTATCGCTTGTCATGGCAATGTCCATCACCTGACGGTCGAAGTCCTCACCCAGCCGATGATCCCCGACGATGTAATCCAATTCGCCGATGATCATCTCGAACAACCGTATTTTTTCTTGCAGGAGTTGCACGATGTGCGCCTCAATCGTATTCTCGGTAGCCAGGTTGTGGATGTACACTTCTTCAGTTTGGCCCAAACGGTGAATGCGGCCGATTCGCTGTTCCAGGCGCATTGGGTTCCAAGGCAAATCAAAGTTGATCATGTGGTGGCAAAACTGCAGGTTGATGCCTTCTCCCCCCGACTCCGTGGCCACCAAAACCTGCACTTTCCGGGCGAACAGATCTTTCATCCAGTCCTTCTTGCCGCGCCCGAAACCGCCGCGAAAGGGAACCACCGATATCCCGTGGCGCTTCAGCATATACAAGAGAAAGTCCTGGGTGGCACGGTACTCTGTAAAGACGACGCACTTGTCGTCAATCTCCTTCAACATCTGGAGTACCGTCTCTACTTTCGTATACGTGTGAATAGATTCCGCCATACGCGTCAGCTTTTGCAAGGTCTTCCGCAACGAATCGTCTTTGCTGCGCTTTATCATTCGTTCCATAGTGATCATGGCGGCATAGGGAGAACTGCAGATCTCTCGCTGCAGCGTGATTAAAGGGAGGACCGACGCACGCCCCTCGCTGCGCGCTCGGTACTCGGTGCGCAGAAAGGTCTGTACCGCATCGTACAAGGCACGCTCTGGTGGACTGAGTGTGAGTGGCACCGAGCGCACGTGCCGAGGAGGCAGCGAGGTCGATCCGTCCCGACGCCGATTGCGAATCAGCACGTTCGAGACCTGCTCTCTCAGTGTCTCAGGCCGCTTGGCGGTGCGCCGAGACTCAACAAACGACCGCGCAAACTCTCGACTGTTGCCCAGGTGACCAGGTCTCAACAGCGTGATCAGCGTGTGCAGTTCACGCAGGTCGTTTTGCATGGGGGTTGCGGTCAGCAACAACAAAAATTTGTTCGGAATTTGATTGACGATCTGCCAATTCCTTGTGCGTGGGTTTTTCAGCTTGTGGGCTTCGTCGACGATGACCAGATCCCACGCTTGTCCGAGCACTGCGGTGCGATGGGGCTCACGCTTGGCGGTGTCCAGCGATGCCACGATGATATCATGTTCCGACCAGGTCCATTCATTTCTCTGCGCAAAACACGGAATCCGGAACTTTTCATTCAATTCTCGCGTCCACTGCAAGACCAGGCTGGCAGGAACCAGGATGAGCGCCTTTCGTACGAGTCCCCGCAGCAGGTATTCCTTGAGGATCAGCCCAGCCTCGATGGTTTTGCCCAAACCCACCTCGTCAGCGAGAATGGCCCGGCCGCGCAGGTCGCGCAACACTCTGTGGGCGGTCTCCACCTGGTGAGGCAGGGGTGTGAACCCTTGCAGGTGCTCCAATGCCAGCAGTTGGTCAAAACCTTCGGCCAAACGGGCTCTGACGGCATCGGCTTGCAACTGGAACAAGATCCACTCGGTAGATCGGTTGTCGGTCTCGTGCAGGTGCGACAAAAACTCGGCTAAGTTGTGCTCTAATTGTTCGCGGTCGTCCTGAATTGGAGGCGTGCGCACCGCGACGTTCCATCCTGATTCCATGAGTCTACCTCCATCGCCGACTGAACAGACGGCCGTATGGCTTCAGGTGACTAGTATGAACCAGGATGAAAAAAGGATTGCATTGGGCTCGCATCTCCCACTCCGAGGAGCTAGGCTCAGCGTGGTGACGCTGCACGGGTACCGTGCGCACGCCCCGGGTGCGCCAGGTGTCCCCGCCAATCTGCACAGATGACGCGCCACAGTCCCTCCGTGTAGGCGACCCGACTCACGCTGGTGTTGCCGAGAGCCGGGATGGGGTGGCCAATATAACCGAGCCACAGGCGGATGAACCCGCCGTGGCTGACACACAAAACCCGGCCGTGGTTCACCTCGCTGACAATGCGGTCCATAACGGAGATCAGGCGTCTGTGCATCTGTTCTTCCGTCTCTCTGGAGGGGGCCCCATTCGGATACCGTCTTTGCGCCTCAACACGCAGCAGGCCTTCGGCTTCTCCGAGCCCCCGCTCGCGCAGTTCCGGGCTGGTACGGATGGGCAGCGGTACGTTCTTCGCCAGGATGCGGGCTGTGGTCAGGGCGCGTGTCAGGTCGCTCGAGTACAGGGCTTGAAACGGGATCCCTTGCAGTTGATGGGATAACATTTCGGCCTGTTGCCGGCCGTTGGCGTTCAATGGAATGTCCAACCATCCTTGCACACGCTGTTCCAGGTTCCAATCCGTTTCCCCGTGACGAACCAGCCAAAGTTCCAGCAACTCGGTCGCCTCCCCCTGCAATGGTTCCAGTATAGCAACTTATTATGGTACAATGTAGCCGATTTTGGCCTTGTGCGCCGCCTGGCGCCCGGGAAAGCAGCTTGCCGTGAAAGGCTAGGTGGTCAGAGTGCCCGACACCATATTGCTTGTGCACGGCCCCAATCTCAACCGTCTTGGCCGGCGCCTACCCGAGATATACGGAGAGGAAAGTCTGGAGGACGTGGTCCAGCGCGTGCGCAAGGTGTGCCAACCCTACGGGGTCGAGGTCCTGGACTTTCAATCCAATCATGAAGGAGCTATCATCGATTTTCTCCAGACCCATGGACCCGAAGCGAGGGGGATGATCATCAACCCAGGCGCGCTGGCTCATTACGGGTATGCGCTGCGGGATTGTCTCGAAGATGTGGGCCGTCCATTTATCGAAATACATATCTCCAATGTTCATCAGCGTGAATCCTTCCGCCACCATCTGGTGTTGGCGCCGCTGGCTGCAGGTCAGATTGTCGGGCTGGGCACGATTGGATATGAGTACGCGGCAGCATATCTGTTGCAGTTAACCTCGTCAAAATAAGTTCTCAAAGATGGAGGGTTGGCGATGAACCACCGTCTTGAGGCGCTGAGGGCACAGCTTCGGACACAGGGACTGGATGCCGCGTTTATCGCCGAACCGAGCAATCGGCGGTACTTGAGCGGGTTCACGGGCACCTCTGGCTATGTTCTGGCTGGATTGTCTGAGCAGTGGTTTCTGACGGATTTTCGCTACGTGGAGCAGGCCAAGTCCCAATGCCCGGACTTTCATGTGGTCAATTACGGCCCGTCGTTGGTCTCGGCGCTGGCCGACCTGCTGCAGACAGCGGGCGTAAAGTCGTTGGCATTTGAACAAGATTATCTAACGTATGGAGAGGTACAACGCTATCGGGAGTTGGAAGAGCGCGTTCCGGGCCTGTCCTTGGTTCCCGTCTCCGATTTGGTCGAATCGCTCAGGATGGTAAAGGACGCAGAGGAAATCAAGCGGGTTGAGCAGGCAGTCGCTGTAGCCGATGCGGCCTTTGAATATATTCTTGGCGTCATTCAGCCGGGCGTGACTGAAAAGGAAGTAGCTCTGGAGTTGGAGCTGTTCATGCGCCGGCAGGGGGCGTCGGGACCATCCTTTGAGACGATTGTGGCCTCCGGTTGGCGATCCGCGCTTCCACACGGAGTGGCCAGTGACAAGGTCATCGAGGATGGCGAATTTGTCACCTTAGACTTCGGCGCCGTAGTGGATGGCTATTGTTCGGACATCACCCGCACGGTGGTGGTGGGTCAACCCACCGATCGGCAGCGAGAGGTTTACGAACACGTGCGACAGGCCAACGAATTGGCGCTGGCCCAGGCCCGTCCGGGTCTCACGGGACGCGATTTGGACGCTGTGGCGCGCGATTACCTGGCTTCGCACGGGCTGGGTGAAGCGTTTGGACACAGTCTCGGCCATGGGGTGGGGCTGGCGATTCACGAGTTGCCGCGCTTGTCCAAGCAGAGCGATGACCGTCTGGCCCGCGGGATGATTGTCACCATTGAACCAGGTGTTTATTTGCCGGGATGGGGCGGAGTGCGCATCGAGGACGACATCGTCTTGACAGACGATGGCTGTCGTGTGCTGACGCACGCGGGCAAAGACCTGATGACAGTCGGCAAATAGACCGTGACCATGTGCTAGGTATCGAATGAGACAGAGGAGGCCGCGAGATTGATCTCAAGCAATGACTTTCGGACTGGAACGACGATTGAGGTGGATGGGAACATCTACCGTGTGATTGAGTTCATGCACGTCAAGCCTGGCAAGGGCGCGGCGTTTGTGCGTACCAAATTGAAGAACGTGAAGACGGGGGCGGTCAAGGAGCAGACGTTCCGCGCCGGGGAAAAGGTGCCCCGCGCCCGCATTGAAACCCGAGAGATGCAGTATTTGTACAACGACGGTGATCAGTACACGTTCATGGATACGGAAACCTATGAACAGATTCAGATTCACAAGTCCCAGTTGGAATACGAATTAAACTTTCTGAAGGAAAACATGAACTGCTACGTGGTCCTGCACGAAGGCCAGACCATCGGTATCGATTTGCCCAACACCGTTGAGTTAGAAGTATCCCGGACAGAACCGGGCATCAAAGGGGACACAGCACAGGGCGGCAGCAAACCGGCGACCTTGGAGACGGGGTATACGCTCAGCGTCCCGTTGTTTATCAACGAGGGAGACCGCATCATCGTCGATACCCGCAGCGGAGAGTACGTGTCCCGCGCGTAGTTGCATGATCCCCTGCAGCGGAATTGTACGGGGCCGCGCCAGGTGCAAGACTTGGCGCGGCCCTTGCTGTTAAGGACTATTCTCTGGGTTGTCCGCATATCCAAAGGTAGGGGGAGATGCGGATGTGGCATGTCGTGGATCGGGTTGTATATGCCATGGCCGGACTGCGCGTGATGTCGGGCCTGCTTGAGTTAACGGCGGCCATCCTTATGCTCTACGCCGGCACAGCAGCCAAGGCGCTGCAAATCAACGGCGCGCTGGCTCTGGTGGGGCCGTTCATTCTTGTTTCGGTCACCACCCTTGGCGTGGCCGGGCTTGCAGAACACCTGGCATGGGGGCGCGTGCTCTGGATCGTGATCGGGGTGGCCTGTATTTTGTACGGCGCCCGCTCCGGGTAACACGCGTGTAGCACCGTTTTGGGGGCGTGTGCATGCGGGCACCCTGCGGTCAGGCGTTGCGCTTGCGAAACAGGTTGAACACAAAGAACATGAGCAGCACGAATATGATCAAGAACACGACAATCCAGCGAATGAGGATAGAGACATCCATGCGCGGCCTTCCCCCCTCTGCTTCGTTTCCCTTTCCCGCTTTGACACTCCCTTTATCAGATGCACCAGCGTGTTGCAGTGTGACGACTCCCGGTGCGCCGTGGCTTCGCCCTCGGTGGCATAAGGGCGTTTGCCCGTCCATATACATGGACTAACCGAGGAGGTGGACGACCGTGGACGTGCACAAGCAGCGTGCACCGAGCACCGGACACCGCAGCTGGGAGGCGGTGGTTCGGGTATGTCCGCCGGACATTTTGGCGTACCTCGAAAAATTGGCCGAATCGGAGCGCAATCGGATCGAAGAACTCCGCTTCCGCCTGGGTCAGCCGTTGCAGGTGTGCGGCGATGGTCTCAACGCCTTCCTGGCCCCGGATGGGCAGTTGACCGCTCTGCCTGGCGAAGGTGTGCGGGTTGAGCCCGAGCACCTTGCTCGGGTTGTGCAGGTTGTGACTCAGTCGTCGTTATACGCTGTGGAGGATGAGCTTCGGCGAGGGTTTGTGACAATGGCTGGAGGCCACCGAGTGGGCGTGGCGGGCCGCACCGTCCTCTACGAATCGGGTACGGTCCGATCCGTTCGCAACATCACCTCCGTCAACGTTCGAATCGCCAAGGAGAGGGTTGGTTGCGCAGACAGCGTCTGGTCCGCCTTGGTGGACAGCGAGGCGCGACGTCCGCACAGTACCCTGGTCATCTCGCCGCCGCAGTGCGGCAAGACGACCCTGCTGCGCGACTTGGCGCGGTGCTTCAGCGAAGGGGATGGGCGATCGATGGCGGGCGTGAAGGTGACCGTGGTCGACGAGCGTTCCGAAATCGCCGGCTGCGTGGACGGCATACCGCAATTCTCCCTGGGACCGCGCACGGATATCCTGGACGCTTGTCCCAAGGCGGAAGGGATGCTGATGGCGATTCGCAGCCTCTCCCCGGAGTTGGTGGTGACCGACGAGATTGGCCGGGCTCAGGACACAGACGCCATCCTCGAGGCAACCCATGCGGGGGTAGCCGTCTTGGCCAGCGCCCACGCCCGCAGCCTAGAGGAGTGGTGCGAGCGACCGTACATGCGGGACCTGTATGCCATGCGCGCGTTCCAGAGGTTTGTGGTGCTCAGCCGGCGGCGCGGCCCGGGCACGGTGGAGGCGATACTCGACGAGAATGGACGCCAGCTCCCGGTGACACCTTCGGTGGGACGGAGACCGCGTGGATGATCCGCGAGATCGGCGCGGCTTTGGTCTTTGTCGCCTGTGCCGGAATGGGCTTTCGCATCGCCCGGGACTTTCGGGATCGCCCGCGTCACCTGCGCTCCCTGACGCACGCGATATTGCTCCTGCAGGCGGAGATTGAATACAGTGTCACGCCCCTTCCGCGGGCCCTTGCGCGCGTGGCTGAACGCGCCGGGCCGCCGGCCGACGCCCTTTTGGAGCGCACATGCGCCGCTCTCCAGCAGGCAGACGTGAGCGTGGAGGCCGCGTTTGCTGCGGGGATTGAATCCTGTCGCAACCGCAT
This sequence comes from Alicyclobacillus shizuokensis NBRC 103103, assembly GCF_001552255.1. Taxonomy (GTDB): domain Bacteria; phylum Bacillota; class Bacilli; order Alicyclobacillales; family Alicyclobacillaceae; genus Alicyclobacillus_G; species Alicyclobacillus_G shizuokensis. The sequence goes on from NZ_BCQV01000019.1 coordinate 57,755, forward strand.
GGCCTTGACGAAGCAGGATTGGTCGGTCCTGCGCGAATTCGGCGCCACGTTGGGGACCTCCGACCGAGCGCACCAGAGCCAACAGTTCGCCGTGGTGCTGGCGCATCTGAACCGGCTGGAGCAGGAAGCGCGGGACAGCCAGCGGAGAAACGAGAGGCTCTGGCAGTATCTCGGGGTGCTTTTCGGCCTGCTCATTGTCATCCTGCTGTACTGAGGGAAACGTCTGTTGTGGGGAGGAGCCTTCATGACCCCTGAAATTCGCGCGGTGTTTCAAATTTTTGGCATCGGTTTCCTGGTGGCCATCCTGCACACGATCCTCAAGCAAAGCGGGAAGGAAGAGTTCGCCCACTGGACGACCTTGCTCGGATTCGTCGCCGTGTTCGTGATTGTCATCGGATATGTGGATCGACTGTACGATGAAATCCAGCGTGTGTTTCTCAGTCAGTAGGTGACCACCTTGCATATTCTGCAGCTTGTGGGGATTGGGCTGGTGGCGACCGTATTGGTGAGCGTGTTGCGCCCACAGGTTCCGCAGTTTGCCATGCTTGTGGGCATCCTCGCCGGAAGCGTCATGCTGCTGGTCGTCGTGCGCAACCTGGACGCGGTCGTGGTGGTGCTGACGGACCTGGCGCGCGAGGCCAATGTGGACAGGGGCGTGCTCGCGACCGTGCTCAAGATTATCGGCATCGCCTACATTGTGGAATTCGCGGCCCAAGTCGCGCGCGACGCGCAGGAAGGCGCACTGGCCAACAAGATTGAATTGGCCGGCAAGGTAGGAATTGTGGTCTTGGCGATCCCGATTGTCACCGATGTTGTGGAGTCGCTGGTGCACCTGCTGCCGTAGGCGGGACAAGGGGGATTGAACGTGGGGACTCGCCGCTTCGCCCAGGTGGTGCTCGTATGGGCCGCGATGGTGCTGTTCCTGGGGCTCGCGATCTCGGTGAAGCCATTGGTTGCTCACGCAGACGCAGCGGCGGAAGGGAGCGCGCCGGCGCAGGCGGTGACGTCCGAGCCTTCTTCTTCAGCGCGCCAGATGCTGCAACGAGCCGCACAGGAGCAGCTGGATGACCTGCCGACCGAATCCATCACAAGGTTTTGGACACAGCTCGAACAGGAATACGGGGGATACCTGCCGGAGGCATCGGGCACCGGGTTGATTCGGTCCATCCTGGACAATGGCGGGGTCAATTTTCGGGGTTTCACATCCGGCTTGCTGCATTACTTTTTCCACGAGGTATTGGGGAACCTGCGGATTCTCGGCTCCATCCTCATCCTGGCGGTGTTGGCGGCGGTGCTGGAGTCCATGCAGACTGCCTTTGAACGCCAGGCGGTGAGCCAGGTGGCGTACGCGATGATTTTCCTTGTGCTGATGATCCTGGCCATCGGGTCGTTCACGCAGGCGATGGGCTACGCCGAGCACGCGATTCATACCATGACGGATTTCATGCTGGCAACGGTTCCGTTGGCGGTGACCCTCCTGGCGGCGTCGGGGGCACCGGCGTCGGCGGCATTTTTTCATCCCGTCCTCTTGTTTGCCGTGCATCTGATTAGCAATTTGGTGTTTCTGCTGGTGTTTCCCTTGATTTTTTTTGCGGCTGTGTTGGACATCGCCAGCGCCTTGTCGCCGCGCTATCGACTGACTCGTCTGGCGGGACTGTTGCGCACGGTGGGTGTGGGAGGACTCGGGCTGTCCTTGACGGTGTTTCTCGGCATTGCCAGTGTCCAGGGACTGGGGCGGGGAATTGCGGACGGTGTGGCTCTGCGTACGGCCAAGTTTGCGGTCGGAACCTTTGTTCCGGTCATCGGCAAGGCGCTGTCCGATGCGGCGGAGACGGTGGTGAGTGCTTCGTTGCTGGTGAAAAACGCCGTGGGTATCGCCGGTCTGGTCATCTTGGCCTGTATCGCCGTGTTCCCTGCCTTGAAGATTCTGGCTTTGGCGTTCATCTACAACGGCAGCGCAGCCCTCATGCAACCGCTGGGCGACAATCCGATGATCCAGTGCCTGGGTGCTCTTTCCAAGAGCCTGATTCTCGTATTTGCCAGCGTGGTGGCGGTGGCCCTGATGTTTTTCATGTTCATCTGTATCCTCTTGGCGGCCGCGAATGTGGCGGTGGTGATGGCATGAACGCGTTGGGCGCATGGTTGAAGCAGATTGTGCTCGTTGTGATGCTGGCCATTCTGGCTGATATGCTGCTGCCGACTCGGGCCATGCAAAAGTACGTGCGGATGGTGATGGGTCTGGCCATTATCGCTGTCATCCTGGGGCCGCTCACGCCCATGGCCAGACGAGACTGGGCGGCTCATCTGGCCGACTGGGCCCTCCGGCAGGTCAGCAGCGCGGCGGCCTCGGAGACGGTCTCGTCCTCGAACGAGGTGGATACGAACCGCCTGCAACAGACCTTGGCGAAGCAGCAGGACCAAGTGGCGAACCAAAATCTTGCCCAGGAGCTGAAACAAGGGTTGGCCGATGACTTAGGGGTGCAGGCAGATAAGGTGGTGGTGTCGGGAGCGTCCACAGCCAATGAGCCACGGGCGCTGGTGACCGTATCTTCCGAGTACTCCGGGCGCGCTTCGGAAATCCGTCAGTTTGTCGCGCGGACGCTGGGCGTATCAGAGGCCCATGTGCAGGTTGTGACCGGCGGGAGGGGAAGATAGTGGACTGGAAGCGATTGTTGGAAAACAAGTGGCTGCTGATCCTCGGTATCGTTGGGGCGGTCTGTCTGCTGTTGGGCTCCTTGTGGCCCGCTTCGATAGCCACGGTGGCCACCATCGGCAAAGGTCAAACTCCAAACACGACAGCCTCCAACAGCAAGACCTCTGCAACCGCTGGATCAGGCAGCGTGGAGGCGCTGGATCATCAATTGGCACAAATGCTGCAGAAGATTGAAGGCATTCATGGGGTTTCGGTGATGGTCACGTTTGCGTCCAACGGGAGCGTGGAGGTGGCCAACAATGTTCGACGTACGACGACAAGCCAAGGCGGCAGCAAGGGTTCTCAATCGACGACCACGGACACGGAAGTTTTTTCTCAGCGCAACAGCGACGGCAGTGAATCGCCGTATGTGATCAGCCGCCAAGCGCCGGCGGTGCGGGGTGTGTTGGTCACGGTGAACGCGGACGATTTCGATGTGGCGAAGGCAGAAATTATTGACGCAATCACGAATGTGTTGGACGTGCCCGCATATAAAATTAGCGTGGAGCCTCAAAAGCCGAGTTCCTAGAATCGGGGAGGAATGTACAGTGGTGAAACGGCAGACTGTCTGGCTTTCGACGATGATGGTGTTGTCGCTGATGCTGATAGGCTACTACACCATGAACGGATCGCAGAATCAATCGGGTACGAATCAGGAGGACACTATCACTACCACAGCGGGCGACAATGAGAAAGATACAGGCAAGGACACGGGAAAATCCGATTCGAACCACAGCTCCAGCGACAACACAGACGGCGGGCAGACGGCCGCAACCGGCAGCGAAGACTGGTTTATCAGTCAGCAGACACAGGTGCAGCAAAACCTCGCGAAACTGGAGGACACCTACAAAAATATTATCACCAACGCGAAATCTCCCGATTCGCAGGTAGCCCAGGCGCAAGACGCGATACAGGTCTTGGAGAATGTACGGGGAGGCATCGAAAACGCCCACGATGCGATTGTCAACGACGGATTCAAAGATTGTGTCATCTATCCTGTCTTTGACAAGCACGGCGACCTGACCAAGGTCAATGTGTACGTAAAGACGGATAAGCTGTCTGCGGATGAGGCTGTCAAGGTCATGAACATTGTCCATCAGCAGCTGAACTTGGACCTGATGGATGTGTCTGTGCAGGTGCCGAAAGCCAACTGATTCCCTGGCCGCAAGGGCTGAAAACCGCTGTCCAACCAGAGCCTCTCCCTGCCCCGTTCGTGAGGAGCGGGGCGGACGTCTGTTTGTCCCGAATGCGGTGGCACATGCGCCCTCCGGAAACCGTGTGATATACTAGTGCGAGTAATTTGTGGACACGTCCTTTAGGGAGTGAACGTCGCTTGTTGAAGTTCGGAGAGATTCGGGAACTGATCCGGTTGTTCGACGAAACCAGCGTGGTCGAATTGAACCTGGAGGTTGAGGATGTCAGGATACGTCTGAAAAAAGCAGAAGCCATCGTCCATAACGCCCCAGCCGCGGGGCTCACACCTGCCGTCGCTGCTGCCGCGGCGCCGGTCAGCCCAGTCAACCCGGCAGCGTCGGCAGCCGTATCCGCGGCTCCCGCAGCGAATACCCCTGCTGCCGCGCCGCCACCGGATACCGCAGCGGGAGACGCGGCCGCTGAGGAGGCGGGTATGCACATTGTCGTCTCGCCGATGGTCGGCACCTTTTACCGTGCACCGTCGCCAGACGCCGCACCGTTTGTGGAGCGCGGGTCCCAGGTGGATGAAAAGACCGTAGTCTGCATCGTCGAGGCCATGAAGCTGATGAACGAGATTGAAGCTGAGGTTAAGGGTGAAGTTGTCGACGTCTTGGCGGAAAACGGCCAACTTGTCGAGTATGGACAACCGCTGTTTCGGATCAAAGTGTCGTGAGGAGAGCAAACGATGTTTAAACGGGTGCTCATCGCCAATCGTGGCGAGATTGCTGTTCGTGTGATCAGGGCTTGTCGAGAGTTGGGTATCGAGACGGTCGCTGTGTATTCCGAGGCGGACGCCGACGCGCTGCATGTGCAGTTGGCCGACGAGGCGTACTGTATCGGCCCCACCGCCAGTGCCCAGAGCTACTTACATATTCCCAGCATCATGTCGGTGGCCACCCTGCGCGGGGTGGACGCGATTCATCCCGGTTACGGGTTTTTGTCCGAGAACAGCGACTTTGCGCAGGCCTGCGAGGACTGCGGGATTACTTTTATCGGTCCCAGTAGCCACGCCATTGAAACGATGGGAGATAAGGCGGTTGCCAACGCGACCATGAAAGCAGCCGGTGTGCCGACAGTACCGGGCAGCGAGGGTTTGATTGAAAGTGTGGAGGAAGCCCTTTCGACGGCCGCGGAAATCGGCTACCCGGTCGTCATCAAAGCCACAGCCGGCGGCGGGGGCAAAGGCATTCGCGTGGTATGGGACGAAGCGAGCCTGCCCCAGGCGGTTGTCACGGCCCAGCGCGAGGCGCAGACGTCGTTTGGCAATCCGGGTGTATACCTGGAGAAGTACGTCGAGCGGGTGCGCCACGTGGAGATTCAGATTCTGGCGGATCGTCACGGCAACGTGATTCACCTGGGCGAACGCGATTGTTCCGTGCAGCGCCGGATGCAAAAACTGGTGGAAGAGTCTCCGTGCCCGGTGTTGAGCGAGGAAACACGCCAAAAAATGGGGGCCACCGCCGTTGCGGCGGCGCGGGCGGTCAATTACGTCGGGGCTGGGACGGTCGAGTTCATCTATGCGCCGGACGGGGCATTTTATTTCATGGAGATGAATACGCGTATTCAGGTGGAGCATCCGGTGACGGAATGGGTGACCGGGGTGGATCTGGTGCGCGAACAAATCCTCGCGGCCGCAGGCGAGCCGCTGTCGATTCGACAGGATCAGGTACGGCTCAACGGGCACGCCATCGAATGCCGCATCAATGCGGAGGACCCTTATCGGCAGTTTCTTCCCTCGCCCGGGCGGATCACAGAATACCTGGCCCCGGGTGGCATGGGGGTGCGGGTGGACAGCGCCGTCTATCCGGGGTATACGGTGTCTCCGCATTATGACTCGATGATTGCGAAATTGATTGTTTGGGCACCGACGCGCGCGCAGGCCATCGACCGGATGGTGCGGGCCTTGACGGAGTATCGCATTGAGGGCGTGAAAACCACTATCCCCTTTCACCTAAGCTTGATGGCGAATGAGAAATTTCGTCGGGGGGACGTGAGTACAAGGTTCCTGGAAGAGAACACGCTGCTGTGAACGTTGGCTGCGATTGGACACAGTTGGACGCGCCCGTGGGCTCTGATATACTGCCACTAGAGTGGGATGGGAGGGATGTCTTGCCATGCAAGACATGGAGTTTCAATCCACCGAGTACGGCAAGATCCAGATAGCCGATGAGGTCATTCAGGTGATTGCCGGTCTGGCGGCCACAGAGGTGGAGGGTGTCCTCGATATGACCGGCAGCCTGGCCGGTGGCATCACGGAATCCTTGCTCGGTCGCAGGAATCTGTCCAAAGGAGTGCGCGTTCAGTTTGCGGACGATGATCGCAGCTGCTCCATCGACCTGTCTGTGGTGTTGGAGTTTGGCGTCAACATCCCTGAAACCGGTGCGACCATCCAGGAGCATGTGAAGCAAACGGTGGAAGGCATGACCGGCCTGGATGTCGCGGAGGTCAATGTGAACGTCGCAGCGGTGGTGCTGCCGGGCGACAAGGAACGGGTGCGTGAGTTGCCGGAACCGGAGAAACGCAACCGCGCATAGGTGTGCCATGGCGGCCGTTGGGCCGCGCGGCGCCTGCCGAGGAGGGTTCTTGTGAGCGTACTGGACAGAATTCTACTGGTCGTCTTTTCTCTGGCGGCGCTGTGTGCTGCTGTCGTATTGATTGCATTCGGCGCCGGGGTGAGCCCTGACTGGCAAAATGCGGTCTACCTGACGCTGACGACGTATCCAGGGAATATCTATACGGTGGTGCTGAGCATCGTATTCGCGCTCATCGCCATCCGTTTCCTGTTCTATCGGCTTGCCAGACATGAACCCGAATACGTGGTCATTCCCGGTCCCAGTGGGCAAATCCGGATCTCCTTCGACACGATTCGACAGCTGGCCAATCGGACGGGGCGGGAGATTCGCGGCGTGCAGGAGTTTGATTCGCGCGTGCGGCATGGGCAAAACGGGATTTTGCTGGCAGTTCGTGTCCGGGCCTTGCCGGACATGGACCTGGCGGCCATGGGCAGTGACATTCAAACGGCTGTAAAAGATTATGTGGAACGTAATTCCGGGGTCCTGGTCGAACGCATCACGGTCAATATTACGGAGTTGGCGTCAAGTCCGCAGAAGGTCCAGAGAGCGTAGGTGGAATGGCCATGGACTGGATACGGGGAGCCCTGGTCTGGCTGCTCAGCCAAAAGCGCAGATGGCACGGATTGATGGCAGGATGCCTCCTATGGGTCCTGTGGATGCTGTTTGGATTTTGGGCCGTGCTTGGCTTGGTCATCTTGGCCGCGGCTGGCTATATGGCGGGCCGGGTGATGGAGGAACGCCAATCCTGGAAAGAGATTGTGGACAAGCTGTTGTCGGAGCGCTACGGAGAATGAAGCACGCGAAAGCATGGCGTTCGCGTCAAGCTGGAGAACGGGGGAGCGACGGTGAGACGACGGGAGCTGCGCCGCCTGGCCCTGCAGGCGTTGTTTGAACTGGATATGGGGGAACCGGAGGTGGAGTCCGCTCTTGCCCACGTCCTAGAGGAGGTTGAGAACGCGTCGGAGACGGACGTCGCGTACCTGCGGCGCCTCGTCAGCGGGACGCGCGGGCGATTGGCCGATATCGACGCCATACTGGCCTCTCATGTCCAGAATTGGCGATTGGACCGGATGGCCAAGGTTGATTTGAATATTCTGCGTTTGGCCGTTTATGAGCTCCTGGAGGAACAGGATGTCGATGCGGCAACGATTGTCGACGAGGCCGTGGAGTTGGCCAAGCATTTCAGTACGGACGAATCCGGACGCTTTGTCAACGGTGTATTGGCCAGGTGTCTGCCTTCCCTGCGGGCAAAGGCATAGGAGGGCTGGCCATGCAGTGGGTGTTGGGCATTGACACGAGCAACTACACCACGTCGCTGGCGGCTGTGGAGTGGACAGAGGGCCGGCGAGTGGTGCAGGCACGGAGCATCTTGCCGGTTCCACACGGGGAGAGGGGGCTTCGTCAATCCGAAGCGCTCTTTTTTCATGTACAGCGGCTGCCCGGATTGTTCGACCAACTGTACGCACAGCTGGTGACGCATGATGCGCACGTTGTCTGGCGCGGGATTGGGGTGAGTGTGCGGCCGAGACCGTCGTGTCGTTCTTACATGCCGGTCTTTTCGGCGGGATGGAGCCTGGCATCCTCGCTTGCCCGGACCCTAGGTGTTCCGGTGCTGCCGGTGTCCCATCAGGAGAATCATTTGTCGGCGGCTGAGTTTGCACTCCTGCGCATGGCCTCGGTCGAGACGGCGGGGCAGGAATCCTTGTTCCCGCTTGGGGCGCCGTTCATCGGCATTCATCTCTCGGGCGGCACGTCGGACGTCGTGTTGGCGCAAAGCACGCGCTTTGGCTATCGGATCGACCCGGTGGGGGAAGGCATGGACTTGCATGCGGGGCAATTTGTCGACCGGGTGGGCGTCGCCATCGGGCTCCCGTTTCCGGCCGGACCGCACCTGGAACGTTTGGCGGAGCAGGCGGATGAGGCCCTCGCCTTGCCCTCGCGGGTGGTACAGGGAAAGATGAGCTTTTCCGGGCCGTGTTCCGCAGCCTTACGTGCCCTCGCCGACGGAGCAGCCCCGGCCTCCGTTGCGAAAGGGGTTCAAGTGTGCATTGCCAACTCGGTGGTGAAGGCCGTCATGTATGCGTACGCTCGGTGTCCCGATGCGGCGGGCGTGCTGATTGCCGGCGGCGTGGCGGGCAACCGGGCCATTCAAGGGCGCGTTTTGCATCGGCTGCGGATTCAGGCGCCGCGGTTGGCCATACGCTTCGCTCCGCCGGAATACGCACGTGACAACGCAGTGGGCTGCGCCCATCTGGCTCGTCGCTTTCTGTCCGGGACACGTCCAGACTCCTAGATGCAGGCCCGTCCAGAGTGCGGTATAATGGCCGAGACCATAATTTCGATGATTTCTGACGCGGGGGGCGGGTGTCTTTACCATGGCTGACATTTTGAAGGTGCCTATGGACAATGAAATCTATGATATCACCATTATCGGGGGAGGCCCAACGGGTCTATTTGCCGCGTTTTACTGCGGTATGCGCGATCTATCCTGCAAAATTATCGACAGCTTGCCGCAGTTGGGTGGCCAGCTGGCCATGTTATACCCGGAAAAATATATTTATGATGTGGCTGGGTTCCCCAGAGTTTTGGCCCGAGACTTGGTAGAACAGTTGAAAGAGCAGGCGGCGCAGTATCATCCGGCCATATGCTTGAACCAGCAGGTGCAAACCTTGAACAAGCGCGAGGACGGCGTGTTTGAGTTGGGGACCAGCGAGCAGGTTCACCTGGCACGCGCGGTGATTATCTGCGGCGGCATCGGCTCCTTTACGCCGCGGCCGCTGCCGGCGGCAAGCGCGCAGCAGTTCGATGGGCGCGGCGTCTACTACTACATTGATCAGCTGGAGCGCTTCCGGGGCCAGCGTGTGCTCGTAGTCGGCGGCGGAGACACGGCGTTGGACTACGCTCTGATGCTGGAACGTTTGGCCAAGAGCGTGACCTTGATCCATCGTCGAGACAGGTTCCGTGCGCACGAGGACAGCGTGAAACAACTGTATGCCTCCGGTGTGCAAGTGAAGACGTTCACAGAACTTATCGACGTGGACGGAGATGACCAGGTGCGAGGGGCGACGTTGATTCACAACCAGACAAAAGAGACCGAGCGCATCGAGCTGGACGCCATCGTCAGCGGACTGGGTTTTTCCGCGTCACTCGGTCCCATCAAGGATTGGGGCCTGACCATCGAAAAGAACGACATTGTCGTAAACACCCGCATGGAAACCAACATTCCGGGCGTGTACGCGGCCGGAGACATTGTCACCTATCCAGGCAAATTGAAGCTGATTGCGACCGGGTTTGGCGAAGCCCCGACGGCCGTCAACAACGCGAAGACGTATCTCGATCCGGACGCGCGGCTGTTTCCCGGTCACAGCAGCGAGCGAAAGGCGTAGACGGCGATGGCAGGGCTGGCGATGGAAAGGGATGCTGTACCCAACGAGGGTGTGCTGAGTGTTTCCGATTTGACCGCCATCATCAAGGAGCGGCTGACTGGGGACGTCCGCCTGCGCCTGTGCGCGGTCACCGGAGAACTGTCGAATTTCAAACACCACACCAGCGGACACCTGTATTTCACGCTGAAGGACGACAGGAGCCGCATTCGGGCGGTGATGTTTTCCCGCTGGGCCCGCTCTCTTTCTTTCGTTCCCAAGGATGGCATGCGCGTCATTGCCCGCGGCAGCGTGGGTGTGTTTGAGCGTGACGGACAGTACCAACTGTACGTTGAAGACATGCAGCCCGATGGGATTGGCGCTTTGTACATAGCCTTCACCCAGCTTCGGGATCGGTTAGCGGCGGAAGGGTTGTTTGCCGCCGAGCGGAAACGTCCGCTGCCCCCGTACCCGCGCCGGATTGGAGTGGTCACATCACCGACCGGCGCCGTCCTGCGGGACATTTGTTCGACGCTGCGCAGGCGCTATCCTCTGGCCCAAGTCCTGCTGGCCCCCGCCCGCGTCCAGGGCGAAGGGGCCGCAGCAACGGTGGTGGATGCTCTGCGCCGGCTGGAACGTTTTCACACCCAGTGCAGCCCCATCGACGTTATCATCGTGGCCCGGGGAGGCGGGTCGTTGGAAGAATTGTGGCCCTTCAATGAGGAGATGGTCGCGCGTGCGGTGGCCGCGTGCCCGGTCCCGGTGATCTCCGCCGTTGGCCATGAGACCGATTATACGATCTGCGACTTCGCGGCCGATGTCCGCGCGGCCACCCCTACGGCGGCCGCTGAGCTGGCCGCTCCGCATATCGGTGAAATGCGTGTCACACTGCAGCGCCTTGACCAGTCAGCGCGACAGGGATTGCTGGCTTGCGTGGAGCGGTCCAGACGTCGATTGGAGACGGCGGCAGCCCACACAGCCTTGCAGCACCCAGACAAGGAGTTGGCTCGGCGGCGGCAGCTGGTCGATTATCTGGAAGGGGAAGTCATGCGCCAGGTTCATCGTCCATTGACGCTTGCTGACCGGAGGTTGGGCGGACTTCAGGTGCGCCTGCACATGGTTCAACTCACCGGTCGACTCGGCCGCGAGCGGGCGCGCCTGGAGGCGGTTCGTGAACGGGTGCAGAGCTTGCAGCAACGGCGGATACAAAACCTGACCAGCATGTTGGACACGCGTATCGCTCAGTTGACCGCACTCAACCCGTTGTCCGTCTTGCAACGCGGGTACACATTGGTCTATCGGGGGGAGGATGAACTGGTCACGTCCGCGGTTTCCGCCAAGCCCGGTGATCATCTGAACATCCGCTTCGCTGATGGATCCGTTCCGGTACGGGTGCTCAGAGAGGAGGAGGCAAGTTCGCATGGAATCACTCGAACCCGTTCAAGGGAATCAGGACGAGCCGAACAAGTCCGACTTGACCTTTGAACAAGCGATTGAACGTCTTGAAGAGATCGTTCGCCTGTTGGAGAACGGGGCTCTTTCCCTATCTGAGTCGATTGAAAGGTACAAAGAGGCGATGCAACTGGTCCATTCCTGCCGGCGACAACTGGATCAAGCCGAGTTGGAAATTGAACGGTTGCTGGAGGATGGACAGACCGTGGGTCATTCCCTTGAGGGAGACGTGGAAGCATGACGGGCAGGGCTGAGGGAATCGAAACCTACATCGAACATTGGGCTGAGCGCGTGAACGAATACCTGGCCTCCGTTTTCACTGGCGACGATCTGCGGCCAAGGGGCCTGTTTGAGGCCATGAACTACAGTCTGCTGGCGGGCGGAAAGCGGCTGCGCCCCATTCTCTGCTTGGCGACCACCGAGACGTTGGGAACCGCTCCGGAGTCCGCGCTCCCTGTCGCTGCCGCCGTGGAAATGATTCATTCCTATTCTCTCATTCACGATGATTTGCCCACGTTGGACAACGATGACTTGCGGCGCGGGCGGCCGACCAACCACAAAGTATTCGGTGAGGCCATGGCTCTGCTGGCGGGAGACGCTCTTCTGACCTACGCTTTCGAGCAACTGTCTCGTCCCCAGTTAGCCAAGACATTTTCAGCTGACAGCCTCGTCCGGATGATCTATACATTGGCACACGCAGCCGGCTGCTTCGGCATGGTGGGCGGACAAGTTGCTGACGTCCAAGGCGAGGGGCAAGCAGGCAGTGAGGATGAGCTGCGGTTCATCCACATACATAAGACAGCGAAGTTGATTGAAGCTGCGGTTCTTCTGGGTGCTCACGTGGCCGGTGCGGACGCTGATTCGATATCCTCCTTGGGCCGGTTTGGCCTGCATCTGGGGTTGGCCTACCAGATGGTCGATGACCTGTTGGACGTCACGGAGACAACGGAACACTTGGGAAAGACTGCCGGCAAGGATGAAGCGGAAGGCAAACTGACCTATCCGCGGTTATTCGGCGTGGATGCGACTCGGGAACGCATTGAGGTCGAACTGCGAAAAGCGCGTGCAGCTCTCGCTGATGTTCAGTCACGCGGTATCGATACCCACCGATTGCATGACTTGGCCAACTACATGATTCGCCGCTCCAACTGAGGTCAGTGGGCGTCTGCCAGTCCGCGGCTGTGCGCGGACGTGCATAACGAGTCGCGAGCCACCTACTTTTCGGTCCTGAGCCGGTGTCGGCCGCAGTCGTTTTTTGCGTCCCATTTACGCATTAGAGGCGGTCGCGCGCGTATGCTATAATAGTGGCTGTCAACGGGTGGCGCAGTATTCTAGTCAACCGTCCGTTTCTGAAGGCGGGGCTAAAAATCCGCCAAAGGGCACATCGATGAAGTTCCTGGTGTTGGCTTGGGGCGCCCAGCCCTGGGCTGGTGCTGGGAGTTAAGAAAGATGGGCAGTCCGCAATGGCATGCGGAGTCTGACCCAGCTTTCGCGGAGGCCCAAGTACGTGGCCTGCCATGTCGCGGGGTTACGGCTTGGGGTATGAACCTGCATGCGGAGCTCATCTGTGTGCAGCGTAGCCTGCCTTGAGTGGTGCTGAAGGATTGCGGGGAGCAGGCAGTCTCGTCTTGGCCGAGACGAGGTTGCCGGTGCCGCATGAAATCTGTGCTGCAAAAGAGGCTAGGAAACGGCAGCGGTTGTTGCGGAAAACGCCTAGACTGTTCGCCAAAAGCGGGGCTTTCTGAGGATTATAGTGTGGACTCAGTGGTAATCTAGTCTGACAGTCGGCGACGCTGTCAAGGAGCGGGTAAAGGGAAACCGCCTCGGCGGCGACGCGGGGTTCCGTTCCTGGGAAAACCTACTGGACCTAAGCCACAGCGTTTACTCAGAAAGTTGCCACCCGGCTGCCTTATTGGGCAGTCGCAAGACGGAGGTATCCTGTTACATAATGAAAAAGAGTTCGTTGCGCGGCGCGTTGCCGTTTATCTTGACGATTGCCGCGCTGTCGTTTCCTATCAGTGGCGTCTTTGATACGTCCACTATTTTTTTAAACGAGGCGCCATGGTACATTGGGGCCATCGTGGTTCTGCTGATTGTCTTTATTGGCGCCCTCTTTGACATGCTTGGCGTGGCCGCTGCGGCGGCCCGCGAGACCCCTTTTCACGCGATGGCATCTAAGCGCGTGTTTGGAGCTCGGCGCGCCATCCAAATTGTTCGGAATGCCGAGAAAGTTTCCAGTGTGTGCAGTGATGTCATCGGCGACATCGCCGGGGTTTTGAGCGGCGCCGGGGCGCTGGCTGTGGCCACACAGTTGAAAAATGCCTTTGGCTGGTCCGGTTGGTTGGATGAAGCGTCGGTTATCGTCCTGACAGCGCTCACCACGGCGCTCACGGTGGGGGCCAAGGCGTGCGGCAAAACCATCGCAATTTCTTCTCCGACACCCATTATTCTCTTTGCCGCCAGAGCCGCAGATACGCTTTTGTTCTTTCGTGGGGGTTCGGCTGGTCGCAAACGGTAGCTTCCATGGCCTATCCGTTGCCCAGTGCAGGTCATGGGAATATGCGCTATTATGGAAGCATGAAATGGGGTGTTCGTCACGCTGTTAGATCAAATTCATGAACCATCTGACCTGAAGCGTTTGACGGAGACGGAGTTGGTCGAATTAGCCGGGGAGATTCGTCAATTTCTCGTCGAGTCGGTTGCCCGTACGGGTGGTCACTTCGGGGCTAATCTCGGCGTGGTCGAACTTACATTGGCTCTGCACAAGGTGTACGACAGCCCGCGGGACAAACTGATTTGGGATGTGGGCCATCAGGCCTACGTTCACAAGCTGCTGACAGGACGCCGGGACCGTTTTCCTACCCTGCGGCAGCACGGCGGGCTTGCGGGCTTTCCGCGCCGCGACGAGAGCCCACACGACGCGTTTGGAGCAGGCCATGCCAGTACGTCCATTTCGGCGGGAGTGGGCATGGCGGTTGCCCGGGACCTAAATCGGGAACGGTACAAAGTGGTTTGCGTCATCGGCGATGGGGCCTTGACGGGCGGTATGGCCATGGAGGCGTTGAACCATGCAGGCCATTTGGGTCTGGACCTGACCGTCATCTTGAATGACAACGAGATGTCCATTGCGGAAAACGTGGGAGCTGTGTCGCGCTACCTCACACGTTTGCGGACGGATCCCACGTATTCGCGGGCCAAGATGGAGATTGAGCAGACCCTGCGCAAACTCCCGGCCATTGGGGGGCGATTGACCAAGGGATTGGAGCGGCTGAAAGACAGCTTGCGGCAATTCGTCGTTCCGGGTCAGTTTTTTGAGGGGTTTGGTTTTAAGTATTTAGGCCCTATTGACGGTCACGATCTACCGGAACTCATCCGTGTTTTGCGCGATGCGAAGCATCTCCATGGTCCCGTGTTGATTCATGTTATTACAAAAAAGGGAAAGGGCTACGCCAGTGCCGAGGCGGCTCCTGACAAGTTCCATGCGTGGCCTAGCAAGTCGAAGGCGCAGGGACCGCCGAGTTACTCGTCGGTGTTTGCCCAGACGTTAATCGAGCTGGCCCGCAGGGACCCACGGATTGTCGCGGTCACTGCCGCCATGCCGGATGGTACGGGATTGAACAAGTTTGCCGAGGTGTTCCCGCAACGGACTTTTGACGTGGGCATCGCGGAACAGCATGCGACCACCTTCTGCGCTGGTCTGGCAGCCGCCGGCAAGCGTCCGGTGTTTGCGGTATATTCGACCTTTTTGCAGCGGGCATACGACCAGTTCATCCATGATGTGTGCATTCAAAAGCTGCCCGTCGTGTTTGCGATTGACCGCGCCGGTCTGGTGGGGCCAGACGGCGAAACCCACCAGGGGGCGTTTGACCTGGCGTATCTGAGAACGGTGCCGAACGTGACGGTTATGATGCCGAAGGACGAAAATGAGCTCCGACACATGCTGTATACGGCTCTGACCGTGGAGGGGCCGGTTGCCGTTCGCTACCCGCGGGCGGACGGTTCCGGCGTGCCATTGGACGACAAGTTGACGGTTTTACCCATCGGTCAGGCTGAGGTGCTGACCCACGGAACGGACCTGGCGATTTTGGCGCTGGGGCCAATGGTGGACGTGGCCAAACAGGTCTCCGACCACTTGTTGGTGCAAGGGGTGGCGGCCACGGTGGTGAACTTGCGGTTTGTCAAACCCCTGGATGTGAAGCTGCTATTGCAGTTAGCGGATCAACAGATGCCGCTGATGATCATAGAAGAAGCTTCACTGGCCGGTGGTGTGGGTTCTGCTGTCTTGGAGTGCCTTGCGGATCATGGTCGGCAAGTGCCGGTGTTGCGAAGGGGATTGCCCGACCGGTTTATTGAACACGGCTCTCGCTCCGAGTTGTTGGCCGAACTGGGCTTGACGGTGGATTCATTGGTGAGCGACGCTTTGGCGTTGCTGCAGGATGTGCGGCAGAACCAGGCCAGTTCATCGCGCGCGTGGAGTTGATATGGCCAAAGTTCGGGTTGATGTGTTGGCCACTGCGATGGGACTGTTTCCCAGCCGGGAGGCAGCGCGGCGCGCCATCATGGCCGGCCTGGTCACCTGCAACGGGCGCCGAGTGGACAAGCCCGGGACCATGGTCCCTGATGATGCCGTGATTGAGGCCCTGCGGTCGGAACACCCGTACGTCGGTCGCGGCGGATTGAAGCTGGAACGCGCTCTGCGCCAGTTTGGCCTGCGGTTGGACGGCAAAATTGTGGTCGATATCGGGGCGTCCACGGGCGGTTTTACAGATTGCGCGCTCCAACACGGTGCCCAACTGGTCTACGCGGTCGATGTGGGGTATGGGCAGCTGGCGTGGCGCCTGCGCAATGACGAGCGGGTTCGGGTGATGGAGCGGACGAATTTTCGCCACGTGGACCCTGGGGCGTTCGACCCAAGGCCCGAGGTGGCGGTGATGGACGTATCATTTATCTCCACGCGTCTCTTGCTGCCCAAATTGACCACAGTCCTGCCAATGGGTGGGGAGGTCATTAGCCTCGTGAAGCCACAGTTTGAGGCGGGCCGTGACAAGGTGGGCAAAGGGGGGATTGTGCGCGATCCGTGCACCCACCTGGAGGTCTTAAGCGGTTTGGTGAATTGGGTGTACGAACACGGCATGTCGTGCCACGGGCTCGACTACTCACCCATTACCGGTGGTGACGGTAACTTGGAGTATCTTGCCTGGTGGCGTGTCGGCACGGGCGCTGCTGGCTCGGTTTCCCGACGGCAGTGGTTATCGAAAGCCCAAGATATAGTCCGACAGGCTTGGTCGGACCTGCGCGGCCAACAGGTTGACCTCTCGGGATGCGGCCCAAGCGATGGGTCACCGTTGGGCGGATAACCGCGGGTGAGAGGAGGGCCTCCATGGGGTGGCAGGCGGCTATCGCTATCGTTATTGGAGCCGCCTTTGTGCTGCTGGTGCTTCGGTCCATGCTGTCGCAGTGGCGGTCCTCGGAACAAACGACGCCTTTGCGGGGAAAACTGAGTGCGGCCAAGCAGTGGCTGGAGGACAACGGATACCAGATTACGCATGTGAAAGCCCGCTGCGAATGGGTGGGGTACTACGATTCCCGGGAGTTCCGCAAAACTTTGACGGCCGACTTCATCGTGCGCAAAGGAGCGCGTTCCTTTGCAGTAAAGGTCGTCAATGCTCGGGAATCGGGCATGAGCGGAACCCGCATGCGCGAGCAGTGGTACCCGTTGTATGCCGCTTTTCAGGTGGACGGCATCCTGCACCTGGATGTCGATCAGGAGCACGCGCACACCGTGGATTTCGAAGTGAAAGCGCCGCGTTACGTGGTGACCCGCAAGGTGATCAACCGTTGCTTATGGCTGCTATCGGGGGTTCTTCTCGGGCTCATCTGGTCCCATATGCAATGACTATGACACATGTAGGGCGTGACGAGGAGGGTGCCAGCGGTGAGGACGGTGGCAGTCGTGGCCAACCCGCACAAGCCTCGGGCCATGGACGTGCAGGCGGCTTTGGCCGTTCGGCTTGAGGCGAGCGGTTTAGGGGTATATTCAACGACAACAGCGATGGAACAGGGTTGGTCCGATGCCGTGCGGTCGCAGGTCGCCAGCGCAGAACTGGTATGTGTGCTCGGCGGAGACGGCACCTTGCTCGGGGTCGTACGGGAACTGGCCGGACACACGGTGCCGTTGCTCGGGATCAACATGGGGCGGCTGGGATTTCTAACGGAGGCGGAGCCAGCCGATCTCGACGATATCGTTCACCGGCTGGTGCACCGGGAATATGACTTGGAGCGACGGTTGATGCTGGAAGCCCGTGTCCATCGCGCAGGTGAGTGTATGGGCCGACTGGTCGCCCTCAATGAGGTGGGCGTCGCAAAAGCCGCCTTTGGTCGGATGGTGACCGTCGACACGTACGTGGATGGCGTGTTTTTGGAGTCGTACAGTGGGGATGGTGTCATCATTGCAACCCCGACCGGATCTACTGGGTATTCCTTGTCGTGCGGCGGACCCATCGTCTGTCCGCACCTGTCGGTGATTCTGGTGACACCCATTTGCCCACACACCCTGTCCACGCGTCCCTGCATCGTCGACGACACACAAGAAATCCGTCTGGTGGCGCACGCCGCCCATGAGGACCTCGTTCTGACCGTCGACGGGCAAGTCAATGTGCGGCTACAGCCTGGGGACGCGGTGACTGTGCGGCGAGCGTCGACCGATGCGGTACTCGTAAAGTTGCGGGATAGGGAGTTCTTCTCGGTGTTGAGGACGAAATTGCACGGAGGGGAAGACGGGCCGGCGCGCTCGTGACGGTCCTACGCGGCACGACTGGGGGAAGGTGCGGCTATGCTGTTGGAACTGTCCGTCCAACGGATTGCTCTGATCGAGTCGTTACATATCCATATCCGTTCGGGGCTCACCGTGTTCACAGGAGAAACAGGAGCCGGTAAGTCGATTCTTCTGGACAGCATCGGCTTGTTACTGGGCAATCGTGCCAGCTCCGACTGGATTCGCAGCGGGTGCGACGATGCGGTCGTCGAGGCTCTCTTCGAAGTCGACAGTGAAGACGTTCGGCGTATGCTGTCGGAATGGGGGTTTACGGACGCGCTGGAGGAGCCGATTCTGCTATCGCGAACGATTCACAGGTCCGGCCGCAGCGTATGCCGGATAAACGGGCGCCTGGTCACGGTACAGATGCTGCGCGAACTGGGCATGAGGCTGGTACAGCAGCACGGACAGCACGAGCACCAGGGGCTGGTGCGCAGCGAAGAGCAGTTGCGTGTCTTGGACCTGTACGGAGGGCATGAGCGGGCCCTGGAGGAGATGCAGAGCGCATACCAGGCGTGGCGTGAGGCGGATGCCAAGTACCGTGAAGCGCGGATGGATGAACAGGAACGGGCGCGCCGTCTGGATATGTTGTCGTTTCAGATACAAGAGATAGAAGGTGCTCGCCTTCGTCCCGGCGAGGAAGAGGAACTGCGCGAGCGCCGGGCGCGTTTGCAGAATTTGGACAAGATCTATCGGGCGGTGCAGCAGTCCTTGGATTTGCTGGATGGATCATCCGGAGCAGTCGCCGCGCTCACGGAATCCCGGGAAGAGATCGCTGCGGCTGTGGAATTCGCAGCGGAGTTGCGGGAAACCGTAGACCTGTTGGAAACAGCCCAGGTACATGCGGAGGAGGCCGCCCATTTTCTGTCGCGGTTTGTGCATCAGTTGGAAGCCGATCCGCAAGAGCTGGAACAGACGGAGGCGAGATTGGCCGAGATTCGCGCCCTGGAACGGAAGTACGGGACTACGGAGGCTGAAGTCCTGCAGTACTACGAGGAAATCCTCGCTGAGCACCAGCGGCTTCTCGCCCACGATGAACAACTGGCAAAATTGGCAGCCGCGTGCGAACGCCGCCGTCATGAGATGGAAGAAGCGGCCGAAAAGCTGCATCGGTGTCGACTTGAGACCGCCGCCAGGCTGAGCGACGAAATTGAGCATGTGCTGCGTTCTCTGGATATGGAGCACGCCCGTTTTGCCATTGACGTGCGCCTGCGGACGACCGGAGACGGCGATATGGCGTACAGCGAAGCCGGGGCGGACCAGGTGGTGTTCTTGTTTTCCGCCAACAAAGGCGAAGAACTACGGCCCTTGGCCAGAGTGGCGTCCGGCGGGGAACTCTCGCGCACGATGCTGGCCGTCAAGTCGGTATTGGCCGAGGTGGACGGGTTGGATACGTTGATCTTCGACGAGATCGACACAGGCGTCAGCGGCTCGGCGGTCCACAAGTTGGCTACTGTGTTGCGCCGCTTGGGCCATGGCAGGCAGGTGCTGTGTGTAACACACTCACCCCAGATTGCGGCGGCCGCGGTTGACCACTACGTCATCCGCAAGCAGGAGCGTGAGACGGATACCATCAGCTTAGTGGAACGCCTCGACGAAGACGGTCGGATTCGCGAGGTCGCTCGGTTAATCGGATCGGATTTGGCCGATGCCACAGCTTTCACACACGCGCGGGCCTTGGTGGAGGGCTTTGCCCATGCATCCGCAGAGGGCGCCTGACGTGGTAGGTTTTTTGCATCATTAAAGCGTTCCCCTCGGGGCACCTTACAATCACGAAGCAGACCGTGGGAGGTGCCGGTTCAAGGGGGCGTAGACGATGCAATCCAGATGCAGGAGTCGCGTGTGGTGGCGTATCGGTCTTGCGATTTCCGTGGTCTCCATGTGCTTGTCTCCACCCGTTCGACAGTTGGCTAATTCCCCGCCGGAAGTACGCTTGCCCGCGGGAGGGCGCGCCGATGTATCGGTCGGCTGGAAAGCCTTCTGTGTCCATACCTCGGATGCCCGCGTGGTGGAAACAGATACCCACTCTCGCGCACACGCATCCGCACTTTCTCTCATTGGCAAACACCCAGGCCAAGCCTATGTTTCCACCAAAGTACTGGGCGTCATTCCATGGAAGGCGGTTCGGGTGCAGGTGCTTCCTGCGTCGTCCGTCTACGTCGGTGGGCAATCGGTGGGCATCCGCATGAACTCCCATGGGGTCATGGTCATCGGGTACCAGCGGGTTGGAGGCCAGGATTCACCAGCTGCGCGGGCGCACGTGCAGATTGGAGATGTCATCGAGCGTGTGAACGGTGTTCCTTTGACGAACGCAGACGACCTTCAACGCTTATTGGCTCGTTTTTCCAGATATCATGCCTTGACACTCACCATTCGTCGCCATGGGCGCCTGCAAACCCTTCATGTGCAAACGGCTTCTGACCCGTCAGGAAGAGGACGTCTGGGATTGTTCGTTCGCGACCGCACCTCAGGGGTTGGCACGTTGACATTTTACGATCCGTCCGATCAGCGATTTGGTGCCTTGGGGCATGTAATCACGGATGTGGATACCGGTCAGCCGATAGACGGGGATGGTTCGGTATACGAGGCTGAGGTCATCGGCCTGGTCAAGGGGACCGCTGGTCACCCGGGCGAGAAGCGTGGGCGCTTTGTGGCTCCTTCCGTGTCCATGGGCCGGATCGACAAAAACACGGCTTTTGGTGTGTTTGGGAGCATGAAATCACCCCCGCCTCATTTGTACTTGCGCCATCGCGTCCCTGTAGCCCTGCCGGAGCAGGTTCATGACGGTCCGGCTGAGCTTTTGACAGTGGTTTCGGGCGAAAGAGTGGAAGCCTTCCAGGTCGAGATTGAAAACATACAGAGCCAAGACGAGCCAAAGACCAAAAGTATGGTGATTCATGTTACAGATCCCCGCCTGTTGAAGCTGACCGGAGGCATCGTTCAGGGTATGAGCGGCAGTCCAATTTTGCAGGATGGCCGTCTGGTCGGGGCTGTGACACATGTTTTTGTATCCGATCCGTCCCGCGGATACGGGGTATACGCCCGCTGGATGATGCGGGAGTGTGAAGCCGATACAGATGCTGGCGCGGACAAAGTCCGGACGGCTTGGGCACGGAATGGCCATGTCGAATCATGTCGAATACGGATTGATTGACGCGAAAACTATTCAGAAAGCTTGGGCAGGACATCCGCTCAGGGTGTCGAATAACAAAAACCGACAGTCAAGCGGGGAGGAATTGCCCAGTGGCAGGTTTTCGCGTATTGATTGCAGATGATAATCGCGACTTTGCTGAGCTTCTCCATGAGTACATCTCGAGTCAGGACGACATGAGTGTCTGTGGGCTCGCTTACAATGGCAACGATGTGGTGAAAATGGTGCGCGAGCAACGTCCCGACGTCCTGATTCTGGATATTATCATGCCCATGCTCGATGGCCTGGGGGCATTGGAACGATTGGTCGAAAGTGAAGAAACGATGCCGAAGGTGATCATGCTGACAGCCTTCGGCCAAGAATCTGTGACAAGGCGGGCAGCCGAATTGGGGGTCTCTTATTTTGTGTTGAAACCGTTCGACATGCCTGTCCTGGTGGAACGTATTCGTCAGGTTTGCACATCCAATACTGTGGCGGCCACGGCATCGGTTCACGCCTTGGCGCCTGTGAACACCGCGGAGCCGGCCGCTTCCGACAATCAGGCCGATGCCATTTCTCGGCATGCCCTGGATGCGGCTATCACCCAGATCATCCACGAAATCGGGGTGCCCGCGCACATCAAGGGCTATCACTATTTGCGAGAAGCGATTGCGATTGTGTTTCGAGATGTGGAGATATTAGGATCCATCACCAAGGTGCTGTATCCTCAAATCGCTGAGCGCTACAAGACCACACCGTCTCGTGTGGAACGGGCCATTCGCCATTCGATTGAAGTGGCGTGGGGACGCGGGAACATGGAAGCCATCCGCAACGTGTTTGGGTACACGGTGAGTGCGGCTCGCACGAAACCCACCAATAGCGAATTCATTGCCATGATTGCGGACAAGCTGCGGATTGAATATAAGGTGGGGTAAGGCTTCGGTGGAATCCACCGCTGGAGGCCGCAGCTGCTGGAGCTTGTACTTTGGCACGTCCGATTGCAACATCTTGCCAACTGTCTTCCGGGTATCTTACATTGTCAGCTGAACTCGCAAATGGACCACAGAACGAGGGGACTGCCCCTAAGTGCCTTTGGCACTGTTGGGGCAGTTTCCACATCGTACGGAATTATCGATAATCGAAGCCGAACAAACGTCGCCGCTAGCTGGAACATTCACCCCTCCAATACCAGCTGCATCATTGTTCAAGGAATGATGCGCTATGATGATTTACAAACAGAGAGCAGGCCAAAGAAGCACATCGCTAGCCATGATTACTGAAGTTTGCGAATCAGGAGGATGATTCCGCTTTGGAGAGAGCTTCAAGCATTCAAAGGATGCTATTGAAAGCACTTCATGGGCGAGATGCTCACGTGAGTCCGCAGGAGGTATTCGAAGGGATTGATTGGACCGTAGTTGGGCAGATTCCTCCTGGATGCCCGCATTCAATTTGGCAGATAGTACATCATCTCATATACTGGCAAGACTTCTGTCTGGAGCTGTTGAAGGGTCACAATCCACCTGCGCCTGCACACGCATCCGACACATGGATTGCTCCAATGAATCCAGCGAGTGCGGCAGAGTGGAAGGATACCGTAAACGTTTTTCTGGCAGGCATGCGAAAGCTGGCTGATGCCATCGACAGCGATCTTGACGAGGAAGTGGCTGCACTTTCCGGAACCTCTCGGGTTGAAATCCTTGGCAGTGTGATGGCTCACAACAGCTATCATCTGGGCCAGGTTGTGCTCCTGAGGCGAATGTTGGGAACTTGGCCACCAGCTTCGGGTGGTGATACATGGTAACATACATGCATCGGAATATTGCAATTGCCTATTGTGTGAGAATCTCGCTAGAAAGCTGTTTGATGGATTCGAAAGTATCACATGAGTATCACATGAGTAGG
>NZ_BCQV01000020.1 GCF_001552255.1 Alicyclobacillus shizuokensis NBRC 103103
GTTATAACTGTCATCAACGTTGCGGTGCTCGGATGTTGTGCCACGCGGGACGTTTTCAATTCCCGTTTCAATCCACACTACAGGGACTTTTACCACTGCGGATTGACGCAGAACCAATCTTCGATCATAAGCCTTATGAGTGAGCGGGTAGAATATGATCCACTTAAAATCAATAATCTATCTGACTACGATAGATGGAATGTGGAAACCGAGTTCACGAAGGAGTTTTTGGACCTGCTCCCAAGCTTGTCACCGGATTACCTAATCATAGACTTCTTTGCGGATGTACACTTTGGTTGTATTCAGTTGAGTGATAGACAATATATAACCAACAATAGGTGGAAGTTGTGGAAGACCTCCTATTACAAGGAACTCAAAGAAAGAGATGGTATTATCGAGTTCTGCCTCCAACAAAGCCCGGAAGCATATTTCAATCTATGGAAGACGTGCGCGGACAAATTGTTTCACTTTATTCATCACACCATTCCTGAGTGCAAAATCATCATCCACAAAGCAAGAAACGTAGATTCCTTCTACCCAAAAGATGGTGCTCCTCAACGACTGAGTACTTCTGGACGCGTTCAGCCTATTGATGTAGAGGCGTATAATGAGATGTGGTCACGAATGGATGAATACGTCGTTGAAAAATACGGCACCGATTTCATCGATCTTTTTTCTAATAATAATTATTTGTCATACGAAGATCATCCATGGGGCCCGTTTTATGTTCATTATACGATGAACTATTACCATGATTTTTTGAGAGAATTCCATAAGATCGTCGTCAAGGATGATCGAGGTTCAACAACCATTGGCCACAAGATAAAGTCGGAATTACTCAAAGTCCATTCTTCGTAACCCTTTGTCCCGGACAGCTACATCAGACGTGCGGTGCCCCCTTCCCCATCATGACCATGTCTACAAACCTTGCGCTTGCACGCCCGTCAACGTGATCAAAAAAGTATTCGATGAACCTGTCCAACATATCGGTATGAAAGTCCTGGGCTTTTATGGCCTCCACCATTTCTTCCGTAGTTCTGACGATTTTCCCAGGGACAAAGTCTTCATAACGAAAATAAAAATCTCTCTCGGCCACGTAGTCTTCGAGATCAAAAGCAAAGAAGAGCATGGGCCGATGTAACAGAGCATATTCAAAGCAGACCGACGAGTAGTCGGTGACGAGGATATCGGCTACAAACAACAGATCATTGACTTCTCTGTGGCACGACAAATCCAGCACAAATTCCCGATATGCATCTGGAATCGGGAATGTGTCCTTTACAAACGGGTGCATCTTGACTATAAAGGCGTATTCATCTCTCAGAGCCTCGTATAACTTGTCCACATCAACAACCTCAAACGGGAAGTAGGCGCTACGCTCCCCGCTGCCCCGAAATGTCGGGGCAAACAGAATGATCTTCTTGGACATCAACTTGGGATACCGTTTGAAAAACCTGTTCCTTGCACTGTCGCGATAATCTTCGTCAAAGAAGACATCTGTGCGTGGCACACCACTGGGAATAATGCGTTCAGGCGCAATACCAAATCCCTCGGCATAATAGGGAATCACATTCTTCGAACTCACGATTGCTTTCGTATAGTTGCGATGGTTGATTCCTCGTTTGTGACCTGTGTACGTTTCACGACTGTAGCCGAATTTTTTAAAGGCACCTGCCGCATGCCAGACCTGAATAAGCTCCGCTTTCCTGCGAATCTTCAATGGATATACTATGGGATAGAAGTCATCCAACAGAATAAATCGCGACGTCGCCAAGTGAAATGCTAATCGAATCAGTTCTCGATACGTCTTGCGTCGGCCAATACTCGGCGAAAGGGCAAACACATAGGTATAATCCCAGCCGCGCCGTACGAGTTCGTCATACACGAATTTAAGGTTCCCATCCAGCTGCCCTCGACTGTCGGACGCAAATAATATCTTCCTCCGCAGGGGAAGGATCTTAAACAGGGCGTAGGAAATCCTGAAACCGTATGAACGAAATGCCCGATAAACAAATCTCTCTTCTATGATTTTCATCACAGCCCATAACCCTTGCTGGCGTAGCAACGATGCGATACGTTTAAAGACAGATTGCCTCATCTCAAATCCTCAGCTTTATGGTTATGCACGCGTTTCAAACAAATCAAGCACTCTTTGAGTGGAACGCCCATCGACAGCATCAAAGAATCGATCCCGAAAACGACGAATCACATCGAACTGGAAATTACCAGAGAGAATCCACCTTGCAAGATCTAGGGTCTCTGTGAAGAACGGCCCGGGAATCAGGGACTTGTAATCGTAATAAAAATCCCGTTCCAAGACATAACTCTCCAAATCGGTAGCGAAGAAGGCCATGGGCTTGAGCAGCAGGCTGTAATCAAATATCACCGAAGAATAATCCGTCACCAGATAGTCGGAGACAATCATCAAATCCTCGATCTCCACCCCCGGCATGTCCACGCGAATGAAATCCGCAGGAACCCCGAGCCCTGTGAAGTCGATTCCTCTCATATAGGGATGCAAATGCACGAGGACCCGATACTCGTCTCCTAACATTCGGTATAAGGTGCCCATGTCGATGGGACACTGAAATCGGCTCTGATGATAACTCTCTCCACGGAACGTTGGGGCGTACAAAATCAGCTTCTTCCCAATTAAATTTGGAAACGCATCGTAAAACTCCCTGGTTATTTGGTTGCGCATTTCCGGGTTGAGCAGCTTGTCGGTTCTCGGCAGACCCAGCGGCAGGATGCGTTGTGGCGACATCCGAAACGCTTCCGCATAGTGAGAAACCACCTCGGTCGAGCTCACAATCACCGCCGAATAATTGGAGTGAATCGGCACGTGCTGCACGTAATCTGCGCTGGTTCCCACCGCGCTGCCCATGATGCTGTAGCCAAATTTCTTGAATGCTCCGGCCGCGTGCCAGAGCTGGATGACCTCGGTCGCCCTTCTCAACTTCACGACGTAAACGGGAAAGTAGTAATCGTCAATCACAAAATATCTCGATGTGGCCATGTGATATCCAGCTCGTATCATGTAAAACACGTAACTGATTTTATCTATCAAACTGCCCTGGTACTTGCGCACCAACACGACCACATGATGTTGATTGCGTCGCCTGAGTTCATCGCACACCGCCCGCAGGTTCCCGTGCAGACGCGCACTGCGGTACGACGCTAGTGTTATCTTATCCTTTCTAACAGCAAAAAGAGCGCACGCTCCGTAGTAGGCGAAACGAATAATCCACTTCGCCAGCCACGTGGACCACACTTTGAAGTTCGCAACGCGAGCAGGCCTGTGTCCTCGGCGCGTCGTTCTAGCTGTATCTAACGGCGCCGTTGCTAAATCGCCCATTTCATCACCGTTTTTCCCCATGGACTGGTTAAATCCACCTCAAACGTCGCCACAATGTCATGCAGGGATCGAACCTCGTTCACCACGCCGACCAAGCGCTGCAAGTAGTCTATCAAATGCGGATGACGCTTGAGCAGATCGACGGTCTCCACGAAATCGTCTCTGCCGCTCCGACTGCTCCCAATCACCGTCAGTCCCTTCTCCAACACCATGCGGGTATTCATTTCAATCGGGTATTCCGAGACCCCCAGCAGCGCTATACTGCCTTCCGGATGAATGTGGTCGATGATCTGGTTGACGGCGGCTTGACTGCCAATACCGCCCACACATTCGAACGCATGGTCCACGTGGACCTGCTGCGGAACGGCATCCACTCGATAGACAGCGTCCGCGAAGGAGAAGTTCTCCAATTTCCAGTCGGTCTTGCCGAACACGGCAACATGGCTGTCCGGATAGTACGTCTTGAGCAGCAAGGCCGTGATAAACCCGACATTCCCGTCTCCCCACACCCCGAACACGTCTCTCCGGCTATGGGACTTGCGGGAGAGGCGGCCTACAGCGTGCACGCTTACGGAAACCAGTTCCGTAAACGCGGCCACATGCGGATCAAAGCCAGAAAATAGAGGCACAACCCGGTCTCGGGGCAAAAAGACATAGTCCTGCATGAAACCGTCGTGACCGCTCGAACAGAAACGGCTTGTCCGGAGATAATTCTCCGCTATCACGGCATCATGCTCTACCGGCTGATTGGGAATCATCACCACCGACGTTCCGGTGCGGTATTCTCCGGCGGGATCATAGGCAATGAGACCGATGCCTTCGTGAATTAAGGCCATCGGAAGCTTTTGGCGCATTGTTTCCTGGTTGCGTGAACCCGTGTAATATCTCTGATCAGCGGCACAAATGGATAAGTACGTGGGCCGGACAACCACGTGGTCTGCCCTTAGGTCGACCCCTTTGTAAGCGATTTCGAATTGACGAGCGGCGACAAGGCGGTAGACCTGGTTGATCATACGGGTTCCTTCTCCTCACACATCGCCTCGGCGACCCGCAAGTCGTATGGGGTCGTGATTTTGATATTGAATACCTCACCCCGAACAATGTGAACCGGCTCTCCGGACAGAGACACGATCTTGCAGGCATCCGTGAGCATGCGTCTTTGCTCGTTTGTTAACTTCTGGTATAAGGAAACCAGTTTCTTGATGTTGAAACTCTGCGGCGTTTGCCCTTGGAACATCTCGGACCGTAACGGGATATCCGTGATGACCCGGCCATCCTCGGATTGGATGATGGTGTCGGTGGCGGGTACTGCCGTGTCAACCGCGCCGAACCGGAGCGCATACTCGATGTTCTCTTCAATAATGCGATGGGTGACAAACGGGCGCACAGAATCATGCGTGACGACGATATCGTCGTCGCGGACACCGTAATTCTCCTCTATGTATTGAACGCCTCTCATGATGGTGCCGTTTCTGTCCTCGCCACCTTCAACGACCACCACGCGCTCATCCGTGCCGATGTGCCTGCGGATGACATCCTGTGCGTGATTCATCCAGTCACGAGGAACCATGACAAGGATCTTGTCGAATCGATCGTGAACGAGGAATTTCTCCAAGGTGTGGACGACAATCGGCCTGTTCTGCAACGACAGAAACTGCTTGGGCAGGTTCACATTGCCCATCCGTGTTCCTTTGCCCGCTGCGAGAATTTCCGCATATATCACCCACCTATCCCCCTTAATCCTACCTGCTTCTCATAGTGGTGGAATCTATCGATACACGTGGAACCGATGCGTGATAAGAACTTCCAGGGCACGTGTAGAATCTTGCAAGATTATGTCCCTTATATGATTTGCATTATAGACCACATACATATTTTTTCAACCCGGAAGGTGTGGATATCCGCCAGGATACCGGAGGACGTTGAATTATGGTAGTGTAATGCTCTGGTGAGGGGATGGATGGGGTCACGATCGATATGTCGAGTGGACGAAGGGACGAAAGCCAATGCAGCAAAATCCGGATTTTGTCACCCCGGCTCATGCTGCCGAGGTGGAGATGGTCATCAAGAAGTCGCGCTTCATCGGTCAACTGCGGCCAGTGAATTCGGTCGAACAGGCGGAGGCGGCCCTGGATGAGATTCGCGCTGTCCACAAAACGGCGACGCACAACTGCTATGCGTACACCGTCGGACTAGGCGTGCCGGTGGAGCGGTTTTCCGATGACGGCGAGCCATCGGGTACGGCCGGTCGTCCCATCCTGGAAGTGTTGCGCCGACGCGAGGTGAGCAACTCCCTCATCGTCGTCACGCGGTATTTTGGCGGTACACTGCTGGGAGCCAGTGGTCTGGTACGCGCGTACACCGACGCAGCCGCCCGCGTGCTGGATGAGGCGCGATGGCTCACATGTCGGTGGATGCAGCCCGTTAGCGTCGCGGTTGACTACGGGCGGTTCGGCAAGTTGGAACACGAGCTGGCATCGGCTGGATGGGTGATTCGCGACAAACAGTTTGCCGAAGATGTCCGACTGCTCCTGTGGATCCCTGTAGATGATACCCCCAAGTTGAGAGAACAAATCGCCGATTGGATGGACGGGCGGGCCCGGGTTGAGGTGGGGCCGGCCGAATATGTGGGTGAGGATGAACAGGGAGCATTGGTGTTTGGGGTGGTTGTACCCATCTGAAACAAGACGAGGGTTGGAATGGCCATCACGGCAAAGTTTTCGATGGTTTGCGGATGGTAACACCGGGGATATCATCTTGCAGGGCCGCACCACAGCGCCCAAAAGTCGACCAACACGGTTTTTTCCTGCTTCTCCACTTTCGTCTCGAAGGTTTGATCTGTCACATGCACAATCGCCATTTCGATGCCCTCCTAAAGGATTCGGCGATGAAATGAGTCTCCAGAAACCGTTCGCAATCCCATGCCGCCTGGCAGCCGCTGCCGGCTGAAGTGACGCGAATCTGGTCAAGAAGTTCGCCTCCTCCATGGCCGAGTCGCCGCCACCGACTACGATGACCCTTTTGCCGCGAAAGAAGAATCTGTGATGCCATACAGAATACGGATGAGGTAAGGCAAGAGGGCGGCCAGGTAGATACTCACAGCGGGCGCAGTGAGGACGTGCCCTGCCAAACCGGCGACGGCCAAGCCCAGAGACACGGACAGCCAGTACGGGGCAGCCGCGGGCAGCCTGTGGACGACCCTGACCTGCCGATAGATGGCGATCCCAAGCAAGACGGTAAGCGGCAGCACCCACAGCACGAAACCAATGCCTCCGAAGCTGAACCACGCATCGTGAAAGTCCATTTCCACAAGTTTCGGGCGCTGCTCATAGTTCCCCGCAAAACCCGCCCCAAACACCTTTTGCACGAGCGGATCGCGGGAAAAAAGGGCGAGCGCCTGCGCCAGGTAGACGTCGCGGCTGCTGTACACGAGCTCGTCCACATCCGCAACCTGGGCTATATCTCCCTCGCCCGTTGCGCCTGGGTGGACCAGCGGGTGAATCCAGGCGATGTGCGCGTGCGTATTCGCCGCCACCGGCGACCACGGCGTGGCCCCCAGGTAGAACACCAGTGTGGCGGCATACAGCCAAGCCCGTCCCGCCTGGGGCAGGCGCCGCCGCCATTGCCGTGCGCGCACGAAACGGGCCATCGGCACCATGAGCAGCGCGGCGGCTCCGGCCAAATACGCGGTCTTGGTGCCCAGCGCGAGCAGACCGAAGCACACCAGCCAAATCGGGAACCAACGCTCCAGATTTTGCCATGTACGGGTAGACGGGGGCGCGGCCAACGCCCGGGCCAGCGCCACCGGAAAGGTGAGGGCAAGGGCGGCACTGACCTCGTTAGCCGAGAAGTACCACCCGCTCACCCCCGCTTTCCCCGGGTAGTGGTAACTGGGCAGGGCGGTGCCGGTCAGGGTGGCGGTCAACATCACGGCGCCAGTCAGCCCCGCCGCAGCAGCCACGGCCCGGCCGACGGCCGGCCAAAAGCCTGGTTGAGATTGCTGGAGAAAGGTAGCAAAGGTGAGCAGGAGCGTGGGGAAGTACCACGCCTTGGCCGCATATGTCAGTTCCAGACGCGGCGAGAACACCGGCTTGTTGAGGTAGTTGATCACCAAATTGGCCGCGATAAATCCTACAACCAGCAGCGTGTAGGCCTGCAACAGGCGTCTCGGCCGCCGCGGCAGGCCGGCGCCCGTGAGCAGATACGCCATGCCGCCCAGGAGCACGACGACGCGCACCACGACGCCGACGGTCACAGGACCGTGCAAGGTGTACAGGCTGGCCGTGGTGGCGGCGTCCAACAGCGGCTGGACGACGAGAAACCACGGCAGAAACCGCTCCATAGCTTGGCGCAGGCCCATCCACGCAACCTCCTTCCCGTCCTTCCGCCTGCTCCATCCTGCCCGGGGCAGGCGCCTATTTCCCGTGCGGACGGTGGCAGCGGGCCCAGATACGCAATAGGCTGAAGTACCCGGGCGCCTGGGACCTTCCGTGAAGGAGTGACGATCCGCATGAAACTGCCACCGGAGTCTGGGATGACAATGGATTCGGACCTTGCCGCTGAACCTGCATGGGAGACTCGCGGCGGATACCGTCTCGCGCCGCACGAAACCCTGGAACTGCATGAGTTGCTGGCGTTCCAAGCCAACCACCTGGCTCGTCACAAGAAGGCGGCGGCCAAAATCCACGACCCAGCTCTGTGCAAACTCTACCTGGAAGCCATTGCAGCGGGCGAACGCTGCATCTATGAGCTGATGGACGCACTCAAGGCTCGCGCTTACATGACCTGATCTTCACGCCGGCGGCGGGTTTTACCCCGTCTGCTGCAGAACACCGAAAGGAGAATCGCTCATGACCCATGCCGGCCAAGACCCCGTCTACGCCGGGGCCCTGTTGGGCTACACGAAGGCTTCGGTGCGCAACACGGCGGCCGCCATCACCGAAACGGCCACGCCACAGGTGCGCCGCATGCTGATGACCCACCTGCGGAGGGCCATCCGCCTGCACGGCAAAAGTGTTTCACTATATGTACAGGCGAGGGTTGTATCCTGCCCATCACCCAGACCGGGTCATCCAAAACGACTTCCGC
Source organism: Alicyclobacillus shizuokensis NBRC 103103 (assembly GCF_001552255.1). Taxonomy (GTDB): domain Bacteria; phylum Bacillota; class Bacilli; order Alicyclobacillales; family Alicyclobacillaceae; genus Alicyclobacillus_G; species Alicyclobacillus_G shizuokensis. The sequence goes on from NZ_BCQV01000020.1 coordinate 8,444, forward strand.
AGCGCCGAGATGGCCCTGGCGATGCCGGTGATGACCGCCCACCACACCACGAAGTACAAACCCATGTCGATGCCTGTCCACCCGCCGCTGGGCGGTCTGTGGAAAACCGGGCCGAGCATGTCGACAGGCGGGACACACGGATGGCCTATGCCCGCAAAATCGCAGTCCGCATACGCCTGGTCCACGCAGCTCTCGCACCTGGAGATGGAGTCGCCCCCCAGTGACGTGCCGTACCCGTACCACATGGAGTCGGGCGACGGCGAGAGCCGCAGCGAGAACCCGGACGACCATCGAGACCTGCGCACAGAGACCGACGCAGACACGTAGCAGCGTTACAACACGTGCTCACTATGTAACCGGCTCCAAAACAGCTCGGCCTCCACCAGACGCTGCATCACGCTCGCCTTGCTCATGGGCACGTCGATGATCCGCCCGTCCAACAGCAGGATGCGAGTAGTGCGGCGGTTCAGCGCGTCCAGATCCGCTATGTACGTGTCGGCGATGTATCCAGTGGCCCCGTCGTTGCGCCCGCGCAGCTTGGTGCGCATCTTAAGGCAGACATGCACCAGGTTGCGCGGTGGGATGACGATGGGCATGTACAGCCACCGGTGGTTGAGGCGGCGAAACTCCATCCGCAGATCCTCCTGACTGATGCAGTGACACCCCATCACCTGCTTTCGGATCCACAGGGCGCTGCTGCCAAACACCATTTCCACCCCATCTTCGCCATACACCACCGATGCGTTGCCAAAATCCTTCAGATACACCGGCGCCCACGCAACGATGCGGGGTACCCACAGCTTCCTGTCCGGCACCTCGGCGCGCCGCAAATAGAGCGCCACCCCAGGGCCCGGAGTGTAAAACTCCATCTCCTCACCCCCTAGAATGATCGGTAGGATTATTTTCTATTCCGAAAGTATATTTCTCTTGCCATTCGCTTTCAATAAATTGAATTGAAAGTTAAGGACTTAATCGGATTATATAAATGGAACTTATCTGTAGTAGTGAGCATATCATGTGAATTTACCCAGTCTCCACATCGAAGTGGCCCAAAACGGTGTGACTCGGACTTCCGCCACTCTTCATTGTCGAGGACTTGCGGACGGGTCCAGGTTCGCTCGCCGCGTCGCCCGTAGACTATCCTGGGCCTGCGCGCAAATCCAAGTGGAGACCGGTCTCCCGCAAGGAGACAAGTAGATGGAGATGCAGGCGTCTAGGTATGCGGCGATTGAGACATGGATAAAAAGGGCGCAGATAGGAGACAAAGCGGCTGTGCAGGCGCTGGTGGTCCAATTTGAAGGGATGTTGAAAGCGATTTCCCGCCGCTACCGCGGTCTCTCACAGGCTGACGCCTTGCAGGAGGCTTACCTTAGCCTGCTCCTGGCCATTCGCGACTACGACGCATCCCTCGGTGTGCCGTTTGCGGCCTACGCCCAGCACAAGGTACACGGCGATGTGCGTACAGCGATGCGCCGATGGTGGACACACGATGCCCACCTGGAACCAGAGGACGAGAACCAAGACCGTCCCCGCGCATGGGAGAACCAAGCCGCCCTCTCGTCAAATAGGACGACCAACCCGTACAATCTTCCGGAGTGGCGACTGGTATTCCGCGCCGCCGGCCTCAGCGCACGGGAGCGGGTGGTCACCGAAGCTATGGCCAGCGGCTGGCGCATCAAAGAGCTGGCACAGGCCCTCGGCGTCTCCGTTGAGACCGTGAAGACGGTGCGCAAGCGCGCTCTGCGCAAACTCCGCGAGCACTTGCGGCCGGGCGACGGACGCTAGCGGATTAGACAATCGCGAACAGTATCGTGCCCTCGGCCACCAGGTTTCCGTCGACCAGCGCGCGGCCCTGGCCCTTGCCCATGGTGCCGCGCATTCGGTCGATGGTCAGCTCCATGTCCAGTCGGTCTCCGGGACGCACCTGGCCACGGAAACGCACGCCGTCCATGCCGGCGAACATCGGCAGCTTGCCCGCAAACTCAGGCATCGTCAGCACCGCCACCCCGCCGAGCTGAGCTATCGCCTCCATGATAAGCACGCCCGGCATGAGGCTGTATTCCGGAAAGTGCCCCTGAAATTGCGGCTCATTGGCACTCACCAGCTTGTAGCCGGCGACACGCTTACCAGGCTCCAGCTCCGTCACCCGGTCAACGAGAAAAAATGGGTAGCGGTGCGGCAAGATCTTCCGAATGTCCTCCGCATGCAACGGCAACGTCCAGTCTGACATGCGTTTCCCTCCAGGTCCAAATCCTGCCGACATACGTGCGTCGGCGTGATCGAAAAATATAAGTAATCCCCGCGTCCAAAGCTGGCGCGGGGTTGACATAGGTGCACTGGCCGTCGGCGCGTCGGACACCAAGGCGACATGCACGGACGTGTGCACGGTGTTGGCGCAGACGGCCACTGCACCATGGTTTACAAAACGCGACGGTGCACGTCGATAATCTGCATGCTGGCCACATATAGAAAGGTGGTCACGTAGGAAAACACCAACGTAAAACTGAGCAACCACGTAGAAAACGTATCACTCGGCCAAGCCAGAATGATAGAGCAGATACTCGCGTAATAGAAAACCGTGGTCGTCTTGCCCCAACGATTGGCTTTGGGCACCGCGCGTTTACCCAAAAAGTAGAAAAATGCGGCCCCAAGAATCATCAGCGCATCGCGCAGGACAAGCAACCCGGCCAGCAGCCACGACACCCGATTCGATTGGATGAGCGAGAACAGCACAGCCACCATCATCAGCTTGTCTGCGAGCGGATCCAGCAACTGTCCGGTCTGCGTCTCCAGTCCTTTGCGCCGCGCGATGTACCCGTCTAGTATATCCGTTAACCCCGCCAGCAACAAAATAAAAAGCGCGCTCACCTTGTGCGGGCTGGCCACGCCGTAAAAGGCCCACAAATACACGGGTATAAGAACAAACCGGAACAGGGTCAGCGTGTTCGGCAGGTTCACTCCCCGGCCCCCTCTTCTATACGATGGAAATTATACCGCCGGATATTGAAAGGACGCAACTGCAAATACCCTGTCCGAATCTGCCAGACCCGCCGGGGTCTTTACGCCCGCACAAGCGTTACCGCCTCATCCTACATGGATGTCATCCGCCGTGCCCATCATGCGGTTGGTCATCTGTAATGCCTCGGCGTTCAACTCGAACAACCGCTGCGCCTCTATCATCTCGGACATCTCGTCGGTCAGGTTGACGCTGCTCTGGTTCAGGGCTTGCTGCTGCAACATCGACCGCCCGTTCCCCTGGCCTGTTGCCGCCAGACGATAGTTCCAGCCGGGGCGAATGGCGTAAGCGTTGCCGCCCGCAGGCTGCAGCGATTGACTTGGCAGCGGCACGTCCACCAGCGCGATCGTCGGCCCCACCCGATTCCCCCACCGGATTTGCCCGTTGGCATCGATGTGCATCTCCGCTTCTGCCTCGTCCGCACCGATACCGGGGGGTAGATAGATGGGCTGGCGGTTGCGATCCAGCACCAGTTGGCCGGACGCGGTCACGAGCGCGAAACGCCCGTCCGCCTGCCGGCTCCACCCGAGGTTGCCCGCCCTAGTCACCAGCTCCCGGCCGTCGCTGTCCCGCACCAGCAGGAAGGCGGGCCCCTGCACCGCCACGTCCATGGGATTACCAGTCTGAACCACCGACGTCTGCGAGAAGTCCAGGTCCGTCGCCGTGGCGTGCGCCCCGGTGCCCCCGCGCCACCCGGGTGGTGTATAGCGATTGGCCACCGCGGGCGCGGTGGCGGACGCGGGCAGCGCAGCCGTCAACTCGTCGGCGAAGGACGTGCCCTCCCGTGCGTACCCTGGCGTCTGCACATTGGCCACATTGGCGGCGATCTCGGTCAACCAATCCTGCCCGGCGGTCATGCCGGACAGGCTCGTCCACAACGACTGCATCGGTCTACTCCCTCACCCTCGTCACAGGTTCACCCTTCCGACATCGTTCACGGCCTTGTCGAGCAGGGTGTCCTCGGTCTGTATCACCTGCTGGTTCGCCTGATACTGGCCAATCACCATCATCATGTTGGTCACGGTGGACGCCGCATCGGCGTTGCTCTGTTCCAGGCTGCCTGGGCTGAGATCGCCAGTGCCCGGGCGCAGCGCCGCAATCACCGTCTGGGGATTGAGCGTGCCGAGCATGTACTCCGTCTCCCCCAGCGGCTGCAGCTGCGTCACGTCCGCGTCCACCAGGCCCAGACGGGCTCCGGCCAGCGGCTGGTTGTTGGCGCCCACTACTTCGTACGAGGGCTGCCCCGCCGCGTCGAACACCGGCCCGCCGTCGGCGGCAAACAAGGTATCTCCCTGGTAGTTCGGGTTGATGACGATGCGCGCTCCGACGATGGGTTGGCCGTTGGCATCCACCGGCAGTACTGCGTGCCCGGCCGCGTCGACCAAGGTATGCTGGGCGTTCACCTCAAAGTGGCCGTCGCGCGTGAGCGCGACACCTGCCGCGCCCTCCGGAGACGTGTAGGCCACGGCGAAGAAACTGTGCCAGCCCATGTCTTGCTCATTGCCGACGCGGATGGAGGCGTCCTGCCAAGCCGCGTCCTGCGGCGATGCCAGCACCTGGCCAGCCGCGTTGGCAAACAGGTAGGAGGGGTTCCCGCTCGCGTCATAGTCCGGCTCCCCATCCGCCGCGTAGAGAGCCTGCCCTTGATAGGCGGGGTTGCGTATCGCGTACACACCGGCGAGCACGTTGCCGTTGGCGTCCAGTACGGCCAGCGGTTGACCGTCCAGCGACAGTCGCCCGCCTGCGCCCACAGTCACGGTACCCGCTGCCGACTCCGGCTGGCCGCCGGGGCCTACCACCGTGGCGTACGTGCCGGTCGGAGTCTGGTCGCGGATGCCGACATCCAGGTTGCGCCCGGTCTGGGTGAGATCGCCCTGGCTGAACAGTGGCACCCCCTCTTGGAACACCACTCCGGTGCCCAGTTGACCTATGGGAGACTTCCCCCCGCTCTCTCCGCTGTAATCCATGGCGGCCAACAGTTGATTGGGGAAAGACAACATCGACCCGTCGCTCGCCTTGAACCCGGGCGTCTCCAGGTTGGCCAGGTTGTTGGCGAGCAGCTGCTGCATCCGTTCGTCTGCCACCATGCCGGCAGCTGCTGTCGTTAAACCGCGAATCAACGCACATCCCTCCCGCGTTAGCTAGCGTGCCACACGCCTGCGTGACGAGCGCGGCGCGGTGCGCAGCCGGTAGGGGCTCTCAATGTACATACCGGTTCCACGCACCACGCAGCGCATCGGATCTTCCGCTACATGCACCGGGATCTCCAACTCCTGGACCATCAGCTTGTCCAATCCGTCTACTAACGCTCCTCCGCCGGTCAGCACGATGCCCTTGTCGAAGATGTCGGCCGCCAACTCCGGCGGCGTGCGCTCAAGCACCGACTTCGTCGCATCGACAATTTGCGCGACCGGATCTGCCAGGGCTTCGCGCATCTCCTCCGCGTGGATGTTGACCGTTTTCGGCAACCCAGTGACCATGTCGCGCCCGCGAACGTCCATCTCACCGGAACGGCCGTCCGGGAATACTGTCGCCAATTCCTTCTTCAGCTCTTCGGCGGTCCGCTCGCCGATGAGCAGGTTGTGCTCCCGCTTGATGTACGCGATGATGGCCTCGTCGAGCTTGTCCCCCGCCACGCGCAGCGATGCCGAGGTCACGACGTCGCCGAGCGAAAGCACCGCAATGTCGGTCGTACCGCCGCCGATGTCGACGACCATGCTTCCGCTTGGCTCGAAGATGTTGAGTCCCGCACCGATAGCCGCCGCCTTCGGTTCCTCAATCAGGTCGACCCCCTTGGCACCGCAGGCTTCGGCGGCTTCCCGCACCGCCTTTTGCTCCACCGAGGTGATGCCGGCCGGTACGCAGATCATCAGATGCGGCCTGGCCATCATGCTCTTGCCAATGGTCTTGCGGATAAAGTGGCGCAACATAATTTCTGTGACCTCGAAGTCCGCGATGACGCCTTCGCGCAACGGCCGGATGGCGACAATATTCCCCGGCGTCCGTCCCAGCATCTGCCGTGCCTCTTCGCCAACCGCGACCACATGACCGGTCGTTTGGTCGATGGCCACGACAGACGGCTCAAACAGGACAATGCCCCGCCCTTTCACATGGATCAGCACGGTGGCCGTGCCCAGGTCCACTCCGATTTCCCTCGAAAACATTTACTACGAATCCTCCCCAACTGAGCATCAGACTCGGCGTATCCTCTGCAACCGCTGTGTGGAGCCAGTTTGTGGACGTGCACGATGACCACATCGAGCCCAAATTAAAGTTCTACAAACTCTGGGAAACTCCTGTCTGCGGCTTGTAATTTTCTGTCGAACTGTCTTTGTTGTACTTCATTTTTGTCGCTTGACCGCCCCGCAGGTGGCGGATGGACTTGTGATATTCCAGGATCTCCTTGACATGGCTGGCCAGTTCGGGGTTGATCTCCGGCAGCCGCTCTGTCAAGTCTTTGTGGACGGTGCTTTTGGAAACCCCAAACTCGCGGGCAATCGTGCGCACCGTGTTGCGGGTCTCGACGATGTACTCACCAATTTTCAAGGTGCGCTCTTTGATGTAATCGTGCACTCCCCTCGCCTCCCCATTCTGCTCAGGTGGTCTGATACAGTATATGAGGGGGTGTACACGGTATGCCTGAGAAAGCGGGATGAGGGCTTGTCAGGACAGTTCTCGTCATTCTAGCTTTTGTTTTCTCTCATTTGCGTGCGGGGAAATAATAAAAAAGTAGGCCGCTCCTTTGGAAACGGCCACAGTCCGTCGTGATGTGTGCAGCAACGTATCTGCAGGGTTACCGCTTGGGCAATACCGAAGCGGGGTCCACCGGGGTCTTGCCGTCCTTCTCTACCGCGAAGAACAGGTGGTTGCCCTGGCTCTCTTCAAACCGGCAGGTGCCACTCTGACCAATCGCCTGGCCCATCGTCACCTTGTCGCCTTTGTGCACCGACACACTACCCAGCGACTCGTACAGTTCCACATTGCCATCCTGGCTGGTGACTTCAACCGTCTTGCCGTTGAGCGGATCGTCCTTGACCGCAGTCACCGTACCGCTGGCTGCCGCATCGACTTCAAACGGCTTGCCGTCCTGCGCTTTGATGTCGATGCCGGTGTGAGGATAATAGCCGCCGTCATACGATACAAGTGCCTTGGCCTGCTCACGCTGGGATCCATGCTCAGGGAAGAACCCCATGCTGACTCGAATCTGGGTGCCTTCGGCCACAGGCCAGGTGTAGGCAACATCCGTCGTCTGAGCCTGGGTCGGCACATTCCCCTCATCGGCGACAGTGCCGGAGGTCTTAGACGTGTGCATCTGGCTGCGCGCGTACATCAGGCCTATGATCAGCGCAGCCGCCCCCAGGTAGATGGCCGGGTAGAGCCAACGCTTCGAGAACACCTTACGCGCGGACACGACGGTCGGTTGAGGCGCCTTTGGCGCCGTCTTTGCCTGCTCTGTCTCTCGCTTTGTCTGTGAAGGATTGGTATGCTTATGATCCTCCATGTGGCGCTCACCTCATTAGGCCAGTGTCGCCACGTTATCCGCGTTCTATACCTATCTACACGCAACCTTCACAGACACGCGAGTTTTTGTGCGGATATCGCCGCCTGTGCCCCAGGCGGCCGATTATACCCGAATCGGTTTGCTGCCGGGATAGAATTTCTCAAGTATCCACTGCCAGTCCCGTCCCTGCTCGGCGAACGCGCTGGCCTGATGCAGGCTGAGGCCAAAGCCCGGCCCCTCCCCGTGCACCGTGACCCGCAGCCCAGACTTGTCCAGGCGCAGGGTGAAACAGGGCGAAGCCAGACCCAGCGCCGCGGCGAACGACTCCCCCGTCCAGGTCTTGCCACCCGCCTCCACGCGCACGACATACCCTTGGGCATCGCGCTCAGCAACCCGCACCCCCGCCAGATTGACCGCCGTCTCCGCCTCGCCCAGCGCGCGGGCTAGCCTGGCCCGGCTGACGGTTTTCGTGCTGGTCCGCTCCGCTGCCTGGTCGGCGGGGCATGCCACTGCGCGCAGGTACGGCGCCGTCTTTTTCAGCGATCCGCTCGCACTCCGGGTCCATCCGTTCGTGATGGTGGTGATGAAGGCCATGATGGGCTGCTGGCGGTACTCGAGGATGACACCGTCGGTGGCCAGGATGGCCTGTTCCAAGCGCGCCTTCACCCAGGCGGCGTCGGCGCCAAACCGCTCATCCCAGGCGGACTGTGGCAGCCAGGGCAAGTCGACGGCCGGATTGTCCGTCACATCGGCATGGTGGGCCCGCGCCAGCGCCGTTTGCCCCGCAGGCACCTGGATGGCGTGGGCCGCGTACGTGCGGGCGGCCACCGCCGCCGCCTTCAGCGCGGCCAGCGGCGCGTGCGGATCCACCTGGGCGGCCAGCACACCCAACAGGTACTCGTTCTCCGGCATGCTCACCACTGTCCGGGTCCCCGTCCGGTACACGGTGACCTTCACCGCTGCGTCCCGGCTCCTCGACCACGCGACAACCGGATTTGGGCCCGGGCCGTGTACCTGATGAACAGTCGCCGCGACCGCGCCGGGGAGCACGACCATGGAGAAGAAGGCGGCGAGCAGCAAGCAGCCGGCCTGGATGCGCGGGTCCGCCTCGGACCAGCGGAGAGACAGTCCCCGCCCGGGCGCAGCTCCGATACCACCGGCTGCTCGCGCCGCAGCCCGGGCGGCCCGAGCCGCTCCAGAGGCGCGAACGGACGGCGCAGCCAAGAAGCCCCAGGTGGCCGCGCGAAAGCGTCTCGAACGCCGGACAAACGGGGCGCGCCGCGATGGAACGCGGCGACGTGGAGAAAAGAACAAAGCCTGTCCACCTCCCTGCTCGGACGCCAAATGGCTCCGTAATAGGGATATGCGGACAGGCCCGCCGACAGAACGGCTCGCAATTCCATTCACAGCACGGACGCGGACGGCGCCCAATTCCGTTCACTTCAGCCCTCTTTGCGCAAAGGTACAAGACGGAGCCGGGCTCCCGCCCCCTCTTCGTCGATCCGGTGGATGTGGGCACCGAGCGATTGGAACTTACCGACCAAGTCATCGTAGCCCCGGTCGATGTGGTGCAGACCGGTGATCTCCGTTTCCCCCTCGGCCATCAACCCGGCTATGACCAGCGCTGCGCCGGCGCGCAAGTCGGTCGCCGTTACCTGGGCACCGGACAGGCGCGGCACCCCTTCGATGATGGCGGACCTTCCCTCCACCTGAATCTGGGCGCCCATGCGGCGCAGCTCGGCCACATGCAGGAAGCGGTTCTCGAACACCGTCTCGGTGACCATGCTGGTACCCAGGCAGAGACTGAGCGCCGCCACCATCTGCGCCTGCAGGTCGGTCGGATAGGCGGGATAGTAGTGGGTCTTCACGTCAATCCCGCGCAGGCGCCCGCCCTGAACCGGCCAGACCTGGATGCCCGAGACGTCATCCTCCAACTGCACGCCGGCCTCCTCCAGTTTCGCGATAAGCGACATCAGGTGCTGGGAGACGGCGTTTTCCACGTAGACGCCCTCGCCCATAACGGCGCCGGCGAGCAAAAACGTGCCCGCCTCAATGCGGTCAGGGATGACGTTATGGGTGGCGCCGGTCAGTGATTGGACGCCCTCGATGCGAATAATATCCGTCCCCGCTCCCCGCACGTGCGCCCCCATCGCGTTCAGGTAGTTGGCCAAATCAACGTTCTCCGGCTCCTTCGCCGCGTTCTCAATGATGGTGGTGCCCTTGGCTAGGCACGCCGCCATCATCAGATTCTGGGTGGCCCCCACGCTGGGGATGTCCAGATAAATGCGGGCCCCCCGCAGTCCACCGGGTGGCGCATGAAAGACAGCGGCCCCGTTTTCGACAACCGCTTTGGCCCCCATCGCTTCGAAACCCTTGATGTGCAAGTCCACCGGGCGGGGGCCGATGTTGCAACCACCCGGCATGGCGATGCGGGCATGTCCAAAACGGGCCAAAAGCGGCCCGGCCACCACAAACGAGGCGCGCATGCGCCGAACCAGATCTGCAGGGGGTTCACAGCTGTCGACGCGTGCCGCGTTGATGCGGACGGTGTTGCCGCGCCGGTCCACAATCGCGCCGAGCGACTGGATGGTTTCCATCATGTGGCGAACATCGAGCAAGTCTGGTACATCTTCAATCTGACTGGTTCCCGACTCGGCCAATAAACTCGCGGCTAAAATGGGCAAGACGGCGTTTTTGGCGCCGCTGACCCGGACCCTGCCGCGCAGGCGATGGCCGCCTTCAATCATCATCTTGGACAATGCGTCAACCCCCGTGGAAGTGGCGGACTTCTACCATCTTCTGTCGGTCTACGGAAGCCGGTCCCCGCACGGAAGGTCCGATTCGAACAGCCGACAAACGGGCCGCAACGCGCTCTTGCGCCAACGGATGCTCAGGCCGCCCGCTTGCACACCGTTGGCGGCGAGCCGCTTATGTATTGCCGGTGTCTGCGATTCGAGTCGTGTTAATACGTGACGGTGATGATGGGCGTTCCGATGACGACATGCGTGTAATGGTGATAGCTATCATAATGAACTGCGACTTGCAGGTTCATTTTATGACCGTCGCTGGTCATCCAGACGGAACCGAGTGGACTATATGCGGAAACACTTGTCAATGATCCCGTATGAATACCTTCCACCCGGCGGGCAGACACGGATTCCAAGACACGGGATACCATGGCACCTTGTTGACCATTCAATATTCTACCATCTCGATACCCTGAGATACAAGCAGAGATTTGTGGCGAAGCATGGAAACTCTCGACGGCAGCCTGCTCAACCGTCCACCATGCAGACACCCGTTTCTGCACGTCATCCAGGTCCGTGCCCGGTTCATCGGCTCGAATCACCAGCACAGTCTGAGCCGTTGCCGCGCTGGCCCGCAGACTCGACAGAATGATAGACACCCGCGCGTGCTGCTTCGTCTCCCCTTCGACCGCGACGTACGCTTCACCGTCCACCGCCTTCCTCAAAGTTTTCATGTGAATGAGGTTCGCACCGTGCTGGGCCATTTCCTGCCGAACGCGGTCGGCCATTGTCGATAATTGCGAGACCCTCATAAACTGCTGGTTGACCTCGGACCAGTTGTGCACCTCAAAGCCCAGGGGATGAGCCCCACTCGCTGCGTACGCCCGGGTCAAGCAGCGAGCTTCGACGGCTGACTCCTCGTTGGCTGCCCCCGCCTCTACATGTGCCCCCGTTTGAATGGACGATCCGCCCGCCTCACTTGTTGCACGCGCGTCTGCGACCACCGCCGTGGACGCAAAGACCTGGTGAAACAGCGCCCATGCCCCGATTCCTGCTGCCAGCCACAGCCATAACCTCATGACTTACTCCTCCCCGTTGGCCGTGCCGTCTATACGTGCCAGTATCGACCAGTCGGGAAGGGTTTATACCGAGTTTGTTGCTAGATTGATAGAGAAGCGAGAACGGCAAGAACCTTCGTGTATCAGACCAGCACGCGCAGTAGCTGAAACGCCAAAATGTAGGCAACCGCCGCCAGGGCCAGCAGGAAGCCGCCCAGGAGCGCGAGCAGAAAGCGCAGCACCCGGGTCTGGGTGCCAAACGGATCGAACAGAAACTTGTCCCACTTGAGCGCCCCCAGCGCCCACCAGGTTACCCAGGTGCCGAACAGGAACGCGAGGATGAACAGGACGCCGTCGGCTGCCCATACTGCGCTGCCTGGAAGCGTCCCCATCATGGTGGCGGACATGGAAACATCCCTCATTTCCCATCAGGCGTCGTCTTCGGGTATTGTAACACGGGAAGCGGAGAGGGGCGGGGGGTGGTAAGCCAGCAAACAACCCACAGGGTGCTGGTTGGAATTCTACACCCATTGGTCTATCTCGCGACGGCAACACGGGACTCCGAACGCTTCGACCATTGACGAATCGGATAATTAGTCTATAGCATAGCCCTTTCCTTGCGCTCAACTTCGAGAGCCATAAGTAATCCCGGAATCCACCACATGGAGGGCTCCGGGATGAGGAGTACATTCTTGCGGCATGCGCACTCATTTTCTCTATTTTGCAATTTGCGAATAGACGCTTGTTCTTTCCGGCCCAGGGTTCAGGACTACCTGCAATTGGTTTTAGGCCGAGATGTCTTCAAGCTTAGTACCCGGCTTAATCCGAGGCAAAGCCAACGTCAGCCATTGTCCTACGGCGAGAACAACCGCAATGATGACCCAAGTTGCCGTCGCCGTAGTCACGGAGATGAGCAGAGTCCATAACAGGCTCCCGATGAGCAGTCCAAGTGTGAAAATAGCCCCGAGAAAGCCAACAGCCGTGCCCCGAACGCGCGTCGGGAAGCTCTCTCCCCAGTATGCATAACCAGCCCCGGACCACGTCCCATTCGTCACCTGGTAGATGACGAAATAGAGAATGAACACCAGGGAATGTTGATGCACGAAGAGAAACAACAGGTTCAAGGGAGCAGTGAGAATTCCAGTCACAATCAATACATTTCGACGGCTAAAGATCTCACCGAGAACTCCCCCTAAGACATAGAAGAGATAACCAATTCCACCCGCTACGAGCAGCATATGGGCTGCCTGCGCATCCGTCCAACCGTCGTACGTGGTCAACCAGTAGGTTATATATACGTTTGTTGCCACGTAGGATATAGAATAAAATAACCACACGGCAGTGAGAAGCAACAATTGCCGTCTCACATACCCCTTCTCGGCAAACAACTGGAGCCAAGTTACCTTGTTTAATTGACGGATATCAACTGGATAGATTTCAAGTAGCCTGTCCACTTCCTCGTGCCTGCCATCCTCTAGCGCCTGTCGTACTTTCTTTATATGGAGAAATCGGTCAGATTCCTTAACCCAAATCCGCGCTATGATAACAAAAATGATCGGTATTACTCCCCACAGAAACACCGTCCTCCAACCGTACCCAATAAACTCTAGGTACACGCCAGAGGCGAGAAACACGCCAAGCGGCCACCCACCTTGAACGACAGAATATAGGAGCCCGCGATATCGTGGGTTTAATTGCTCATTCACCAATGTAACCGATATGGCTAACTCGGACATTGCAAACCCGGAAGCCAACGCACGAACGATAGCAAGCTCCGTGTAATTATTAACGAAGTATGTTAATCCGGTAAAGACGCCGGCGAAGACCAGTGACAGTTGCCACATGCGGCGCCTTCCTATTTTATCCATTCCATAACCCACAAACATCGTGATCACAAATTCAGCCGCATATACAAAGAACCCCAACAATCCAACCAGCGTCGACGACAAGTGAAGGTCAGACGCAATATTCGGCATGGTGAGAACCAGCAAATTAAAGTCATACGAAGCCAGAGCCCAGCCGACGAGCGCTACAATAATGAGGTACACAGTATATCCGACAGAAAGTGAATTGCGCGGCGTCACACCTGTGGACTGCACTTCCAAATTAGACATGGTGACACTCCTCTCTATACAAAATTGATAAGGAAGAAAATTATCGTTCCACCAACGCTATGGCGCGACCTGGGCCACCAGTTGAACCCTCTACCTTCACGGGCAAAAACATAAATGTGAACCCGCGGGCTGGAAGTCGGCTGAGCCCCGATAGCAACTCGACATAGCGCATGCCTCGACTTAGCCCTTCTTGGTGTGCAGACGCTCCATCATGTGCCGCTCCGATGCTGGGAGCATCTATGCCAATGCATCTAACCCCCCGGTCATACAGGTAAAGTATGGTCTCGACATTCGGCGCCGGCCAACCGGGCGCTGACTTCTCAACCAACGGCTTGAATGAATACTTCGCGGCCTCCTCCCCACGCACATAGAAACGATCCCACCCGGTATAAAAGAGGACAATCTCTCCACTGATGGGGCCATTCTCCCGCTCCCATGCTTGAATGTGCTGTACACTGATGTAGGGACTGACACCAGCCTCTGAAGCCCCATTTCCCACCTGGGTCACGTCGATGCAAACACCAGGTCCCATCAGGTCCTCCAGGGGAACCTTGTCCCCGGATTGTGCGCCAAATTGCCCGCTCCACGGAAGTTGTGTGCAAGGATGAGGAATAAAATGGGTCGGCGCATCAAAATGGGTGCCGCAGTGCTCATCCATGATCCAAAATCGTGTCTGGTAGGGAGCTATGCTCCGTACGTAGCCATGCGGCTCGCTTACTTCCGTGTAGTAATTCCATACCTTGGCTGAGAACGGCATATGTGATGGCCAATATGACGGTAAGGACTCCGAGACGGTTACTGACAAATCCACAACACGCAATTTGTCAAGAGATATCGCCATTTCACAGACACCTCCACACAAATGCTCGTTCCTGTGGGATCACCTTATAGGAAATCCTCTCCCAGCGCTTCTCTCAGTGCACGTTCGTACGTAGCCATCGGATGTTCTGTCAAAAGCGCTTCTCTCATCCGATGGAATCGATTCAGCCCAGCTTGTCTTTCATCTTCCCAATTCCTTGCAAAGGCTCCGCTTTGAATTCGGTTTCTCAGAGTGTCAAAGATAAAGGAACGCAATGGGCCTGGGTCTACTCCGGGAAGGGACGTGAGTTGTCCATATTGAGATGTCTGCGAGTGAAGCCGGATTTGTTCGAATAATCCATTTGCAGCTGCTCGATAAAAGATTTCTGCGGGCTCCTTGGACATGTACATCTCCAGCAAGACAGCCTCGGGCGGCAGTCCTGCCTCCACCTGCACCTCGAATGCAGCCTCAAGGACCTTATAGATGAGCGGAAGTATGGCCTGCTCGGTCAGCAAATCCATCCATGTCTCCTCTTGGAAGGTCACCGCCATTGAACCCGTCCGCAGTGCTCCAATGGCCAATGCCACCGCTTTGGCAAATTCCCAGGCACGTCCGCTTGCATCTTGATAAACATCGAGAAAAGCCGGGAAACCCTTGCCTTGAACGAATAACGAACGCACACCATCCCCAATCATCCTGGGCGCGACCATAGTGACATCGACTGACTTATCGGGTTGAATCAAACCGTAAGAGACGTTATAGCCTGATGCAAAATTGACCACTTTCCCAGCCCGCAATTCTGGCGCTATAGCCTCCTTATACACCTGGGGCTGTTCCTCGTCAGGGACCAGTACGAAGATGATATCGGCACGTGCGCAGGCTTCTCGCACACTCATGACTGGGAATCCATCGCCTTCGGCACGTTCCCAAGATGCATCCCTTATATTTCCAATTATAATGTTTTGTACTCCGGAATCCCGCATATTAAGAGATTGGGCTCTACCTTGATTGCCATAACCGAGAACGGCAATCGTCTTGTCGGCTAGCACCTCAAGCGATGCATCCTTCTCATAGAAGACCTTTCTCATAGCAAATCAGCCTCCTAATCGTAGTGGTTCTCGATGTATGCGATTACATCCCATAATGCTTGTGTGCGCCGCCCGCATCCCCTTAGCGCACACCGCGGGCGGCGGCGAGACTGCTTCGCTCCTAACTCAAACCGGCCGGTAATTCGGCGCGTAGCGGATGGCGGCGCGGATGGCTTCCACCATCGAGACGGCGGACGCGAGTCCCTTGCCGGCGATGTCGAAGGCGGTGCCGTGATCCACGCTGGTGCGCAGGGTCGGCAGGCCGAGAGTGATGGACACGGTTTTCTCGAAGTCCATCACCTTGGCGGCGATGTGCCCCTGATCGTGATACAGGGACAGCACTGCGTCATACTGGCCCTGGCGCGCAAAGTGGAAGACCGAATCCGCAGGCACCGGGCCGACAACATCCATACCCTGCGCCACCGCGCGTTCAACGGCGGGGCGAATGGATTCGACCTCCTCCCGGCCGAGCAATCCCCCCTCCCCGGAATGGGGATTGAGTCCAGCGACCGCAAGCCGCGGTTTGGCCGTGACCAGGCTTTCGAGGGCGCGATAGGCGCGCACGATGCCGGCGTGGACAAAATCGGTGTCCGCAATCTGGCGGCAGGCCTCAATGAGCGGCACGTGGCGAGTCAGAAAGAAGATGCGCACGTTCTGAATGAGGAACATGGTCATCTCCGACTTCACGTGCTGCAGGTCGGCAAACATTTCAGTGTGGCCGATGTAGGGCACGTTGGCGGCGCGCAGCGCCTCTTTGTTGATGGGAGCCGTGACAACCGCGTCCACCTCGCCCGCGTTCGCCAATTCCACCGCACGCTGCACGTATTCAAACGCGGCCTGCCCACACTGCGCCTGCACCTCGCCGAGCGTCAGCTTCGAGACGTCGATGTTGTCGAGATCCAGGACGTTCACCGTACCCGCCGTGTAGGAGGCGTCGGACGGACCGGACACCCGCTGCAGCGAGACCGGAATGTCCAGCCGCGATTGGATATCCTGCAGCGCCGCCAGGGAACCAATGACAAGCGGCCGCGCGTCGTCGTATAGAGTGGCGTCGGTCAACGCCTTCAGCGTGATCTCTGGGCCGATGCCGGCGGCATCGCCCATGGTGATAGCCAAAACGGGACGTTCAGACATGTGCTCACCTTCCTGTGCTGTTTTCCCGCAGTACCGGAGTCAAGCTCCGGACAATAACACTCGGACACTGTCGTACACAGCGCTGTCAGGCCCAATCGATCCACCCTTGGTCACGACGCGCAGGTCCCTGTGCGGACCGGAGACGATGCGACTGAGGATGCACAGCGGCCACACCTCGAGGATGGGCTCCAGCGCCTCCGCCTGGAGACGGTGCAGGACCTCGTAGGCCACCTCCCCGCCGCTGACGTACAGGCCTTGAATGGTCACCCGCTCCAGCACGGCCTCCGTCAGCACGGCCAGGGCGCGCGACACATCCACGGCCGCCCGGCCGCCGCATGGGCTGCCGTCGGTACGCACGCCGACAATGGGCTGCTGGGCGAAAGCCTGCTCCACCTGTTGGGCGATCCGCTCGAGACACGCGGGGCCCGTGTCTGGAGCGGCCAACGTGAGTGGATCGATCTGGAGAAGGCGGGTTTCGCTGTGCTCTTCCAGGTACGTGAGTTGGCGCCGGGTGGTCGGCATGAGACTGCCGGAGACGACGAAGATGCGGTTCTGCTGGGCGGCCAGCGCCGAGAAGTAGTGGACGGTGAACGGCCCTGGATCAATCGGCAGGATAGGCACAGGCCAGGTGGCGAAGGACTGGGCCAGAGACGCGATGTCCTCGTCGCTCTCCGCGTCGCAGACAATGAGCAGACGCTGGCCGTCCGTGCCGCCGAGGCGCTGGACAAGCTGCTGAAACCCTTGCGCGGCCTCCTCGGGCGTCACACGCACAATCGGCAGGCTGGTTTGTGTGCGCAGCAGTTCCGCCAGGTTGGAAGTGGTTACAGGGGTGTATACATCGGCGCCAATTTCCGTCTCGTGCACAGGGACACCGTGCACGTACAGGCAGCCGTCACGCACGGTGCGTCCGGAAGAGGGAAAGGCACCGACCACCACTCCGACGGCCCCCGGCGGGAGCAGCTCCAGCATCGCCTCGGCTTCCGCGCCAATCGGCCCGCGAAACGTGCTGTCGATGCGTTTTGCCACGTGAGTCTTTGCCCCCCACCGCCGCAGGACCAGGCGCATCATCGAGCGTACGCGATCCGCTGCCCTATCCGGGGGCAGCAGTCTGGTGCCTGTATTCCATATCGTCGCGGCGCCCTGTGGCGGCGGCAGCGTCTGGTCGTGACGCAGCAGGGTTTGGGCCCGCCAGCCCAGATGGCGAAACAGCACGGCCTCGGCGTTACAGCCGGTGAGGTCGTCGCCAAACACCAGGATATCCATGCCCGTCCCCTCCCAGCGATGCGCAGTGTGTGCGCGACCTGCAGTCACAATATATTACACAAAATAACACATTGTCAATATGATAACTTCAGGAAATCACATTTTATTTCACAAAGATGTTCGATATAGATAAGTCTTGTTGCTTTGTGGTGACGACGGTGCAGGGACCCTCTATAATGAGATTAGCACACCGGTAGAAAGAGAGGTGTTTGGGGATGTTGGCCGCGCAGCGCAGAAAAGAGATCTACCACATGCTCGCGACACGCGGGCAGGTCGAATTGCAGGAGCTCGCCGCGCACTTTCAGGTGTCGATGATGACCATTCGCCGCGATCTGGAGCAGCTGGAACAGGAGGGCAAAGCGCGGCGGGTGCACGGAGGCGCCATTGTCGGGGAGCAGAAGTGGATGCCCGACAGCCTGGAGGTCAAGTCGACGGCGAACATCCAGCAGAAGCAGGCTGTCGCGCGCAAGGTGATGACCCTGCTCAAGCCCAACCGCTCCATTTTCCTGGATGCCGGCAGCACGGCGTACGAAGTCGCGAAGGAGCTGACCGCCTCGTTTCTGGAACCGCTGACCGTCTGTACGCCAGATCTGCAGATTGCCCTGCTCCTGTCCCAAACCCCGCGCTTTCAGGTGTACGCCTGTGGCGGACTTGTGGACTCGGCCACCGCCAGCTTCGGCGGCGCCTTCGCCACGCGGATGATCCGCTCGCTCCACGCGGACCTGGCGCTCATCGGCTGCGACGGGTTGACCCTCAAGGACGGAGCGATGAGCGCCCGCGTGGAGCAGGTGTCGGTCAAGCAGGCGATGATGGAGCGCAGCCTGCAGGTGGCGCTGATGACCGACAGCAGCAAGCTCGGCCGTGTCTCGTTTGCCACCATTGCCCCCCTGCACGCTTTCGACTACGCGGTGATGGACGACGGCGTCGATGAGACCCTGTCCGAGGGGCTGAAGAAATCAGGCGTCCAGGTGGTATGAATCAAAACCACTGCACCCACTGCAGCGGGTGCAGCAGCGCCGCCGGAACCACGCCGAGCACGAGGGTGCCGGCCACGCACAGCGCGACCACCAGGTTCATCACCGGCCCGGCGTGTATCGGCTGTACGGCCGCAGTGTCGGCATCGCGGCGGAACATGTGGCGCACCCAACCCAGGTAGTAATAGAACGAGACGATGCTGGCGACAAACAGCAGTATACCCAGCCACACCGTCTGGAAGTGGATGGTCTCCACGAATATGTAAAACTTGCCGAGAAACCCGCCGGTCAGCGGCATGCCCGCGAGCGAGAGCAAAAACACGGTCAATGCCCCCGCCAGCCAGGGGGATCTTTGATACAGACCGTCCAACGCGTCGTCCGTGGACGTCTGGCGCGCTCGGCCCACCACCGACACCACGGCAAAGGCGCCGATGGTCATGAAGGTGTACGCGAACAGGTAGAACGCCAGGCTGTCAAACAGGCCCGTCCAGTCGGTGTAGTTGGGGCCAATGAGAGCCAAGGGAATCAGCGCGTATCCCGCCTGGGCGACGCTCGAGAACGCCAAGAGCCGCTTCATGTTCCGCTGCGGCAGAGCGAGCAGGTTGCCCGCCAGCATCGTCGCCGCGGCAAAGATGCCCGCCCAGTAAAATACCTCCGTCGCGACTCCATTGAAGATGAACAGGAGCATGCGCAGCAGCATGGCGAACGCGGCTACTTTTGAAAGCGTGGCCAGGAAGGAACTGATGGGCGACGGCGCTCCGTCGTAGGCGTCGGGCGTCCACATGTGAAACGGAACCAACGACAGCTTGAACCCCATCCCGGACAGCATGAGGATAAAGCCGAGCAGCACGATGGCCGGGTACTGCTGGTACAGCTGGCCGCCCAACTGTCCCAGCTGCACCAGGCTGGTGGTGCCGGAGATGCCGTAGATAAACGACATCCCGTACAAAAGCACGGCCGAGCCGACGGATCCCATGATCAAATACTTGACTCCGCCCTCGACGGCACGGACGGATTTTCGGCGGACGGCGACCAGGACGTAGCTGGCGACGGACAGGAGTTCCAGGCCGATGTACAGAGTGATGAGATCCAAGGCGGACGCCATCGCCAGCGCCCCGGCCACGCCGAACAGGATGAGATACGTGTGTTCAGCGGCCAACGGCCGCTCGGCGCTGTACGCGTACGAGAACAACAGAATCAGCGCCGCCGAGACGAGGATGAGCAGGGTAAAGACGCTGGCAAAACCATCAATCATCACCGTGTTCAGCGCCGCTGTCGGCTTAGCCCACAGATGCTCCACGGCCGGCACCAGCGCCGCCAGAACGCCGGCCAAGGCCGGCCAGACCAGCCAGCGGCGGGGCCCTTTGAGAAAGATGAACTCCAGAATCATGACCACAAACGCGGTCACCGAGACGATAAGGAGTGGGCCCATCGTCAGCCAATAGGGTTGATGGATGAGGTCCGGCATGAATTAACCCCCTATCCCGAGCAGCGTGTGAGCCGACAGGCCAAACAGGCCGCCGATGACGGCCGGGTAGACTCCGACCACCAGCACCAGCGCGGTCAGCACAACGAGCGGCAGGTACTCTACCGGCCGGGCGTCAGTCAGCGCTGCGGCAGGCGACACGGCCGGCCCAAACGTGGTCTTTTGTATCGCGTACAACAGGTACGTGGCAGACAGGACGAGCCCGAGCGCGCCGACCAGTGACAGGTATGGGTGGCCGGCGAAGGCGCCCAGGAACGCCTGCAGTTCACTGATGAACCCGCTGGTAAGCGGCAGCCCCAATGATCCGAGCGCAGCAAACAGCAAGAACCCGGAGAGCATGGGCATGGGTTTGGACAGACCGCCCAGCTGCCCCATTTGGCTGGTTCCCGTGCGGGCCTCCATGGCACCCGAGACGAAGAACAAGAGCGCGGTGAGCAGCCCGGAGGAGACCATCATGAACATGGCTCCCTGCAGTCCGGCCGCGTTCATCGCCGAGATGCCGAGCAAGACCAGTCCCATGTGACTGATGCTGGAGAAGGCTATCAATCGCCGCCATCCGTCCGCTACCCAGGCGGCAAACGCTCCGTACAGGATGTTGATGACACCAAACACCGCCAGCAGCAGGCTGAACCGGTGCACCTGATCGGGTAGCATGCCGACACCGAAGCGCAGCAGAATATAAGCGCCGATTTTTGTCATCATGCCGCCCATCAACATGTTGGTGGCAGTGTCCGCCTGCTCGTGCGCCTGCGGCAGCCAGGTGTGAAACGGGACAAACGCCTCCTCGATGAACACGGCCAACAGCAACACCAGGAACAGGGCCGGCCGCGCTCCGCTGAACACCGCCGCAGCGTGCCCGATGTCCTGTTGCAGCGTGGGCAGCGAAAACGTCAGCGATCCGACCGAACTCGGCAGCTTCGGCGTGGAGGCGACGGTGGCCCCTTGGTAGTACAGCCCGGCCAGGCCGTAGGCCAGGCCGACAAACGCCACCAGCACCCCGATGGTGGCAAACCCGCGATACAACAAGAACTTGAAAGCCGCGTGCCGACGGCGCGGGCCGCCAAACTGCTGGATCAAGAAAAACCCCGCAAATAGCGCCAGCTCAAGCGCCACCAAGAAGGTGAACAGGTCCAACGCCGTGAGCACGCCGAGGATGGCCGCCACAAGCAGGCTCTGCCAGAAGTGGTACACGCGAGCGCCTCCTGCGGGGGTCGGCACGCCGACCACCGCCAGCAGCGCGATCACGGCCGTCAGCGTCACCAGCGGCAGCGACAGGCCATCCACCCCGAACGACAGCCCGATGGTCAGGTTGTGGCCCAACCATACGTTGGGGAGCGTGAACCAACTGAATGAATTCATGTGCGCATACCCGGCGCCAGGATAGCTGGCCCAGGCCAGCACAGCCAACACCAGGGACGCTGCAAAGCCGAATCCGGCGACAAGCCGAGACAGACCCGCGGCGCGCGTCGGCAGAAACAGGGTGACGAGCGCCGCAATCACCGGCGCCCCCGGCAGCCAAAGACTCAGGCCCATGTTCTACAGCACCCCCCCGACACCCAGGACCGCAACCACAATCACGACCACCAACCCGAACGCCGCAATCACGCCGTACGCCTGCACCTGCCCATTCTGCGTGTATTTCAGAGCCAGACCCAGGACACCCACCAGCCGCGCCCCGACCTCGATGATGCCGTCGATGAGATACCTGTCCAGCGCGCGCACCAGGCGCGCCACGAGCTTGCCCCCGACGACCACGGTGTGGTAGTACACCTCATCCAGGTAGAACTTGTGCAGCGAGATAGCGTACGGGATGGAGAGTTTCTCCGCCAGCCGCGCCGGCGCGTCCGACTTGCGCCCGTACAGCAGGTAGGCCAGGCCGATGCCCAGCAGCCCGACCACGACGCTGAACACCATCAACGGCAGGCTTTCCTGCACCGGCGTCGCGGCCGCCGCGCTGGCCGTCGCGTCATGTTCCAGATACCGCTCCAGCCCGTGCCCGGTCCACGGTGTGTTGACAAACCCCGCCAGCGTCGCCAGCGCCGCCAGAATCACCAGCGGCACCGTCATCACCCAGGAGCCCTCGTGGGCGCCCACGGTTCGTTCCTCATCCCGGGACTGACCCGTGAACACGAGGAAGTAGACGCGAAAGATGTAAAAGGCGGTGCAGAACGCCGCCACCAGCCCCAGCCAGTAGAGCGCCATGTCGCCGCGCTGCCACGCCGCCGTCAGGATGTCGTCCTTGGACCAAAAGCCGGAAAACGGAAAGATGCCCGCCAGCGCCAGCGCGCCCGCCAGGAACGACCAGCGGGTTATCGGCAGCTTGCGGCCGAGCCCCCCCATCTGGAACAGGTCCTGCGTGTCGACCGCGTGAATCACAGACCCGGCCGCCAAAAACAAGAGCGCCTTGAAGAACGCGTGCGTGAACAGGTGAAACACGCCCAGCGCATAGGCGCCAATACCCAGCGCCAACATCATGTATCCCAGCTGGGAGATGGTCGAGTAGGCAATCACCCGCTTGATGTCCCGCTGCGTCAGGGCAATCAGAGCCGCCAGCAGCGCCGTCACGCCGCCAATCCAGGCCACCGTCGTGAGCGCCGGCGGGCTGGCCTGAAAGAGCGGGAACATGCGGGCCACCAGATAGACGCCGGCGGCGACCATGGTGGCCGCGTGAATCAAAGCCGACACCGGCGTCGGGCCTTCCATGGCGTCCGGCAGCCAGACGTGCAGGGGAAATTGCGCCGACTTGCCCACCGCGCCAAGAAAGACCAAGAGCGCCGCCAACGTGGTCAAGCCCTGGCTGCCCATCCAGCCCAAGTGCAGAGTGTGAGCCGACACCGCCTGGAAGATCGCCGTGAAATCGAACGATCCGCCCGTGCCCAGGAACAGCAGAATCATGCCGACAAACAGGCCAGTGTCGCCGATGCGGGTGACAATGAATGACTTCTTGGCGGCCAACGCGGCCTCCGGCTTGAAATACCAGAACCCGACCAACAGATAGGAGCACAGGCCCACCATTTCCCAGAATATGTACAATTGCAATAGATTCGGAGAGATCACCAGCCCCAGCATCGAAAAGACAAACAAGTTGAGGTACTGGTAAAACACGGAGAATCGCTCATCCCCGTGCATGTAACCCTGCGAGAACAGCAGCACCAGCACGCTGACCAGGCTGACAACCACCAGCATCAGGGCGTTCAGGTGCGTGAGCGAGATGCCCACATCGACGTGGGCGGATCCAATGGTGAGCCAGTGGAACAGCCAAGTCTGACCACCCGCTGGTTCAGGTCCCAGCTGGAAGAACACCACCAGGCTCAGTACGCACGAGATGCCGGTCAGGACCACGGACACCCCGGCCGCCACCGCCTCCGGCGTTCGCCGCCCGGACAGGAGCAAAAACACGTACCCCGCCAGCGGCAATAGCGGCACCAGCCATACCCAATCTGTCATACCTTCATCTTCCCCCCGGCCCGGCCCAAGCCGACAGCGCGCCGCGTCCTGCGCCTTTCGCCAGCGACGCCCGCCGCGAGGCCGCCTGTCAATACTTTTCCGTGTTCAGGTCCTTCACCTCGGTCGACTTGCGCAGACGGAATGCGGCCAAGACCAGCGCCAACCCGACGGCGATCTCGGCGGCAGCCACGGTGATGACGAACAACGCGAACACCTGCCCGTCGAGACTCGGCGCCACCCCGAGACGCGAGAAAGTGACCAGGTTGATGTTGACCGCGTTGAGCATCAATTCCAGCGAGATCAGTACCATGATGAGGTTGCGCTTAGTCAGCGCCCCGTACAGACCGATGCAGAATAGGATGGCAGCCAGACCGAGCAGAGACCCGGTCGGCACCGAGACCACCGGATTGTCCACTCACTCGTCCTCCTTTCGCGCCTGCGCCAGCATCACGGCGCCCACCAGCGCCACGACCAGGAGCAGCGACACCAGCTCGAAGGCAACCGTGTAGTGTTGGAACAACTCCAGGCCGATGGCGGCCGGGTTGGAACGGCCGCGGTTTATGTCGGTGCCGCCCTGCGCCGGCCACGCCTGGCTGCGGATAATCCACAGCAGCGCGGCCGCCAACAGGACACAGAACACGGCGCTGGCACCGTTGCGCAGCGTCCAGCGAAAGGGCGGTTCCATTTCCTCATGGTTGGTGAGCATGATGGCAAACATGATGAGAATGGTGATGGCGCCGGCGTAGATGAGCACCTGCGCAATGCCCACGAACGGCGCCCCGAGCAGGATGTACACGGCGGCGCAGCCGATGAACACCGCCCCAATCGCCAGCGCCATGTAGATCACCTTGCGCAGCGTGAGAAACGAGATGGCGGCGCTGAGGATGGCCAGCGCGATGATAAAGAAAGCGATGAGCGCCGGGTGCAGGTTCATGCGTCGTCACCCGCCGTGGCCGCTTGTGCGCGCTCGGGATGGTTCTGCTCGTAGCGCAGCTGGTTTTCGTACAACCAGTTCATGTCCAGATAAAAGTTGTCGCGCGTCTCCGCGGCCATCTCAAACGTGTCGGACATGAGAATCGCCTCCGTCGGGCAGACCTCGGTGCACAGGTCGCAGAGAATGCAGATGTCAAAGTTGATGTCAAACGTGTCGATGCGCATTTTTTTGTTCGCGTCCCGCTCCCCGCCCAGCGAGATGCAGTCGGTGGGACAGATACGGGCGCACTGGTTGCAGTTGATGCACAGCTCAGGGATGAACCGGTGCACCCCGCGAAACCGTTCCGGCCACTCCGGGCGCACGTCCGGGTACTGCAACGTGACCTTTTTTTTCGGCAGCTGGCTGAGCGTGACGCTCATTCCCTTGAGAAATCCAAACACGCGAGCTCACCCCGTTTCCTCCCTGCAACCGGCAGGGCGTCAAGATGACCGACCTCTACACCCACGCCTTGACCACCGCCGTGATGACCAGGTTGAGCAGCGCCACCGGCAACAGGACTTTCCAACTGAATGACATCAGCTGGTCCACGCGCAGCCGCGGCATGGTGGCGCGAAGCCAGAACTGAAAGAAGATAAACGCCGCAACCTTGATGGCAAACCACAACCATCCCGGCAGCCAGGGCCCCAGCCACCCGCCGAGGAACAAGGTCGCCGCCAGCCCGGCCATGGCGAACATGTACAGGTATTCGGTGAGCATGAAGAAGGCGAAGCGAAAGCCTGTGTATTCGACATGGTACCCGGCCACCAACTCCGATTCCGCCTCCGGCAGATCGAAGGGAGTCCGGTTCAACTCCGCGGTCGCGGCCACCAGGAACACCAGAAAGCCCAAAATCTGCGGGATGACAAACCACCAGGTACGCTGCGCCGCGACGATGTCGTTCAGGTTGAGCGATCCGGCCATGAGTACGACACCGACCAGCGACAGTCCAAGCGGGATCTCGTAGCTGAGCATCTGCGCCGCGCTGCGCATGCCACCAATCAGGGCGTACTTGTTGTTGGAAGCCCATCCCCCCAGCATGACCCCGTGAATGGTGATCGCGGACAAGGCCAGGTAGTACAGGGCGCCGATACTGAGGTTGGCTGTAAACACGTGTGTGCGGGAGAACGGAATGACAGCCAGGACCATGAAGGATGGGATAAAGGCAATCACCGGGGCCAGCAGGAACAGGCTGCGATCCGCCTTTTCGGGCACCACGTCCTCCTTGATGAGCAGCTTCAGGATGTCCGCAAACGACTGGAACAGCCCGAGCGGCCCGACGCGGTTGGGGCCGATGCGTCCCTGCATCCAGCCCAAAACCTTGCGTTCAAAGTAGATCTCGTAGGTCACCACGCCCAAACCGATGAGGAGCACAATGACGGCACCGATGACCATACCGAGGAACGGGAGCCAGGTGAGTCCCACGTTGTGCCACTGCCAGAGCCAGTCCATTCAGGCGTCCACCTCCCCCAGCACGATGTCGACGGCGCCGAGAATCGCAATCAGGTTGGCGATGTTCTGCCCCCGCAGGAGTTGCGGCAGCAGCTGCAGGTTGACGAACGAGGGCTTGCGGATCTTCAGCCGGTACGGCTTGTCTTTGCCGTCGCTGACAATGAAAAAGCCCAGCTCGCCGCGCGCCCCCTCAATGCCCGAATAGTACTCGCCGGCCGGAATGCGAATCAGTCGCGGCACCTTGCCCAGGACCGGCCCCGTATCGGGGATCTGCTCAAGCGCCTGCTCGACAATCTTCAGCGACTCCCCCATCTCCAAAAGGTGCAGGTAGTAGCGGTCAAAGCAGTCGCCGTGTTGTCCGAGGGGCACGGCGAAGTCGAAACGATCATAGATGCTGTACGGCTTCTTCCGCCGCAGGTCCCAGTCGAAGCCGGTGCTGCGCAGGTTGATGCCGCTCATTCCGTAAGCCAGCGCCGTTTCAGCGTCGTACACCCCAACCCCGCGCGTGCGATCAAGGAAGATCTCGTTGCCGGTGATCAGGCTGTCGTACATTTTGATCTTCTCGCGCATGAACGGGACAAACGCCCGCACCTTGTCGAGCCAACCCGGCGGAGCGTCGTACTTCACACCGCCGATGCGCATGAAATTGTAGGTCATGCGCGCCCCGCTGATCTCGTTGAACAACTGAACAATTCGTTCGCGCTCCTGGAACACGTACAAAAACGGGCTCATGGCGCCCAGGTCCAGCAGGTACGTACCGATGAACAGCAGATGGGAGGCGATACGCTGCATCTCCATCAGAATCACCCGCAGGTACTCGGCGCGTTCCGGAACCTGGATGTCCAGCGCCTCCTCCACGGTGTGGCAGAAGGCGTAGTTGTTGAGCATGGCCGCCAGGTAGTCGAGCCGGTCGGTGTAAGGAATGATTTGGGTGTACTGCAGGTCCTCTGCCAGCTTCTCCGTTCCGCGGTGCAGGTAGCCAATGACCGGATCGGCATCGAGAATCGTCTCGCCACTGATCTTCACCAGCAACCGAAATACTCCGTGCGTGCTGGGGTGCTGCGGGCCCACGTTGAGCAACATCTCTTCGGTGCGAACTTGGTTGGCTTCGTCCAGGAGCGCCATCGTCCTAATCCCCCCGCCTCATGTTCACGGCCGCTGTCCGTCGACCAGCGGCCGTTCCGTCTCTGCCCAGACACTGTAATCTTTGCGCAGCGGATGCCCGACAAAATCGTCATCCAACATGATGCGGCGGAGATCCGGGTGGCCGCGAAAGTCCACCCCGAGCAGGTCATAGATCTCCCGTTCCTCCCAGTTCACCCCAGGATAGACCGAGACCAGAGAGGGCAGCCAGGCCTCATCCCTCGGCGTCTGGGTCTTGAGGCAGACAAAATGGCCTAACTCCGTGGATTGGACAAACAGCACGACCTCAATCCGATCCTCATAGTCGGTTCCCGCCATGCACTCGACGTAGTTGAGCCGCCAATCAGGGTGGGTACGCAGGTAGTTGACCGCATCTAACCAGCGCTCGCGGGCAATCCGCAACATGGGTTTGTGGTGCGCCGCTCCGCTCTCCAACACCGCCTCGGGCCCGAATCGGTCCGCCACCGCTTGGTGCAGCCGCTCCGCCTGCTCTTTCGCGGCCAGGACGCGAGGATCTGGCGCAGGCGGCTGCTTGTTCGCCGCCGCCCGTCCGGCCGCAGGCGCCGCCCCGGCCGCCGCTTTGCCGCCTCCCTCCTGACCTCGGGCCGCCTTGGCTGGAGCGGCCGATTGCTGGGGCTGCTCTTCACTCACGCCCGCTCCCTCCTCATGCGCGCCTCGCGGCGAATTTTCTCCTGCAGCAGGTTGAGACCGTAGATCAACGCGGGCGGCGACGGCGGACAACCGGGAATGTAGATGTCGACCGGCACCACCTGGTCAACCCCTTTCACCACCGAGTAGCTGCGTACATACGGACCTCCTGCGGTCGCACAGACGCCCATGGCCACCACCCACTTCGGGTCGGCCATCTGCTCGTACAGGCGGCGCAACAGCGGCGCCATCTTTTTCGTCACCGTCCCCGCCACAATCATGACGTCCGACTGCCGCGGCGAGGCGCGAAAAAAGATGCCAAACCTATCCATGTCGTAGTGGGAAGCGCTGGCTCCCATCATCTCAATCGCACAGCACGCCAAACCGAATGTCAGCGGCCAAAGGCTGTTGCTGCGCGCCCACGCTTTCAACTGCTCGAGCGGCTGTAGCAGGACGCCAGCGCGCCGGAGTTCCATGTTCTCTTCAGGGGTCAGCCCTTCGTACTCGATGACCGGCAAACGGCTGTCGGCATTCAGTTCCATTCGAGCACCTTCTTTCGCCACGCGTAGCCGAGACCCACGGCCAGTATGACAATGAACAAAAGCGCTTCCACCAACCCGAACTTGCCCAGCCGATGGTAGCTGACAGCCCACGGATAGAGAAAAAGGGTTTCCACGTCAAAGACGACGAATAATAGGGCAAACAGGTAATAGCGGGCATTGTAGCGGACATGCGAATCGCCAATCGGGTTGACACCGCTTTCATACGTCTCCAGTTTCCCACGTGTCGGTCGGCTGGGACGCAGCATCGGCCCGATGATCCAGAGGGTCGCCAACGGCAGCAGCACCGCCAGTGCGATGAACAAGATCACGAACAAGTACTCGTTGAAGTACTGAGACATCCCTGATTTCCCCTTCCGGCCAACTCACCCACCCCGCAGGCGGCGACTGGCGTGAGCCAAAGCATGGAAAACCTATGATCCGACGGAAGGATTCCGACCTCAACAAATATCGATATAGACGCAAATATTATAACAGAGCTGGTTGGGAGAGTACAACAAAACGCCCGCCAATGACGGGCGTCGTTTCCGTTTTTCATACGGTTACAGGCGGCGCGTTCCCCCACACCGACCGCGGTCAAGCGGACGTGGCCAGACGGATATGAGACTCACCGGCAAGGGAACCGCCGCTCAGTCCGCGCGCCGCCCCAACAGGTGGCCCGCCTGCGCCGATTTCTCAGCGGTCTCCTGGCGCAGCCTGGCACGCCGCAGAGCCGCCTCCGCCTCAGCCCGCTCCTCCGGAGTGGACACCTTGGCCAACCGTTCCTCGGCCTGCTCCTGCGCCCGAACGGCCCGCTCCACATCGATGTACCCGCCCAGTTCCGCAGCATCCGCCAGCAGCGTGATACGGGTGGGCAGGACCTCCAGGAAACCGCCCGTGACGTGGATAAAGTCCTCGCCGTCCACAAGCTTTACCTTGACAATCCCTGGCTTCACGGTGGTCGCCAGCGGTGCGTGCCGCGGCAGAATGCCCAGTTCTCCGTCGCCGCCGCGCAGGGAAACCATGCTGACTTCCCGAGACAAGAGCTGCCTCTCCGGCGTGACCACTTCCAACAGAACCGTACTCACTGCGCCACCTCCTTCCTGGATGCGTTGCCGCGTGGGCGGCGGCCAATCCACCAGCCGACCGCCCATCGTCGGCCCGGACCCGAATTACGAGACCTTGATGCCGTCCTTTTCGGCCGCTTCGTAGACCTCGTCGATGGCGCCACGGTAACGGAAGTAGGTCTCCGGGATCTCGTCCAGCTTGCCCTCCAGGATCTCCTTGAAGCTGCGCACCGTGTCCTGAATCGTCACGTATTTGCCCGGTAGGCCGGTGAACTGCTCGGCGACGAAGTTGGGCTGCGACAGGAAGTTCTGGATCTTGCGCGCGCGCTGGACAGTGAGCTTGTCATCATCGCTCAGCTCGTCCATGCCGAGGATGGCGATGATGTCCTGCAACTCACGGTAGCGCTGCAGCACCTGCTGCACTCCGCGCGCCACCTGGTAATGCTCCTCGCCGACGATGTCCGGCGACAACGCGCGGGACGTGGACGCGAGCGGATCGACCGCCGGGTAGAGGCCCATGTCGGCAATCCGACGCTCCAGGTTGGTGGTCGCGTCCAGGTGGGCGAACGTGTTGGCCGGCGCGGGGTCCGTATAGTCATCAGCCGGCACGTAAATGGCCTGGATGGACGTGATGGACCCGCGGACGGTGGAGGTGATGCGCTCCTGCAGTTGGCCCATCTCCGTAGCGAGCGTCGGCTGATAACCTACAGCGGACGGCATGCGGCCAAGCAAGGCCGACACCTCGGAACCGGCCTGGGTGAAGCGGAAGATGTTGTCGATGAACAGCAGCACGTCGCGCTGCTCGACATCGCGGAAATACTCGGCAATCGTGAGCCCCGCCAAGGCGACGCGCAGGCGGGCGCCGGGCGGTTCATTCATCTGGCCGAAGACCATGCTGGTCTTGTCGATGACGCCAGACTCTTTCATTTCGTGGTACAGGTCGTTGCCTTCGCGGGTACGCTCCCCGACGCCGGCAAACACCGAGTATCCACCGTGCTCCTTAGCGACGTTGTGAATCAGCTCCTGGATGAGCACCGTCTTGCCGACGCCGGCACCGCCAAACAGTCCGATCTTGCCGCCCTTGATGTACGGGGCCAACAAGTCGATGACCTTGATGCCGGTCTCGAAGATCTCCACCTTCGTGCTCAAGTCGGTGAAGGCGGGCGCCTTACGGTGAATCGGCCAGGTCTCATCGGCCTGCACCGGGCCGGCCTCGTCGATGGTCTCGCCGAGCACGTTGAAGATGCGACCCAACGTTCCCTGTCCGACCGGCACGCTGATGGCGCGCCCGCTGTCGATCACTTCGGCGCCGCGCACGAGCCCGTCTGTCGACGACATGGCAATCGAGCGGACCACATTGTCGCCCAGGTGCAGGGCGACCTCCAGCGTCAAGTGAACGGGCACATCGCCTTCGTAGTCGATACGCAAGGCGTTGTTGATGGCCGGCAGCTGCCCTTCGGGGAAACGGACGTCCACGACCGGCCCCATCACGTTCACTACCTTACCTTTGTTCACGAATTCCCCTCCTCTTACTTCAACGCCTCGGCACCGCCGACGACCTCCGCAATCTGCGTGGTAATCGCCGCCTGGCGCGCGCGGTTGAGCGCCAGGGTCAGGTGCTTAATCATGTCTTCCGCCGCGTCGGTCGCGTTGCCCATGGCCGTCATGCGGGCGCCAAACTCGCTCGCCTTGGCGTCGAGTATGGCCTGGTAGACGAGCGTCTCCGCGTAGCGAGGCAGCAAAGCCTGCAGCAGGGATTCGGCGTCCGGCTCATACAGGTAATGAACGACCTTGCCCTCCGACTCGCCCTCGACGCGCGAGAGCGGCAGCACCTTTTCCACCTTTGGCCGTTGTGTCATGGCGTTGATGAACTCGTTGTATATCAAGTACAGTTCGTCAAACTCGGCATCCTCGTAGGCCTTGACGACCTGCTCCACAATGCCGCGCACACTATCGTACGTGGGTGTATCGGGTACACCGATAATCTCCCCGCCGATGGGATACCCGTGGCGACGGAAGAAATCGCGGCCGCGCCGGCCCACGGCGTAGACGGTATACGCGGTCTTGTCCTTCTGGCGAAACTCTTGCAGCGCTCTGCGAATCACCTGCGCATTGTACGGCCCAGCCAAGCCCCTGTCCGCCGTGATCACCAGATAGCCGGTGCGTTTCACCGGTCGCTCCGCCAACAACGGGTGCTTGACGTGCCGTGCGTCGCGCGAGACCCCTGCGAGCATCTGGCGCATCTTCGCCAGGTAGGGCTTGGACTGCTGCACCGCCTCCTGCACCCGACGCAGGTTGGCGGCGGCCACCATCTCCATCGCGTTGGTGATCTGCGCCAGGTTGCGCGAGCTTTTGATTCGACGTTTGATGTCTCTGGCACTCTGCGGCACCGGTCATCACCACCTTGCTGCCACCCGCCCCTGGGCGGACGTGCATTGCCGGGCTGTCGATCCGGTCGAAAGGCCGACCGGCCGACGCCCGGATTAGGCGACAAACGTCGCCTTGAACTTCTGTACCGCTTCTTTGAGCAGATTGACCGTGTCGTCGGACAGGTCTTTGGTGTCGACGATGGCCTGGAAGATCTGCGGGTAGTCCGTGCGGATGAAGGTCAGCCAATCTTTCTCGAACTTGCGCACGGCGCTCGTCGGAATATCATCCAGATAGCCGTTGACCGCCACCCAGATAGCGACCACCTGCTCCTCCGCCGCCATCGGCTCGTATTGGTTCTGCTTGAGGATCTCCATCGTCCGCTCGCCGCGGGCCAGCCGCGCCTGCGTCGCCTTGTCCAGGTCCGAGCCAAACTGGGCAAACGCCTGCAGTTCACGGTACTGCGCCAGGTCGAGCTTGAGTGTACCGGCCACCTTTTTCATCGCCTTGATCTGAGCGGCGCTGCCGACACGGGAGACCGACGTGCCGACGTTGACCGCCGGCCGCACGCCCGCGTAGAACAGGTCCGACTCAAGGAAGATCTGGCCGTCTGTGATGGAGATCACGTTGGTCGGAATGTACGCCGAGATGTCGCCCGCCTGCGTCTCAATGAAGGGCAGAGCCGTCAGGCTGCCGCCGCCGCGCTCGTCGGACAGCTTCGCCGCGCGCTCGAGCAGGCGCGAATGCAGGTAAAACACGTCGCCAGGGAAGGCTTCGCGGCCGGGCGGACGGCGCAGCAACAACGACATTTCGCGGTAGGCCGCCGCCTGCTTGGAAAGATCGTCGTACACCACCAGGGCATGCTCGCCGTTGTACATGAAGTACTCGCCCATCGCGCAGCCAGCGTAGGGGGCCATAAACAGCAATGGAGCCGGGTCCGAAGCGCTGGCGCTGACGACGATGGTGTAGTCCATGGCGCCGTGCTTGCGCAGCGTCTCCACCACCTGCGCCACGGTGGAAGCCTTCTGGCCGATGGCGACGTAGATGCACTTCACACCGTTGCCTTTCTGGTTGATGATGGTATCGACCGCGATGGCCGTCTTACCGGTCTGCCGATCTCCGATGATCAGCTCACGCTGTCCGCGGCCAATCGGGATCATCGCGTCAATCGCCTTGATGCCGGTCTGCAGCGGCTCGTGCACCGAGCGCCGGTCAATTACGCCGGGAGCCCGCGACTCAATCGGGCGGTATTCAACCGCCTCAATCGGCCCGCGGCCGTCAATCGGCTGCCCCAACGGATTGACCACGCGTCCCAAGAGCGCAGCGCCTACCGGCACCTGGGCAATGCGGCCGGTGCGCTTGACCTGGTCCCCCTCCTGAATCCCCTCGACGGAGCCAAGGACAACCACGCCGACGTTGTCCTCTTCCAGGTTCAAGACCATGCCGTAGACGCCGTTGGGGAATTCGACCAGCTCACCGGCCATGACGTTATCCAGGCCGTAGAGACGGGCGATGCCGTCGCCAACCGACAGCACGATGCCGGTATCGTAGACCTGCACCTGGGATTCGAATTGCTCAATCTGCTTTTGTATCAGAGCACTGATTTCATCCGGTCGAATACTCAAAGGGTTCCCTCCTTGCCGGCTGCGCCAGCCAGCAGCCTCTCATCAAACTGCGCGAGCGCCCCTTTGACGGTCGCGTCGATGACGCGATGGCCCAGCCGAATCCGGTAACCGGCGATGAGATCCGCGTTGACCTCAACACGGGCGCGCACCTCGCGGCCCAGCGCCGCCGAGAGCTTGTTTGTGAGCTCCTCTTGCTCGTGTTTCGACAGCGGCAGCGCCGACTCCACATTCACCTGCACGCGGCCCCGCTCCGCCTCCACCAATTCGTGAAACCGTTCAGCCACCGCACTGATGTATTCACTCCGGTTGCGCCGGAAGAGCACGCCGAGAAACTGCAGAACCAGAGAGTGCACGGGCTCGCTGAACAGGCTTTTCAAGCGCCCGAGCAGGCTGCTCTTGGCCGCCTCGGACAAAAGGTCGGAGACGACCTTCAGCTTGTCCTCGGGGCCAATCAGCGGGTGCTCTAACATCGCCCGCAGGCGCGCGTCGGCGTTAATCAAGGTCGAGACCAGGGTCAGCCCCTGGTCCACCTGCTCCTCTACACCCTTCTCCTTGGCCACCGCGAGCAAGCCGTGCGTGTACCGGTTCGTGACGACGCCGCTCAGCATACCAGCTCACCCAGGCGCTTCTCCGCCTCTTTGAGCATCTCTTGATGCACTTCCGGCGTCACCCGTTCACGCAGCAACCGCCCGGTCAGCTCGACCGTCAGGCCGGCCACTTGGTTGAGAACGCTGTCCAGCGCCTCCTGCCGCTCCCGCTCGATCAGCTTGCGGTTCTCTTCCAACAGACGCGCCGCCTCCGCTTCCGCCGCGGCCACTATCTGCCGTGCCTGTTCTTCGGCGCGGGCGCGCGCTGCATCGACCATCTGCTTGGACTCCCTGCGGGCTTGGTCGACCAGTTCGCGGTGTTCCGCCAACAGCCGCTCGGCCTGCGCCCGTCCCTCTTCCGCCTCCGCGATCTGCCGCTCAATGTGCAGACGGCGCTGTTCCATCATATTGCTGAGCGGCTTGAAGCCGAAGCGGATGACGATGGCCAGCATGATGAGAAACGCCAGGAGCGTAACAATCATCGTGCCGAATTCAAACACCTGCGTCACCCCTTCCCGATTTCTGCCCCAACACCGTCACGCGTCACGCAGCTCGCTTACAGGACGCCCTGCGTGAACAGGATGATGATGCCGAAGGCCAGCGCGATGACCGGGAAGGCCTCAACCAACGCGACACCCAAGAGAGCACTGGCGAAGATAGAACCGCGCGCCTCCGGCTGACGGGCCACGCCTTCCACGTACTTGCTCATGACCAGACCGTCACCGACACCGGAACCGACGGCAGCCAGACCCAACAGCAGGGCCACCGCGATATCAAACAGGGCTTGGACTATAACTTGGCTCATGAAGCATTATCCTCCTTGCACTTTGCGTGTGCTGATGATGTGTATGAATACAACCCTTTGCAATCAGCCCGCGGACGGGCACCCCCGCCCACTCCCGGAACCGGGTCAGGCCGTCGCCTGATGGTTGTGATCACCATGCGCCTTGTTACCGATATACAGCGTCATCAGGATGGTGAACACATAGGCCTGGATGGTGCTGACAAAGGCGCTGTAGAACACCCAGACCACAAGCAGCGGCAAACTCCACGGAATGAACCCAAACAGCATCGGGGCTCCTGCGAGCACGCCAATCAAAGCTTCACCGGCAAAGATGTTGCCGTAAAGACGCATGCCGTGCGTCAGAGGATTCGTGATCTCCTCCAGAATGGCCATCGGGTTCTTGTAGTGCTTGAGCCATTGCAATGGGTGACGGAGACCGACGGCATGGCTGATGACCCAGACCATGATGGCCAACCCGAGGGCCATGCTCATGTTGGCCGTGGGCGAGTTGAACAGCTCGATGGCGAAGTCCTTGCCGCTTTGATGGGCCTTCGCAATGTCCTCGGCGGTGATGCCAAGCCAGGGAATCGGGTGGCCAATCTTCAAGTCGACGACAAAAATCAGCCCGAGCCAGTTGGCGAAGAATAAGAACACCAGCATCATGAAGGCCAGCGGCAGCACCCATTGCACGATCCGCTCGTTGGGCATCGTCTCGCGCGCCATGTTGGTGACGAAGTCCGCTGCCCATTCCACAACGTTCTGCATCCCGCGCGGGCTGCGCATATCCATGCGGCGCACGCCCAAGCGGACGAACACCAGCACCAGCAGGCCGGCCAGGACGGTCATGGCGACCGTGGTCAGGTTGGTCGCCCACATGGTTCCCTTGAATAGGGTAGGGAACGGCGTCACTCTGCTGTCACCTACTTTTCCTTTGGAGTCTCGCCACGGTTTCTGGCGTATCCGTAAAGTCCCACGAAAACCAGGACAAAGCCGAGTAAGTAGCCAATCAGCGCAGCGTACGGATTGACGTTCGGCAGTTTGACGGCAGCAACCATCACCGCCGCCAGCACCGCCAAGCGCGTAAACATCCCCAGCATCCCCGAGGCGAAGAGGGCCTTGCCCTCTAAGCCACCGTGCCGGTGGCCGTAGCGGATCATGCTGTAGACTGCGTAGGCACCGCCCGCCTCACCGAGTAGGAGACCGTTCATGACCGAACGCCACGGCAAAGCAACCGCCCAGACGGCTGCTGTCAACAGCAACCCTGCGGCGCCCACATAGGCCATCCAACGTATCCGTGCATCCAGTCGCTGCATGTCGTTCATAACTTATCTCCCAGGACTTGTTTGGCGAGGAACGCGAGCCCGGACGCGCCGACGAACACGCCAAAAAACACGCCGACGGCTGTCACCCATGCGTGGTGCCAGTGGACAGCCAGACGCTGCCCCAAGTAGCCGAAGACAACGATGCAGACCGCTAACTGCAGGGACGCACCCGAGAAAAACGCAAACGTTTTCCAGGGACTGGCCTGCCTTTGCTTTCCGTCATTGTCCGCTACGGCTGTCACCACCCATCGACTCTGGTGGGGTATGGTACTGAACTGCGGCGTGCCGCTTGTCTTTTACGTGGGCCTCACCGCGATTAAGCCGGAACCCTCGCTAATACTATCGAACAACACTCTATTGTGTCAACGCGCAGACGCCGATATCGGACCGAAAACGGGGAATACCGGCGGTTTGTTCATAATTCTGCCGTTTTCCTTCCGATCCGGCCGTCTCCTTTCATTTTATGCCCTAATATTTTAGTTTAAGAAATTTTCGTCTCCCCTGTCCCTGACTCCGCGTCTGTCCGTCTCGCCCTGCGCCCTCACCCCCCCTTCCGCCAGCAACTCCAGCATCAACGTCCCGCCGCCCCATATGGAAGCGCTTGCAAACACAGTTCCGTTACCGCCCGTCGCTGCCAACCGACGTACTGCCGGCGGCACACGCACCACCCGGCCACCGCCGAGAGGCACTACTCAGACCGCGGCGCGACGGCTGCTCGCGGCTCACGGGTCGATCCGCCCGCCCCCGTCGGCAGCCGGCAGAACTACACGCGCCCGTGCGCATGGTGGACAAACGGGGTTGGCCTGGGCGCGCCGGTAAAGCGGTGCAAAATCGCCGCCACGATGCGCCGCGACGCTTCCCCGTCGCCGTAGGGGTTGCTGCGGCCCGCCATGTCGGCGTAAGCCCGCGGGTCCTCAAGCAGGCGCGCAGCTTCGGCGATGATGTGCTGGCGATCCGTGCCGACCAGCCGCAGTGTTCCGGCGGCAATCCCCTCCGGCCGTTCGGTGGTGTCGCGCAGGACCAGCACCGGCACGCCTAACGTCGGCGCCTCCTCCTGGATGCCGCCGGAATCGGTCAAAATCAGCGTGGCGCGAGCCATGAAGTTGTGGTTGTCGATAACCCCGAGCGGATGCAGCAGGTGAACACGCGGGTGCCCGCCCAGGATGGAAAACACCGTCTCACGCACGCGCGGGTTCAGATGCACCGGGTAGACCACGTGCACGTCGGGAAACCGGTCGGCCAGCGCCCGCGCCGCTTCGCAGATGTGGCGCAGCGGCGCGCCCAGGTTCTCCCGCCGGTGCGAGGTCATGTAGACGATGCGCGCGCCCTCCGGCAGCCGTTCCAGCACCGGGTGCCGATACTCGCGGCGGACGGTGGTGCGCATGGCGTCAATCGCCGTGTTGCCGGTGACGTAGACCGACTCCGGCGGCTTGCCCTCACGCCACAGGTTCTTCGCCGACCACAGCGTCGGAGCGAAGTACATGTCGGCCAGCACGTCAGCCAGCTGACGGTTCATCTCTTCCGGATACGGGCTGTATTTGTCGTACGTGCGCAGCCCGGCCTCGACGTGGCCGACGGCCGCCCGCTGATAGAACGCGGCCAAGGCGGCGGCGAAGGTGGTGGTGGTATCTCCGTGCACCAACACAATGTCCGGCCGCCGGTCCGCGATGACCGCCTCCAGCCCGGCCAGCGCCTTGCGCGTTATCGTCCCCAGCGTTTGATTGGGCTCCATGATGTCCAGGTCGTTGTCCGGCGTGATGTCGAACACCTTCAGCACCTGGTCGAGCATCTCACGGTGCTGCGCGGTCACACAGACGAACGACTGCACGTTTGGGTGGCGTTCCAGCTCCTTGACCAAAGGCGCCATCTTGACCGCTTCCGGCCGCGTGCCGAAGACCGTCATCACCCGCACCGGGCGGTCCATCACCAACGCTTTCTCCATGGCCACCTCAGCGCGTCCCAAACAATCGGTCCCCGGCGTCTCCCAGTCCGGGCACGATGTATCCATGATCATTGAGCCCCTCGTCCACCGCCGCGCAGTAGATGTCCACATCCGCGTGCGCCGCCTGCACCCGCTCTATCCCTTGCGGCGCCGCCACCAGGCACATCAGCTTGACCGAGGCGGCCCCGCGGCTCTTGACCGCCGCGATGGCGGCCGCGGCCGATCCACCCGTGGCCAGCATCGGATCGACCACAATGACGTCCCGCTCCTCAAGATGGGCGGGGAGTTTGCAGTAGTACTCGACCGGCTGCAGCGACTCGGGATCGCGGTAGAGCCCGACGTGGCCCACCTTGGCGTTCGGAATCATGTTGAGGATGCCGTCCACCATCCCCAACCCGGCGCGCAGGACCGGCACCAGCGCCAGGGTCTTGCCGGCAATCACGCGGCTCGTTGCCGTGGCCACCGGCGTTTCCACCGACGTTTCCACCAGCGGCAGGTCACGCGTGATTTCGTAGGCCATGAACATGGCCACTTCCTGAACCAATGCCCGAAACTCTTTGGTGCCCGTATCCCGGTTGCGAATATACGTCAATTTGTGCTGGATCAGTGGGTGATCCAGAACGTGCACCTGTCCCAACAACACACGCTCCTCTTTTTCAACAACACGCGGCAGGAACCGGCGGCTGCCGTAGCGAACATGGCAGCTTAATGACATTATACCAAACCCCACCGCCTGGCATGGTAATTCCAGTCGGTGTTGCGGGCAGACTGTAGGCAGCGATGTGGCAGAGCTGGAGGGAAGAGCGTGCGAATAAAGTCCAGGTTTTCACTTTCGCGCTGGCTCGAGCCGGAGTTGTTGCAGCCGTTTCTGTTCGGCGTGTTGTTGTCGCTGACATTGTCCGAATTCGTCCGCGGAGCGCTCGTGTATTCTGTCCTGCCAACCTACGGCAGCACGGTTTTAGGGTTTGAGGTGGAGTGGGTGACCCTCGCCCTCTCGGTTCACTATTTTGTCGACAACATCCTGCGCTCGCCGATAGGGTGGCTGGTGGACCGACTGGGGCCACGCCCGATGTTGCTCGCCGGCTTCGCCCTCGCCGCCGTGTCGATGTACGGCATGATGCAGGCCGGAAGCGTCGGCCTGCTGCTCGCCACGGCCGCGCTGTTCGGACTCGGCGTGACGCCGGTCTGGCCATCCGCTGTGGCGGCCATCGGCATCTCTAGCCCGGAGCAAAAGCGCGGCACGTTCATGAGCTACATGTACATATTCTGGCTGACGGGAGCGGGGCTGGGTCCGGTGCTCATCAACTTCGTCGTCGAACAGAGCTACCGCATCGCCTTTTGGTTGATGGTGATGGCCGAGTGCGCCGCCTTCGCGGTGATTTGGCTGTTGGTCCGCCGCCCGCCCGGCGCCGCCCCGGCCCCCTACAGGGCGGAGACAGAATCAAAATCGGCGCTCTCGCGAGCGGGCCTGAAGGACCTCTGGCGCAATGTGCGCGACGTCTCCTTCCTGTTTCCTGGCATGTTTGCCCAGACCTTCGCCGTCTCCACGCTGGTGCCCATCCTCTCCCTGTACGCCCGCGTCGTTCTTCACCTCGGCGCTGGCATGTACAGCGGCTTGCTGATCTTCGGGGGCGCCTTCGCCGTGCTGCTGATGATTCCCGGCGGGCGTGTGGTGGACCGGTTTGGGTCTCGCTGGTTTTTGGTGGCGGCCTTCGCCATCTGCGCCGCCTGCCTGCTGATCTATCCGTTTTACCACCGCATCTTCGCGACCTTCATCATGGTCGGCGTCGTCGGCGTCTGCTACGCGTTCATCTTGCCGGCCTGGAATTCGGTGCTCGACCACTCCATAGACCCGGACAAAAAAGCGACGGTGTGGGGCGTGTTCATGACGATTGAGGGCATGGGATCGGCGCTGGGGCCGTACGTGGGCGGACTGTTGTGGGATGGTTTTGGCCCCAACGCCCCCTTTTGGTTCTGCGGTGTCATCATCGTGCTGATAGCAGGGCTGTACGCGGTGCTGCCGATTGAGCACGCGGCCCGGGTACGGCGGCGGGCAGCCGCTGCCGCCACGGTCGATGCGGCCGCGGCCCGCTTCCCGGCGGCGCCGGAGGGTAAGCGCCCAGGCGCCCGGCCGTTCCCGAGCCAGCGCCAAGGCCCTTTGCATTGATCCGTTTTCAAGGAAATTTTGAGGTTCCCGTCGTATCGTCAGCAGCGAGGGATGTAATTCCCGGTGTGCTGCCGGAACCCAACCCCACGGAGCACACCCGCTTCAACCCCCATGTCCCCTGCCCTCGGCAGGGACTTTTTTATCCACAAAACCGACTCGCGGCGCGGGTGCACAAGCAGCCGGCCCTACAGGGGGTCCAGGCCCAGACGCCTGCGCGCCTCCGCAGAATCGTAGACGGCCCGAGCGCCGCCTATCAGGGGCGGCCGTGTGCGCGCCATGGTGACGTGAGCTCGCCCCACCTGCGGCCGTCTCGGCCGCACGGGTACGGCCACGGGCTTTAAGTGCATGCCGATGAGCGTGTCGCCGATGTCGATGCCGGCCTCTGCTTCGACGGCCGCGACCAGACAGGCGTCCTCCATCTGCGCGAAGGCTACGGCCGCCACCGCCCCGCCGGCGCCGGGCACGGGGATGGCGCTGACCTCGCGATAGCCGCGCCGCTGCGCGACCGAACGAGGCAGGACGAGGGCACGGTTGAGGTGCTCGCAGCACTGGAAGGCGACCGCGCAGCCGATGCCCTTGGCCCTGTCCAACACCGTATCCACCAGGGCGCGGCCCACCGTCAGCGAAGTGGCGGTGCCGATGCGCCGCCCCATCACCTCGCTGGTCGAGGCGCCAACGACCAAAAGCCCTTCGGGACCAAGGGCCGCCGCTTGGAACAGCTCTTCCAGACACAGGGAGAGGTCGCGCCGGACCGCGTCCAGGTCCAGAGCAGCGTCGGACGTCTCTCCCCCGCTGGGCGACGGTTCCGTGCAGGCGCGTTTCGCCGTCGGTGCGGCGTACGGATCGGCCACAGGCGGCAAGACGCCTTCATCTCCCATGGGTTTGTCCCTTAACGGCTGCAAATCGGCCACCGGCGACCCCCCCTCAACACCCGCCGTGGGTGCGCTCGATCCCGGTCATCTTATCCACGCGGCGGGCGTGCCGACCACCGTCGAAGTCGGTCGTCAAGAAAACCCGCATGACCTCCGCCGCCAAGCCCGGGCCGACGACGCGCTCCCCCATTGTCAGTACATTGGCGTCGTTGTGCCGACGGGCCATCTCCGCGGAGAACGTGTCATGCGCGGTGACCGCTCGAATCCCATCCACCTTGTTGGCGCTGATGCACATCCCCAATCCGGTGCCACATACCAGAACACCGCGATCATACTGGCCGCGGGCCACCCCGGTGGCTACCTTGAGGGCATAATCGGGGTAGTCCACCGACTGCTCGTCCACGGTGCCCAAATCGTCGTAATCCATCCCCATTTCCTCGAGCACCGGCAGCAGCGCCTGCTTCAACCGGTACCCGGCGTGATCACTGGCAATCGCAATCTTCATGTCCTGTCTCCTCGCTGTCGGCGCTCACCGGCTTGCGGTCGGGCGCCAATTTTTCCAAC
Source organism: Alicyclobacillus shizuokensis NBRC 103103 (assembly GCF_001552255.1). Classification (GTDB taxonomy): domain Bacteria; phylum Bacillota; class Bacilli; order Alicyclobacillales; family Alicyclobacillaceae; genus Alicyclobacillus_G; species Alicyclobacillus_G shizuokensis. The sequence goes on from NZ_BCQV01000020.1 coordinate 50,120, forward strand.
AAAGCCTTCAAGTGCCGTTCAATCTCTTGCGCGCAGCGGTCATAGGCCGCTTCGTCGCCACCGAACGGATCGGCCACATCGGCGCTGGGGTTGCCGGCAAACTTGGCCAGTTCATGGATTTTCTGACTGGCCTCGGGGAATCGGTGCTTCAGTTCCGCGGCGTGCTGGCTGGTCATCGCCAGAATCAGGTCCGCCCGCGCCACCAGCTCCGCGTTTACCGCCTGTGCGCGGTGCGCCGTGTCGGCCACGCCCCGACGGCGCAGCACCTGAGCCGCTTGCTCGGTCATCGGCGACCCCGCCATCGCGTACAACCCGGCCGACTCGATCACCCAATCGAGCCCCCTTTGACGAGCCGCATGTTGCAGCAGATGCGCCGCCATCGGGCTGCGGCACGTGTTGCCTGTACAGACGAAAACGATGTGCACGGCCGTTCCTCCCTCCTGCAAGCCAAAACGCCTATCTCCAGTATACTGTGCGCATTTCTGCAGGCAATCCGCAAGCAGGCCGGGTCGCGCCGGGCGCGGGTCGACGTGGCCCTCCCAGCGCGTCACTTCCGCACGCATCAATGGATGAATGTGTGCAGTCCAAAGCCGATGAGAATGGCGGCGCCGAGCAATTGGCCGTACAGCCCGACCCAGTGGCTGGCGCGCTTGCCGATAAGGAGGCCCAGCCCGCACATCGCGGCGCCCCACACCCCAAAACTGACGGCGGCGGTGACGCCGAAAGCGGTGGTGCGCAGCCCGAGACTGAACCCGACGGAAAGCGCGTCGAGGGAAACGGAGGCGGCAAAGACGGTGACCGCCGTGAGCGAACTGCCGAGGAGCGGATCGGCGTGTGATTTGAACAGGGTGGCGTAGACCATGTGCATACCCAGCGCAATCAGGACTAAGGCGGCAAACCATTTGGCGACATCGCCCATCAGGCCTTGCAGGACCATGCCCGCCAAGAGGCCGAAGACGGTGAACATGACGTGATAGATGCCGATGGATAGCATCAACAGGACCGCGGTATCCCGCTTCAGCCCCTGCAGGCCAAGGCCCAGCGCCAGCGAGAACGCGTCCATGCCGAGCGCCAGCGACATGACGAAAATTTCCATCAGGTCGTGGATGTGATTGGCCACCGCCATCCCCCTCTTCAAGACCCTACAGATTGTATGCGCCTGTCCAGCTGGACATGATAAGAGGGCCTGTCCGGAAATGGCGTTTTGACGAGGCTTCGCCGCACCCGTAGAATGAAGACACCACATGTCGAGACGGGCGAGACACTCGGGAGAGGGGTGTGGAGAATGCGGCTCGGTCGACAGACGCCGCGCGGCAGACAATCCATGCGCTCGCCGGGGGGAGACGCGGCACTCCGCGGCCCGGGCAAGGCCTGGCTGGGCTGGATGCGCGCCGGCTGCGCCGTGTTGGCGGCTGGCCTCGTCTTTGCCGCCTGCACGGTCAGCACCGTCCCCATTCCCCATCAGTCGGCCTCCGCCAAGCCGAAGACCTTGGTGGCCCTGGGAGATTCCATCACCTTCGGCTGGCGGCTGCCCGGCGCCACCAGCGGCCACCCGTCCCCCGATGCGTTCCCGTACGCGGTGGGGCGGCGGCTGGGCTACCGTGTCGAGGACCTGGCCGTCCCCGGCGCCACCTCGCAGGACCTGCTGCGGCAGCTGAACAGCGCCAAGCTGAAGACGGCTTTGCGGCAGGCCAACGTGGTCCTCATCGATATCGGCAGTAACGACCTCTTGCACACAGCGAACAACGTGCTCACCAACGCCCTGTCAGGCCGGCGGCTGCCTGGAGGCAGTGATGCCGCCCAGTTTTCCGCAGCACTGTCCGCCTACGCGCGGACCCTGCCGCAGATTGTGGCGCGCGTGCAGGCGCAGACCGACGCGCCGATTGTCCTCATCGACCTGTACGATCCGTTCCCCGACGGCACCATTCTGCACGACATTGCGGAGCCGCTGTTGGCCGCCGGCAACCAGACGGTGCTCCACACGGCCGCGCAGACCCACTGCCTGGTCGCCAGCGCCTATGAGCAATTTAACCACCGGCAGGCCCAGTACGTGCGCCTGCAGGAAGACGACGTGCACCCCAGTGTGCGCGGGCAAAAGGCGCTGGCGGACGCGGTGCTGACCACCCTCGACAGCCCGCTCTGGCACCAGCCGATGTACTACGCGCTCGCCCCCAAGGGCGCAATTGTCCGCTCCCAGTCCGTCATGGGCTCCAACGGCATCTCCTGGCTGCACGGAGATCAGGCCGATTTGGTCATTGGCAAATCGGGATCGTGGTTGGAAGTGGTGACGCCCGAGGGGCAAACAGGCTTTGTGGAACAAAAGTCGGTGCGGCTGCTGCTCCGGCCGTGGAACAACGATTCGTTCGCGACGTTTCGCACGCCTGTCACGCCCGTCCGCCTGCAGGTTGAACACGGCCGTGGAGGAGTCAGGGAAGTCGCCGGGTTCGCCTGGTCGGGCTGGATCTACGCGCCGTTGTCTGATCTGGCCCGAGCGGCCGGAGAAACGGTGACCTGGGATGAGGCCAACCGGGAAGCGGATGTGACGACGCCGGAGGTCGCGGCCTGGGACCTGAGCCAGGACGCGGCCCAGGCGAAAGCCGCTGCGGCAGGAGCTATCGCCGTCGGCATCCCCGGCGCGGCGGAAAGCAAGCCGGCGGCCGCCAAGCCCCGTCTCATCCTGCCCAGCTCTCATGCCTACACGGCCGAACAGCGGACGGTGACGGTGCGCACGCGCGGCATCCTGGTCAAGATTGACGGCGAGGACACCAACCTGCGCGCTCAACCCCTGGTCATCGGCGGGCGCATTTATGTGCCGGCCCCCGCCTTTTGGCAGGCGCTCGGACTGCCCCTGAGCGGGGCCACGACGCCTCCCGCCGAGCCGGCGGTGGTGCCGTCGTACATCCAACCCTTCCCAGGCTGAACCAGCGCGCCATCAGACCTTGTGGACACGGCCCTCGGCCGCCTTTTGCAGCCGGTTCATGACGGCCGCGCCGACGCCCTCTGGAGCGACACCCTGGACGAGGATGTAGTCCACCTGATGGCGGTCAAACTCGCGCAGCAGCCGGTACAGGTGGTGAGCCAAGGCTGTGTCGTACCGCTCGCCGACGCGGGGCGACCAGGCCTTGCAGCGGCCCGCAAACGGGCGCTCCGAGATGACCGCCAGGCGCTTGCCCGGGTGGGCGTCGATAAACTCCATCATCGCCACCAGCACCTTGGCACCGTCCCCCCACCACACGTGTACCTGGGCGTCCGGGGCGTAGTGGCGGTACTTCATGCCGGGAGACGGCACCTTGTCCCCTTCGGCCTCGGCGCCGCGCAGGTGCGGGGCAAATTCCACCGGGATTCCGAGCGTCGCCTGCAGCTGCTCCCGCGTGACGCCGCCAGGGCGATAGATGACCGCCTTGTCCTCCGTCACGCGCACCACGGTGGACTCGATACCCAGACGGCAGGCCCCGCCGTCCACCACGCCGTCGATGTCATCGCCCAAATCCTCCATCACGTCCGCCGCCAGGGTCGGCGAGGGGCGACCCGACTTGTTAGCGCTGGGCGCAGCCACCGGACACCCGGCGCGGCGAATCAGCTCCAGCGCCACCGGATGGTTAGGCATGCGCACGCCAACCGTGTCCGTCCCTGGGTGCACCGCCTCGGCCACGCGCTCCGACGCCGGCAGAATCAGGGTCAGCGGCCCCGGCCAAAACGCTTCCATCGCGCGCCGAACCGGAGCCGGCAGCGTCTCGGGGGCAGCGACGACATCCCCCAATTGGGCTACATCCGCAATGTGGACAATCAACGGGTTGTCCGCCGGCCGGCCTTTGACCGCAAAAATCCGCTCCACGGCCGACTGCAGCGTCGCGTTGGCGCCCAGGCCGTACACCGTCTCCGTCGGAAAGGCGACCAGACCGCCGTCTTTGAGCACCTGCGCCGCCTCCTTCAGGGCGCCGACGGCCGATCCGTCCGTAGCTTCGCTTTGGGAGAGTTTGCTCGCATCGTCCCCCGCGTATGTATCCTCTGCAGGAATCGAAGTGGGACCGTCCCCAGACGGACTCGTGGCGGTCTCGCGCGGGACCGCCTGCGCATCGCCGTCCAGATGGACCTGCCACACCTTGGCCATGATGATGCCTCCTCAGTTCAACTGCGAAAACCAGTGCTGGACGGCCCGCCACACTTCTTCGCCGTAGTCCACGGAAGCCAGCCGCACGGCCACCTTCGTCTGCCCGCCGTCCGTGTTCGGGATCTCCATCGTCTCCAGCGGCGGCAAGTCCGGGAAACCGCCGGTGTTGGGGACGGCGTCCCCGTCTGCGATATCGACGAAGCACAGCGGCGGAAACAGCACGCACCACCAGTTTGCCCCGGCGCCTCGCCCGATGGTGACACGCAGGGCCTCATACACGCCAGCCGGGTACACCTGGTTGCCGTAGACCTTGGTGGGAAACGGAACACGCCCCATGTCTGCTTTCACATGGTACCGAAATCCGTGCGCTTCCACAACGTGGGCCGCCAGCGCCTGAACCTGCGGCAGGTGCTGGCGCAGGATGGACTTTGCCTGTTGCTCGTTCTTAGCCGGTTCCAGCCACTTGGCCACCTGCACCACGACCGCGTCGCGCACCTCACGCTTGAGCGCTTGATCCGCTGGGCTGTCGCTGTTGGCGAGAATGCGCAGCCGCAGCGCCGCGTGCGGGATTGGCTTAGCGTGCGGGGTGGCCAGCGCCATCTCCGCCCATTCTCCGTCGTCCCGGGCGTGGGGTTGAGTCAGCATCCTGCCCGCCGCCACCAATGCCGCCACCACCGCCAGAAACACCAACAAGCGCCGCGCACGCATCCGGCATCCCCCGTTCCTATCATGTCTAGCACCAGTGTGCCCAGACATTGATAGGTTTAAACAGGGAACCGGTCACACAGTCCAAACGGATCGCCATGGAGCCGCAATCCCAGCCCCGGCGTGGCGGGCGGCTGAGTGTCAGCGCGGCGAAATCGAGGACGCCGCTTCGCCGCCGCGCTCGCCCACCACCACGCGCAGGATGTTGCGCAGATCCGGCACAGCATCAAACCGCCAGCCGGTCCACAGGCGTCCTTCGTCGCGCTGGAACAGGTCGATGACCGCGCCCGCCTGCCCGCTGCCGACTTCGAGCCACAAGGCCGCGGGACCCGGCGCAAACGCGATGCGTGCGTCTTTGGCCAGGCGCCGGTAAAAGTCGAGCCCGTCCCTGCCGCCGTCCAGGGCCAGGCGCGGTTCATACCGGCGCACTTCCTCGTCCAGCTGGTCCACTTCAAGGGTCGGGACGTAGGGCGGATTGCTGGCGATGGCATTCCAGCGGCCCGTCTGCGCCCGCAGGAAGGCCGGCGCGTCCGCATGATGCCACTGCACACGGGCGCCGAGACGGTGGGCGTTCATCCTGCAGATACGAAGCGCGGCCTCGGAGATGTCGACGCCGTGGACCTCCACCTGTGGGCATTCGAGGGCCAACGTAATGGCGATGGCACCGCTTCCGGCACCGATGTCGAGGACGCGCGCGCCCGGGTGGCGGCGCAGCCAGCGAATGGCGCAGGCTACCAGCACCTCCGTCTCCGGACGCGGAATCAGGCACCCTGGCTCGACGGCAAAACTGCGCCCGTAAAACCAGGCCTCGCCCAGGATGTATTGCAGCGGCCGGCCGCTTTGCCTCTGCGCCACCGTGTCGGCAAACCGGCCCCACACGCCCTCCGGCAGCCGGTCCCGCAGGCGGACCAAGAGTTCCGTGCGGCTCCATCCGGCCGCCGCCAGCAGCAGCTGTTCCGCCTCGCACCGGGCCACGGCCGCTGCCTCCGCCGCGTCCGCGTGTTTGCCCGGAAAGGCTCGGGCCAAGCAAAAAGAGGCCCAGGCGAGGGCCTCCTGCACCGTCGCGGGCTGCGCACCGTTCATGGGTCCCGCTGGACAATCCGTCATGCTTCCGCCGCCTCCAGCATCTGCGTCCGCTCCGCCACAATGAGGGCCTGGATGATTTCGTCCAGGTCCCCGTCCAAGACCGCCTCCAGACGGTGCAGCGTCAGGCCGACCCGGTGGTCGGTGACGCGGCTCTGGGGAAAGTTGTACGTGCGAATGCGCTCGCTGCGGTCGCCCGTGCCCACCTGGCTGCGCCGGTTGGCGGCCAGTTCGGCCTGCTGCTCCTGCTGATACTTCTCGTACAGCCGGGCCCGCAGAACACGCATCGCCTTGTCGCGGTTTTTCAGCTGCGACTTCTCATCCTGGCAGGAGACGACGATGCCGGTCGGAAGGTGGGTGATGCGCACCGCGGACTGGGTGGTGTTGACGCTTTGCCCGCCCGGCCCGGTGGAGCAGAAGGTGTCGATGCGCAGGTCCTTCTCGTGGATCTCGACCTGGATGTCCTCCACTTCCGGCAAGACGGCCACCGTGGCCGTGGAGGTGTGGATGCGGCCGCCCGATTCGGTCACGGGCACACGCTGCACCCGGTGGGTGCCGCTCTCAAACTTGAGCCGGCTGTAGGCGCCGCGGCCCTGGACGGACAGGGTCACTTCCTTAAGGCCGCCGATGTCCGTGTAGTGCGCATCAAGGACCTCGGTTTTCCAGCCGCATCGCTCCGCGTAACGGGTGTACATGCGCAGCAGATCGCCCGCGAACAATGCCGCCTCCTCGCCGCCGGCGGCGGCGCGGATCTCGAGGAAGACGTTCTTGTCGTCGTTCGGATCCTTGGGCAGAAGCAAAATCTGCAGCTCCTGCTGCAGCCGCTCCAACTGGGCGGTGTGCTGCTCAATTTCCTCGTTGACGAACGCGCGCATCTCGTCGTCCAGGCGCTCATTCAGCATGTCCTTGGCCGCCTCCAGCTCCGCCTGCTCGCGTTGGTACGCCTGGTACGTCTCCACCGTCTCGCGCAAGTCGGCCTGCTCCTTGGAATACTGCCGCAGCTTGTCGGCGTCCTGGATCACGTCCGGGCTGCAAAGCAAGGCGCTTAACTGCTCATAGCGCTTGACCATCGCGTCCAGTCGGTCAAACACGGTGAACACCCCCTCTCCGCTCGCGGCAGCCACTCTCACACCCCGAAGGCGGCGCGGCCTGACGATGTGACTGCCCCGCTTCTTGCGCACGTGTTTCCATACGTACGCAAAGACACAGACGCCCGAAGAAGCGGGCGTTCTCCGGGCAACGTCGATAAGGGAGCGGTGCGACCGCTCCCCAAAAAGCCTGCCGAAGCAGGCTATTGTTCTTCTTTTTGGTTGAGACCATACTTGCGGTTGAAGCGCTCAACGCGTCCGCCGGAATCGACAAACTTCTGTTTGCCCGTGAAAAACGGGTGACAGTTCGAGCAGATTTCAACGCGCAGGTTCTCCTTCACGGAACCCGTCTCGAAAGAGTTCCCGCACGCACAGGTCACCGTCGTGATATGATAATCCGGATGGATACCTGTCTTCATTCCGTACTCACCTCTTTCGTTCCTGACACACTAACGGTCAGTATATCACGCCGAGGCGAGTTTGTCACGAGTTCGCGATCACACAGGCGAGATGGCCTTGGAAAAATCACGTTGAAAGGGAGAAATATTCTACAGTCTTGTTTGCATGTACTCCCATTATCAAGCGAATATCGTACTTACGTCGATGAGCAAATCCGCAAACATCGTGGGGCTCAATGTGTCACCGGGTTTGCACTCGGCCGTCCAACGCAACGTTGAGCCGTCATGTAAATACACGTTGATAATGTTTTCGTCGGGCTCAACAATCCAGTATTCACGCACATTCATCCGCTGGTACAGATTCAGCTTGCGAATCGTATCATTGGCGGCCGTGGAAGGAGAAAGAATTTCGACGACCAGAACGGGAATGCCTACGATTCGCCGCTCGCGCCCGTACTCTCCGCACATCACAAACAAGTCCGGCTGTACCACGTGCGGAGTTTTCATGCTCTCCTCAAAACAGAGGTCCATCGGAGCAATGAACGCTTGACATTCTTTGCCTCGCAAATACAGACCAAACTCCGTGGCTAGCTGCAGAGCAATTTGTTGATGCACCGGTGTCGGACTCGCCATCATGTACGGTACGCCATCGACCAGTTCCCATCGCTCCGGCCCATCCCACGTCAGGTAATCCTCATAGGTGTAGTGAACAGAGCGGTCCTTTGCTGGCTTCGCCATCCTGCTCATCCTTCCGTGCGGTGGTCTTCTGAGCATTAGTATACCGTGGATGTTTCCCAGTGGGCCATCCGGTAAGAACGGGCGCTCAGTACGCTGCGCTCGCTCCACATCGATGGGTATCCAGTCTCGCGGCGATGCTCTCTGGTCACTCACGCGTCCCGCTTCCCCGCCAAGGCGACGATGTATTCCTGGACTACACGCGAGCGGTGACGCCGACGTTAGACCTGTCTAAACCTTGAAGGCGTTCTGGAAAACGGCGTAAAGTTTCTTCAGAATAGAAGACATCCGGGAAGAGAGGAGTAGATGAGAATGTACGATATCGCCATCATCGGCGCTGGTCCAGCGGGCGCCAGCGCCGCAATTTTCGCCGCCCGGGCGGGCAAGAAGACACTGGTCTTCGACAGCAATCAAAGCGTGACCCGCAGGGCCTGGGTGGAGAACCACTACGGAATCGACCGCATCACCGGTCCCGACTTGGTGGATCAGGGCAAGCAGCAGGCCCGCCGCTTCGGGGCCACCATCGTTGAGGCCAAGGTGACCGGCATGGAACGGCTCTCGGAGGGGTTTGCCCTGACCACCGAAGACGGACGCTTTGAGGCCAGGCATGTCCTGTTTGCGACCGGCTTGTGGACCGACCTGGCCGAGGAGGTGGGCTTGGAGACCAAACCTGCTACGGAGCCACGCATCAAGACGGTGATTGTCGTGGACCAAGATGGTCGGACAAACATCCCCGGCATCTGGGCCGCCGGCACCGTCGCCGGCACCAGCGTGCACACCATCATCACCTCCGGAGACGGCGCCCGCGTCGCGGTCAACATCATCAGCGAACTCAACGGCGAGCGCTGGGTGGACCACGACGTGCTCAAACCGTCCACTTGATGCGCGTCCTCGGCGGCGCCCGGGGGCGGTTTCATCCCGCGACGGACACCGCCATAACGCCATGACGGGTGGAGAAACTTCTCATCTGCAAAGCTCAGCAAAGCGCGGATAACCGGCCGACCTTGGCCGGTTATCGCATCTCTTCGTGGACTCAGAGACGCACCGCCTTCATACACCATTTCCTCCTTTCCCTGCTTGCGACCGATTCGCCAAGACAAAAGAGATTTCTCCTGAATTTCATTGATATAGGAAATAAATCGCTATATGCTCAATTTGTATTAAACTTCTATCTGAGGGGAAGGGGTAATCAAAATGCACAAATGGACTCGTGTGTTGCTCGGCGCTGTCGTCTGTGTGATGTTTGGCGGAATGACCGCGTTCGCCACCCCACAGCCAACCGGGGAGCTAAAATGGCCACAAGGACTCGCCACCCACTCGCCGCAACCCGCCGGAGACCTGGAGGAGCCCGAGTGGCTGAACACGCCGGCCCTGCCACAGTGAGACCATAGGTCCTGCAGGCCCGATTCGCATACCGGACTCACATACCGAGATGGACAGCCCGCCGCAGGGAGCGCCTTCCCTGGGCGGGCTGCAAGAGTATGCAGGTGACGAAATCCCACATCGTCCCGCTCACCAGCCACCCGCGAGCCGATGGCCGGACGCATCCTAACCTCGGGGTACCACGGCATATTGCGGTTGCAGGCGTATGCGACTCCACACGACCGTTTGAACCGATCGCCGCCACAAGCTTCTGCGGTGATTTCGTCTTACAATCAGGTTGTCCACTATGGAGGATACATGAAGGGGCGGCCCTCAGGCCCTTTTCTCTTTACGCAGTTCCAAACTCGCAAGAAACTCCGCGTTTGTCTTATAGTGCTTGAACTTGCGGATAAACATCTCGGTGAAGTCCTGGTTGTCCCCCATCGACTTGCGGATGGCCCACACCTTCTCCAACTCCTCGCGGCTCTGCAGGAGCTCTTCCCGGCGAGTGCCCGAACGACGAATGTCGATGGCCGGGAACACACGTTTTTCCGCCAACCTGCGTTCCAGATGCAACTCCATGTTGCCCGTTCCCTTGAACTCCTCGTAAATCACGTCATCCATTCGCGATCCGGTTTCCACCAAGGCGGTGGCCAGGATGGTGAGACTCCCACCTTCTTCGACGTTGCGGGCGGAACCGAAAAATCGCTTCGGGCGATGGAACGCAGCCGGATCGATACCTCCGGACAACGTGCGGCCGCTCGGTGGCACCACCAGGTTGTAGGCGCGCGCCAGACGCGTAATGCTGTCCAGGAGGATGACGACATCCCGCTTGTGTTCCACCAAACGCAGAGCCCGCTCCAGCACCAGCTCCGCCACTTTGATGTGGTTCTCCGGCACCTCGTCGAACGTGGACGCAATCACTTCACCTTTGACCGAGCGCTGCATATCGGTTACTTCTTCGGGACGCTCGTCAATCAACAAAATCAAAAGTTCGCTCTCCGGATGATTGGCCGCTATGCTGTTAGCGATTTCCTTGAGCAGAACCGTCTTTCCAGCCTTGGGCGGCGCCACAATCAGTCCGCGCTGTCCGAACCCGATGGGGGTGAACAGGTCAATGATGCGAGTGGCGATTCGGTCCGGCGCTGTTTCAAGGATCATCCGTCGCTGAGGAAACAGTGGAGTGAGAGCGGGGAAGTGAAGTCGTTCGGCAGCCTGCTCGGGGCTCACCTGATTGACAGCTTCCACGTGCAGGAGCCCGAAGTACCGTTCGCTTTCCTTCGGCGGTCTCACCTTCCCAGAGACCAAATCTCCGGTGCGCAAGTCAAACCTTCGAATCTGGGACGCGGCCACGTAGATGTCTTCCGCGCTTGGCAGGTATCCGACCGGCCTCAGGAACCCGTAGCCGTCTGGCATGATTTCCAGGATGCCCTCTGCAAACATCAATCCGTCTTTTTCGGCCTGGGCCTTCAAAATCGCAAAGATGAGTTCGCGCTTTTTCATCGACCCGTAATACGGGATTTGGAACTCTCGCGCGAGTTGGTAGAGTTCTGTCAACTTTTTCGATTCAAGGTCGCGTATGTCCAATAGGCGTCCCCCACATTCAGCAATCCGCTCGGAGTGCGGACCCACGGCCCGATCCGGCTGCCTGCAGCATCACAAAATGGCACAAAACAAGGGCACCCTGCCTCCTGCGTCGAGCCTTCTGCATTATATCATGTTTACCCGCACAATTGGATCCTATGCTGCAGCGCGGCAGAATGATTCCACTAAACGGCCTGGCCCGCCTGCACAGGCTTTCGGTTCAGGTCGTGAATCGCCTCCACCAACCGGACCGTCCCGGTCTGGGCGCGCATCACCAGGGAATGCGTGCGCGCCCTCCCGTTACCCAAGAAGCGGACGCCCCGCAGCAGTTCCCCGTCCGTGACGCCGGTCGCGGCGAAGATGGCGTCGTCCCCCCGCACCAAGTCCTGCATCGTCAGCACTCGACTGGCGTCGGAGATGCCCATCCGCTGCAGACGCCGCAGCTGCGCCTCGTCCTCCGGCACAAGCCGCGCCTGCATCTCCCCGCCGAGGCACTTAAGCGCGCACGCCGCCAGCACCCCTTCCGGGGCTCCACCGGTTCCAAACAGGATGTCGACGCCAGTATCCGGGAACGCGGTGTTCAGGGCGGCCGCGACGTCCCCATCGCTGATCAGCTTGATGCGCGCCCCGGCCTCCCGCACATCCTGGATCAACTTCCGGTGGCGAGGCCTGTCCAGAATCACCGCCACCACGTCGCCGATGTCCTTGCCCTGCGCCCTGGCCACGGCGCGCAGGTTGTCCGCCACGGGCGCGTCCAGGTCAATCTGCCCCTTGGCGCGTGGTCCCACGGCAATTTTCTGCATGTACATGTCCGGGGCGTGCAAAAGCGTGCCGCGCGGGGCCACCGCGACCACCGCCATGGCGTTCCACAGGCCTTTGGCGAGAATGTTCGTGCCCTCGAGCGGATCGACCGCGACATCCAATTCAGGCGTCTGGGCGCAGCCCAGCTGTTCCCCGATGTACAGCATCGGCGCCTCGTCCATCTCCCCTTCGCCGATGACCACCGTGCCGCGCATCTGCACGGTGTCGAACATCGCCCGCATGGCCGATGTCGCCGCGCCGTCCGCCTCCATCTTGCGTCCGGTGCCCATCCAGCGGGCGGAGGCCAACGCCGCCATCTCGGTCACCCGCACAATCTCCAGCGCCAGTTCGCGTTCCATGCGCATCCGTCTCCCATTCTGGATCGAATTATACGGACCTTTTGCAAGCCGCGCTCCTATATAGTACAACATAATCTTCGATTTGTGACATATTTTTTTTGGGAGGAGCGCCGCTTCTGGCAACACGGACACCGCCATCGCCAAAAGGAGTTTCGCGAGCCCTGCCGTAAATAGATTTAGGATAGATGAGACAAGAGGGGATGCCGCCTTGACACAGACCAAAGAGCACCTTATCAACCCGCGCGTGCGGGACATCCAGATCTCCGGGATCCGCCGCTTCTTTGACCGCATGCGCGAATTCCCGGACGCCATCTCGCTGACCATAGGGCAGCCGGACTTCCCGACGCCCGCCCACGTCAGCGAGGCGGCAAAGCGGGCGATAGATGCCGGCCGCACGACCTACACGCCCAACGCCGGAATTCCCGAACTTCGTCGCGCCGCAGCCGCGTTCTTTGCCGCGCGGTACGGCCTGCACTACAACCCAGACACAGAGATGATTGTCACCCTCGGTGCTACGCAGGCGATTGACATCGCCCTGCGCACCATCCTGGATGCGGACAGCGAGGTCGTCCTGCCCGGCCCCGTCTACCCCGGGTACGATCCGCTGGTACGCCTGTGCGGTGCCCGGCCGGTGTACGTCGACACCCGCGACACCGGATTCAAGCTCGCCCCCGATAGGCTGGCGGCGGCGCTCACCCCGCGCACGCGGTGTGTGATTCTGCCCTATCCGTCCAACCCCACCGGCGCCGTCCTCAGCCGCGGCGAATTGGCGGCCATCGCCCAGGTCCTGGAAGGTCGCGACCTGTTCATCCTGGCCGACGAGATTTACTCCGAGCTGATCTACGACGGGGAGCACCACTCCATCGCCGGTTTCCCCAGCCTGCGCGAACAAACGGTGGTCATCAACGGCCTCTCCAAGTCACACGCGATGACCGGTTGGCGCATCGGCTTCACATTGGCACCTGCCTACCTGACGCGGGAGATGCTCAAGGTCCACCAGTACAACGTCTCCTGCGCCTCCAGTGTCAGCCAATACGCCGCGCTGGAAGCCCTGCAACACGGGGCGGACGACGCCCGGCCGATGCGCGAGACCTACGCCAGGCGCCGAGACTACGCCTACCAGCGGCTGATAGATATGGGGTTTGAGGTGGTGCGTCCAGGCGGCGCGTTCTATCTCTTCCCGTCGATCCGCCCGTTCTCGCTGTCCTCGTGGGAGTTCGCAGACCGGCTGCTGACGGAGGCAGGAGTGGCGGTGGTCCCGGGCCACGCGTTTTCCGAGTTCGGGGAAGGCTATGTGCGGATTTCCTACGCCTGTGATGACGCGGTCTTGGCCGAGGCGTTGGACCGGATGGAGCGTTTTGTGGCCCGGCTGCGGCCGTGAGGCAAGCACGCACAGCGGCGCGCGGGGAAAACAGGCTGCCGCGGCGGGCAGGGCGCCAAACGCACCGCCGGGCACGTGAGGCACTCGTACCCAGCCGCGCAGCCGGCGACGGCGCGAAGGAAACGGCTGGCGGGCGGCGTGGATGCGCCGACGCTACGGCTGACCGGCCCGATGGCGCAGGTACTCGCTGACCACGCGAATGCCCACCGCAATCGCGTCTTCGGACGGATCCATCCGGGCATGGTGCAGGCCGTAGGGCGAGTCCACGCCGAGCCAGAACAAAAAACCCGGGATTTCCTCCAGAAAGTAACCGAAGTCCTCGCCGGTCATCGCCGCGTCGCACTCCACCGTCTGCACCAGCTGCGACTGCGCGGCCCAGTCGAGGAACGCGCGGGTCAGGCGCGCGTCGTTGTCCACCTGCCGGTAATTGGCGCCGTAGTCGATGTCGGCGTGGCAATTGAAGCTCTGCTCAATGCCGCGCACGCACGCTTCGATACGGGATTTCACGACTTTCATCGTCTCCGCCGACAGGGTGCGGATGGTGCCTTCAAGGCGGGCGTGATCAGCGATAATGTTTTGCTTGCTGCCGCCGTGGATGCAACCGACGGTGATGACCGCCGCATCAAGGGGATTGACGTTGCGGGCCACAATCGTCTGCAGTTGAGTCACCAGGTGGCAAGCCGCCACCACCATGTCGTTCGCCCGATGGGGAAAGGCCGCGTGCCCGCCGGTGCCGTGGAGATCGATGAACAGCTCGGAGGTGTTGGCGAACAAAATCCCTGGCCGCGTCGCGATGGTGCCCACCGGATACTCGGGTGCCACGTGCAGGGCGACGATTTCGTCCGGGCGCCACGCTCGAAATTCGGCACTTTCCAGCATCGGGCGGGCGCCACCAGGTCCCTCCTCGGCCGGCTGAAAGACGACCAACAGGTCATCCGCCAGAGGCTCGGCGGCCGCAGCGGCGAGCACCCCCAGGGCAATCGTCATGTGCACGTCGTGCCCGCAGGCGTGCATGTACCCCTCATGCTGAGAACGGAAGGAATGACCGGTCTCCTCGACCACCGGCAGCCCGTCCATATCGGCGCGATAGGCGAGCGTGCGGCGCGGGGAGCGCCCGCGCACCCGCACCAAGACGCCGGTGCGCCAGGTTTTGACCTCCAGGTGCTCCTGCGGCAGGGAGCGGATGACCTCCAGGAGCAAGGCCTGGGTGCGCTGCTCGGCGAACCCAGGCTCTGGGATCTGATGCAGACGGCGGCGGATCTGGATGAAATCCATGTGCATCGCTCCTGTGCGGGGATTAGAGCTGGCGCAGTTCCTGCTTGATTTCAATCTTGGCGGGGTCGGTGTCGCCGATGCTCTTAATGACCCGCGCCGGTACCCCAGCCACCACGACCCCGGGCGGCACGTCCTCCGTCACGATGGCGCCGGCCGCCACCACGGAGCCGCGGCCAACGGTGACACCCTCCAGGATGACCGCATTGGCGCCAATCAGCACGTTGTCCTCTACCACCACCGGCTTGGCGGACGGCGGCTCAATCACGCCGGCGACGACGGCGCCCGCGCCGATGTGGCAGTTGGCGCCAATCAGGCCGCGCCCCCCGATGACCGCGTTCATGTCCACCATCGTTCCCGGGCCAATAACCGCCCCGATGTTGATGACCGCGCCCATCATGATGACCGCGTTGTCGCCAATTTCGACCTGGTCGCGGATGATGGCGCCCGGTTCAATGCGCGCCCGGATGTTTTTCAGATCCAACAGTGGGATGGCGGAGTTGCGCCTGTCCGATTCGACGACAAAATCCTCAATCCGCTCGGCCTCCGCCGTAAGCACCGGCTCGATGTCCTTCCATTCTCCGAACACCACGCCCACCGAGGCGCCCAAAAACGCACGCACGCCTGGGCCGAACTGAAGACCGGCCAGGTCCCCCTTCAGGTACACCTTGACGGGCGTCTTCTTCTCGCTGCTGCGGATAAACTCTATCAACTGATTGGCGTCCACCCGGTCCACCTCCTATGTATGCAAAAGCAGCGGCGAACCCCTGGGCCGGCCGCTGCCCTGTGCCCCAGCCGGCGGCGTGTCGACATCCAGACCCGCCTGCCGGTGCGCCCGGGGCCATGCTTGCAAGCCCTGCTGCGTCAGGGCTCACTTCTTCTGAACTTTGCTCCAGTCCGCCAGGAAGCGCTCGATGCCCTGGTCGGTCAACGGGTGCTTAATCATCCGGTCGATGACCGCGTACGGGCAGGTGGCGATGTGCGCCCCCGCCTTGGCCGCCTCGGTCACGTGCATCGGGTGGCGGATGCTGGCGGCGATGATCTCCGTCTCGATGTCGTGCAGGTCAAAGATGGTGCTGATGTCGGAGATCAGTTCGACGCCGTTGAAACTGATGTCGTCCAGACGGCCGATGAACGGGCTGACAAACGTCGCACCGGCGCGGGCGGCCAGCAGCGCCTGGTTGGCGCTGAAGACCAGCGTCACGTTGGTCTTGATTCCGCGCTTGGTGAACCGGTTGACCGCCTTGAGCCCCTCCGCCGTCAGCGGTACCTTGATCACGATGTTCGGGTGAATTTCAGCCAGCGGCAGGCCTTCCTCCACCATCCCGTCGGCGTCTAGGCTGACCACCTCGGCGCTGATGGGGCCGTCCACAATCTGTACAATCTCTTTCAGCACTTCGATAAAGTCCCGACCCTCTTTGGCCACCAGACTCGGGTTGGTGGTAACACCGCTCAGGATACCCATCTCCGCCGCATTGCGGATTTCCGCCACATTCGCTGTATCGATGAAGATCTTCATGCACACGTCACCTCACTCAAGAGTCCGCACCTATCATATCATGTCTTGGTGCGACAGGGAAAAACCCCGGAGGAATGGGTGTGGCCAAGCGGCGTCGCCAAAGCCCGCTTCGCCCCGCCGGATCGACAAGACGTATTCTCTGCAACCCGAGATTGGACATGCTTGACCCCCATGTTGCGGATTTTCCTATGCCGGCGTGCTCCCCCGGTGTTGACCCCAGGGGCACCGTGGCCTGGGGCGGTTATGTATGCGTGGCGTTGCCGATCACGCAAATTACGATGAATGGTCCTCCTCTTCCAGGTACGCGCGCACCACCTGCCGCAGCTCCTCAATATCGAACGGCTTGGTAAAGTGCGCAAGCGCTCCCATTTCCATCGCTTCCTGAATCAGGTCGAGCTCCCCGTACGCGGTCATCATCACGACCTTGCTGGGAATCTCCAGTTTGCACAGGTTGCGCAGGATTTCGAGGCCGTCCATTCCCGGAATCTTCATGTCCAACAGGATCAGGTCAGGCGACTCCGTCCTTGCAAGTTCCAACGCCGTCGGTCCATTGTGCGCGAGTAACGTCTGGTAGCCTTCCTTGCTGAGTACCTCTTGCAGCAACACGCGGATGCCGAACTGGTCATCCACAATCAGGATTTTCTTGCCCAATGAAACCCACCCTTTGGCGGGCGCTGCACGGCCAGAGAACCCGGATGGGGCTGTCCTGACCTGCGGGCGCCCTCGTCGATGTGATGCGGAGCCCCCAATCCTTTCTCAGGACAGTCGGTATCTCCAACATTTCGAGATGAGGGGCAGAAAATCCTCCCAAACGCGGCCGCTGGCGGGCTGAAACCGGTGAAAATTGCGCACCCACTGGCGGGCCTCGGCGGGGACGCCGGCGGATTGACATCAGGGCCCATCCGGTCATCAGGGCCCGTCCGGCCCTTAGGGTCCATGCCGATGCAAAGGCGCTACAACCGGCCGTACCGGTGAGAGTGGCGCCAGCCTTCTTCAGACCTGGCTCAGGGGCTGGGCTGGCTGCTCCTGATGACGCAGGGCCGCTGCCACGAACTCGCGGAACAGCGGCTGCGCCCGATTCGGACGGGAGGTGAACTCAGGGTGGAACTGCACCGCGACAAACCACGGATGATCCGGCACCTCAATGACCTCGACCAGCCGCCCGTCCGGCGACGTGCCGCTGATGCACAACCCGGCCGCCGTCAGCGTGTCCCGGTAAGCGTTGTTGAACTCGTAACGGTGGCGATGCCGCTCCCGCACAACCGGACTCCCATACGCCTGGGCCGCGAGGCTGCCCGGCACAAGCCGACACTCGTAGGCGCCCAAGCGCATCGTGCCGCCCATGTCCTCCACCTGCTTCTGCTCCGGCAACAGGTCAATCACCGGGTACGCGGTATGGGCGTCGAACTCGCCGCTGTGCGCCCCCTTCAGGTTGGCCACATGGCGGGCATACTCGATGACGGCAATTTGCATGCCCAGACAGATCCCGAAGTACGGAACCTTGTGCTCGCGGGCGTAACGGCAAGCCGTGATCTTGCCTTCGATGCCGCGGTCGCCGAAGCCACCGGGCACCAGGATTCCGTCGGCGCCGCCCAACAACTCCGCCACGTTCTCCTCGGTGACCTCCTCCGCGTGAACCCACTGAATGTCCACCGACGCGGCGTTCTCAAAGCCGCCGTGCCGGAGCGCTTCAATGACGCTTGCGTAGGCGTCCGGTAGCGCCACATACTTGCCCACCACCGCAATCGTCACCCGCCGCTTGAGGTCTTTGATGCGGGCCACCATGCGCCTCCACTCATCCAGATCAGGCGCCGCCGGAGCAAACCCGAAGTGGCGCAGGACAATCGTGTCCAGCCCCTCCTCGCGCAGCATCAAGGGAACCTCGTAGAGCACCTCCGCGTCCCCGTTTTCAATCACCGATTCCACGTCGGTGTCGCAGAACAGGGCGATTTTCTTCTTCACCTCCAGCGATAGGGGCACCTGCGTGCGGCAGACGATGATGTTGGGCGTGATGCCGATGCTGCGCAGCTCCGCCACACTGTGCTGGGTGGGCTTGGTCTTGACCTCGCCGGTCAACGGGAGGAGCGGCACCAGGGTGACATGAATGTAAAGGACGTTATCGCGGCCGACCTCGGTCCTCATCTCGCGGATGGCCTCAAGGAACGGCAGGCTCTCGATGTCACCGACGGTCCCGCCGATTTCCGTGATGACCACGTCGATGCCCGGGGCGGCCGCCTGCAAAATGCGCTCCTTGATCTCGTTGGTGACGTGCGGAATCACCTGCACCGTGGCGCCCAGGTAATCGCCGCGCCGCTCCTTGGTGATCACCGACCAGTAAATCTGGCCGCTGGTCACGTTGTTGGCCGCGCTCAGGTTCTCATCGACAAATCGCTCGTAATGGCCCAGGTCCAGGTCTGTCTCTGCCCCGTCGTCGGTGACGAACACCTCGCCATGCTGGTAGGGGCTCATCGTACCCGGGTCCACGTTGAGGTACGGATCGAACTTTTGGATGGTCACCTTCAGGCCGTGGCTCTTCAACAGACGGCCCAGCGAGGCGGCTGTGATGCCTTTCCCCAAGCCCGAGACAACGCCTCCGGTGACAAAGATGAACTTCGCCATCATTCTGCTCCTCTCTCACAAAAACAGCGTCCCAGCCGCAGCTGGAACGCAGACTGGCGCACCAAGCCAGGGTTCCAAGTCAGTATTTGCTGTCTTCGCCATCCAGCGACTCATCCAGGTCGTCTTCCGCCAAAAGATCCGAGGCCTCGTCGTCACCGAGGTCCTCGTCACTGTCTGCGTCCAAGTCGTCCGTTTCCATGTCGTCCGAATCCTGGTCCTCGTCGGTGATGTCCACGTCCTCCAGGTCCTCGTCGTCCACGGCGACTTCATCGTCTTCCAGGACGTCCTCATCGTTCTCGTATTCGTCCACATCGACGTCTTCGTCATCGTCACTGAACGCATCGCCGCTCTTGCGGACAAACCGTTTGCTGGAGAGCGCCTTCTCCGCCGTTCGGTCCACCGGATACCAGCGCCGCAACCCCCAGGTGTTCTGTCCGAGGCAGATGAATCGCCCGTCGATGTTGATCTCGGTGTACAGCCGCGCGATGACTTCCCTGACCTCTTCCTCGGTCATACCGCGCAGCGCCTGAATCTCGGCCACCAGGTCGCGAAAGTAGCACGGTTCCTTGCGCACGCGCAGGATCTCCCACGCCAACTCGACCAAGGGCATCTGCAAAATCTCGTCTTGCGACTTGGACAGCGCCACAGTCATGCCTACTCCTCCTCGCCGTTCGACGGGGCTTGACTATGCCAACTCAAATATGAGCATTATAGCACACGATGCGCCCTGCCACACGTCCCTCTGCAGGAATTTTTTCAAGCGCCCGCCGCCCTCCCGACAGGGTCATCGCGTCAAGTGGCGAGCGATGATCATGCGTTGAATCTGATTGGTCCCTTCGTAAATCTGCGTCACCTTGGCGTCGCGCATATACCGCTCCACCGGGTAATCCTTGATATAGCCGTAGCCGCCGAACAGCTGCACGGCGTCAGTCGTCACCTGCATCGCGGTGTCGGAGGCAAACAGCTTCGCCATCGACGCCTCCTTCCCGCAAGGCTGTCCCTGGTCGCGCAGCCAGGCGGCATGGTAGACGAGCCACTGGGCCGCCTGGACGCGCGTCGCCATGTCGGCCAGCATGAACTGCACCCCCTGCAGCTCGGACAAAGGCTTGCCGAATTGGCGCCGGGTCTTGGTGTGGGCGCGGGCGGCGTCGAGCGCCGCGCGGGCGATGCCGAGCGCCTGCGCCCCAATCCCGATGCGGCCCGTGTCCAGCAGTCGCATGGCAATGGAAAACCCTTC
Organism: Alicyclobacillus shizuokensis NBRC 103103; assembly: GCF_001552255.1. GTDB lineage: Bacteria > Bacillota > Bacilli > Alicyclobacillales > Alicyclobacillaceae > Alicyclobacillus_G > Alicyclobacillus_G shizuokensis. The sequence goes on from NZ_BCQV01000020.1 coordinate 70,374, forward strand.
CCCCTCGCCCCCGAGCCGCTGCGCCGCCGGGATGCGAGCGTCTTCAAACAACAGCTCGCACGTGGCCGATCCGTTCAGCCCCATCTTCCGCTCCTTCTTGCCGACACGAAAGCCTTGTGTGTCTTTATCCACAAGGAACGCCGTCACCCCGTGGCTGCCTTGAGCTGGATCGGTCACGGCGAACACGCAGTAGACGCCGGCCACACCGCCATTGGAGATGAATACCTTGGTACCGTTGAGCACGTAGGTGTCCCCGTCCCGCACCGCGCGCGTGCGGATGGAGCGCGCGTCTGAACCCGCGTCCGGCTCCGTCAGGGCGAACGCACCGAGGCACTCGCCCGAACACAGCCGCGGCAGGTACCGCCGCTTTTGCTCGTCGCTGCCAAAGTACAGAATCGGGAACGTCGCGACCGAAGTGTGCACCGCCAGAATGACTCCGAGCGTCGCCGATGCGTAGGAGATTTCCTCCATGGCTGCAATGTAGGAGACAAAATCGGCGCCCACGCCGCCCCATTCCTCCGGGATGGGCAGGCCCAGGAGCCCGAGCTCCCCCATCTGCCGCACAAGCTCGTGTGGAAACTCGTCCCGTTCATCGATTTCCTGTGCACGCGGGGCGACCACCTCGCGCGCGAAAGACCGCACCAGCTGGCGCATCCGCTCCTGCTCGGGTGTGAACTGAAAGTCCATCGCTCACCGCCTCCAAAATGGCCCCGTCCAGGGCCGAACGGCGTTTGCGCACAGGCCACAACCGCAGTCCGCCTCAGGCGGTTTCCTCCTTCGGGTTCACCGCCTCCGCGTCCCTTAGCGACATCGCCAGCAGCTCAATCACATCGTAGGTCTGCATCTTATCCTCCGCGCCGTGCGCCTTGGTGCCGTCTATCAGCATCGTCATGCAGTACGGACAGGCGGTGCCCAGCACGGTGGCGCCGGTTTTGAGCGCCTGCTCCGCCCGCATCACGTTGATGCGCGTCCCCGTCTCCTCTTTGAACATCCCGCCGCCGCCGGCGCCGCAGCACATGCTGTGCTGCCGCCTGCGCTCCATTTCCACCAAGCGGACGCCGGGAATCGATTCGAGGATGTAGCGCGGCGGGTCATAGATGCCGTTGTAGCGGCCCAGGTAGCACGAGTCGTGGTACGTGACCACCTGATCGACGCGGCGCTCCGGTTTGATGCGGCCCTCCTGAATCAGTTTCGCCGCAAACTGGGTGCTGTGCCAGACCTCCTCCGCCTGCCAGCCAAAGTCCGGATACTCGTTCCTGAAAGTGTTATACGCGTGCGGATCGGTCGTGATGATTTTTCTTACGCCGTAGGTCTGGAAGATCTCGATGTTGCGCTGCACGAATTCCTGGTACAAAAACTCGTTGCCGAGCCGGCGCGCCGAGTCTCCATCCGACTCCTCCTCGACGCCGAGGATGGCAAAATCGACACCGGCGGCCAGCAGCACCTTGGCGAACGCCTGGGCAATCTTCTGCGCCCGCTGGTCAAACGAGGCGGCGGTGCCGACGAAGAACAGGTATTCCGCCTGTCCGTTCACCTCCGCCATCGTGCGCACCGGCAGGTCCTTGGCCCAGGCGGCCCGCTCGCGGCGGTTGATGCCCCACTCGTTCGATTGCCGTTCGAGATGGGTGAACACCTTGTTGACCTCGGGGCTGACCTTGCCTTCGGTCAGCACCAGATAGCGGCGCAGGTCGATGATGTCCTGCACATGTTCGTTGGCCACCGGGCACGCTTCTTCGCAGGCGCGGCAGGTGGTGCAGGCCCAGACCTCCTCCTCGCTGAACACCCCAAGCTCAAACAGCGATTGATCGGTCAATGGCTCCGCCCCCGCCGCCAGCTTGGCCAGCATGCCGGGACCTTGCTGATTCACCGCGTCCTTCATCTTGAGAATCAGGTACTTCGGCGACAGCGGCTTCCCCGACAGCGTCGCCGGGCAGCCGACGTGGCAGCGACCGCACTCGGTGCAGGCATAGCCGTCCAATAGCTGCTTCCAGGTGAACTGCTCGATCCGCCCGACGCCAAACTCCTCGACGCTCTCGTCTTCCAAATCGAGCGCCCGCAATTTGGGCGGACCCAGGCGCCGAAAGTACCAGTTGAGCATGGCGCCCAGCATGTGCGAGTGTTTGGAGCGCGGGATGACGTAGAGGAAGGTGAAGATGCAGAACACGTGAATCCAGAAACAGACCTCGGCGATGGTGAGCAAGGCGCCGCGCCCGACCCCGCTGAACCACCCGGCGATGGCACTGACCACCGGCGACCACCAGCCGGGGGCCTTGCCCTCCAGGTCGACGTCCGCCCCTGTGGCCACCAGGTAGGTCAGGACGATGAGCCCAATCAAGCCGAGGATCAGGCCGCCTTCCAGGCCCCCGCCGAGACGCATCGGTCTCAGTCCGTAACGGCGGATGAGCCCGACGATGACAGCCGCCAGCACGCACAGCGACAAAAGCTCCTGGATAAACAAGTAGACATTCGAGTTTCCCCACGGGAAATGCCAACGGGTTAGGTGAAAGACGATGAAATCGAGGTCCCCAAAGACCAGGACCAAGAACCCCCAAAAGATAAAGAAATGAGCCAAACCCGATGGCTGGGCCAACACCTTCTTCTGGAGCAACACGTTGACGACAAAACTCCGTATGCGCTGGCCCGTATCCCCCACACGGCTGCCGTCCGGGGCCCCCGCCAGCACGTAACGGACGCGATCCGAAACGGCCTTGACAAATAGATACACGGCCCCCGCAAACAAGAGGAGAAAGATGATGCCTTGCACAATATACCCAACCACGACGCCGATGCCTCCCCTCCGCCGGCACGCATGAAGCGGGGTGATCTCTGCCGGGATGATAAGCGCTTACAGAATACCTACCGACCGGTCGGTTTCCCTTATGGTATAACACTTCACCCGGATAACCAAGGAGAAAATCTGGCTTCGCCCCCTTGTCTTCGTCAGACTCTTGATTCTACCATACCATTGGCGGTGTGGATTGTGAACCGAGCAGACAAGGCGCGGCCCCAAGCGGACATCCTGGGCATCCACGGAAACAAGGTTTGAGCGCTGGTTGAATCCGTTGGTGAAATAGTCCATTCGAACTAGTTGCATCCGAAGCAGGAAAATAGCCCGGTTTCACCTGGCCGGTCGGCCTATTTCCCGGGTACCCTGACGGTGCGTGCGACGCGCACGAACTTGGCGCCATCGTCAGTTGGCCGGTCGGCCTTGCAAAGGAGGAGGTCGTCAAATGGAAGAACACGCACAAGATAGACCATTACACCAACGATTTCACCGGGTCCGCAGTGAGGTGACTCTATATTGGCTGGGCGCATCTGCTGGCGCCATCGCCGCCGACGCCATCTTTTTCCGCATGGCTTATCGTGAACACGACAGTGGATTGGCCTGGTCCGTCGCTGCTGTCATTCTGCTCATCGTCATCCTCGCTCTGGTCATCCAATGGCGGTTCCGGGCCTTGTTTCGGCCGATTCAGGCGCTCTACGATGAAATGATGTACATA